>NZ_JBWAXO010000007.1:0-293419 GCF_056135325.1 Microbacterium sp. sgz311019 | reverse complement strand
CCTGCCAGTCACCCTCGGCATCAACGGCTCCATCACGGACCACACCTCGTCAGAGATCTCCTGTCGCGTCACCGCACAAGACTCACCCAGCGGAGAGCGAAATCTCTTGATCAACACGGCCTAGGGCGACCGCTGGTCAGCCACGCCGCTCGTCCCAGTCGGCGTACGGGTCCCATCCGCCTCGGTCGAGGAACGGCTCGCCGTCGACGAGCAGGGGTGCTCCGGCCTCGGGGCGCACGGCTCCGATCCGACGGAATCCCTCCGGCACGTCGTCGTCGGGGAAGCAGGCGAGGAGCGCGTGGTCCTCACCGCCTGTCAGTGCGAGGGAGAGGTCGGCACCGAGCGCGTCGGCGCGCAGGTCGATGGAGACGCCCGACGCCGCCGCCATCCGCCGCGCATCGAGGGCGAGGCCGTCGGAGACATCCATCATCGCGGTGGCACCGGCGATCGCCGCCACCGGCCCGAGACGGATGGGCGGATGCGGTCGCAGCTGAGCGTCCACCGCATCCCGCTCCTCCTCTGACAGGGAACCGCGATCGACCGGCGACGGCGTGCCGGCCGCATCCCGGAAACGCTCGAACAGCACGCGCAGTCCCTGCGCCGCATGTCCGGTGGCGCCGGCGATCGCGACGACGTCGCCCGGCCGCGCGCCGCTGCGCAGAACGGGCGCCCGGCCGTCGAGCACGCCGAGCGCGGTGACGGCGATCGTGAGCGTCTCGGAGACCGTGAGGTCACCGCCCTCGACCGCGCATCCCGGTGCGAGCTCTGCGCAACCCGCGAGCAGTCCCTCCGCGAGCCCCTCGACGAACGAGAGCCGCGTCTCCTCGGGCATCGCGAGGGCGACGAGCAGCGCTGTCGGGCGCGCGCCCATGGCCGCGATGTCGGCCAGATTCACCGCGGCCGCCTTGAAGCCCAGATCGGCGGCGCTCGACCACGCCAGCCGGAAGTCCGGACCGTGCACGAGGGTGTCGACGGTCGCGACGATGCGCCCGTCCGGCGCCGCGAGCACCGCGGCGTCGTCACCGGGGCCGATGAGTGCCTGCGACGGGCCGATGCGGCTCAGGACGCGGGAGAGGATCGCACCCTCCGACAGTTCGGCGACGGTCGGGTCGGGCACGGTCATCCCTCCACCGTAGCCCGGCGTAGCCTGGAGGAGTGACCCGCACCCGCCGCACTCTCGCCTGCGCTGCGCTGGCCGCGACCCTCGCTCTGGCCGGCTGCTCGACGACCGTGTCGCTGACCCCGGCGGACGACGCGAACAACCCGCACTGCGCCGACGTCATGGTGCGGCTTCCCGGTACGATCTCGACCTCCGACCGTGTGTGGACGGATGCGCAGTCCACCGCGTCGTGGGGCACGCCCTCAGCCGTGATCCTCGCGTGCGGGGTGGCGGTTCCTGGGCCGACCACCCTCAAGTGCGTCTCGTTCCACGGCGTGGACTGGATCGTCCAGCCCGAGAAGGACAACACCTATCGGGTGACGACCTTCGGACGCAAGCCCGCGGTCCAGCTGCTCATCGACACGAAGAAGATCGACTCGAACGCCGCGCTCAACGCCGTGAGCCTGGCGGCCACGTCGCTGCCCACGCACGGCGACGGCTGCGTCGCGCCGGAGACCCCGGCGTCCTAGAGCGTGCGGGCCGCCCCGGCTCAGCCGCGCGAGAGAGCCGTCTCGATGAGGTCCGTGATGAGCTCGCCGTAGGTCATGCCGCCGGCGATCCACACCTTCGGGAACATCGAGATCGGGGTGAACCCGGGCATCGTGTTGAGCTCGTTGACCACGGGGCCGTCCGCGGTGAGGAAGAAGTCGACACGCGCGAGGCCTCGGCCGTCGACCGCGTCGAAGGCTCGCAGCGCCATCTCCTGGAGAGCGGCGACGTCGCCGTCGGCCATCTCGGCCGGGCACACGACATCCACCCCATCGCCCCCGAGGTATTTGCCCTCGAAGTCGTAGAACTCCCGCGTCGTGAGAACGATCTCGCCGGGCAGCGAGACCCGTGTCGGCACGCCGTCGCGGCTCTCGAGCACACCCAGCTCGACCTCGCGCCCGTGAAGACCCTCCTCGATGAGCACCTTGCAGTCCTCGGCGAACGCGATCCGCAGCGCCCCGTCCAGCTCGCCCAGGTCGTGCACCTTCGAGACGCCGACGCTGGAGCCGGCGCGCGCCGGCTTCACGAACCACGGGAGACGCAGCTCGGCGGCCGCCGCGGCAGCCGCGGCATCCTGTCCCGGCCGGACCGTCACCCACGGCGCCACCGGGACCCCGGCCGCCTGGAGCGCGATCTTCATGAAGTGCTTGTCCATGCACAGCGCGGAGTCGAGCACGCCACCGCCTGCGTACGGCAGCTCGAGCGTGTCGAAGAAGCCCTGGATCGTGCCGTCCTCGCCGTGGGGGCCGTGGAGGATCGGCAGCACGACGTCGAGCGCGCCGAGGCTCTCGACGGAGCCGTCGGCACGGCGCACGCGCAGCTCGCGGACGCCGGATGCCTCCGGCCAGAGGATGCGGGTGCCGTTGTCGACGACCTCCGGCATGTGCGCGGGATCGAGCGCGAACTTCTCGGGGTCGTCGTCCTCGAGGACGAATGCACCGGCGCGGGTGAGTCCTACCGGGACGACCCGGAAGCGATCACGGTCGATCGCCCGGAGCACGCCGCCCGCCGTGGCGGAACTGATCGAGTGTTCGCTCGACCGCCCTCCGAAGAGCACCGCCACTGCCGGCTTGTCCATACTCGGTCCTCTCCCCCTGCGGGGTGTCGTCGTCTGTCGTGAGATGCGGCGCGATCTCGCGGGGGTTCATCGTGCCGTCGAGCACGCGCTTGACCTGCTCGACGATCGGCATCGACACCCCCGCCTGCTTCGCGAGCTGCAGGATCGGTGCGACGGATGCGAGGCCCTCCGCCGTCTGGTTCATCTGCTTGACGACGTCGTCGAAGCGGTAGCCCTGTCCGAGCAGGCGCCCGGCGGTGTTGTTGCGGCTGAGCGGCGACTGGCACGTCGCGATCAGGTCGCCGAGGCCCGCGAGTCCCTGCAGCGTCTCGGGCTGGGCGCCCTGGGCGACGGCGAAGTCCGTCATCTCCACGAGTCCGCGCGTGATGATCGACGCCTTGGTGTTCTCGCCGTAGCCGACTCCGTCCACGATGCCGATGGCGACCGCGATGAGGTTCTTCAGCACCCCGCCGAACTCCGTGCCGATGACGTCGGTGTTCACGAACGAGCGGAAGTAGCGGTTGCGGGAGCGGCGCGCGACGTCCTCGGCGGTCTCACGACTGATGGATGAGATGACCGCTGCGGTCGGCTGCTCGCGCGCGATCTCGAGGGCGAGGTTGGGACCTGACGCGACGGCGATGCGATCGGGGTCGCACTGGAGCTCCTGCTCGATGACCTGACTCATCCGCAGGCCGGTGCGCTTCTCGACGCCCTTCATGAGCGAGACGATCGGCACATCCGACTGTGCGACGAGGGCGCGGATGGCCTTCAGGTTCTCGCGCGCCGTCTGGCTCGGGATCGACAGGTAGATCTGCGTCGCCCCGTCGATCGCCTCGGAGAGATGCGGCGTTGCGGTCATCGACCGCGGCAGGTTGATGCCGGGGAGGTACTGGCTGTTGCGCTTGGCCTCGGCGATCTCGTGGGCGAGCTCGGGGCGGCGGGCCCACATCACGACCTGGGCGCCGCCGTCGGCGAGGATCTTGCCGAAGGTCGTGCCCCAGCTGCCCGAGCCGATCACAGCGACCCGGGGTCCGGCACCGCGGTGTTCGGGTCTAGGTGTCAAGGCGGCCCGTCTCGTTCTGCCCGTGCGTCGACGGGTTCCACCGTTCAGCGGGTGCCGGGATGCCGCGCACCTCCGACAGCATCTCGGCGAGGCGGCGCATGACGGCATCGGTTCCCTCGGCCAGGGCATGCGGATGGAGCGGGGTGTCGCGCTCGTACTCGGTGAGATCGATGGGATCACCGATGACGACGGTGATGGGCTTGCGCAGCGGCCAGAAGCTGAACTTCCCGTAGCGCGGCAGGATCGCCTGAGTACCCCACTGGACGACGGGGATCAACGGGATGTCGCCCGCCATCGCGAGCCGCACCGCACCGGTCTTGCCGCGCATCGGCCACATGTCCGGGTCACGGGTGAGCGTGCCCTCGGGGTAGACGATGAGCCCGCGCCCGCGCTCGACGAGCATCTCGGCGGTGTCGAGCGTCTGCTTCGCCGACGCGGCGGACGACGAACGCGCAACGGGGATCATGCCCGTCAGCCTCAGCGCGAGGCCCACCACCGGCACCCGGAACAGGCTCTCCTTGGCCATGAACCGGGGCTGCCGGCCGAGCCGCCACACGGCGGCGGCGACGATCAGCGGATCGAACTCGCTGTAATGGTTGGGGGCGACGACGAACGCGCCCTCGCGCGGCAGCTTCTCGCCGCCCTCGATGCGGATCTTGGCGATCAGGCCGAGCAACGGCACCACGGCCGCCGCGAAGACCCACCAGATCGTCGGTGTGGCCTTCTCGCGCGCGGGGCGCCGACGGGTCGGTCGCGACACCGACGTCATCCGATGACGTCGAAGTCGGCGCCGACGGCGGCGAGCTTGTCGAAGAACTTCTCGTATCCGCGACGGATGATGCCGACGTTGCGGACGGTCGACTCGCCCTGGGCGGTCAGCGCCGCGATGACGTGGCTGTAGCCGCCGCGGAGGTCGGGCACGACGATGTCCGCACCGTGCAGCGGCGTCGGGCCGTTGATGACCGCGGCCTGCTCCAGGTTGCGGCGCGGCACGCGGCGGGGGCCGCCCTGCAGTCCGTGCGGGTGCACGACGATGTCGGCGCCCATCTTGACGAGGGCATCGGTGAAGCCGAACCGGTTCTCGTAGACCGTCTCGTGCACGATCGACTCGCCGTGCGCCTGCGTGAGGGCCACGATGAGCGGCTGCTGCCAGTCGGTCATGAAGCCCGGGTGCACGTCGGTCTCGACGGTGACCGGACGCAGGTCGCCGCCGCGGCGGAACAGGATGCCGTCCTCACGGATGTCGAAGTCGGCGCCCACCTTGCGCAGCACGTTCAAGAACGTGAGCATCTCGGGCTGACGCGCGCCCCCCACGAAGATCTCGCCGCCGGTGGCGAGCGCGGCGCTCGCCCAGCTCGCTGCCTCGTTGCGGTCGAAGACGGCCCGGTGGTCGTAGCCCTCCAGCCGGTCCACGCCCTCGATGAGGATGACGCGGTTGGGCTCGTAGGAGATGATCGCGCCCATCTTCTGCAGAACCGCGATGAGATCCATGATCTCGGGCTCGATCGCCGCATTGCGCAGCTCGGTGACGCCGTTCGCGCGGACCGCGGTCAACAGCACCTGCTCGGTCGCCCCGACGCTCGGGTACGGAAGGTGGATGTTGGCGCCGCGCAGGCCGCCCGGCGCGGAGAGGCGGATGCCGGTCGGCAGCTTGTCGACCACGGCGCCGAACTTGCGCAAGGCGTCGAGGTGGAAGTCGATCGGACGGTCGCCGATGCGGCATCCGCCGAGATCGGGGATGAACGCCTGGCCCAGACGGTGCAGCAGCGGTCCGCAGAAGAGGATCGGGATGCGCGACGCCCCGGCGTGCGCGTCGATCTCCTCCATGTGCGCCGACTCGACGTCCCTCGGGTCGAGCATGAGCGAGCCCGGCTCGTCCGCCTCCTGCACGCGGACACCGTGGACCTCGAGCAGGGAGCGGACGACCGCGACATCGCTGATGTCGGGAACGTCGCGGAGGATGCTGGGGCTCTCGCCGAGGAGAGCCGCCACCATCGCCTTGGTGACGAGGTTCTTCGCGCCCTTCACCTCGACGCGGCCCGTCAGGGGGCGGCCACCGCGGATCGAGAGGATCTCGCCTGCCCCTCCCTTACGACCGTCGGCCGAGATGGTGTCGTGCAGGAGAGTCATGCAGCCTCACAGGTGTCGGAATCAGGGGGTTGGCAGGGGCGGCACCGGAAGTGTGCGCGGCCTCCAACTCTCGCGGCGCGCCTCGTAAGCGGCGATTCGGTCTTCGTTTCGGAGGGTGAGCCCGATGTCGTCGAGTCCCTCCAGGAGCCGCCACCTAGTGTAGTCGTCGATCTCGAACGGAACGCGGATATCGCCCAGGACCGCCTCTCGCTCCTCGAGATCGACGGTCATCTCGACGCCCGGGTCGGCCTCGATCGCATCCCACAGGCGCTCGACATCCGCCTCGCTGACGACCCCTGCCAGGAGGCCCTGCTTGCCCGCGTTCCCGCGGAAGATGTCCGCGAAGCGGGGGCTCAGGACGACGCGGAAGCCGTAGTCGCGGAGCGCCCAGACGGCGTGCTCGCGGCTGGAGCCGGTGCCGAAGTCGGGACCCGCGACGAGGATCGACGCGTGGCGGTAGGCGTCCTGGTTCAGGACGAACTCGGGATCCTGTCGCCAGCTGGCGAAAAGAGCGTCCTCGAAGCCGGTCTTGGTGACCCGCTTGAGGTACACGGCGGGAATGATCTGATCGGTGTCGACAGCGGATCGACGCAGGGGTGCAGCGACGCCGGTGTGGGTCTCGAACTTGTCCATGTCAGGCCTCCGCCCCGCTCGCGATCCGCTGTTCCGTGCCGATGGGTCCGAGATCCGACGGACTCGAGAGCGTCCCGCGGACCGCGGTCGCGGCCGCGACCAGGGGCGAGACGAGGTGCGTGCGCCCGCCCTTGCCCTGGCGGCCCTCGAAGTTGCGGTTGCTGGTGGATGCGCAGCGCTCCCCCGGCGCCAGCTGGTCGGGGTTCATGCCGAGGCACATCGAGCAGCCGGCGAACCGCCACTCGGCGCCGAAGTCGGTGAAGACCTTGTCGAGGCCCTCGGCCTCGGCCTCGAGCCGCACCCGGGCAGAGCCCGGCACGACCATGACGCGGACGTGCTCCGCCTTCGTGCGGCCCTGGATGACCGAGGCGAAGGCGCGGAGGTCTTCGATGCGGCTGTTCGTGCACGAGCCCATGAAGACCGCATCCACCGGAATGTCCTTCATGCGCGTGCCGGCCGCGAGGTCCATGTACTCCAGGGCGCGCTCGGCAGCGGCTCGCTCGTTGGCGTCGGCGAAGTCCGCCGGGGTCGGGACGACATCGCTCAGCGACACGCCCTGCCCGGGGTTCGTGCCCCACGTCACGAACGGCTCGAGCCCGTTCGCATCGAGGAACACCTCGGCGTCGTAGACGGCGCCCTCGTCGCTGGGTAGCGTGCGCCAGTAGGCGACCGCATCCTCCCAGTCCTGACCCTGCGGGGCGTGCGGCTTGTCCTTGACGTACGCGAAGGTGGTCTCGTCGGGAGCGACCATGCCGGCGCGCGCACCCGCCTCGATCGACATGTTGCAGATCGTCATGCGGCCCTCCATCGAGAGGGCGCGGATGGCGCTGCCGCGGAACTCGAGCACGTAACCCTGGCCGCCGTTGGTCCCGATCTTCGCGATGACCGCGAGGATGATGTCCTTCGCCGTCACGCCGGGCTTCAGCTCGCCCTCGACGGTGATCGCCATCGTCTTGAAGGGTCTCAGCGGCAGGGTCTGCGTGGCGAGCACGTGCTCGACCTCGCTCGTTCCGATGCCGAAGGCCATGGCGCCGAAGGCGCCGTGCGTGGAGGTGTGGCTGTCGCCGCAGACGACCGTGATTCCCGGCATCGTGAGGCCCAGCTGCGGCCCGACCACGTGCACGATCCCCTGCTCGCGGTCGCCCAGCGAGTGCAGGCGGACGCCGAACTCCTCGGCGTTGCGGCGCAGCGTCTCGATCTGGGTCCGGCTGGTGAGGTCGGCGATCGGCTTGTCGATCGCGAGGGTCGGCGTGTTGTGGTCCTCGGTCGCGATGGTGAGGTCGAGCCGCCGCACGGGCCGCCCGTCGGCACGCAGGCCGTCGAACGCCTGCGGGCTCGTCACCTCGTGGACGAGGTGCAGGTCGATGTAGATGAGGTCGGGCTGGCCGTCCTCGCCCTTGACCACCAGGTGGTCGTCCCAGACCTTCTCGGCCAGCGTGCGCGGCCGATCGGGGATGACGGATACGTCGGAATCAGGCGTGCTCATGTGCTTCGTTCTCCTCGGATTGCCGGGCTGTCCTCCCGGCGAGAGATTCGGCCCGCAACGAACTCCGCGACGAGGGAGGCCTGGAACTAGGACTCGTCGCGGCCGCTAAGAAGGAGGCGAGCGATCCGCACGAGGTCAGGCTACCATCCCGGCCCAGGCGCTCAGTCCGCTGAGTCGGCCGCGGCCGACGCATCCGCAGACACGGCCTTCTTCTCACGACGTGACGAGATGAGGCTCGCGATCGTCGCGATCGCCATCGCCGCGACGATGACGACGAGCGACGCCCAGGTGGAGATCTCCGGCGCCCACTCCACCGGGTGGCCGCCGTTGATGAAGGAGACCGAGTTCTCGTGGAGGGCGTGGAAGAAGAGCTTCACGCCGATGAAGGCGAGGATGAAGGCGATGCCGTAGTGCAGATACTTCAGCCGCTCGAGCAGTCCGCCGAGGAGGAAGTACAGCTGCCGCAGTCCCATGAGCGCGAAGAGGTTCGCCGCGAAGACGATGAACGCGCTGTGGGTGATGCCGAAGATCGCCGGGATCGAGTCGATCGCGAACATGAGGTCCGTGAAGCCGATGGCGACGAACACCAGGACCATCGGCGTCCAGATGACCTTGCCGTTCACGCGCGTGCGCAGCTTCGACCCGTCGTAGTGGTCGCTGATGTCGATGAAGCGGCGGAGGAACCGGACGATGCCGATCTCGGTCTCGGCGTCGTCGTCGTGCTTGCGGGGGAACGCCTGGCGCCAGGCGGTGTAGACGAGAAAAGCGCCGAAGACGTAGAAGATCCAGACGAAGTTCTCGATGAGGGCCGCACCGAGCATGATGAAGATCGCGCGCAGCACGAGTGCGATGATGATGCCCACCATCAGCACCTCCTGCTGGTAGCGACGCGGCACCGCGAACTGGCTCATCAGCAGCACGAAGACGAACAGGTTGTCGATCGAGAGGCTGTACTCCGTCAGCCACCCGGCGACGAACTGTCCCGCGGCATCCGTGCTCCCCGTCACCCAGAAGAGCACCACGGCGAACATGAGTGCGAGCGCGACGTAGAAGACGATCCATGCCGTCGCCTCCCTGAGGGAGGGGATGTGCGGGCGCTTCAGGATGATGAGCAGGTCGGCGACGAGGATGAGGGTCAGCACGATCAGCGAGGTGATCTCGAACCAGACGGGGATCTCGAATCCCATGGAGGCGGCCTTTCGGGGGTCGGCTGTTCACCGAGAGTCTCTCCCCCCGCCTTCCGGCGGTGCGCACCCGGAGCCCCTCCGACGGAGCTCGTGATGACGGATGCGCGAGTGTGCGGGATACTCCCCCTCGCCTCTCCAGCCTAGAGGATGCGCGTCGTCTGAGACGATCCGCCCCGTGCGGACACTTACACAGAGAGACAATGAGATCCGCGAGCCGCACGGCTCGCGGGCGGAGGACCCATGGCGATTCCCCTGCGCTCGGACGCCGAGCTGGCCGCACTGGCGGGCGGCGGGAGCGAGCTCGCGTTCCGCGAGATCTACCGCGCCTACGCCCGGCCGGTGTACTGGCTGGCGCACGGGATCGTGGGGAACAGGCCGGATGCCGAGGACGTGCTGCAGGAGACGTTCCTCGTCGCGTGGCGCAAGCTGCCGCAGCTGACCCTCGCCGGCGACTCGCTGCTGCCGTGGCTCGCCACGATCTGCAGGTTCCAGGCGTCCAACCGCGCGCGCAGGCTGCAGCGCGACCGGCACCGGACGGCATCCGATCCCGATGACGCCGCGCGCGTCGCCGCGCCTGTGGACGTCGCCCAGCAGGTGGCGGACGCGCAGCTCGTCGAGCTCATCCTGGCCGAGGTCGCCGAGCTCGGCCCGCTCGATCGCGAGATCTTCCGGCTGTGCGCCGCGGAGGGCTACGGGTATCAGGCGGCGGCCGAGGCGCTCGGGGTGTCGCACGGCGTGGTCCGCAATCGTCTCTCGCGCATCCGCACCCGGCTGCGCACGACAGCGCGAGAGGAAGCATGATGACCGGAACGGATGCCGCGTCCCCGCGGCTGCCCGAGATCGATGACGCCCGGCTCGACCTCGTCGAGGCGCGGCTTTTCGCCGACATCGCCCGCGAGCGCGAGGCACGCGGGCACCGCAGGCGCCGGATCTGGACGGGCGTCGGCGCCGTCGCCGCGGTGGTCGTGATCGGCTTGGCCATCGTTCCTGCGGCCGGACTGCTCGGGTTCCACGCCACGGGCGGGTCCGGCAGCATCGCGATCGTCCCTGTGCCGCCGCAGGGGGTGTCCGGCACAGGCGCCAACGACGCGGAGAAGTCGGTCGGCTCCGGCTCCGCCGGTACCGGCGCGGCGAACTCGACGGCCGGCGGCTCGGGTGCGTCCAGCAGCTCGGCGCAGCGCGACGTCGTGACGACGGCGTCGGCGACGGTGCGGGTCGCCGATGTGCGGGCGGCTGCGGCCAGGATCGGCGCCACTGCGAAGAGCCACGGCGGCTACGTGCAGAGCATGAACATCGGCCAGACCGGACCGACCCCGCTTCCCGCGACCGGTCAGGGGTCCTCCCAGCCGATCGAGCCGTCACCACCGGTGTCGGGCGCATGGATCACCGTGCGCGTGCCCGCCGACCAGCTCGACGACGTCGTGGCATCGCTCTCCGGCATCGGCACTGTCGAGGCATCCGCCATCGATCGTCAGGACGTGACCGACCAGGCCACCGTCCTCCGTGCCCAGGTGGCGGCCTCGCAGGGCTCCGTCGACCGGCTCACCGCGCTCATGGGCCAGGCCGCGTCGGTGGCGGACCTGCTCGCCGCCGAGACCGCCCTCACCGACCGGCAGGCGGCGCTCGAGTCCGAGCAGCAGCAGCTGAAGGCGCTCGATGACCAGGTGGCCATGTCGACCCTCACGGTCACGCTCCTCCCCCACGAGTCGGCCGCGCCGGCGAGCACTGCGGGATTCGGCTCCGGACTCGTCGCCGGATGGAACAGCCTCGTCGCCGCATTGAACGGGATCGTGGTCGCGGTCGGCTTCCTGCTGCCGTGGATCGTCGTGGCGGCGATCATTGCCCTCGTCGTGTGGGGCATCGTGCTGTTCGTGCGGAGGAGGCGGCGGCGCACGGGCGCCCAGCCCATGCCGCCCGTGGAATGAACCGCCGACCGGAGTGCGGGCCGCCCGATTTTGCCCACGTCCGGGGCCATGCCATAATTGAACGGTTGCGAAAGCGGCCCCATCGTATAGCGGCCTAGTACGCCGCCCTCTCACGGCGGTAACGCGGGTTCGAATCCCGCTGGGGTCACCAACACAGAGAAGCCCCCGAATCCTCACGGACTCGGGGGCTTCTGCGTTCCGTCTTCACGGCATCCCCTCGCTCCTGCGCCGTGAGCACCTGATCTCGCCGACCCCACACGATCGCTGCGCGAACAGCGTGCGGCTCGGCGAGAACGTCCGTTCTCGGCGAACCGCCAGTCTTGCGCGCCTTGCCGATCCCGCACCCGCGCGATTGACTCGACGTATGCGAGTCACCAAGCATGAGCACGCCGCGTTGCTCGTCGAGGACGCCGGCAAGGCCCTCATCGTCGATCCCGGATCATTCACGACCCCCTTCACCGAACTTCAGAACGTCGTCGGCATCGTCATCACGCACGAGCACGCCGATCATTGGACCTCCGAGCATCTCGAGCGCATCCTCAAACAGACCGGCCCCATTCCGATCCTCGGACCGGCCGGCGTCGTCGCCGCCGCATCCGGCTTCGATGTCACCGAGGTGAGCCCGGGCGACACGGTGACCATCGACCCGTTCACCCTGCGGTTCTTCGGCGGCAGGCACGCCGTCATCCACGAGAGCATCCCCGTGGTCGACAACGTCGGCGTGCTCTTCAACGACGTCTTCTACTACCCCGGGGATTCGTACGCCGTGCCCGAGGGCGTCGACGTGAAGCTTCTCGCCGCGCCCGTGGGCGCGCCCTGGCTCAAGATCGGCGAGGCGATGGACTTCGTGCTCGCCGTCGAACCGCGTCGCGTGTTCGGCACCCACGACATGACCCTCTCTGTGGCCGGGCGCGACATGGGGCGCGCGCGGCTCGGGTGGGCGGCGGAGCAGCACGGCGGCGAGCTCGTCCTGCTGGATCCGGGCGACGCCGCGGATGTCTGAGCGGTGGACCTCGAGCCGCGCGGACTCCTGACGTGGCGGAACGACCGCCGGCGGAGGTGCCCATCGACGAGTCCGTCGTGCGCGCGCTGGTCGCAACGCTCGGCGCCGTGGTGCCGGATGCCGACAGCCGCTCGCTCGCGCACATGGCCGAGGGCTGGGACTGCAGCATCTGGCGGCTCGGGGACGACCTGGCGCTGCGGCTCCCGCGCCGCCGGGTCGTCGCCGATCTGCTGGTCGGCGAATCGCGCGCGCTCGCGGAGGTGGCGCGGCACGTCGAGACGACCGGGGTGCACGTCCCCGCAGCGCTCGTGATCGGAGAGCCGACACGCGGGTTCCCCTGGCCGTGGACGCTCGTCCCCTTCCATCCGGGAACGTCGGGACTCGAGGTGCCCCGCGAGCGACGCACGGCGTGGGCTGCCCCCCTGGCCGCGGCACTCGGCGCGCTTCACCGCCCCGCGGCCGACGGGCATCCGCGCAATCCGTTCCGCGGGGTTGCGCTCGCGGACCGAGCCCCAGCGGTCGAGGATCGACTCGCCCGGCTCGCCGACGCGCTGGAGCCCGCACAGCACCGTGTCCTCGTCGCCGCGTGGCACGACGGGCTCGCGGCCGCGCCGTGGACCGGAGGCCCGCTGTGGATCCACGGGGACCTGCATCCGGGCAATCTGATCGCGCGGGACACCGAGCTCGTCGCGATCATCGACTTCGTCGACATCACCGGCGGCGATCCCGCCTACGACCTCGCGGCCGCGTGGCTCGTGTTCGACGAGACCGGGCGGCGCGACTTCATGGATGCCTCGCCCGGCGTCGACTCGGACACCTGGACGCGTGCACGCGCCTGGGCGTCCGCCATGGCCGCGATGCTGCTGCTCGCCGGCGACGACGATCCGTCCTACGAGCGGCTGGCGCGTGAGACGCTCACAGAGCTGGTGGCGACGTCGGCATGATCGCGGTCCAGACCTCGACCTCGTCGCCGGACTGGACGAAGCGGACGACCGACCCGGCCGGCAGGTCGAGCCCGGTATACGACGGAGTCCAGCCCGGGAACATGAACAGGTCGGCACTCGCCGGCAGGGGACGCGGAGAGCAGCTCGTGGCGACGGTGTCGGCGGTTCCGATCATGACCACCATGCACTCCGAGCCATTGCGCGCGATTCCCGTCCACACGTGGACGTGCCCGTACGGCTCATGGCCGCGCAGCGAGCCGCTGATGCCGTACATCTCCTTCAACCACAGATCGGTGTCCTCTCCGACGGGGGTGTAATGCGTGCCGTCGGCGACGAGGATGCGATCCGGATGGGGCTGCGCAGCCTCCCAGCCGATCGCGCCGCCGACCGCGGCGATCACGACGCCCGCCGCCACGACTGACGCGATGCGCCCGGGACGCCCGGCCGAGAATCGTGCCCAGCGGCCACGCAGGCGGCGAACCGCGCGCGGCTGCTCGACGTCGTCCGCCTCGTCGAAGCCTTCGCCGACGGCGGCGACGCCAGCGGACGCCGGCGCCGCCCCGACGCCCGCGCGCGGGTCGGCCGCGGGCATCCCTCCGATGGATCCGACCACACGAGCGGGCTCGGCATCCGCTCGCCACGCGGTTCTCGAGCCGGGTGCGTCGGGGGGTGACGGGAGGACGATCGCCTCCAGCTCCCGCAGGCGCTCCAGCGCCACCGGATCGTCGATGATGTCGGCGTCCGGCCCGAACGCCCGTCGCCGCAGTGCTGCGAGTTCGGCGCGCCCCTCATCATTGAGAACGGCACCGTCCACAAGACAAGTATCCGGCTTTTCCGCCCACAGGAACCTCACAAACGGCGCAAAGGGCAGGCCTCACCCTCTCGCCTACGTTCGCATCATGACCATCACGGTTCCCCCCGCCCCCTCCGTGCCGGACGCGCCGCTCGCCGAACCGACGACCGCCTCCGCCGTTCGGCCCACGAGATCGGGCCGATGGGCGTGGACCGGCGGCCTCATCGCCCTCGCCCTTCTCGCCGCGCTCCTCACCGCGTGGGGCATCGGCAGCGGTTCCCGCTCGGAGTACTACGCGTCCATCGCCCTGTCGATGAGCAAGAGCTGGTCGAACTTCTTCTTCGGATCGTTCGACCCGGCCGGCACTGTCACCCTCGACAAGATCCCGGGTTCCTACTGGGTCCCCGCCCTCTTCGTGAGGGTCTTCGGCTTCTCGACCTGGTCGATCATCCTCCCGAACGCGCTCGCCGCGATCGGCGCCGCCCTCCTGACGGCGTTCACGGGGAAGCGGCTCGCCGGAACGACAGCAGGCCTCCTCGCCGGCGCCGCGGTCGCGACGACTCCGATCCTGGTCGCCGTCTCGCGATCGAACCAGCCCGAGACGTTCTTCGTCCTCGGCCTCGCCCTCACAGCGTGGGCGGCGGTCAGAGCGCTCACGAAGTCGAGCTTCGGCTGGCTCGTCGTCGCCGGTCTGTTCATCGCCCTCTCCTTCCAGACCTACATGCTCGAGGCATGGGCGGTCTGGCCGGCGCTGGGCGCCGCCTACCTCTCCACGAGGCAGCCGTGGGCACGCAAGATCTGGCATACGCTCACCGCCGCTTCAATCAGCCTCGCGGCGTCGCTTTTCTGGATCGTCGTGGTGTCGCTGGTGCCGGCATCCGTCCGCCCCTACATCGGATCGACCCTCCACAACAGCGCGTGGGAGATGGTCTTCGGCTACAACGGCCTGGGGCGTTTCGGCGACGGCACGGCGGATGCCACGGCCTACCGCTCATTCACACCCCCGTTCTCGGGAGACCCGGGTGCGTTCCGCCTCTTCAACGAGCAGCTCGCGGGCCAGATCGCCTGGTTGCTTCCGGCGGCGGCGGCCGGCATCGTGATCCTCGCGGTGCTGCGCTACCGAGCCGCGATCACCGTCTTCCTCGGCGTCTGGCTCGCGACCTTCGCGGCCATGTTCTCGGTCGTCGCCGGAATGCACCAGTTCTACACGGCCGCACTCTCCGTGCCCGTGTCACTCTCGGTGGGCGTCGCATTCGCCGTCGCCCGACGGCGAGGCGTGCGCTGGGCGCAGATCGCCCTGATTGGTGTCGCGGCAGTGACCGCCCTGGGCATCTCGACGATCTACGGCGGCTACTCCGTCGGCTTCGCCGTCGCACAGCTGGTCGCCGCCGTCATCGCCGTCGCGCTGATCGTCTGGGGACGCGGGCGGGTCGTCCACGGCGTGACCTCGCTCGTGGCCGGAGTCGCGATGCTGCTCACGCCCCTCGCCTGGTCGGTCGTCACGATCTCGCACCCGAGCTCGATCAACCCGGTCGCCGGTGGCGTCGCGGACATGGGATTCGGCGGCGCCGGCGGTTTCGCGGGCCGCCAGGGCATCGGGAACCAGGGCGGCCCCGGTGGACAGGGCTTCCCCGGCGGGCAGGGGGCGCCCGGCGGGCAGGGAGCGCCCGGCGGGGGGCAGGGCGGGACTCCCCCGCAGACGGCCACCGGCCAGGGTGGCGTCACGGGCGGGCAGGGATCACCGGGAGGCCCTGGAGGCGACACGGCGTCCTCGAGCCTGCTCTCCTACCTGCAGCAGAACCGCGGGAGCGCGAAGTACCTCGTGGCGGTGTTCGGCGCGCAGAGCGCGGCGAGCCTCATCACGGCCACCGACGGCGAGTCCGTCCTCCCGATCGGCGGGTTCAACGGCACCGACCCGGCACCGACCTTCGAGGCCTTCACGACGATGGTCGCGAACGGCGAGCTCAGGTACGTGTTGGTCTCCGGCCAGGGCGGCCTCGGCGGCGGATTCGGAGGAGGCTCCCAGTCGGGAGACGCCGCGCAGATCCGCTCCTGGGTCGTGCAGAACTGCACCCAGGTGACGGATGCCGGCACCTCCGGCCTCTACGAGTGCACCCCGTAGAGCTCCTCCAGACAGACGGCGCGGCCGGTCGCAGACGCGACCGGCCCCGCCGTTCGTTCACACCGCTCAGTGGTCGTCGGTGAGGTGGTCCTTGACGTCCTCCACACCGTTCTTGACGTCGGCCGACGCCTGGTCGACCTTGCCCTTGAGCTGCGTGGAGTGATCGCCCGTGGCCTTGCCCCAGGCCTCCTCGGCCTGGCCCTTCAGGTGCTGAGCATCGTTCTCGATCCGGTCGCCTTCACCCATGGGAACGCTCCTTCCCGGCAGTGGGTCTCACTGCCCTCACGCTGTGCGCATCCTGTTCGGCGCGCAGCATCCAGTGAACGTCACCCCTCGCGAGAGGTCACGGGGATTGCCACCTGACCATGTGACGGGTACCCTCTGCCGCCCGACTCGCGGGCCGCTGCACCGAATGCTCCGTCAGCTCTCCCGCTCCGCCTGTTCGGCCTTCCGCGCATGCTCGACAGCGACCTGCGCCTGCGTGAGGTGGAACTGCGCACGCTGCAGCCGGCGCTGACCGAAAGTGCTCGCCGGCGGGAGGTGCAGCCCCCGTCCTTCCGCCTCCTCGGTTGCGGTGATGATGTAGCTGCTCGACAGGAGGACGACCTGCGCCGAGAGGTTGAACCAGAGAAGCAGAGCGACGAGCGAGGCGAACGACGCGAGGAGCGGGTTCGAAGACGCCCCCCGCACGAACAGACCCGACAGGACCTGGAGAACGGTCAGTCCGATGCCGCCCAGCGTCGCACCGATCCACAGGTCGCGCCCATGCGGCTTCAGCCCGGAGAGCACCCGGAACACGAGCGCGATCGCGGCCGCGTCGATCACGAACACGATGATCACGCCGAATGTCCGGCTGCCGACGACCGCCGGCACGTCACTCGGCGAGATGCCGAACCAGCCGAGCACTGCTTCGATGCCGGCGGACCCGATCCAGGTCGCGGCCGCGGCGACGAGAAGGAGCCCGCCGAAGGCGACGGCGACCAGCACGTTCCGAAGCATGGCCCAGAGCCAGAACGAATCGTCCACCAGGTGGTCAGCGAGGACGCGCAGGGCCGTGCGCAGGCTCGCGATCGCGCCGATCGCCGCGCCGATCAGGGCGATGAGCGACACGATCCCCACCAGCGTGAATCCCACCGGCGCCGTGATCTTCGTGACGTCCACGACATCGGCGATGCCGGGGATCACCTGCTCCAGAGCGTTCGTCAGCGCGTGCATGGCGCTGGGATTGCCCCCGAGCCAGAGCGCCGCGAGGGAGAAGCCCAGGAGCACACCGGCGAAGACGCTGAACAGGGCGCGATAGGTGATGCTGTCCGCGAGCATCGGCCCACGGTGCTCGGTGTAGAGCAGGTAGGCCCGCACAAGGCGAAGCCGGAGCGCCCACGCCACCGCCTTCTGCGGAAGCGCCACGAATCCGCCCGGCGTCTTCGTCGCCCGGGTGTCGTCGACACGACCGGGCTCGTCGACGTGCTCGCTGCCTCTTACCTGCTTGCTGCCCACCACGGGTGCCACGATAGCCCGGCCCCCGTCGGGCGCTGTGGGGCTCGACAGCGCGGGCGGTCGGGGCTAGCGGATCGGGCGCGAACCCCGACGTGCGTGTCTCCGGGGCTCAGACGGCGACGTGGAACTTGGGCCCCGCCGCGGCGCCGGCGGGGCGCACGCCGGCGAGGATCTCGGGCAGCTCGTCGAACGTGACCGTGGCCGCGATCAGAGGGCGGGGGTCGACGGCACCGGATGCGTACGCCTCGATCGTCCCGGCGAGCCCGGGTGAGGCGCTCAGCACGCCGACCGCAGTGACGTCGCGCAGCACGAGGTCGCGGGTGTCGATGAGGCTGGGCGCGCCGGCGAGGCCGACGTAGACGACCCGACCGCCGGGCTCGACCAGTTCGAGCGCGCGTCCCGGCAGGTGACGGGCGTTCGACGCGTCGATCACCGCATCCCACGGCAGATCGGGAAGTTCGTCCTGCGCCCAGACCCCCGTGAACCCCAAGGATCGGGCGAAAGCGAGGGAACGCTCGCCGCGACCGAGGAGGTGCACCTCGGCGCCCGCCGCCCGGGCGAACAGCGCCGACAGCAGGCCGATGGCCCCCGGACCGAGCACGAGACACCGATCGCCGGGATGGATGTCGGCGCCCTGGGCCGCGCGGAACGCGTTGCCGCCCGGCTCGACCATCGCTCCGGCCGCGTCATCCACGGAGTCGGGCAGCCGATGCAGGGAGGTGACGGGAACCGCCAGCCGCTCGGCGAGCGCCCCGTGCCAGCCGCCGCGGATGCCGACCTCGTAGCGGAACTCGCACACGTGCTGGTCGCCGCGCAGGCAGCGACGGCAGACGCCGCATCCGAGCATCGTGTCGCCCGTGACGCGCGCGCCGATCCACGACCTGTCGACGCCGTCGCCCACGGCCGAGACCGTGCCCATCCATTCATGCCCGATGCGGATCGGGTACTCCGCGTGCCCGCTGTGCAGGTAGGCCATCTCGCCGGTGTAGAACTCGATGTCGGTACCGCAGATGCCGGCGCGCTGCACGTCGACCACGACCTGACCGGCGGCGGGTTCCGGCGACGGAACCTGCTGCACTTCCGCCCGCCCCGGCGCGGTGATGACGAGTGCCCTCATCGCAGCCCTCACGACCGCGGGGCAGCCGCGATGACGAGAACCTCAGCGGCCGCACGCGCGGCCCGCGGCGAGGGGGTGTGTGCGCACGCGCTCACGCGCGCTCGCCGCTCAATGGGACTCACGTGTCACCCGCGATCCGGATGAGCCGACGAGGAAGTCGAGGTCGGCACCACGGTCGGCCTGCAGGACATGGTCGACGTAGAGGCGCTCCCAGCCGCGGCGGGGTGTCGCATACCCATCGAGGGTGGCCTGGTTCGGGGTGCGGGCGGCGAGCTCCTCGGCGGGAACGTCGAGGTCGAGCCGACCGGCGCGGACGTCGAGGGTGATCCAGTCCCCGGTGCGCACCAGCGCGAGAGGTCCCCCCGCGGCGGCCTCCGGGGTCACATGCAGGATCACGGTGCCGTACGCGGTGCCGGACATGCGCCCGTCGCAGATGCGGACGATATCGCGAACCCCCCTCTCCAGAAGCTTGGTCGGCAGCGGCATGTTCGACACCTCCGGCATGCCGGGATACCCCTTCGGTCCGCAGCCGCGGAGGACCATGACACTGTTCTCGTCGATGTCCAGATCGGGGTCGTCGACGCGGGCGTGGAAGTCCTCGATCGAATCGAACACCACCGCCCGCCCGCGGTGCTTGAGGAGGTGCGGGGAGGCGGCCGCGGGCTTCACGAGCGCCCCGCCGGGGGCGAGCGACCCCCGCAGCACCGTGATCCCCGCCTGCGCCTGCAGCGGGGAATCGCGTCGGCTGATGACATCCGGGTCCCAGATCTGCGCGTCGTCGAGGTAGTCGACGAACGGGCGCCCGGTGATCATGAGCGCGTCGGGGTCGAGCAGGTCGCGCACCTCGCGCATCACCGCAAGGAAGCCCCCCGCGCGGTACAGGTCGTCCATCAGGTAGCGCCCGGCGGGCTGCAGGTTCACCAGCAGCGGCACCTGCGCCCCGATCCGGTCGAAGTCGTCGATCGTCAGCTCGATCCCCAGGCGCCCGGCGATCGCCAGCAGGTGCACCACCGCGTTCGTGGAGCCGCCGATCGCGGCCAGGGCGACGATCGCGTTGCGGAAGCTCCCCTGCGTGAGGAAGGTGGAGGGTCGCCGGTCGTCCGCGACCAGCTGCACCGCCAGCATCCCGGTCTCATGCGCCGCCTCGAGCAGCCGCGCGTCCGGTGCCGGGGTGCCGGCGAGCCCCGGCAGCACCGTGCCGAGCGCCTCGGCCACGAGGGCCATCGTGGACGCGGTGCCCATCGTGTTGCAGTGCCCCTTCGAGCGGATCATCGACGACTCCGACGTCAGGAAAGCGGCCTGGCTGAGGGTGCCCGTGCGGACCTCCTCGGAGAGTCGCCACACGTCGGTGCCACACCCGAGAGCCTCGTTGCGGAAGTGTCCCGTCAGCATCGGACCACCCGGCACCACCACCGCGGGCAGATCGACCGAGGAGGCCGCCATCAGCAGCGACGGGATCGTCTTGTCGCAGCCGCCGAGGAGCACCACCCCGTCGATCGGGTTCGCGCGGAGCATCTCCTCCGTCGCCATCGCGGCCAGGTTGCGCCAGAGCATCGCCGTCGGACGCACCTGCGTCTCCCCCAGCGACACGACCGGCAGCTCCAGGGGGATGCCGCCCGCCTCGTAGATCCCGTTCTTCACCGACTGCGCCACTTCGGTCAGGTGCGCATTGCACGGGGTGAGGTCGGACGCGGTGTTCGCGATCGCGATCTGCGGACGCCCCTCGAACGCACTCGACGGCACCCCCCGCCGCATCCACGCCCGATGGATATAGGCATTGCGGTCATCACCCGAATACCACTCAGAACTGCGCAGCGAAGCCATGCACTCACCAAACCGTGCGAGAGCGCCGCATGGCAAGAGGCGATGTCCATGTCGGGCCGCGGAGCCCCACCGCGGAGCCCGGACTGGCGCGCTCTGGGCGAGGATGGAGTCATGGTCAGCATCCCGACGATCTCCCTGAACGACGGCACCTGGTTCCCGGAACTGGGCCTCGGCACCTACGGCCTGCGCGCCGATGAGGGCATCGCCGCGATGCTGTCGGCAGTCGAGGCGGGGTATCGCCTGCTCGACACCGCGGTCAACTACGAGAACGAGGCCGAGGTCGGCGAGGCCGTGCGCCGGTCGGGAATCGTCCGCGACGAGCTCCTCGTCACCTCGAAGATCCCCGGCCGCGACCACGGCTTCCACGAGGCGATCACCAGCATCGAGCGATCGCTGAGCACGCTCGGTCTCGAGCGCATCGACCTCCAGCTCATCCACTGGCCCAACCCCGGCGTCGGCAGGTGGCTGGACACGTGGCGCGGCATGATCGAGGCGCGCGAGCGCGGACTCGTCCGCTCGATCGGCGTGTCGAACTTCACGGAGCAGATGCTCGTGACCCTCATCGACGAGACCGGCGTGACCCCGGCAGTCAATCAGGTCGAGCTCCACCCCTACTTCCCGCAGGGCCCGCTGCGCGAATTCCACGCCGAGCACGCGATCCGCACCGAGAGCTGGAGCCCGCTCGCGCATCGGACGGAGCTCGCATCGGAGCCCACGGTCGAGGAGGTCGCCGCCGCGCACGGTGTCACTCCCACGCAGGCCGTGCTGCGGTGGCACGTCCAGATCGGGTCGACGCCCATCCCGAAATCGGCGTCGAGGCAGCGCCAGGTCGAGAACGCGGACGTGTTCGGCTTCGAGCTGACGACCGATGAGGTCGACGCCCTGTCCGGGCTCGAGCGCGGACGCCTGTGGAACGGTGATCCGAACCATCACGAGGAGGTGTAGCGGCGCGATCAGGCCCGGCGATCGCGTTCGATCTCGAACAGGGCGGCCTGCGTGCGGTGCTCGAAGCCGAGCTTCGACAGGAGCGACGACACATAGTTCTTGACGGTCTTCTCCGCGAGTCCGAGCCGCTCGCCGATCTGACGGTTCGTCAGCCCGTCCGCGATCAGGGAGAGGATCTGCCGCTCCCGGAGACTGAGCGATCCGAAGCGCGGATCCTCATCCGGAGCGGCACGCAGCAGCTGGGTCGCCCGCCGCTCGGCCGCCGGGTGCAGCAGACGCTTTCCGGCTGCCACCGCCCGCACGGCCTGTGTGAGCTCATCACCGCGGACCGCCTTCAGAAGATAGCCGGATGCGTCGGCGAGCACAGCCGCGAACACCGCCTCGTCGTCGTCGTACGCGGTGAGGATCAGGCAGCGCACCGACGGGAACTCCTGGCGGATCTGACGGCACACATCAATGCCGCTCCCATCGGGGAGGTGCACGTCGAGGATGGCGACATCCGGGATCGTCGCGCTGATGCGGGCCATCGCATCGTGGCAGGTCGCGGCCTCGCCGACGACGGTCATGTCCGCCTGCGCGTCGAGCAGCTCGCAGATGCCGCGCCGCACGATCTCGTGGTCGTCGACGAGGAACACCGTGATCATGGCAGGACCATACTCGTCCTCGGGCCGCGGTTCACCTGGTGCGATGGTCATTCGCCGGTGATCACCCTTCCGATGCCCTCGCCCCATCGACGTGCGCGCTCCAACTCGCCCTCCACGATCGGGCCCTCGTACCCCTCCACGAGGAAGCTCTGCGGCTCGAGCACATGGAACCCGCGTTTGCGGGCGTAGCGCGACGCGCTGTGCGAGGCGGCACCTGGCATGAGCGGCATGTCCACCTTCGTGTCGAAGGCGACGAAGATGATCGGGTGACCGGGATCGGGAAGCAACTGCATCCATTCCCGGATACCGAGCGGGACCTCGCTCTCCGCCCCGCCCCGGCCCGCCGCCTCCCGGCGAGTGGAGACCCGCGACATCGAGAAGGCGTGCGTCGGTCCGCCCACCACGAGTGCGGCCAGGTCGTCGGCAAGTTCCCGGGGCGCTTCCGCGACGTCGTCGACGGTGACCTCTGCGACACCGGACATGCCGGCCGCGACGGCCTCCGCGATCTGCTTCGTGTTGCCGAACATCGACTCGAACACCACCTGGATCCTCATGGCGTGTCCTCGGATGCGTCTGCCGCACGGCGCTCGTGGACGACGAGCACCGGACAGTGCGCGTGCTCGGCGCACGCGGCGCTCACGGATCCGAGCAGGAGTCCCGCGAATCCGCCGTGTCCCCTGCTGCCGAGGACGAGCATGGCGCTGTGGGCGCTGAGATCGATCAGCGTGCCTGTCGGCGCGCCGGCGATCACTCGGCGGGTCAGATCGGGCGGGTCGTCGCCGAATGCCGCTTCGATCGTCCGATCGAGGATGTCGGTGGCGTCGTCCTCGGGCGTCCACTCGGTCGCGAACTCGTACTCGGTGAACGCGGGGTAGTACCACGTCGTCACGACCTCGAGAGGCGCGTCCAGCGCGGCCGCGATCCGCGCGCCGTACCGCAGCGCGGCGATGGACGACGGCGAGCCGTCCACGCCGACGAGGATGCGGTCCGAGTCGATGAGCTCATCCATGGACCCACACTCCCGCCGCCCGCGTGCGACGGACGGGACGAAAGTCACATTCGCGGTACGCATGCGCCGGCAGGACTTTCGTCCCGCGGCCATGGCGCAGCACACCGTTGACTGAGGGCCCGATCTGTGGAGGAGAACGGAAGGAGGTCGGGATGTCTGCATCCGCGCATTCGGCCGATCCTCGCAGTCGAGAGGTGGAGACACTGGACGTCGACGAGTGCTGGCGACTCCTGCGCCTGGGCACGATCGGGCGTCTCGCCGTTTCCGGGCTGGACGGAGGCCTCGACGTCCTGCCCGTCAACTACCTCACCCACGAGCGTCGCGTGTTCTTCCGCACCGCTCCCGGAAGCAAACTCGGGAAGCTTCAGGCGCACCCCGAGGTCGCCTTCGAGATCGACGGCCAAGACGACCGGCGCCGCTGGAGCGTCGTCGTCCATGGCGTCGCGCACCTCGTCATGGACCCCGCCGAGATCGAGGAGTCGGGCATCGACTGGCTGATCTCCTGGAACCCCACCGCGAAGAAGCACTTCATCCGGATCGATCCGGATGAAGTCACCGGCCGCCGCTTCCCCAAGCACTATCACGCATCCCCTCTGACCGAGCCGATCACCCCCACCGCGGACGACCCTCCCGACGGCGCCGCACGCGAGTTCACGGGGAACGACGGCGCCCTCGCCAAGCCCTGGCCGATACCGCACCGCGCGCCGGCGCCGCGCGAGTGATGGACGGCATCGCGACGGGAGCGATGGCGGCATGGGCCACCGACGAAGCCGCGGGCTCGCTCGCGCTGCGCGAGCGCCCGATGCCCGTACCCGGCGACGACGAGGTCCTCGTCCGTGTCGAGGCGTGCGCCGTGTGCCGTACGGACCTCCACGTCATCGATCAGGAGCTTCCGGTCCACCGACCGGGCGTCGTCCCCGGTCACCAGGTCGTCGGCATCGTGGTCGATGCAGGTGCGCGGGTGACGCAGCTCGTCCGCGGCGACCGCGTCGGCATCGCCTGGCTGCGTCGCACGTGCGGATCGTGCCGATGGTGTCGCGAGGGCCGGGAGAACCTGTGCCCGTCTTCGACATACACCGGCTGGGATGCCGACGGCGGCTACGCGCAGTTCACGACCGTGCCCGAGGCCTTCGCCTACGCGCTGCCCGCCGATGCGGACCCCGTGCAGACCGCCCCGCTGCTGTGCGCCGGCATCATCGGGTATCGGGCGCTCGCCCGCACCCACCTCGCTCCCGGCGGCCGGCTGGGCATCTACGGCTTCGGCTCGAGCGCGCACATCACGGCGCAGCTCGCCCAGGCTGCCGGGGCCGAGATCTACGCGATGTCGCGCACCGAGCACGACCGGGCGCTGGCGCTGCGGCTCGGTGCGGTCTTCGCGGGGGATGCGACGGCCGAACCGCCGGATCCGCTGGACGCGGCGATCGTCTTCGCGCCGGCCGGCGAGCTCGTCCCGGTGGCGCTGCGAGCGGTCACCCGGGGCGGAACCGTGGTGCTCGCCGGCATCCACATGTCCGACATCCCCGCGATGGCGTACACGGAGGAGCTGTTCTACGAGCGCGACCTGCGCACGGTGACGGCGAACACGCGCGCGGACGGCGCGGCGCTGCTTCGCCTCGCGCGGAATCTCCACCTGGGCCCGACGGTCGCCGAGTATTCGTTCGCGCAGGCGGGAGAGGCTGTCTCCGCACTGCGTGCGGGGCGCGCATCCGGCTCGCTCGTCATCGTCATGTGACGCTCAGCCGACTGTCGACGGGTGCCTCCTCCTCGGCGTGCGGTCGTGCGATCAGGATCGGGGCATTCGCGTTGAACAGCACATCCAGAGCGATGTCCCCCGGGTCCCCGCTACGGCGGTCCGTGGGCGCGAGGCCGGGGTCGATCACGAGCAGCGATGCCGCCTGGGCCGCATCGAGCAGCGCTGCAGGGGTATCGCCCGACCGGGCACGCGCGTGCACGGTCAGCTGAGGCCACCCTTCGCGGATGACACGCTCGGCGATCTTCGCCGCGTCACCCAGCCCACGACCATGGTCGCCGCCCCTCCGCCCGGACGAGATCACCTGGATGGCCTCTCCCCTGCGCGCAGCCTCCGTCGCAGCCATCGCGGCGGATACGGCGGCGGTGTCAGGCCCGTCGACGCCGAGCACGACGCCCGACCGGAATCGGAGGTCGACGTCCGGCATCACGACGACCGGGCAGGGTGCGAGCGTCACGATCCGCACCCCGGTGAAGCCGAAGACGCGCCCGTGCGCGAACCCGGTCTTGCCGGTTCCGATGACGAGGACGTCGTCGGGCTCCGTGAACGCCGCGAGAGTCTCGGGCACTTCGCCGCTCAGGCGGATCGGCGAGTCGGCCGACCCGCGTCCCTGGTGGGAATCGCTCCGGCCCCCGTCGTCGCCCACGATGGTGACCGCCACGCACTGGACGCCCTCCGCGTCGGCGCGCGACCGAGCCCAGTCCCACGCGAGCTTGGCCTGGTGGGAGTCATCGAACGCCACCACATAACGCCGCACCATCCGACATCTCCTCCATCGATGCCACCGCTATGGACGACCATCCTTCGGAACAGACGCAGGACGCGCAGGGCCGAAGGTCCCGCCACCTCCGCGAGGTCGATACCCGATGCTCGGTCGGCAGGACCTTCGTCCCGGACCGCGGCACAGGCGTGACCTACGGTGGCGACGAAAGAGGAGGTCATCGTGGTCTTCGTCGCCAGCGCGCCAGGCATCTATCTCGGCTGGGGCTCCTACACCATCCAGCTCGGCAATCTCATCGTCATCGCGACCATGCTCGTGCTGTTCGTCCTGGCCCTGCTGCTGCCGTTCCCGAAGCCGAGGCGCCGGCGATGAGCACGAAGGAACCGCCGTCGGAGCCGACCGCACAGCGGAGGGTATGGCCGTCGGAGCCTCCCGCCCAAGCGGACGAGGACGTCTACACGTGGACGGGGCGCGCGCGCCGCTGGCTCCTGCAGCGTCTCCCCCCGGACAAGCTGCTCCCCCAGGACCAGCCGAGCTATGTCGCCTCATGGATCTACGTGCTGGGGATGGCATCCCTCGCGTCCCTTGCGGTCGTGATCCTCTCCGGGTTCGTGCTCGCACTGAACGGACCGGCCTGGTACCACCTCTCGAGCCTCGGGAGATTCACCAACAGCACGCATCTGTGGAGCGTGGAGCTCTTCTTCCTCTTCATGGTCGTCCACCTCTGGGGCAAGTACTGGATGGCGGCCTGGCGCGGGGGGCGCGTCCTCACGTGGATCACCGGTGTGATCGCGTTCGCCGTGTCGATCGCAGCGGCGTTCACCGGCTACCTGCTGCAGACGAACTTCGACTCCCAGTGGATCGCGTTCGAGGCCAAGGACGCCCTCAACGCCGTCGGCATCGGCGCGTGGTTCAACGTGGCCGACCTCGGGCAGATGTTCGCGTGGCACATCGTGCTGCTGCCGCTCGGCGTCGGCGCCGTCGTGGTGCTGCACGTGCTGCTCGTTCGCATGCACGGCGTCGTCCCCCCGATCGACGCGAAGGAGACGGACGACCAGCTCCTCCACCCCGGCAACGAATCGGAGATGTCGCGATGAACAGCACGCCGAGCATGACCTGGCGAGCGCGGGGCGACCTGTTCAGCAGGCCGTGGCGCGGCCGCGTCCGCGACTACGACCTCTTCAAGGAGGTCACGATCGGATTCATCGTCGTCGCGGCCCTGACGCTCGTGCTCGCGGCGATCTTCGGATCGCCCGACGAGCCGGGCGCCACCTTCGCGTCCTGGTCGGCGCACGACCCCGTCGACTTCGCCACGACCGCGACTGCGGAGCTCGGCGGCACGAGCGACACCGCGCAGTACGGGCCGCCGTACAACAACACGGCCGACGCCAGCCAGACCCTCGGCCCTCTCGACCTGCAGAGCCTGTCGGGCGTGCGCATCCCGATCGACACGGCGAACGCGTTCGTCATCGCCCCGCTGAAGACGCTCGCCGACGTGCCGCCGGAGGTCGCGCAGTGGACGGCCGCGACGGACGCGCAGAAGACCGCCTGGACCGACGCGTACGCGAAGGCGCTCGCTGCGGACAAGGGGTCGACGCTGCCGGATCCGGCCGGCGGCGACTACGGCCCGGTCCCCGGCCTGATCACCGCGCTGACCGGCATGGCGCGCAGCGGCGCGCTCGACGGCGCGCTGTCCAGCCAGAGCGGCTTCTACCAGCTCAACTACACGCCGGCGATCCTCTTCCTCGGCGACGGGCAGTACTTCCAGAACCTGGCGGCCGCCCAGCACCTCACCGGAGACCAGTGGGGGGTGATGAACGAGACCGGCAACACACCCGGGCAGTCCTGGCTCTGGCTGTTCTCGCTCCTCTACCAGGTGCCGCCGTTCTCGACGGCGGACAACGCCGACCTCGTGATCGTCCTGATCATGGGCGTGCTCACCATCCTGCTGGCGCTCCTGCCCTTCATCCCCGGCCTGCGCACCTTCCCGAGGTGGATCCCCCTGCACAAGCTCGTCTGGCGCGACTACTACCGCGCCGCCGCCGGCGGTGTGCGGGAGGAGCGGCAGACCCCGACCCCGGATCGCGGCGCGGAGAGGGTGCTCGGATCGCCGGATGATGCGAAGCTCCCCACGCCGACCGCTCCGTAGAGCACGACCCGGGCGCATCCGGCCGGGCTGGGTGCGCGCGGCCGGATGCGCGCGGTCTCAGAAGCCGCTGGGCGCCGTCTCGAACTCGTTCTCCTCGGGTGCGGGCTCGTGGTGCAGCGGCCGGAGCGCGCGGGTCTCCGCGACCCAGATGAGCGCGTCGTACCGCTGCCCCATCACCGTCGGAACATAGTTCCCGTGCTCGCGAGCGGGGTCGTACACCACGCCGATCGCACGATGTCCGGCTCGTCCGGACAGCCACTGCGCGCCGCCGGCGGACTCGCCGCCGAAGTCGAGCACGGCGTTCCCATCGAGCGCGCGATGCAGGAGATCCTCGTGGCTGCCCGGGCGGGCGGCGGGAACCGGCATCCGTTCCTCGGCTGCGCCCCATTCGTGCGCGGCCGTCACCTCTCCGACATACGACGCCATGCCGACGAGCAAGACGGCCTCACGGCCGTGCCGTTCGCGCAGGAGCTGCCCGACGTTGAGGAGTCCGGCATCCCTCATCGAGGTCGCCCGGGCATCGCCGACATGGGTGTTGTGCGCCCAGACGGCGCCCTTGGCGTGCGGACCGAGGTGCTGGGCGAGCCGGTCGACGGTGTCGACCATGTGGATGTCGCGGATGTTCCACGATCCTTGGTCGGTGCGCACCATCGCGCGGTAGTACTGCTCGGCGTCGGCTGCGACGACGGCGTTCTGCAGGGCGTCGAACGCGTCATCGCCGTCGGCAGCCGCGCCGCGCCGCACCTCCACGAGGAGGCCGACGACGTCGTCCTCGCATGACAGCGGCACCAGCCGGGTGCCCCACGCATAGCGCTGCGGGTCCTCATCGAACGGCGCGAAGCAGCGCCAGGCCTTCATGGCCACCGGCAGCGCGTCGGGCTGCCGTTCCGCGAGCCACGAGATCGTCCGGGCCAGCGAGTCCCACAGCGAGTACACGTCGAGCCCGTAGAAGCCGACGCGGCCAGACTCGGGGCGACCCCGGTTGTGCTCGCGGAGCCAGTCGAGGAAGTCTGCGACCTCGGCATTCGCCCACATCCAGGTCGGCCATCTGGCGAACCCGGCGAGCACCCCGCGTGCGTCGAGCGCCTCGTCGGCGAGTCCACGGACCCAGCGGTCGATGCGCCAGCAGTCCGGCCAGTCCCCCTCCACTCCGATCCACGTGACGCCGGCTTCCTCGATCAAGCGCCGGGTCAGGCGAGCGCGCAGCGTGTAGAACTCGTGGGTGCCGTGCGACGCCTCGCCGATCGCGACGATCGTCCGGGAGCGCGCTCGCTCGACGATCGCATCGAACGATCCCGCACCGGTCAGCGGCACGGCGAGCCGGCGGACGTCCGAGAGCCCGTCGAACGACGCGTTCACGGCCGCACCTGCGCGGCGGAGAGGTACGCGATGACCTCGGCATCCGTCGTCTGCTCGAAATGCCGGTAGTACTCGCCCACGGCGAGGAAGTCGGCAGGGGGCCGCAGGCAGATGACCTGGTCGGCTCCCTCGATCTGGTGCATGGCATCGCGCGCCCCGACCGGGGCCGCGACGATCACGCGCGCTGCTCCGAAGCCGCGGGCCACCGCGCATGCCACCGAGGCGGTGGCGCCCGTCGCGATGCCGTCGTCGACGATCAGCGCGGTCTTCCCGGTCAGATCCAGACGCGGGCGAGATCCGCGCAGGCTCGCCACGCGGGCGTCGAGCGTCGTCCGCTCGCGGTGCTCCACCTCCGCGAACTGCTCGGCCGTGACACCAAGCCGGCGCACGAGGTCGAGATCCACCATGCGCACGCCGCCCTCCCCGATCGCTCCCATCGCGACCTCGGGATGAAAGGGCAGCCCCAGCTTGCGCACCACGATGACGTCGAGCGGCAGTCCCAGTCGGGAGGCGACTTCGGCTGCGACGGGCACACCGCCGCGCGGGAGCCCGAGCACGACCGACGCCGTGACCCCCTGCTCGGCGAGGTGGCGACCGAGTCGGCGGCCGGCGTCTCTGCGGTCTTCGAACACCTGGGGCTCCTTCCCTTCTCAGCCTTCGTCCGCTCTGCTCACAAGGGCCTCGAGCCCGCAGTCTGCGGGGGCACGAGGGCCTGGTCGGGCTGGGCGCACAGCACGATGAGGATGATGAGCCCTGCGACCGGGAGCAGGAGCCAGAACAGGTTCGCCCACGAGCGGCCCGTGGAACGGAGCCGCCGCACGGTCACCGCCAGGGTCGGCAGGAGGACGGCGATCGCCCAGAGACCGGTGAGATTTGGCCCGATGGGAAAGGTCGTGTTCTCGGTCACGTTCCAGACGGTGAGCGAGCTCAGGGCGGCGTTCACGAGGGTGGTGAAGAGGATCCACCACCAGAACTCGGAGCGCGATGCCGTGCCGGTGAAGTCCGCGTACTTGCGGAACACCGTCGAGATGGATTGTGGAAAGGTCATGGCGGGATCTTCACGCCGGGCGGCCTCCGGAGGTGGGCCGAAGGTCCCGCGGATGCGTCGCGCCCGACCCATCCGCGCCTGCCTGCGAAAGCCGCCGCGCCGCGGGGAGGCGCCCTCCGTCGAGAACGCCTCCCCTGACTGCGACGGCCTGGGCAGTGCATCGATGCAGCTGATCGATCACTCCGTCCGAATCGGCCGCCCGGGAGCTACCCGTGGCAGAACGGTAACGCTCGTCCGTCGGCCGACTCAGGGCCATAGGTCCCGCGACGCCGCGGGTCTTCCCGCCCCGCCCCGAGTCGACGGGACCTAGGACCCTGTCCCGCCGCTCCTCGCGCGCGAGGCTGGACCCCTGCATCCACGTGCCGCATCGAAGGAGAGCCCGATGACCACCGCAACTGATCGCGACCTCGACATCCAGACCCTGGTCCGCGCCGAGCTCATGTGGACGCCGGACATCGATGCGGCCGGCATCGGCGTGGAGGTGAAGGACGGTGCGGTCACGCTCTCGGGAGCCGTCGACACCCTCGCCGAGAAGGTCGCGGCCGAGAAGGCCGCGTTCCGGGTGAGAGGAGTCCGTGCGCTTGTGAACGGTCTCGAGGTAAAGCCCAAGGCCTCCTGGCGTGTGGGCGAGACCGACATCGCGCAGGAGGTCGACCACGCGCTGCGCGCCGCGAGCAATGTGCCGGAATCGGTCAAGGCCTCCATCGTCGGCCACTCCGTGACCCTCGTCGGCGAGGTCGCGCGCGATTTCCAGCGGCGCGCCGCCGAGCACGCGGTTCGCAACCTCCGCGGCGTCTTCTCGCTGACCAATCAGATCACGCTGGCGGAGCGGCCATCGGCGCCTGACACCGAGAAGCGCATCCGCGAGGCCATCTCCCGCAACGCGCAACTCGACGCCGACAGCATCCATGTGGCCGTCGACGGCAACGTGGTGACCCTCACGGGCACCGTGAAGTCGTGGGCAGAGCGTCACCAGGCCGCCGAGGCGGCCTGGGCTTCGCCGCACGTCACCGAGGTCAAGAACGACATCTACATCGTCGGCTGAACGGCCCTCACCCGTCGCTGTCGCCCGGCGGGGCGGCGACCTCCTGCGGGCGCTGTCCGGTGAGGATGGTCGCGAGCGCCTCGCCCCAGGCGCGGGCCCGTTCGACCTCCCCCTGCACGAGCGGACCCTGGTAGCCGCTGACGTAGAAGCTCTCCGGCTCCAGGACGTGGAACCCCCGCTTGCGTGCGAAGCGGCTCGCACTGCGCGATGCGGCCCCCGGGACGAGTGCCATGTCGGTGCGGGTGTCGAACGCGGCGAAGAAGAACGGCCGCGGATGCTCCGGCAGGGCCTGCAGCCATTCGCGGATTCCGACCGGCTCGTCGTCGGGCGCCGCACCGCGCCGGACGGCGTCCTCGCGAGTCGACGGTCGCGACATCGAGAAGACGTGCGTGGGACCGCCGACGATCAGCGCATCGACGTCCGCCGCAAGGGTGGCCGGCGCATCCGCGACGTTCTCGATCTCCACGTCGGTCGATGCCGCAAGTCCCGCGGCGACGGCCTCTGCGATCTCCTTCGTATTGCCGAACATCGTCTCGAAGACCACGAGGGCTCTCATGGCTCACCTGCCGCATCGGAGCTGCGGGCGCCGGGCGCGGCCAGGCCGCCGGTCTCGCCGAGCATCGTCATCGTCCGCTGTGCGCGAGTTCGTCGCGGCGGCGGATGTACTCGTCGTGGTCGATCTCGCCGCGCGCATAGCGCTGGTCGAGAATGTCGCGCGCCGGCGGTTCCGCGTGAGTTCCCGCCACCGACCCCTCGTCGTTCCTCCTGGTGAGAACACCCACGACCACGACGGCGGCGGCGATGATCAGGAGAGCCACCACGATCCAGATCACCCACCACATCGGGTCGGTGCCGCTCATCATCCATCCATACATGACTCGCTCCTTCGACGGATCTGCATCCCTCAGGATGCGCACCGGTTCCGCGGCCGCATCGGGCCTTTGGTCCTCCGGAGGGGGATGTGACCTTGGTCCCGCTCCCCGCCGCGCGCTCCCGCGACGCTGAGAGGATGAGCATGAACCAGGACAGTGACCGAGTGGTCGTCGGCGTCGACGGCTCTCCCGCATCCGTGGACGCGTTGCGCTATGCCGCGCGCATCGCGGACGCGCTCGGCGCCCCGCTCGAAGCGGTGATCACGTGGGAGAGCCCGCGCTACGTGTATCTCGAACGCGACCGCGAGCAGCACACCGGTCAGGCCGCCACCGAGCGACTGCGCGCAGCGGTCGTCGAGGCGTTCGGAGACGAACCGCCCGCGGGTCTCGCGCAGACGACTCTGGAGGGGGATGCGGCGCGCACCTTCGTCGAGCTGAGCTCCTCCTGCGGCATGCTGGTTCTCGGCAGCAGGGGCCTCGGAGGGTTCCGCGGCCTCCTGCTGGGCTCGGTCAGCCGTGTGTGCGCCGAGCACGCGCACTGCCCGGTGCTCGTCGTGCACGGCAGCGCGTCCGCGTCGGAGTGAGCTCCCCGCGGCTCCGGCGCCGCCGTGCCGCACCCGCGGGCGCATTCAGCGTCCGTCGCCGGAAGCCCGCCCCTCGATGTCGGCGAACCGCGTGTCGGCGGCGCCATCCCGCAAGGCGGCTGTGAGGGATGCGATGTCCCGCAACGCCAGCAGCGGCTCCACCTCCGAAAGCCTCGAGTCCTCCGCTCGCCGCGCCCGCTCCCGCTGTTGGTCAACGACGGGGGCCGCGAGATCTGCCAGCTGGTCCACGGTGAGCTCGTCCGGAGCGAGCCCGGGCGCGGACGGGAGGATCTGAGAGGCCACGACGGAGTGCAGGATGACGTCGGCCTCGAGCATGCTCGCCAGGGGCTCCGACGCCGCGATCGCCAGCAGGGCGCCGGCCTCGTGGACCACGGGTGCCACGCGCCGGATGAGCCCCTGGGCGTACGCGCGCAATCGCGTCGCGTCCTCGTCCACACCGCGCGAACGCACCGCAGCCGGATGACCGATCGCCGACTCGGTGTCGCGCTCGATCGTGGCCGACGGCGGCAGGTCGTGGACGTCGACGACGCGAGCCGGATGCGCCGTCACGTCGATCAGTCGTGCGGAGTTCTCGGACGCGGCGAGCACGAACACACGCGATGTCAACGCCAGGGCCGCATCCACGAGCGGCGCGACGTCGAATCGATCGGACACGGTGACGCTCGGCGTGGCATCGGTGGTGAGCGCGAACACGTCACCCTCGTCGAGTGTGACGAAGACGGCGACGGACCGCGCCCGGTGACCGACCGGCACGGCCGCGGGACCGAATGAGCTCGGTGCTCGTTCCAGCCGATCACGCACGGTGGCGATCACCTGCTCGGATGCCTCGGCATCCATCAGTGCGCGCGTTGCCAGCCGGATCTGGACACGTGCCGCACCGCTCGGGTGCTGCGAGCCCAGCCAGGCGTCCGCGTCGCCGTAGACCGTGACGCACCACGGCGCACGCACATTCGCGATGCGGCGAACTTCGGCCAGAGACAACGTCGCCACGTCCCGCTCCCTCCCGGGGACGTCACCGCTCCCGCTCTCAGACTCGCTCGCCGGGAGGCCCGGACGCAGAGACTTTGGTCCCGCCGGCCGTCGACCCGTTCGAAGCGGCCGCCCCTTCGCGGTCGTGGTCCGACGTGGGACCTTAGTCCCGCATCCGGGGGCATGGCTGACGCAGTCTGGGTCGAGAGCGACTCCATCCGGTCGAGATCGATCCGCTGACTGGGGAGCAGCCGGACCTCTCCCGGAGGATGAGCATGAGGGGGCGCCGCCGTGTCGGCGCCCCCTTGTGCTGCCTGCGCCCGCGACCGTGTCAGGGGACCAGGGCTCTCGCCTCGATCGGCGGGGCCCACATCTCGGGGCGAATCGGTGGGATGCTGAAGTGGTGACGTCGTGTGGACTCTCGCACGCGACCGGGCGGGTTCGCCGCCTTCGCCGGCGAGTCGACACCGTCCATCCGGTTGCCATCCGGTCAGTGTGCCTCCGCTTTGGTGTCGTCTTCCGCGGCTGTACCACCTCGTCCCCTCGGCCGCGAGCACCTCAGCGGGCCTGCGGACGTCACCACCAGTCAGAGGGACACGATCCATGATCAGGGTCTTCGTGATCGACGATCGCGAGCAGATACGAAGCGGACTCGCCCACCTCCTCCATCAAGAGAGAGACATCGACGTCGTGGGAGCATCCGCTCCCGGAGCGGACCTGCGCGAGCATCTCGCTCGCACGGCATCGGACGTCGTCGTGATCAGTGAGACGGCCGGCATCGACGCGGCTCGCGCGATCCGGGAGGACACGCCGGGGGTGGAGTGCGTTCTCCTGGTGTCCTTCGTCGACGAGCAGACGGCTGCGCGCACCCTCCGGTCCGGCGCCCGCGCATATGTCGAGATGGACCTGCGCGGGCGGGGGCTGGCCGACACGATCCGCCGTGCCGCGTCCGGGTCGTCACACGCCGGGATGGGCAGCGTGGACGCGGAGCGCGGGGCAGCGGTCGCGCCCGGTCGCCCGCCGGAACCGATGTAATCCGGTCAGACGGACAGCGCGAGCGGGGCGCTCCAGGTCAGCCGCATCGTGGAGTCGGCGGACTCCACGGCCAGGCGACCCGCCCGAGGGGCCTCTTCGAGGTCCCTCGGGGCGAGCCCGTGGACGCTGCCATCGCCCATCTCACCGTGCAGGGTGATCTGCAGGATGATGTGGCCGTCCTGGATCGACAGCGCGACTGCGGTGGAGCGCGTCCCCGCGCTGCCGGAGATGACGGTCAGACACCTCCGTGCGACGTCGATCAGCTCATCCGCGAGCAGGTCGCCCACAGGGACATCCACGTGCCCGACGAAAGAGACGGCCGGGATGCCGCTGCGGCGCCAGTCGGTCTCGGCGATCAGGTCCAGCAGACGATGCCGTATCGGCTGCGCCGAGTTGCTCGGCGCGTTCGAGAGGTTGAACAGCGCGGCCCGGATCTGCGTGATCGTCTCGTCGAGCATCTCGATCGTGCCATCGACGCGCTGCTTCATCGACGGGTCATCCAGCAGCTGCTCGAGAGTGTGCAGCTCGAGTCCGGCGCTGAAGATCTGCCGGATCACCGCACCGTGCAGCTCCCGCGCGATGCGCATGCGGTCATCGAACAGCATCAGCCTCAGCTGGTCGGTCCGAGCGGCAGCCAATTGGAGTGCGAAAGACGCCTGACGGCCGAGGTCATCGGCCAGATCCGCATCCACGGGTTCGAACGGCACCCCGCCCGCCTCACGCGTCAGCACGAGGATCACATCCACGATGTCCCGCGTACTGAGCGGGAGCATCATCGCCGGTCCGGACCCTTCGTCGGCGATGATGGACGGCCGTCTCCTGAGGGCGACCTCGGCCAGGGCGGCCGCGTCCACGATCATCGGGTCCCCGCCTTCGGTGCCATCGACGGGATCTCCGACGAGCGTCGAGTCCCAGACGCCATCGGATCGGCCGGGACGGACGACGGTCACCCGGACGTCTCCGACGAGCATGACGAGGCGCTCTGCGATCAGACCGATCGGATCCAGTGGCTCGTCCCCCAGGATCGCGGTGATGAGGTTGCTCGACTCCATCGCCCACGCATCGCGTCTGAGCGAAGCATCCTGGGGCCCCTCCGCCGGAGCGAGCGGGTCGGACGCGCGAGCACGCTGACGCTCGCGCAGTGCGCGCGAAACTCTATTGCGCTGCCTGAGCATCTCGACCCCACCGTCGTCTGCGGCTACGCGTGCGGAAGATCCTCACGTCCGCGCGGCATACGCTGCGGGACGATACTCGGCTGGGTCCACCGCCTGGGTACGGCGCTGCCGCACACCATGTATGGCCACATCGAACCACTACCGCGGCACATCCACAAGACCGCGTGCCGATCCCTTCAGCGCTGCCGGCAATGGGGCCGGCCGTCAGGGGGTACCGGGTCCACTCGGCTCCGTCTGCTCCATGATCCCCACCATGTTCCCCGCCGGGTCGCGGATCATCGCGAAGCTTCCCACCCCGGGCACCGATGTCGGGGGGACGATCGGGGCGGCGCCGAGCTTCTCGGCATCCGCCAATGCCTCATCCAGGTCATCGACGGCGACGTAGACGGTGAAATACGGGGGGATGCCGCGGCTGGTCTGGAGCACACCCCCGCCGATCCCCTCGGCGCCGGGCGAGAGCAGCCAGTACTCGGGGCCGGCCGGCTGCACCTCCCACCCGAACAGCCGACGGTAGAACTCCGCGAGCGCGCCGCCGTCCGGCGCGCCGAACTCGAAATGGATGATCGGATGCGGCATCCTGCCTCCCTCATCGTCGATGTCGCGTCCAGCGGACGCGCCAGAAGCTCACGGCCGGCGACGGCCGCCGTGGAAGAGTCGGACGCACAGCATCACCCCGACGGCGAACTGGGCGACCACCGCCAGGACGTACAGGCTGTACAGACCCCCGACCAGAATCAGCGGCCACCCCTCAGGCGGAGTGGCGCCGGAGGCGAGTCCCGTGACGTCGGCGGCGACGCCGACGAGCGCGAACGCCGCCACGACCACTCCGAGGGAGGTCCCGACGACCGCGCGCAGGCTGCGGCTCAGAAGGGCCGCCGCGAGCAGGCAGAGCCCGCCGAGGACGACGGCGACGATGAGCTCGCCCGGCAGCAGCACGTCCAGGCGCGCTCCCCGGCCGGCGAACAGGGAGACCAGCAGGAGGATGAGCGGCACCGCGATCGGGATCCCAGCGAGCACGGCCCCTATGACGCTGAACACCTGCGCGGAGCGCAGCACAGCCCCTCCGGAGCGGTCCGGGTCGACCGTGCGTGCTCCGGTGTCGTCCGCGAGAGGTGATCCGGGTTGCATGCTCACACTCTGCTGACGCCGCAGACGCCGGACAGTGCCGAAGGTCCCCCGGCCGGGCTCCTCAGGCAGACGTGTCTCTGAACCGGAAGCCGATCGCGGCCAGCGTGACGAGGACGAGACAGGTCGCGGATGCGACGACGATGTCGGTGACATCAATGCCGTTGCGCAGCGGGTCGTGTCCGACGTACTGGAAGAACGGCGAGTACTTCTGCAGCGGTTCGAGCCAGTCCACGAGTGGCGCGAGGCCGTTCACAAGGTACGCGGCGACGGCGAGGGCGGCCGGGATGCCACGGCTGAGGCCGGTTCGGCCCGTGGATGCCGAGAGCCCGAGCGCCAGCGCGCCGAAGACCAGTGCGAGCAGTCCGAGGTGCACCATGGCCGCCGCGACTTTGTCCGGAGGCAGGGTCATGTCCGCGAAGGATCCCTCGAGGACGAGGGAGAAGCCCGTGACGGCGGCGAGGAAGGCCACACCGACGAGCATGGCGGCGAACTTCTCCACGATGATGCGCGCACGGGCGACCGGCGTCGAGAGCAGCAGTTCGAGGGTGTGCGCATCCTCTTCTCCCGCGACCGCCGACACCCCGCGTCCGATGGCGTACAGCAACAGGATGATCGGTGCGATGAACGACATGAGCTCGACCTGGATGTAGCCCACCGGCGTTGTGAGATCTGCTCCCGTGGTGGCGAAGAGGCTGCGCATCGCCTCGGGCATCTGGTCGAGGAAGTCCGCCATCGAGGGCTGGTCGCGGATGCTCGGCCAGATGGCCACGTAGGTCGCGATCAGCACGACGATGGCGACCGCCCACCACAACAGGGCCTTCCACTGGTCATACAGCGACTTCGTGAACACGGTGCTCAGCATCGTCGTCGCCTCCGTAGTACGTCATGAACACGTCCTCGAGATCCGCTTCGGCGCACTCGAAGTCGACGAGCGGGTGAGCGCTGATCCGTTTCAGGAGAGGATCGAGCGCTGATTGCGGTGCTTCGCACCTCAGGCGGTCGCCGATGGCGACGAGGTGCGTGACTCCCGGCACTCCGGCGAACTCCTCGGCGCTCACGGGCACGGCGAAGGTGGCGCGCACGTGGTGGAGAGAGCGAGCGCTGAGGTCGTCGAGGCGCTCGACGGCGATGAGCCTGCCATGCCGGAGGACCCCGATCCTCGTCGCGACCCGCTGGACCTCGCCGAGCACGTGCGAGGAGAGGAACACGCTGCCGCCGTCGTGCGCGTGTTCGCGCAGGAGCGCGTGGACCTCGTGCTGGACGAGCGGATCGAGCCCCGACGTCGGCTCGTCGAGGATGAGGAGGGCTGGTCGGGACATCACTGCGAGAACGAGCGCGAGCTTCTGACGGTTGCCGCGCGAGAGCACACCTGCGCGCCGGGTCAGATCGAGGTTCAGCCGGTCGGCGACCTCGGCCGCGCGCGCGTGGTCCTTGCGCCCCCGCAGACGGCACACGTAGTCGACGTGCTGGGCGCCCGTGAGCCGTGCGTAGACAGAGGGCTCCCCGGGCACATAGCCCACCACACGATGCACCTCCCGCGCCGCACTCCACGCATCGAAGCCGCACACGACCGCGCGTCCGGAGTTCGGGCGCAGCATGCCCATCAGGATGCGGATGGTCGTGGTCTTGCCGGCGCCGTTGGGACCGAGGTAGCCGAACACCTCCCCCGGCTCCAGTGTCAGGCTCACCCCGTCCAGCGCGCGACTGCGCCGATAGCGCTTCGACAGGTCCTCGGTCACGATGGGTGGAACGGTGTCCATGTCGTGCTCCTCCCTGGCCTGCGTCCTGAGTGCAGGGCCCGCGCCGGTTGCGCGAGCGGGCCGCTCCTAGTCGGACGGGCCGACCGGCTCTGCGGCGCTGCCGGTGATCAATGCGGTGATGTCGATCGGCTGGGTGGCAGGCAGCGTGATCGCTGCGGGGTCTATCGGGTCGGGCAGCTGGATGGGTCGGCGACTGTTCATCTCGCACCTCCTGGGGTGTCGTGGCCGTGAATGACGGATTCGATGCGGTCGACCCCGTCCCGCCCTCGACAGGATGCCCGTCGCTCGGCTGCCGAGTCGGGACTTTGGGCCCGCGACAGCCGCCCCTTGGCCCGTGGCACGGACGGCGGCCCGGTGCCTCGGAGGACTTTCGTCCCGGTGACGGACGGCGCGCGGGCCGTAGCGTGCTCCTCACGCATCGCGCCCGCCCGGAAGAGCCACGGCGGTGGCATCGGGCAGATGATGCGGAAGGGAACGGGTGAACCATGGATGCGGCGCCGCTGTCCATGTCCGAGGTCCTCCGTCTTGCGGGCGTCGTCTCGCCGTGGTGCGTCTCCGTCTACAGCGACGACGACACGTGGCTCCGCGGCAACCACGTGAACGAGGCCGCAGAGGTCCAGATCCGGCTCACCGCTCACGCGCTGAACCGCGCGGGAGCGCCCGCACACGTCGTCACCGCGGTGCGCGACCAGATGGAGCGGGCGGCGTCTCCCGCGCGCCCGGAGGCGGTCTCGTTCGACCACCGGATCCGTTCGGTCGGCATCTTCGCGACGCCGGCATCGTGCGACGTGTTCGCCCTCGCCACGTTGCCTGCCCCGCGCGTGCACGTGTCGAACCGGTTCGTGATCGGCCCCCTGCTGGACGCCGCTCTCGCGCTGCATCCGCGGATCTGCGTGCTCGCCGCGTCGGAGAATGCGGCCCGTCTCGCCGATGTCACGTCATATCCCGCGCGGGCGATGGAGGTGCCCGACCTTCCTCGGGACCTGGACAGCACCGTCAACCTCGACCTCACCCACGACCGGCAGACCCTCGCGCACCGTCGGATATCGGAGGATCCGAAGGAGCGGCTTCGCGTCTACGCGAAAGCCCTCCTGCGTGCGGTGCGTGAGCCTGTCAGACACGCCAGGGCGATGCTCGCGATCGTGGCCGCGGAGCCCCTCGCAAGCCTTCTGCATGCCGAAGCCGACCCGCAGTTCGCGGCGCTGGCCCCGGTGCCGGGCAACCCGGACCGCCTGAGCCTCGAAGACCTCGCGGAGCTTGTCACGCCGCGCGCCGATGCCCACCGAGAGCGTGCCCGCCGGATGCAGATCTCGCGCCTGGAGGGCACCGATCCGGGCCTCGTCCTGACGGACGTCGCGCAGATCCACACGGCTCTGCGCAACGGCGCGGTGGACACCCTCTTCATCGACCCGGATCCGCAGGGGGCTGTCGACGAGGACAGGCCGGAGAACCAGGACCGCGCGGATGTGCTCCTGCGCGAGGCTCTGGCCACCGATGCGACGATCGTGCCCATCCGAGCCGATGACGCCCGCAGCACCCGGCAGGTCGCTGCGATCCTGCGCTACCGCGTACCGGAGTGAGCCGGCTCCGCCCACGCGATCCGCATCCCGCGCGACATCCCTCCGACTCGCCGCGGTCTGGTCATCCCTCCCTCGACCCGCACGAGCGCGGGGAGCCGTGTCGGTGCACGGCTCCCCGCGTCGCCTCGCTGGGCTAGCTCGTCGTGGAGATGGCGATCTGCCGCGGCGCGCTGGCCCCGTTGAGCGGGACGGTCACCTTCAGGATGCCGCCGCTGAAGGTGGCGGTGATGTTCTCGTCGTCGGCTCCGTCGGGGAGCGGGACGCTGCGGTAGAAACTGCTGCTGCTCTCGCGGAGCATGTACGTCTTCTGCTTGTCCTCTTCCTTCTCGCGGTGCTCCGCATGGATGACGAGGACGCCCTGGTCGACGTTCACCGTGATGTCCTTCTCCTCGAAGTTGGGGAGCTGGGCCTCGACGATCACCGTCTTCTCGTCCTCGGTGTAGACATCCGTCGTCGGCAGCGCGAATCCGCGCAGCGCGCGGAAGAACCTGTTGTCGAACAGCTCCCGGCTGAGGGAGTCGAGTTCGGCAAACGGGTCGAAACGGACGATGGTTCCTGCCATGATTCCTGCCCCTTTCAGAAGGCCTTGATGATGAGGTGGTTGACGACGTCGGTGACATGGGGTGACGCCCAGGCGGCATCGGACGCCTGAGCCGACTCCGCCCACGAATGGACCGTGCCCGTGAGCGTGACCCTGTTGCCCTCCACCGTCACGTGGATGCTCTCGGCATCCAGTTGCGCGTTGCGGGTCAGCGCCTCGGCGATGCGCTGCTGCGTGTCGGGCGCCGACGGACGCCGCGTCAGCCTGATCATGTTGCTGATCGTGTAGACGCCGGGCAGGTACTGCACCGCATGCTGCGCGGCGAGCCGCTGGAACTCCCAGCTGACCTCGCCGATGAGCAGCACATGATGGTCGGTGACCTCGGCCTGGACGGTCGGCGGCACGTTGACCGCGGTCTTCAGCGCATGATCGACCTCCCGTGCGATGTCGATCTCCGTGGGGGGAGATCCCTTCGACTTCACGACGAGGTCATCGGCCACCGTCCGGACCCCGCGCACGCGCAGCGCCGCGCGCTTGGCGGCGAGCTTCTCCGCATAGGAGTCGACCTCCCCGGACAACGTCACAGCGCCGTCCTCGACGCTGACACCGATGCCTGCGGAGTCGACATCCGGCGCCCAGTCCAGCTCGTCACGGACCATGTCCTGGACCTCGAGGTCAGTCATCGTTGCCGTGGCCATTCGTTCTCCCTTCCTCCTGTGCACCTCCTGCACACCCCCAGACTCGCCCACAGCCGGCTCGGACGCAGAGACTAAAGTCCCGCGCCCGGACGCCTCTCGCGGCGTGAAGCCGGGTCGCAGGACCTTGGTCCCGGAGCGCACCGGACGCGCGCCTCATCCTGGAAGGGAGGAGCTCCCTCCGGTTCGAGGTCGATCCGCGCGAATTCGGGAATCGCCGGAATCCCTCCCGGGGGCCGAATGCGAGGGGGCGTCGCTGGCGCGGACGCCCCCTCGTACTCCGATCTCTCCACCCACCGCGGCGGCGGCGCGCCGCGCCTCTGGCCGGCGGGCGATCCACCGCGCGAGTTCGTCGGCGCCCCAGACGATCAGCGGGCAGGGAACGAGCAGCGCGATGACCCAGAGCGGAAGCGGAGCCGTTCCGAAGACGAGCTGAAGGAACGGGACGTAGCAGAGCGCCGCGACGAAGATCAGCTCTGCGCCGATGGCCGCCAGCAGAGGCGGGTTCGTGAAGACACCGAGGGTGCGCAGGGACGCCCGCTCGGTGCGGGCGGCGAACGCTGTCCCTACCTGGCACGCGACGATGGTCGCGAAGGTCGCTGACGTCGCCTGCAGGTAGACCGCGTGGAGTGGGTCGCCTTGCGCGACCGGTGCTCCGGGATGCCAGCCGCCTACCCAGAGCACCGCGAAGTAGATGGCCAGGGCCAGGACTGCAGAGATGGTTCCCATGAGCGCCCACGCACGGAACAGCAGCCGGCGGGTGATGAGCGGCTCGGAGCGCGGCCGCGGACGCCGGGTCATGAGGTCGGGCTCGCCCTTCTCACGCCCGAGCGCGAGAGCGGGGAGGATCTCGGTCCCCAGGTCGATGGCGAGGATCTGGAGCACGGTGAGGGGAAGGGGAACGAGTCCGCCGGACAGCGCGAACACCACGAACGGCACAACCTCCGGCACGGCGTGCACGAAGATGTAGAGAACGAACTTGCGCAGATTGTCGTAGGCCCGGCGCCCCTCACGAACCGCAGTGACGATGGTGGCGAAGTTGTCATCGGTCAGGATCATCGTCGCCGCCTCGCGCGCGACGTCCGTCCCGGAGCGGCCCATCGCCACACCGATATCGGCACGGTGCAGGGCGGGCGCGTCATTGACTCCGTCGCCGGTCATGGCGACGACCTGCCCGGCGTCGTGCAGCGCCTCGGCGATGCGCAGCTTGCCCTCCGGTGTGCTGCGGGAGAAGATGATCTCTCCCGGCAGGGCCAGCAGCGCGTCGAGCTCGGGCTCCGACATGTGGTCCGCGTCAGGACCTGGCACCACCCGATTTGCGCCGATCCCGACCTGCCGAGCGATCTCAGCCGCTGTGCTCCCGTTGTCGCCGGTGACCACGTGAATCGTGATGCCCGCGCTGTGGCATGCGGCGACGGCGTCCGCGACTTCCGGCCGCGGTGGGTCGAGCAGCGCGACCAGGCCGAGAAGACACAGCCGGGCCTCAGCGGCCGCGGCATCGGTGGGCACGTCGTCCGTGCGCCGGGCGGCGAGCGCAAGCACGCGCAGCCCGCGTCGGGCGAACTCGTCCACAGCCGTGATCGCGAGCTGCCGTTCGTTCGCCGTCATGGGCTGCACGCCGCGTGCGACGCAGACGGAGTCGCAGAGCGGGATGAGGCCCTCTGGCGCGCCCTTGACCGAGAGGACCAGTCCTTGGCCGCGGCTGCTGACGACGCTCATGCGCTTGCGTTCCGGATCGAAGGGGAACGTTGCGACGCGCGGCGCTGTGGCGATCCCGAACTCCGCGGCGGCGTCCCGCAGCGCTGTCTCCATCGGATCGGCGGTGCGTTCGAGCTCGACGCAGTCGGCCATCACCTCGACGAGAGGGGTCAGCAACACGCCGTGCTCCGACGGGCCGTGCACGCCGTCGATGGTCCACAGCGTGTTCACCCGCATCTCGTTCTGGGTGAGCGTGCCCGTCTTGTCGGTGCAAATCACGGTGGTCGAACCGAGAGTCTCCACTGCCGAGAGCTGCTTCACCAGCGCTCCTCGCCGTGCGAGTACGCGCACACCGACGGCGAGAGCCAAGGTGATCGTCGGCAGAAGGCCCTCGGGCACGTTGGCGACGAGAAGTCCGATCGCGAAGACGGCTGCTTCCGGAAGGCTGAGCCCCGCGAGAAGCCCGAGCGGCAGGAAGAGGATGCCGACAGCGACGGCGACGCCGGCGATGAGCCAGGTGGAGCGCCGCACCTGGCGCTCGAGCGGGCTGGCGACCGGCTCGCCCCGCCGCGAGAGCGTCGCGATTCGACCGAGCTCCGTGGCAGCGCCGGTCGCGAACACCACCGCGCGGCAATCACCCGACGTGCACTCCGCACCGGAGAACACCGCATCCGGCGCATCCATCAGCCGCTCGGCGGCATCGGTGCGGCCGGCCGACCGCCTCACAGGAGCCGACTCCCCGGTGAGCGCCGACATGTCCACCTCGATGCTGCCTCTTATGAGCCGGGCGTCCGCCGACACTCGGTCGCCCTCCGAGATGAGCAGAATGTCGCCAGGAACGAGGTCCACCGCGTCGATCGTGACCGCTGATCCATCGCGGAGGGCACGCGCCTGCAATGGAAGGTAGTGGGCGAGCGCCTCGACCGCCTTCTCCGCCTGCCGTTCCTGAAGGAAAGCGACAACGGCGTTGATCACGATCACCCCGAGGATCGCCCACGTCAGGATCGGGGTCCCCGCGACATAGGCGAGCGCTGCCGCCAGCCAGAGGAGCAGTGCGAGCGGGTGGGTGAACTGTCGCAAGACCTCACGCGGCCAGCCGATCCGTCGCGCGCGTGGCAGCACGTTGGGACCGTGGACGGCGAGGCGCCTGGCAGCCTCTCTGCTGCCGAGCCCCGTCTCGCCGGTGCGGAGATCCCGCAGCAGCAGCTCGACGGGCTCGCGGGCCGGGCTGTCGTCCTCCACCACTGTCATGCGCCCCGCGATGGCGTGCGCCGTCAGTCCTGCGGCCCCGCCGCGATCACGGGAGTCTCAGTGCGGACGACCGCCGGCGCATCTGACCGATCGGTGACCGGCCAGTGGATGAGCGTTCGCCAGTGCGACGGATCGGGCTCGACGCGGGGGTCGCTCAGATAGCTCTCCCACATCGCGCCACCCGGAACCAGGCTGTGCGCCTCGATGAAGTCCTCGATGTCGTCATACGAGTCCGACATCGTCTCGTACGGCCCGATGTGGGTGGCTTCGACGGCGCGACCGCCGGGAAGGATGCCGGGTGCGACCTCGCCCGAGGCCGCGATCACCCGATCGACCGGGAAGCCGGCCTCGACATCGACGACATCGGTCGGCATGCCGTAGTACTTGGCGAACGGGGGGCCGACGGGATGCGCACCCTGCGCGGAGACAGCCTGCATCGTGGTCGAGAAGGCCGTGGAGAAGAAGTCGCGCAAGTCGTCCATCGGCACGGTCCGGCGGACACCCGCCGTGTGCACCTCCTCGACCTGCTCGGTGATGTGGATGTCGCTCGCCATGGTCCCGCTTCCTTTCGCTCGCCGCAGCACACACCTTGCGCCACGCCGTCCGAGACGGATAGGTCGTTGGTCCCGCCGCGATTCGCTCGACCGGCAATCCCGCGAAGGGACCAAAGGCCCGGGCGGCTCCGGCTCGCCGCCATAGCGTCTGGGCATGAAGGCGACGACGCCCGCGCCCACGCGATGGCCCGTGATCACGAAGGATCCGGCGCACCTAGCGGTCACCCCCAATCTCCTCGACTACGACCGCACGTACGCGGCGTTCCGGTGGGAGGACGAGCAGCGGACGCTCGCCGGACTCGCCGGCGGTCGCGTGAACATCGCACACGAGGCCGTCGACCGTCATGCCCACGGAGACGGCGCCGCTCGCGACGCCCTGCGATTCGTGCGGGCCGACGGGAGCGTGCGCATCGTGAGCTTCGGTCAGCTGGCCGACGAGACCGACCGATTCGCGAGCGTCCTCCGGCAGCTCGGTGTCCAGCGCGGCGACCGGGTGTTCTCCCTGCTCGGGCGCACACCGCCCCTGTACACGACGGCGCTCGGGACCCTGAAGCACGGCGCCGTCTTCTGCCCGCTCTTCTCGGCGTTCGGACCGGAGCCGGTCTGCCAGCGGCTCGAGCTCGGCAGCGGGACGGTGCTCGTGACGACCCGGGCGCTGTACCTCAAGAGGGTCGCGGACGAGCGCGGGCGGCTGAGGTCGCTGCGCCACGTGCTCCTCGTGGATGCGGACGGCGAACCGGAGCCGGACACTCTCGACTTCCACGCCCTCCTCGCGCAGGCCCCGCCGCACGGCCCGATCGCCGCGATGGATGCCGAGGACATGGCGCTGCTGCACTTCACGAGCGGCACGACCGGCCGGCCGAAAGGAGCCGTGCACGTGCACGGCGCGGTGACCGCGCACTCGGCCACGGGCCGCTTCGCGCTCGACCTCCATCCCGACGACATCTACTGGTGCACAGCCGACCCGGGCTGGGTCACCGGCACGTCCTACGGGATCATCGCGCCGCTCGTCCACGGCGTCACGACCGTCGTCGACGAGGAGGAGATGGAGCCGGAGCGCTGGTACCGCATCCTCGCCGAGCAGCGGGTGACGGTCTGGTACACGGCGCCCACCGCCCTCCGGATGCTCATGAAGGCGGGCGCCGAGCGCGCCCGTGCACACGACCTAACGTCGCTGAGGTTCATCGCGAGCGTCGGAGAGCCGCTCAACCCCGAGGTCGTCGTCTGGGGGCTCGAGGCGTTCGGACTGCCCATCCACGACAACTGGTGGCAGACCGAGACCGGCGGCATCATGATCTCCAACTTCCCGGCCATGGACATCCGCCCAGGCTCCATGGGCCGCCCGCTGCCCGGCATCCAGGCGGCGATCGTCGCGCGTGACCAGACCGGCGCGCCCGTCGTCCGCGACGGCGCCGTCGACCTCGTCACGGAGCCGGATGTCGTCGGCGAGCTGGCCCTGAAACCGGGGTGGCCTTCGATGTTCCGCGGCTATCTCAACGAGGACGAGCGATACGGCCGCTGCTTCGTCGGCGGGTGGTACCTCACGGGCGACCTCGCGAAGCGCGACGCGGACGGCTACTACTGGTTCGTCGGCCGCGGCGACGACGTCATCAAGACCGCAGGGCATCTCATCGGCCCGTTCGAGGTGGAGAGCTGCCTGCTGGAGCATGAGGCCGTCGCCGAGGCGGGCGTCATCGGGGTCCCCGACGACGTCGCGGGCGAGGTCGTGAAGGCGTTCATCGAGCTGAAGCCCGGGTACGAGGCGACGGATGCGCTTCAGCGCGAGCTCATCGGCTTCGCCCGCAAGCGGCTCGGCACGACCGTCGCACCGCGACGCCTCGAGTTCGTCGCCGCGCTGCCGAAGACACGCAGCGGGAAGATCCTGCGTCGCCTGCTCAAGGCGCGTGAGCTCGGACTGCCCGAGGGCGACACGTCGACTCTGGAGGCGGGGCGATGACCGCCGACGAGACCGCGGAGCGCATCTCGAGCGACCCCGAAGGCGTCCGGCACCTGCTGAAGCAGATGCTGCGGGTGCGACGGTTCGAAGAGGCCTGCGTCGAGCTCTACAGCGCGACCAAGATCCGCGGATTCCTGCACGTCTACATCGGCGAGGAGGCGGTCGCCGCCGGAGTGATGTCGGCGATCGGCCCCGAGGACTCGGTCGTGGCGACCTACCGCGAGCACGGTCACGCCCTGCTGCGCGGTGTGCCCGCGACCACGATCATGGCGGAGATGTGCGGTCGTGCAGAGGGATGCTGCCGCGGACGCGGCGGCTCCATGCACCTGTTCGACGCGTCCACCCGGTTCTTCGGGGGCAACGCCATCGTCGCGGGCGGGCTCCCGATCGCGGTCGGCCTCGCGCTGGCGGACAAGCTGGCGCACCGTGACCGGGTGACGGTGTGCTTCTTCGGGGAGGGCGCCGTGGCGGAGGGCGAATTCCACGAGAGCATGAACCTCGCCGCCCTCTGGAATCTGCCGCTGCTGTTCTGCTGCGAGAACAACCTCTATGCGATGGGCACGGCACTGGACCGCTCGGAGTCGCAGACCGACCTCGCGCTCAAGGCCTCCGGTTACGAGGTCGCCGCGTGGTCGGTGGACGGCATGGACGTCCTCGCCACGCAGGAGTCCGCGCGGCGCGCCGTGGACGCCATCCGCGCCGGAGGCGGACCGCACTTCCTCGAGATGCGCACCTACCGGTTCCGGGCGCACTCGATGTTCGACCCCGAGCTGTACCGCGACAAGTCCGAGGTCCAGCACTGGATGGAACGGGATCCGATCACACAGCTCCAGGACGCACTGACGGCGGCAGACGCTCTCAGCCCGGAGGCGTGGTCGGCGCTGGAGCAGGAGGTCGACGACGAGATCCGCGCCGCGGTCGCCTTCGCCGACGCGGGGACGCTCGAACCGGTCGAGGAGCTCACGCGCTTCGTGTACAGCGAACGGACGGCATCGTGAAGACGACCTATCGGGAGGCGATGCGCGCCGCCATGCGGGAGGCCCTGCAGCGGGATGACCGGGTCTTCCTCATGGGCGAGGACGTGGGCCGCTACGGCGGCGGGTTCGCAGTGAGCCTCGGGCTGCTCGAAGAGTTCGGCCCTGCCCGCATCCGCGACACGCCCCTGTCGGAGGCGGGTTTCGTCGGGGCGGGCATCGGCGCCGCGCTCGGCGGCATGCGGCCCATCGTCGAGATCATGACCGTCAACTTCAGCCTGCTGGCCCTCGATCAGATCGTGAACAACGCCGCGACCCTCCTGCACATGTCGGGTGGGCAGTTCAACGTGCCCCTCGTGATCCGGATGACGACGGGCGGCGGTCGCCAGCTCGCCGCGCAACACTCGCACAGCCTCGAGGGATGGTTCGCGCACATCCCGGGCCTGCGCATCCTGACGCCGGCGACCCTCGAGGACGCGCGCGGCATGCTGTGGACCGCGCTCGAAGACCCCGACCCCGTGCTCATCTTCGAGCACGGGTCGTTGTACAACGTCTCGGGAGAGCTCGCCGACGACGCCGGTCCGGTGGACATCGATCGCGCCGCGATCCGCCGGCCCGGCGCAGACATCACGCTGATCACGTACGGCGGCACCCTGCCCGCGACCCTCGATGCGGCGGCATCCCTCGCCGAGGACGGCATAGACGCCGAGGTGATCGATCTCCGATCACTGCGCCCCCTCGACGACGGGACGATCCTCGCGAGCGTCGCGAAGACGCATCGCGCCGTGATCGTGGACGAAGGCTGGCGCAGCGGAAGCATCTCGGCCGAGATCAGCGCCCGCATCGGCGAAGCTGCCTTCTACGAGCTGGACGCGCCGGTGACCCGGGTCTGCAGCGCCGAGGTCCCCGTCCCCTACGCGCGCCACCTCGAACTGGCGACTCTCCCGTCGGCTGCGCGCGTCGTCGCCGCCGCGCACGAGACGGTCGGCGCTCATGGGTGAGTTCCGCATGCCCTCGCTCGGGGCGGACATGGAAAGCGGCAAGGTCGTCGAGTGGCTGGTCGCACCCGGCGACTACGTCCACCGCGGCGACCTCATCGCAGAGGTCGACACCGAGAAGACGGTGATGGAGATCGAGTCGTTCGAGGAGGGGGTCGTCACCGAGTTCCTCGTCGACCTCGGCCAGTCGGTGCCGGTGGGAACCCCCATCGCCCGCATCACCGGGACACCGGCCGACGGTGCGCACGTCGGCGCTCCCGTCGCGTCGGGCACGACCACGCCGCGCGCTCCGTCGCCGGTCGCGACGACCGTCGCCGAGCCTGTCGAGGCGGAGGAGCCGGCACCGGCGGTGACGCCGCCTGTCCGGCGTCTCGCCCACGTGCTCGGCGTGGACCTCACGCGGCTTCAGGGCACCGGAAAGCACGGCGCCATCACCCGGTCGGATGTAGAGGCCGCCGCGGGCCACGCCATCCCGCCCGCCGCATCCGCGCCGCTCGCTCCGATGCCCGCGCCGGCAGGGGTTCGCCTGCGCTCCTCTCCTCGCGCGCGCCGGCTCGCGGCCGAGCGGGGCATCGACCTCGCCGAGGTGCGCGGCAGCGGACCCGGCGGCGCCGTGCTCGCGGAGGACATCGCCCGCACGGGCAGCCGAGAGACGCCTCCGCCGACGCGTGCGCCCTCCCCCGCGCCGGCCGCACCCGCGGCTCCCACGCCTGCGGAGGGCTCCGCCGAGAGCGCCGCCGACCGCGTCGCGAAGATGCATCGGGCCGTGGGAACGCTGATGGCGCGATCGAAGAGAGAGATCCCGCACTACTACCTGAGCACGACGATCGACCTCACCGCGGCGGTCGACTGGATGCAGCGCACCAACCTCGGCCGGCCCATCGCGCAGCGGCTCGTCCCGGCGGCCCTGCTGCTGGCAGCGACCGCGCAGGCGGCCAAGGAGGTGCCCGACGTGAACGGGTTCTTCCTCGATGGCGCGTTCCAGCCGAGCAGCGCCGTCCATCTCGGGGTCGCCGTGGCCCTGCGCGGCGGCGGGCTCATCGCGCCGGCCATCCATGACGCCGACGCGCTGACGCTCGATGAGCTGATGAGCCGGCTGCGCGACCTCGTCGCACGCGCGCGGGCGGGGCGCCTTCAGCGCGCCGAGATGGCCGACCCGACGATCACGGTGACCAACCTCGGCGATCTCGGCGTCGAGTCGATCTTCGGCGTCATCTACCCCCCGCAGGTCGCGCTCGTCGGTTTCGGCCGCGTCGTCGAACGGCCCGTGGCCCGCGGCGGCCTCATCGGCGTGCGGCCGACCGTCATCGCCACCATGTCGGCGGACCATCGTGCGAGCGACGGCCTGGTGGGCGGCCGCCTTCTCGCCCGCATCGACGAACTGCTGCAGAAGCCGGAGGAGCTGTGAACGAACAGGATGCACGGGCGGCCGTCCTGGCCGCGATCACCGAGGTCGCACCCGACATCGATGCCGGTGGCCTCGACGACTCTGCGAGACTGCGCCAGGATCTCGAGCTCGACTCGCTCGATTTCCTCGGGATCCTCGAGCTCCTCGCCCAGTCGACCGGGGTGACCACGCCGGAGGACGACTATGCGACGCTGACCACGGTGCAGGCGCTCACCCGCTACATCGCGTCGCGCGCGTGAGGGCGAAGCGGAGCCTGCATGCCTTCCTGGCTCGCCGTCGGCCTGTTCGGGCTCGTGTTCGCCGTCGGCGCCGCGTGGGCGGCGCGCCGCCTGCTCGATCGATCGGTGGGATGGATCCGCTCGGTTGCGACGGGCTTCATCGTCTTCATCGTCGCCCTGCCCCTGACGACATGGTCGCTGGATGCCGCGGGGGTGGTGCGCGACGGGCAGGTCGTCGCCGAGCTGCCCATCGCTCTGTCGTTCTTCGCCGTCACCCTCGGGTGGCTCTTCGCCGCCGTCGTCGTGTGCATCGTCACCCTCGAGTTCGCCTGGCCGTCCCACGGGCTGCGCAATCCGGTCGCATCCATCCGGGAGGCGTTCCGCCGTCGCGACCGCGCGAGGAGGTACACGCAGATCCTGTCGATCGCCTCGCGGCACGGAGTCGCCCTGTTCGGCACCCCGCGGACGGCGCCTCGCGACCTGCCCGCCGCTCTCGTGGACGCGATGAACGAGGCGGGGGTGACCTTCGTCAAGCTCGGCCAGGTGCTCTCCGCCAGGGACGACCTGCTGCCGCGCGAGTTCGTGGACGCGTTCGCGACCCTGCAGATGGAGTCGACGCCGATCCCATGGACGGATGCGCAGGCGGCGATCCAGACCGAGCTGCACCGGCCGATCGACGAGGTCTTCGCCCGCATCGATCCCGAGCCCCTCGCCGCGGCCTCCGTCGCCCAGGTGCACGCCGCGCAGCTCCTCGACGGGGACGAGGTGATCGTCAAGATCCAGCGCCCCGTCGCGAGGCGGCAGGTGACGACCGATCTCGACATCCTGCGCCGCCTCGCCGCGGACCTCGAGCGCCGCACCGACTGGGCCAGGGAATACGGCGCGGCGGCACTCGTCGAGGAGTTCGCGCGCGGACTTGACGACGAGTTGGACTACCGGATCGAGATCGTCAACGCCGAGCTGCTGCGCGCCGCCACCGCCGAATCGCCGTCGCCGCTGCGCATCCCCCGCAGCTACGCGGAGCTCTCGACCGAGCGGATGCTCGTGCAGGAGCGCGTCCGCGGCACACCGTTCACCCACATCGCCTCCGTCGACCTGCCGCCCGAAGATGCGGCCGCGATCGCCGACGAGATCGCGTCGGCCGTCTTCGACCAGGTCCTGCTGCGCGGCGTCTTCCATGCCGACCTCCACGCGGGCAACCTCATCCTCGGCGAGCAGCGTGGCGAGAACGGTCTTCGTGATGTCACGCTCATCGACTTCGGCTCGGTGGGGATCGTCGAGAAGAGTCTCCGCCGCCTGCTCGTGCCTCTGCTGGTCGCGATCGCGAACGAGGACGACACAGTGGCCACGGATCTCGTGCTGCTGATCTGCGGGCACGGCGACTCGCTGCAGAAGAACGCCCTGCAGCGCGATGTCGGCGTCGTCATCACCCGCGTGCGCAACAGCCCGACGCACGACGACATCTTCCGACTGCTGCTCGACGCGCTGCGGCGGCACCGCCTCGCGATCCCTCCGTCGCTGCTGCTGGTGCTGCGCACGCTGAGCTCGCTCGAAGGCACACTGCGCCTGCTCGACCACGACTACGACCTCACCCGGCGGGGGCTCGCCCTCGCGCCGTCCGCCGCCCTGCAACAGCTGTCGGTGCGCGATGCGATCCTGAGCGCGCAATCGCGAGGGGCCGTGCTGATGGAGGGTGCGCGGCGCCTCAGCCGGCGCATCGAGAGCGTCTCCCGCGCTCTCGACGAGGGCACGTTCTCTTTGCGGATGCGCATGTTCGAGAGCGGCACGGAGCGCTCGTGGGTCGACGCCCTGATCTCTCGCATGACGATCACGGTCATCGGCATCACCCTCGTGATCGCCGGGGTGCTGCTCGCCGTCAGCAGCAGCGGGCCGATGCTGACGACGGATGTGCGGGCCTTCGCGTTCTTGGGCAGCGTGCTCGCCCTCGGGGGCCTGCTCCTGCTGCTGCGCAGCCTCAGCCGCTCGTTCCGCGGTCGATCCCGCTGACACACTGCCGCGACCGCGGGTGCCAGGAGCGGGAGCAGGGAGGCGTCCCCCGAGACGCCTCCCCTTCGCTGCCGCAACCTCGGCTCCGATTGACGCAGCTCATCAATTCCTGCCGTCTTCGCCGGTCGCCACGGGAGCTGCCCGTGGCACCCAGGCTAAGGTCCGGCCGGACGTCGCGGACGGGACCAAGGTCCCGTCATCCCGGCGATCGCCGACCCGGCGGCGCTGGCCGCGGCCATCACGTGGCTCCTCAGCGACGACGCCTCGGACGTGTCCGGGTCGATCCTTTCCCGTCGACGGAGGATGGGCCGCCATCTGAGTTCCGCCAATCCTTGGATATCCGCGGTATCATGACCCCAACTTTCCCGAAGCTGGGTTCATGGACCACGAAGCACTGCGGTTCCCCGACGTTCCACGCGCGGAGCTCGAGACCACCATCAGCGACCTGATCTCGCAGGCGCAGCGCGTGCTGACCGTGCAAGGCCGCCTGCGGGCCCTGCTGCAGGCCTACCGCGCGGTGATCGAGGAGCTCGATCTCGATCGCGTGCTGTCGCGCATCGTCGAGGCTGCCGCATCACTCGTCGGGGCGGACTTCGGCGCGCTCGGCGTGATCGACAGCAAGGGGCAGCTCGAGCGCTTCATCCACGTGGGGATACCGCCCGACCTGGTGCGCCTGATCGGACATCTCCCAGAGGGACGCGGGCTGCTCGGCGCTGTGATCGACACCGAGAAGATCATCCGGCTGGAACACCTCGCCGACGACTCGCGCTCGGTCGGATTCCCCGAGCATCACCCGCCGATGGACGCCTTCCTCGGCGTCCCCGTGCGGGTTCGCGACCGGGTCTTCGGCAATCTCTATCTCACGAACTCACCGGACGGCGGGTTCACGGAAGAGGACGCGGAGCTCATCGAGTCCCTCGCCAACACGGCCGGGATCGCGATCGAGAACGCCAGGCTGTACGACGAGGCACGCCGCCAGGAGCGGCTGAGCACGGCTCTGTCGGAGGTGCAGGCCGCGCTCCTCTCCCCCGATACGGTCGATGTCCTCGGCGTCGTGGCCGAGCGCGTCGCCTCCGTCGTCCCGGTCGAGCTGGTCATGATCACGGTCCCGACGGACTCCGACGATGAGATGCGGGTGGATGCGGCGCGCGGGCCGGATGCCGACCGCCTGGCGGGCACCGTGATGCCGGCCCGCTCGACGCCGGCGGGTCGTGCGATGAGCGCCGGCGGGCTCATCACGGAGGAGACGTGGGCGCTCGCTGACCGTGGCATCGAACTCGGTCCCACCGCAGCCGTGCCGCTCATGAGCGCCGGGCGCATCATCGGCGCCCTGTGCGTGTCGCGGGGTCCGGGCGGAGGCGCGTTCACGCACCCCGAGCTCTCGGCGATCTCCGAGTTCGCCGCGCAGGCCGGCCTCGCCCTCACCCTCGCGTGGGCGCGCCAGGACCGTGAACGCCTCGAGGTCGTCGAGGAGCGCAGCCGGATCGCTCGCGACCTCCATGACCTCGTCATCCAGCGGCTGTTCGCGACCGGACTGGGCCTTCAGGCGCTCGCCGCGGCAGACCCCGCCCACGCGGTCGAGCTCGACGCACGCGTCACGGAGATCGATGCCGCCATCGCCGACATCCGCACCGCGATCTTCACCCTCCGCAGCCGAGGCTCGTCGTCGGTGCTGGCCCGTCATCGGCTCCTCGACGTCGTCAGCGAGCTCGTACCGGCGCTCGGGTGCACTCCCCGGATCACGTTCACGGGGCCGGTCGATCTGATCCTCCGAGAATCGCTCGCCGACGACGTCGTCGCCGTCGTGCGCGAATCCCTCGCCAACATCGCCCGCCACGCGAACGCCGAGGCTTCCTCGGTGACCGTCGTCGTCACCGACTCCGAGGTCGACGTGAGCATCGAGGACGACGGCGACGGCGTGGATCCCGACACCGTGGGCAGAGGCGGCACCCGCAACCTCGCCCAGCGCGCGGCGGGCCGGGGCGGCACGTACACCCTGGAGAGGGTCGCCGAGCGCGGCACACGGGTGCACTGGCGCGTTCCCATTCCCGCGTGACGGCGGGGCACCGCATCCCGCGTGACGAAAGTCCCCCGCCCCGACGTCGCAGGCCTCGATCATGGCGGCATGCCCGCCACCCTCACATTCCTCGGCGCCACCGACACCGTCACCGGCTCGCGATCCCTGATCGAGGCCGACGGCACACGCCTGCTCGTCGACTGCGGCCTCTTCCAGGGGTACAAGCTGCTGCGCGAGCGCAACCGGCGTCCGTTCCCCGTCGACCCGGCGAGCATCGACGCCGTCGTGGTCACGCACGCCCACCTCGATCACACCGGCTATCTTCCGGCCCTGGTCCGTGCCGGCTTCCGCGGCCGTGTCCACAGCACGCACGGCACCGCTGAGCTGAGCGGCCTTGTGCTGCCCGACTCCGGGCGGCTTCAGGAGGAAGAGGCGTCGCACCACCGGCGGCACGGCACGTCACGCCACGACATGCCCCGGCCCCTGTATACCGAGGAGGACGCGCGCAGCGCACTCGAGCACTTCGAACCGCACCCGTTCGACGAGGACGTCTCGGTCGGCGGGATCCGCGTGCGCTTCCTGCCGGCAGGCCATATCCTCGGGGCGGCGCAGCTCCAGATCACCGCGGACGGGCGCCGCATCCACTTCACCGGCGACCTCGGGCGCGTGGACGACCCTCTGATGCGGCCACCACGCCCCCTCGAGCTGACGGACGTCCTCGTGTCCGAGTCGACGTACGGCGATCGGCGACATTCCGCCGAGGACCCCACGGAGGCGCTGGGGCGCATCGTCCGCGACGTCTGCGCACGCGGTGGCGTCGTCATCCTGCCCGCCTTCGCCATCGGCCGTGCCGAGACGCTGCTGCTGCATCTGAGCCGCCTGCACGATGCCGGTGCGATCCCCGACGTCCCGGTCTTCCTCAACAGCCCGATGGCCGTCGACGGCAGCGAGATCTACGCCAGGTATCCGCAGGAGCACCGCATCCCACCCGATCAGTTCCATGCGATGTACCGGCTCGCCACGCTCGTGCGGACGGTCGACGAGTCGAAGCTGCTCAACCTGCGTGGGGGCCCGGCCGTCATCATCTCGGCGAGCGGGATGCTGGAGGGCGGCCGCGTGCTCCACCACATCGCGGCGTACGGGTCGGACCCCGGGAACGCCATCGTGCTGACCGGATTCCAGGCGGGCGGCACACGCGGCCGTGCTCTGGAGCAGGGCGAGCGCACGCTGCGCATCTACGGACGCGACGTCCCGATCCGTGCGCAGGTCCACGTGCTCGAGATGCTCTCGGCACACGCCGACGCGGGACAGATCGTCGACTGGATGCGCACCGCACCCCAGCCGCCGTCCGCCGTGTACCTCACGCACGGGGAGCCCGCGGCGTCCGACGCGCTCCGCATCCGGATCCGGCGCGAGCTCGGATGGATCGCGCGCGTGCCCGACCTCGCCCAGACGGTCGATCTCTCAGCGCGCCTGTGACGGCGCGGAGCGCTGCGTGAAGCGGGAGGCGCGGCGCAGCACCCTCGTCGCGAACCCGCGGTGCCGCACGGGGGCCACCGGTGCGCTCAGTCTCCGGAAGTACCAGACCTTCGCGGTCTCGACCAGCACGAGATAGCAGAGGATCATCGCCACGAGCGCGAGGAAGAACGGGGCAGGCAGGGGCGAGAAGCCGAGCACCGCGCTCAGCGGCGAATACGGGAGCAGCGCGCCGATCAGCACGACCGTCAGCACCGCGATCGTCAGCGCGCGCGACGGCCGGCTGCGCAGGAACGGAACCCGCCGTGTCCGCACCGCGAACACGATCAGCGTCTGCGTCGCGATGGACTCGATGAACCATCCGGATCGGAACTCCGGCGGCGCCGCGTGGAAGACCGCCAGCATCATCCAGAAGGTCGCGAAGTCGAAGATCGACGAGATGGGTCCGAACAGGAGCATGAATCGGCGGATGGCGCCGATGTCCCAGTGAGACGGCGCACGCAGTTGCTCGGCATCCACCCGGTCCGTCGGAATGGCGAGCTGGCTGCTGTCGTACAGGAGGTTGTTCAAGAGGATCTGACCGGGGAGCATCGGCAGGAACGGCAGGATGACCGACGCGATCGAAGCGCTGAACATGTTGCCGAAGTTGCTCGAGGTGCCCATCATCACGTACTTGATGGTGTTCGCGAAGATGCGGCGCCCCTCGGTCACTCCCGCGGCCAGCACGTCGAGGTCCTTGTCCAGGAGCAGCACATCGGCGGCGTCCTTGGCGACGTCGACGGCGGAGTCCACGGAGATCCCGATGTCCGCTCCGTGCAGGGCGAGCGCATCGTTGACCCCGTCGCCGAGGAAGCCGACCGCCCTTCCGCGGTGGCGCAGGGCCCGGATGACGCGTGCCTTCTGCTCCGGAGACACCCGGGCGAAGATCGTCGCATCCATCGCCGCGGCGGTCAGGCCCTCATCGTCCAGCGCATCCACCTGGTCGCCGGTGAGCGTGACGCCGGCCGGCATCCCCAGGCGCTCCCACACGTGCTCCGCGACCGCGGCGCTGTCGCCGGTGGCGATCTTCACGGTGACCCCGAGCTCGGACAGGCGGCGCAGCGAGTCCGCCGCCCCGGTCTTGACCGCATCCGTGAACACGAGGAAGCCCCGCAGCTGCAGATCGCGCTCGTCCTCCGCGCGCAGGAGTCGCAGCTCGCCCGCCGGCCTCGACGCCACGGCGACCACCCGGCATCCGGCGTCGTACAGCCCGTCGAGGGTCTTCCGGGTCGCACCCGTCACCGCCCCGCACAGCGGCAGGATCGACTCGGGAGCGCCCTTCGCGACCAGAAGGCCGCCGTCATCCGCCGCGACGATCGCACTCGAGCGGCGACGCTCGTGGTCGAACGGCAGGACGTCGATGCGACGATCGGCGAGAGCCTTCTCACCGGCGACGCTTCGGACCTCCGCGAGGGCTGCATCCAGCGGATTGAGCCCGACGACCGTGGGCACCGCCGGATCGGCGTCGGACGCGAGGATGCCGAGAGCCACCAGCTGGGAGTCGTCCACGCCATCGATCGGGACCGCCCGCTCGAATTCGATGCGACCTGTCGTGAGGGTGCCCGTCTTGTCCGTCACGAGCAGATCGAGGTCGCCGAGATCCTCGATGCACACCATCCGCTTCACCAGAACCCGGCGGCGTGCCATCGCCTTCGAGCCGGCCGCCAGGCTCGTGCTGACGACCGCCGGCAGCAGCTGCGGCGTGATGCCCACGGCGATCGCGAGAGAGAAGAGCAGGGATTGGACGATCGGTCTGCCCAGCAGCACGGCGATGACGAAGATCGCCGTGGTGAGCACGATCGCGACGACCAACAGGAACGACGAGAACCGCCCGAGTCCGCGCTGGAACTCCGTCTGCGGCTCTTGCTCGGACAGTCCGACGGCGATGCGCCCGAACTCGGTCAGGGCGCCGGTGGCCACGACGACCCCCACGCCGCCGCCGGCGTGCACGACGGTTCCCATGAGCGCACACCCCGTGAGATCCCCGACTCCGGTGCCCGGGGCGACTGTCGCCGTGGACTTCTCCACCGGGGCGGACTCGCCCGTCAGGATGCTCTCGTCACACGTGAGGCCATCGCAGGCGAGAAGTCGCAGGTCCGCGGGAACGACGGTTCCGACCGACAGCACCACCCGGTCGCCGGGGACGAGCTCGGTCACATCGATGCTCTGCCGCCCCCCGTCGCGGATCACGACAGCGGTGTGGCGGAGGCGATCGTGCATCGCGTCGGCCGCCTGCTCCGCACGGAACTCGTTGACGAACCCGAGCCCCACGCTCACCAGGAGGATGACGCCGATCACCGCGGCATCCGCACTGTCGCCGACGAGGGCGGCGATGGTCGCCGTGGCGAACAGCAGCAGCAGGATCGGGCTCCGCAGCTGCCTCAGGAGCACATGCCAGGGCCGCGCCCGATGCATCCGGATGACGTTCTCGCCGTAGCGCTCCCGACGCGCGCGGGCATCGGCAGTCGACAGTCCCGCGCTGCCCGAGCCGAGCCCGGCATCCACGTCGGCCGCGCCGACGACCGCCGCCTGCCGGATCGGGCTGACCAGCGGAACGTCGACGCCCCTCGGCGGGCGCGAATCCACGAGCCCGACGTCCGCCCCCGGGCGGGTGGTCACTCGCTCCCCGACGTCCGGCTCTCCGGCACGAGCTGCGCCAGCCGGGTCCACGTCGACACGACGGCATCCGGATTGAGCGACATCGATCGGATGCCGTGCTCCAGCAGCCATGCCGCCAGATCCGGATGGTCCGACGGACCCTGCCCGCAGATGCCGACGTACTTCCCCCGGCGGGTGCACGCGCTGATCGCGAGATCGAGCAGCGCCAGCACGGCGGGGTCGCGCTCATCGAACGAGCCCGCCACGAGCTCCGAGTCGCGATCGACGCCGAGAGTCAGCTGCGTCAGATCGTTCGACCCGATCGAGAAGCCGTCGAACAAGTCGAGGAACGCGTCGGCCAGCAGGGCGTTGGACGGGATCTCGCACATCATCATGACCTCGAGGCCGTTCTCTCCGCGTCGCAGTCCGTGACTCGCCAGGGCGTCCAGCACGGCGGTGGCCTCGTGGGTCGTCCGCACGAACGGGACCATGATCCGGAGGTTCGTCAACCCCATGTCGTCGCGCACGTGCTTCAGTGCCTCGCACTCCATCGCGAAGCACGCGGCGAACCCCTCGGTCACGTACCGCGACGCGCCGCGCCATCCGAGCATCGGGTTCTCCTCGTGCGGCTCGTAACGCTCGCCGCCGAGGAGCCCCTCGTACTCGTTCGTCTTGAAGTCGCTCAAGCGCACGATCACGGGCTTCGGCGCGAACGCGGCCGCGATCGCCGAGACGCCCTCGGCGACCCGCCGGACGAAGTACTCGCGCGGCGAGGGGTAGGCGGCGGTGCGCGCCATGACCTCGGCCCGCAGCTCCTCGGGCAGGGCATCGGCTTCGGCGAGCGCGCGGGGATGGATGCCGACCATCGAGCTGATGATGAACTCGAGGCGGGCAAGCCCGACGCCGGCGTTCGGGAGCCGGGCGAGCGAGAACGCCTGATCCGGGATGGCCACGTTCATCATGATCCCGACAGGCAGGTCGGGAAGGTCGTCGACGACGGTCTCGTCCACTTCGAAGGCGAGCGCACCGCGGTAGACAAGGCCCTCGTCGCCCCCGGCGCACGAGACCGTGACGCCGCCGCCGTCGTCGATGCGCGAGGTCGCGTCGGCGGTGCCGACGACCGCCGGGATGCCGAGCTCCCGCGCCACGATCGCGGCGTGGCAGGTCCTGCCGCCCTCGTCGGTCACGATCGCCGCGGCCCTGCGCATGATCGGCTCCCAATCGGGGTCCGTGCGCTGGGCGACGAGCACCTCGCCCTCCGCGAACAGGTGCATGTCGGCCAGGTCGCGCATCACACGGGCCGGGCCTGCGCCGATCTTCGTGCCGACCGCGTGACCGCTGACGAGCACCTCGCCGCGCTCGGTGAGGCGGTACGTCTCGACCCGGCTCGCATCACGCCCGCCCACCGTCGTCACGGGGCGCGCCTGCACGATGTACAGGGTCCCGTCGACGCCGTCCTTGGCCCACTCGATGTCCATCGGACGTCCGTAGTGCGCCTCGATGACGAGCCCCATGCGCGCCAGTTCCTCGGCCTCGCCGTCGCTGATGCTGAACCGCGTCCGCTCGTGCGGGGGGACGTCGACGACCTCGGTGCTCGTGCCCGAGCGCGTCGCCGCGGTGAATCGCATCGCCACCGCCTTGGCGCCCACCTCGCGCTTGACGATCGCGGGTCGGCCTGCGCGGAGGGCCGGCTTGTAGATGCAGAACTCATCCGGATTGACGGCGCCCTGAACGACCATCTCGCCGAGGCCGTACGCGCTCGTGACCACGACGACATCGTCGAAGCCCGACTCCGTGTCGACGGTGAACATCACGCCGGACGAGCCCACGTCCGAGCGCACCATCCGCTCGATGCCCGCCGAGATGGCGACGGACTCGGCGCCGTACCCGTGCTGGGCCCGGTACACGATGGCGCGATCCGTGTAGAGGGATGCGTACACCCGGCGCACGGCGTCCAGGATGTTCTCGACACCGGCGATGTGCAGGTAGGTCTCCTGCTGCCCGGCGAACGACGCGTCCGGAAGATCCTCCGCCGTCGCGGACGAGCGGACGGCCCACGTCACCGCCTCGGGGTCCTCCTCGGATGCGACGAGCTCCTCGTGCGCCGCCCGGATGTCGCGCTCGAGCTCCTCCGGGAAGGGCTGGGAGCTCACCCATGCGCGGATCGACGCCGCGGTCGCGGCGAGGGCCGTGACATCCTCCACGTCCAGCGCCGCGATCGCATCCTGGATCCGCCGGTCGAGATCGCCGTGCCGCAGGAAGTCGCGGAAGGCGTCGGCGGTCGTCGCATACCCTTCGGGCACGCGCACGCCGGCCTGGGAGAGCGCGCCGATCATCTCGCCGAGCGACGCGTTCTTGCCGCCGACCAGGGGAAGATCCGACATCGTGATGTCACGGAGCCAGAGGACGCGATCCGTCGCCTGGCGCAGGGAGGAGGTGTTCATGCCTCGAGCCTCCGGCGTCGTGGACGGCCGGCCCGGGACGAAGGTCCCATGCGGGGCGCGTCAGCGCACGGTGGGTCGATGCTCGGCGGCCGGCGCCCCGCGGAGGACGCCGGCGGGATGCAGGACGCCCATGCCGAGCAGCAGGAGTCCCAGCTCGAGCATCCCCAGCAGGAAGTAGACCGCCTGCAGCGGGCTGAACGGGATGTAGATCATCTGCACGAAGATCCAGATCAAGCACGAGAATCCGGCGACGGCGCAGGCGGCCGGCGCCCACGGCCAGCGGACCATGCAGGCGATCGATGCGAAAGCCTGGGGGCCCCCGACGAGAAGGATGAGGACGAGGCCGGGCATCGCGTAGCCGCGGAACGGCGAGCCCTGCAGGTAGTCGGCGGGCGGCACGAGGACGCTTCCGAGCCCGGGATAGAGGCTGCCGATGATCAGCGCAGCGCCGCCTGCGAAGGCCGTGAGCGCCACGAAGCCGGTCACCACCGTGAGCGTCAGGCGGATTCCTCTGTTCATCTCTCCCCACCTCCGAGTGCGCCGGTACGGCGGCGCTGCATCGGAACGCTAGGCCGCGGGCACGCGACATCCCGGGTCGAAAGTCCTGCGGGTCGGCGGGACCTTCGACCCGGCTGCGGTACCGGCCGGCGCGTGGACTGGGCTGAAGAGAAGGGACGGTCCGATGAACGGAAGAATCCACCACCCGCCTCGCGTCTCCGTCGTCTACGAATCGATGTTCGGGAACACGCGTCGCATCGCCGAGGCCATCGGCGACGGACTCCGTGAGACGGTGCCCACGGAGGTGGCCGCCGTGCACCGCCTGGATCCGTGGCCTCTCGAGCCGGACATCGTCATCGTCGGCGCACCGACGCACATGCACGGGCTGAGCCGTCCGTCGACCCGCTCCGAGGCCGCCAGATGGGCCGAGGATGCGGCGCGGGGGCTGGAACTGGACACCTCGGCGAGTGGGCTCGGAATGCGCGAGTGGCTGGAGGACGCGCCGCGTGCGGTGCCGCTGTTCGCCGCATTCGACACGCGCGCCGACATGCCGCAGATCTTCACGGGCTCGGCGGCCGCGGCCATCGACCACGCGCTCCGATCGCGCGGCATCGATCGGCTCGCCGAGCCCCACAGCTTCCTCGTCAACAGGGAGAACCGTCTCGAGGAGGGCGAGGTCGAACGAGCGCGGGCATGGGGGCGCGAGCTCGGCGCGGCGCTGGCGCCCTATCGCGGCGAGTCCGAGGTCTGACGCACGACAGGACCTTCGGCCTATGACACGACGACATCACGTCGCATTCTGATGCTCACGACTGCGACGCAGAGGGGTGGTGGGTCGATGGCCGAGGTCTCGGAGCCCGTCATGGTGCTGTCCGACGACGAGTGCTGGGAGCACCTGTCGGCGCACGAACTGGGGCGGATCGTGACGCGCGTCGCGGACCGCATCGACATCTTCCCCGTGAACTTCGTGGTCGACGACGGAACTCTGCTGATACGCACCGCTCAGGGCAGCAAGCTGTTCGAGTTGACCGTCAACGACGAGGTGCTGTTCGAGGTCGATGGCCACGACGACGCGCACGCGTGGAGCGTCGTGGTGCGCGGCCGGGCGCGCGCGCTCGAGACGTCCGCGGAGGTGGAGCGCGCCGACGGCCTGGGCCTTCGGCCGTGGATCCCCACCCTCAAGCACGTCTACGTGCGGATCATCCCGGAGACGATGAGCGGCCGCAGCTTCGAGCGCGGCCCTGAGCCGGACCGCTACGGCGTTCAACCGTACTGACCGACCGCGTCGCGATCGCCAGGTCGGGCAGGCTCTGCGCCGCTCGATCCTCCGCGAGCGGCCGGGAATGTCACCGTGACGTCCAGCCCGCCCGTCTCAGGTGCGACCGCATCCACCGTCGCTCCGTGTGCGTGTGCGATCGACTGGACGATGCTGAGCCCGAGGCCGAACCCCTCGCCGACGCGATCGTTGAGACGGTTGAACGGCTCGAACAGCCGTGCGACCTCGGCGGGAGGCACGCGCGGTCCGCTGTTCACGACCCGCAGCCTCACCTGCATCTCATCGCTCGATACCGTCACGCCGACCGTTCCCCCCGGTTGGTTGTAGCGGACGGCGTTGTCGACGAGGTTCGCGACGAGGCGGCCGAGCAGGCTCGGATCGCCGTCGACGTCCCCGGCATCCGCTGTCACGGAGATCACGACGTCCTCGAGGCGGTGGCGATCCACGGCCGTCCCGACGAGCTCTCCGAGGGAGACCGGCTCGCCGCTCTGCACGATGCCCTCGCTGCGGGCGAGCGTCAGGAGGGCATCGATCAGCGCGTCGGCTCGATCCGTCTCGTCGCGCACGTCCTCGCCCATCCGTCGGAGCTCGCCGATCGAAGGCGAGCTCTTGGCGAGGGCGACGTCCACCGACGTCCGGATGACGGTCAGCGGCGTGCGCAGCTCATGGCTGGCGTTGGCGATGAAGCGCCTCTGGGCGACGAAGGCGGCGTGGAGGCGATCGAGCATCTCGTCGAAGGTGTCCGCGAGCTCCCGCAGTTCGTCATGCGGACCCCCGAGTGCGAGCCGGGCGGTGAGGTCGCCCTCTCCGGCGGCGCGTGCGGCATCCGTGATCCGCTTCACGGGTCGGAGGATGCGTCCTGCGACCACCCATCCGATCGCACCCGACGCGATGGTGAGAACGGCGAGCGCGATCACGGCGTCCACGGCGAGCGTCTCCAGGATCTGGTTCCGCTGGACCGCCGCGTATGCCGCCGAGCTGTGCGAGAGGAGCGCAGCGCACTTGTCGCGCAGATCGGGGTCGACCTGAGCCCCCGTGTCGGCGAGATTCGTGCACGTCTTCAGCAGCTTCTCGTACCCCGGCGGAATGCTGATGTCGGATGCCCGCACGTTCACCGAGACGAGGACATAGGTCAGCGTCACCATCGCCGCTCCCGCGAGGGCGAACAGGCCCATGAACAGCAGCGCGAGGCGCGCCCGCGCCGTGGACAGCACCTGCCTCACAGCCGGTACCCCGCCCCCACGACGGTCTCGATCACCGGCGGATCCCCGAGTTTCTTGCGCAGCCGGGCGATCGTCACGGCGACGGTGTTGCTGAAGGGATCGGCGTTCACGTCCCACACGTGCTCGAGCAGCTCCTCGGCGCTGACCACGGCGCCGTCAGCCGCCGCCAGGCATTCGAGGACGCCGAACTCCTTGAGCGTCAACGGCAACGGAGCCCCTGCGCGGGTGCACCGCATCCTCGGCCGATCGATCATCAGATCGCCACGACGGATGACGGCGGCCTTCGAGGGCTCGCGGCGTCCGAGCGCCCGGATTCGCGCGATCAGCTCCTCGAAGGCGAACGGCTTGCCGAGATAGTCGTCGGCGCCCAGTTCGAGTCCGTCCACGCGATCGGCGACGTCGGCGGAAGCGGTCAGCATGATGATCCGCACCGGCCGCTCTCTGCTCGCGAGCTCGCGGCACACTCTGTCTCCGTGCACGCCCGGAAGGTCGCGGTCGAGCACAACCACGTCGTAGTCGACCTCCTCGGTCTGCTCGAGGGCGCGCGCGCCGTCGTAGACGACGTCGGCCGCGAGGCCCGCGTCCGTCAGGCCCTCGCCGATCAGGTCGGCCAGCTGACGATGGTCCTCCACCACGAGAACGCGCATGCACCCATTGTCGCCGGGTCGGGATGACGCGGGCATAACAGGTCGGGTTCGACCCGTGTCATGGGCATCCGACTACAACGGGAACATCGCCCGATGACGGGCGTGATGACCGGAGGTGGATCATGAAACCCAGCATCAGCGCGGCGGCCCTGGCTCTGCTCGTCGCCGTCGTGCTCAGCGGATGCTCGTCGCCCGCGGGGCGGTCGGTGCCCGCGCTCGGCTCCGCCGCGGCGGACGGGAGCGCCGCCGCCGGTGGTGGCGGGCGCGCCGCGAAAGTGCACGGCGTCGCGGAGTGCATCCGCACGCATGGTGCGCCGACGTACCAGGAGCCTGTCATCGATGCGGCCGGGCACGTGTACTCGGACACGCGGAGCCTCGATCGCCTCAGCCGCTCGGCCCTCGACGAGCTCGACCGATCGTGCGGCGGGCTCGCGGCGGCCGCCGGATTCAGTCCGACCGACGAGCCGCCGGCCCCGCCCGCGCTCGTCGCCGCCGGAGTCCGCTCGGCCCAGTGCCTGCGTCAGAACGGCATGCCGTCGATGCACGATCCGACCAGCGCCTCGCCCTATACGCCGGGCCACGGGTTCGGCCTCCGCGCCGGGGACCTCCCGAACAACGGCGCTCTGGGCAAGGCCGACCCTGCCGTGCAACGGGCGTTCACGGCGTGTCGGCACCTGCTCGACGCCGAGATCCGAGCGTCGGAGTTGACGAGCCTTGCGAAGGAATGAGCGCCCGCTCGTCGCGTGGGCGGCGGCGACGCTCGCCCTGGTCGTCGTGGCATCGCTGGCGGGTGCGGCGTGGGCGACCGCCACGGCGCATCCCGCGGCCAGCAGGGCGACGGTGCCGACGACGACCGCTGCGGTCGCGAGGACGACGCTCTCCAGCACCACGCAGCTCTCGGGCACGCTCGGGCACGGCGCGGCGAGCCCGCTCTTCAGCCCCGCATCCGGGATCGTCACCGCCGTGCCGTCGCCCGGCGCGACGGTCGGCGAGGGCGGGGTCCTGTTCGCCGTCGACGGACGACCGGTCGTGCTGATGCAGGGCGCGGAGCCGGCGTGGCGCGACTTCCACGTCGGAATGAGCGCCGGCGAGGACATCCGTCAACTGGAGCAGGACCTGGTCGACCTGGGGTTCGCGACGGGCCACGACGTCACGGTCGACCGGGCCTACACCTCACGGACCGCGCTCGCCGTGGAGAGGTGGCAGCGTTCGCTCGGCCTGCCCGCAACGGGGACCGTGAGCCGGTCGGACCTCGTGTTCGAGCCCGGCCCCGTGCGGATCGTCGATCTCACGGCGCCTCTCGGCTCCCGCGTCACCGACGGTGAGCCCGCGCTCACGATCGGCTCGTCGGTGGCGCAGGTCACGGTCGCCGTCCCGGCCGGGCAGACCTACCTCGTCCATTCCGGCGACCGGGTGACGGTCACGCTGCCGGCGGGCCGCAGCATCGCGGGGACGGTGACCCGGATGTCCACCGTCGCGACGGCGGCCGTGTCCCGCGACAGCGGTCAGCAGAGCACCGCGGCCGTGACCGTCCCGGCCAGCGTGACCCTCGACGATCCGAGCCGGGCGGCGGGGCTGGATGAGGCCCCGGTCACCGTGCAGGTGACGGACAGAACGGTGAGCGATGTCCTGGCCGTCCCCATCACCGCCCTGGTCGCCACGGCGGGCGGCGGGTATGGCGTGTACGTCGTGCACGGATCGGCCCGCACGCTGATCGCGGTCACTCCGGGACTCTTCGCGAGCACGCAGGTGCAGGTCGACTCCACAGGGCTGCGGGCCGGCGACCGGGTGGTGGTCCCGTCCTCATGACCTCGCTCGCCACGATGGACGGAGTGAGCAAGGTGTACGGCTCCCCCGTTCCGTTCACCGCGCTTCGGCACGCGTCGCTGACGGTCGAGGCGGGCGAGACCGTTGCCGTGGTCGGGCCGTCCGGCTCGGGCAAGACGACACTGCTCGCCATCCTCGGCGGACTCGAGCGGCCCACCCGCGGATCGGTCCGGATCCTCGGCGACGACCTGGCCGCTCTGGCGGATGCGGACGTGGCCGCCATCCGCGCGCACCGGATCGGCTTCGTCTTCCAGCGATTCCACCTCATCGAGCATCTGAGCGTGGTGGAGAACATCGCGATGGGACTCCTGTATCGGGGCGTGAGCCCCTCCGCGCGGCGACATGCAGCCCAGGCCGCTCTGGAACGCGTCGACTTGGGGCGCCGGGCGCCCGAGCGGGTCAGCCACCTCTCCGGCGGCGAGCGCCAGCGGGTCGCGATCGCACGCGCGGTCGTCGGCCATCCGAACCTGATCCTCGCGGACGAGCCGACGGGAAATCTCGATTCGGCCACCGGTGCCACCGTGATGGACCTGCTGACGGGACTCGCGGATGCCGGAACCGCCCTGGTCGTGGTGACACATGACCGCACCGTCGCGGCGCGTCTCGGCCGGACGGTCACGGTGCAGGACGGCGAGATCGCCGAGGACACCGGGAGGTTCGCATGAGCGCAGAATCGTCGCGGTCCGTGCTGCGCGTGCGCGACGCGGTCACCGCGGGGTTGATCGGGATGCGGGCACGAAAGGCGCGGAGCATCCTCTCCGTCCTCGGCATCGCGGTCGCCGTCGCATCCCTCGTCTGCGTGACCGGGCTCGCCGCGTCCGCGCAGGCCGCGCTGATCGACCGGCTCGGCAGAGACGGCAACCTCCTGACCGTGGCCTCCGGTCAGACCTTCAGCGGCGACCCCACTCCTCTGCCGCCGACGGCGGCGACGATGATCCAGGCGATCCCTCCCGTCCTCGCGGTCACGCAGGTGGGAGCCGTCCCCGACATGACCGTGCGCCGGACGTCGGCGATCCCGGCGCTTCAGACCAACGGGATCAGTGTGCTCGCTGCCGACCGAGCCCTCCTCCGGGTCATCTCCGCCCCTGTCATCGCCGGGCACTATCTCGACCGTGTGGGCCAGGAGTACCCGGACGTCGTCCTCGGATACAGCGCGGCCCAGAACCTCGGCATCGACCGCATCGACCCCGGCACCTCGGTCGTCATCGACGGAGACGCCTGGCCGGTCGTCGGCATCCTCGCCCCGTCGACGCTCGCCCCGGAGATCGACGACTCCGCCCTGGTGTCCTTCCCGGTCGCGCGGCGCCTTTTGCAGTTCGACGGCGCGGCGACGCGCATCTACCTCCGCGCGGATCCCGATCAGGTCCCGGCCGTCGCCGCGGTTCTGCCGTTCACCGCCTCACCGCAGCAGCCGGAGGCCGTCGAGGTGCGCCGCCCGTCCGACATCCTCGTCGCCCGCATCGCTGCCAAGGACGCGTTCACGGGGCTCTTCATCGCGCTGGCGACCGTCGCGCTCCTGGTCGGAGGGCTGAGCATCGCCAACGTCATGGTCGTGTCCGTCATCGAGCGGCGATCCGAGATCGGCCTGCGGCGGGCGCTCGGAGCGCGATCGCGGCACATCGCCGCACAGTTCCTCGCCGAATCGGCGCTGCTCGCGCTGGGTGGCGGTGCGGCGGGCGCCCTCCTCGGCGCCGGCATCACGATGGTCGTCGCCACCGTGCAAGCCGAGACTGCCGTCGTCCCGCCGCTCGCACTCCTCGCCGCGCTCGGGGCGTCGCTCGCCGTCGGGATCTGCGCCGGCGTCTACCCGGCGGTGCGAGCGTCGCGGCTGCCCCCGGCCGAGGCTCTCCAGGCTCCCGATTGAGCGGTCGGACGCATCAGATCGGGAACGCCTTGATGCGCTGGAGAAGCGCGGGGCCGGTGCGGTCCAGGATGCGTCCGCCGACCGTGACACCCGCGACGACCACGCCTGCTCCGATGACGACGCCGACGACCAGTGCGAGGGCGCCGAGCGGGACGGATGCCGTCGCGATCGCCAGGATCGCCAGCACGGAGGCCGGTGCGGCCAGCACCAGGCATGCCCCCATCACCACGAAGACGATCAGACCGCTGGCGACGCTCTGCCCCGGCACCGTCTTGAAGGGGCTGTCACCCGCGCGAGGAACCGGCACCACGACGAGCGCCGACGACACAGCACAGGCGCCGTACCCGACGAGGAGCAGTCCGAGCGCACCGCCGAGCACCGCGAGGAGGCGGTCGCCGGTCCCCCCGATCGCCGCTGCCACGACAGCGACTGCGATGACGGCCGGCACGCCCACGGATGCGGCGCCCAGCACGCGACCCCAGCGGTCGGCGCGGCCCGTCATCCCGGAGGACAGGACCGCGGCGAACGCGGTGCCGTCGTACGAGACATCGGCATAGCCGGTGATCGCCAGGATGAGTGCGACCACGACGGCGGAGATGCTGAAGAGCAATCCGTGCACTCCCCCGGCGAAGGCGAACAGCAGCGGGAACAGCGGGATGAAGATGAGCTGGCGCAGGTACCGCGGATCGCGCAGCCACGACGTCAGCGAGCGCGCCCACGTCGCACCGACCCCGCCGGTGGGCATGGCGCCGAACAGGCCGAGGGCGCCCGACCTCGCCACGCGCGGCGCCTGATGCGCCAGCGTTCCGGACGAGGCGCGCAGCGCCCACTCCCACGCGACCCACAGCAGCGCCAGGGTCGCCGTCGCGATCGCCAGCTTGCACAGCGCGGGCAGCCATTCCCCCGCCGCGACGTCACCGGGAACACCCCACGGGGCGCCGATCGGCGTCCACGCCAGGATCGCGCCGGCGCGTTCGACCCCGGCCGAGAGCCCCCCGGCGGCGCCGAGCATCCCGAAGATCCCGGTCATGATCGGCCCGGCCATGATCACGAGACCCAGCATGACCGTCCCGATGATCTCGCGGCCGCGCCGCCGCCCCGCGAACCCGGTCGACAGCGTCGTGATGAACCGGCTCGCGACGACGCATGTCAGCACGGCGATCACCACCGCGGGAACGGCCGAAACGGCGGCGGACGGCCAGCGGAACCACAGGACGATCGTCGCCAGAGCCGCCACGGCCGTCGCGATACCGGGTATGCCGGTGAGTCCGGCGCCCGTCAGGACCACCATGACCTGACTCCTCGCGAGGGGGAACGGCGCCAGGCGTCCCGCATCCACCATCGCATCCGTCCCCGCGATGAGCAGCGGGCCGAGCACCCAGCCGAGCACGAGGACCGAGCCGCCGACGACCGCGACGGTGCGGGCCGTGGCGAGGTCACCCAGGACACTCACCGCGACGAGCCCGCTGACCACGATCGCAAGCAGCCACAGCGCACCCACGATCCCGAAGATGAAGCCCACCAGCTGCCACGGGCTGCGGGCGAGGGTGTTTCCGAGGAGGCGGTATCGGAGTCTCAGGACTGTCGCAACCACTCCGGCCCCTCTGAAGTGTGCCGCCCGCCGACGAGCGTGAGGAACCGGGCCTGCAGGCTCTCGCCCGCGCGGACCTCCTCCACCGTTCCCGCGGCGCGCACGCCGCCGGCGACCATGACGGCGACGTGATCGCACATGCGCTGGACGAGGTCCATCGAGTGGCTCGAGACGACGACGCTGCCGCCCGAGGACGTGTAACTGCGCAGCACGTCCTCGATGTTGGCCGCAGAGACGGGGTCGACGGACTCGAAGGGCTCGTCGAGCACCAGCAGGCGGGGCGCGTGCACCAGGGCACACGCGAGGGCGACCTTCTTCGTCATGCCCGCCGAGTAGTCGGCGACCATGGTCCCCGCCGCCTCGCGGAGATCCATCAGATCGAGCAGGTCGGCGACGCGCGGCGCGATCTCCGGACGCGGGATGCCGAACATCATGGCCGTGTAGGTGATGAGCTGCTCACCCGTGAGCCGGTCGAACAGGCGCACCCCGTCGGCGAGGTTGCCGATGATCCGCTTCGCCTCGACCGGGTGCTGCCAGACGTCGATGCCATGGACCTGCGCAGTGCCGGCATCCGGGCGCAGCAGGCCCGTCGCCATCGAGAGCGTCGTCGTCTTGCCGGCGCCGTTGGGGCCCACGAGTCCGAAGAACGAGCCCGTCGGCACCTCGAGATCGAGGCCGGCGACAGCGACCTTCTCGCCGAATCGCTTGACGAGTCCGGACAATCGGAGGGCCGGGACGCCCGGAGTCTGCTGCACAGTCACGACCCTAACGATTCCCGAGAACGGGCGGCGCGGATGCTGCGCCCACGGCGCGGCGACACCAGACGCTGACCGGCACGGCCCGATCGGCGAGGGATCCGACGGCGAGCGGGATCTGCCGAAGACCGCCTGTCATCGTGCCCCCGGCGGCGATATGCTCGCACGTGAGGTCGGTCTCGCCCGCTTCGCAGGGGGATGTGATGGGTGAATCAGCGATAGCTTCATCGCCCCGTACCGCGGGGCCCGTCCCGTCTGCGGCTCGCGCCGCGCACGGTCGCCGTCTTCCCGAGCCCGGGGACGCAGCCGAGCGCGAACCGGCCGCACAGCATGCGCCGTCCGGCGACGCGGGCTTCTCGCGCCGTGCCTCGAGAGCGCTCGACGCCTCCTTGAACTGGCCGGGCGATCTGCTGCGGATCAGCCGCCCGCACGAAGCGTCGGAGCGGGAGGCGGACCGGGTCGCCGACGCCGCGATCGCATCCCTCGCGACGGGCCGCACGACGGCGATCGACGAACGAGCCGAAGCGACGTCGGACGGCACGCTGGATGCGGCATCCAGACGCATGTTCGAGCCGCATTTCGGGGACCTGTCCGCTGTACGCATCCACACCGACGCGGCGGCGGCGGAATCCGCCCGGAACCTCGACGCGAACGCGTTCGCGGTCGGCGACGACATCTCCTTCGCCAGCGGAGCATTCGCGCCCCGCACGCCCGACGGGCAACGGCTGCTCGCCCACGAGCTCGCGCACGTGAAGAGCCGCGTCGCAGGGCCGCGAGTCCTGCATCGCGACCTCGCCGGGTACACGAGCGAGCACGTCGAGGTGGAGTCGAGCATGATCGACCCCCTGGCTCCCACACCCCCGATCCTCGACGTGACCTCCGCCGATGCGGCGGCGCTGTCGTCGGCGCTCTCCGCCCTCATCACGGCGGGCAAGATCGGCAGCGCGACCCGCGGAGACCTGCGCAGGTTCTGGTCGACCGGCGCGACCCTCTCCGACGTCGAGGCCGCGTTCACCGCAGCCGGCTTCCCCCGGGCGCACGACATGGCCGTCTCCCTGCTGGACGGCACGCGCATCGCGATCTATTCGCGCAACGAGCGGGTGTACATTCCGGGGCTCATCTGGGACACGAACATCTCGAACACGACCCAGAACGTCTCGGTGCAGACGCACCGCGGATTGACGAACGCCGAGCGGACCGCCGCGCAGGAGGTGTTCGGCACGAGCCTCAACTACGACGCGATCGTGCTCGACGAGGACCCGGTCATGGCCATCGGCGGCTTCGCCCGCACCACGCCGTGGGAGATCAACTTCCCGGTCGGCACGCTGTCGGGCGGCCTCCCGCTGAACTGGCTGCTGCACGAGATGGGACACACCTGGGAGTACGCGCACGGCGTCAGCCTGAGCACCACGCTGTATCACGCGATCCGGGGCGTCTACGCCTACGGCGGCGAGACCGAGCTGGCCGCGCGCACCGCGAGGGGCCAGGGTCTCGCCTCCTTCAACACGGAGCAGCAGGCGGACATCGCGAAGGACGCCTACTACGCGATCCACGGCACGGGGACGCTGTCGGTCTACCAGCCGTACATCGACGAGTTCCACGCCGGCTATCGCCCCTGACGCGGCTACGGCACGCAGCGGTCGTGCGCGTACGGGAACGGGCTGGGCAGCAGAGCGGGGCCCGCCGCCGACGCGTTCAGGACGTCGCTGACGTAGATCAGCCTCGCCCGGTAGGCGCCGGCCGGCTGCGTGTCGGTCACCCGGACGCCGCAGTGGAACGGCCCCGTCAGGGACAGTCCGCGCACACTGAGCCACGGACCCAGACGGCCGTAGATCCGCACCGCCTCCACGTTCGTCGGGGTGAACTGGGCGACATCCGTCGTCTTCGCCCCGTTCCGCTCGAGGACGGCGGTGTTGTCGTGGATCGTCAGGTTCAAGAAGCTGCCGACGTAGATCGCGTGACGCGACCGATTCCAGAAGAACGGGATGCGGCAGCGGATCGTGTTGTCGCTGACGGTGACGGCACCGGCGTTCTGGGTCGCTCCGTTCGCCGCGCCGAGTCCGACGTGGATGCCTTCGATGACCGCGTCGATCAGGTTGCGGCGCACGGTAACGATGCCCGCCCGGTCGCCGCCGACCACGATGCCCTGCGCCATGGCGCGGTTGTTGATGCGCACCCCGGTGAAGAACCGCGCGTTCGACTGCGACAGCGCCAGCGACTCGGGCGCCAGGATGGCCCGGCGGATGAACTTCTCCATGCCCTGACGTGGGGTCAGCCCGGCGAGTGCGGCGGCGGAGGTGTGCGAGCTGAACTGATCCGCGATGTTCTGCATCTGCGACGGCCCGGCCAGGGCGAAGCTGGCCCCGTTCGGCAGCTGGCGGATGCGCCCCGCGCCCTTCCCGCCTGCCGGAGCCGCCTCCGCGGCGGCTTCCTCCGCAGCGGGCTTGGCGACGCGGCTGCGCGCCGTCCTCGCCGGGGCGGCCGCCTTCCCGCCCGTCTTGCCGCGCGCCGGATCGACGGGCTGCACGCCCCCGGCGACGGCCTCGACGTGCGAGCCCATGAAGCGCGCGACTTCTTTGACCACGAGTGGCAGCAACGACAGCGGGCCGTTGGCGGTGCTCGGCGCGATGAGCCGGATCTCGTTGTCGGAGACATCGACTTCGTCCGCACTCAGCACGAGCACGCCGATCTGCTGATCTCCGACCTCCATCTTGTTGCCGACGACCCGGATCCGGCCGTTGAGCTGATCGGTCGTCGGCGCGCAGTACACCGCCGACTGGGTGCGCCCGACGTTGTCGGGGCAGGCGAGCTCGCAGCTGCGGACGGTCACATCCGTGCACCCGAGGAATGTCACCGCGCCGAACAGGTGCTGCTCGCCCGGCCGGCCCTTCACCGTGTCCGGTGCGGCGCCGCCTTCGGCGCGAAGATTCTCGACGGCGACGTCTCTGCAGTCGACGAATCGGAACGCCGTCTCATGGCCGCTCACGCGCAGCACCGTTGCGGGCCCGACGCCGCTGACCACGATCCGCTGCTTGCCGGTGATCACGACCGGGCTGCCGAGTGCGAACGTCCCCGCGGCCAGGCACAGTCTGCCGCCGGTGTCGGGGAGACGATCCGCCGCCGCCTGCAGGTCATGGCCGGGAAAGGCGGTCACCGTGCAGGTTCCGGGGCGCACATCCGTCAGCGGCACGAACGTCGGCCGGCAGTCGGACAGCACGGCCTTCTTGGAAAGATCGACGACGGCAAGCGATGCGACGGCGTGCCTGACACCGTCGGGCGGGGCCGCCGTGAGCGTTTCGACGGCGGCTGCGGCGCTGCCGCGAATCCGCACCGCCCACCAGTCGCCGGCGAGGTAGTCGCCCGGGTGTGCCGTGAACGCCACGCCGACGTCGGTGCCGGCGAGGGTCGCGGCCACGCCGCCCGCCGCGCCCACCACCTGGCCATCCCAGCGGCGCAGGCAGAGACCGGAGGGACTGCCGGTGACGGAGGCGGCCGACGACAGTGTGATGACGCTGCCGCCCGCGCCGGGTGTGACGGTCGTGGCCATGAAGAGAGGGCCGTTGTCGGCGCGATCGAGCCGGCGGATGAGCGTGCTCACCTCGACGAGGTCGTTCGGCACGAACGTTGTCGAGGGCGACGGCGACAGGGTGACCTGCGTGCCCGCGACCTTCGCGGCGACAGCGGCCGCGCCGTTCTCGTAGGACCAAGCGAAGCGGGCCGTCGCCTCGGTGCCGGAGTCCAGCACCTCGATCCGCAGCAGTCCGTCCGGCAGCATGCCGCGCGGATCATCCGGAGGGGCGCACGGATCGGCCGGAACCGCCGGCGTCGTGCGCACGACGTCGAGCAGGCCGGTGCTGATCGCCGAGGGGAGGTCCGAGGCGGCGCCGCTGCACGTCGTCGACGTGGTCGGCACGGCGTGCACCCGCCATGCGACCCTCGTCCTCGTCACGGTGTCGACTCCGTCGAGAGCCGGATCGAGGAGGTCCGGATCCTCGGCAGGCTGCACCTCCTGGACTGCGGCGTCGAGGTAGACGAGCACCGTCCCGTCGGCCGGCAGCGCGGCGATCTGCTCCTGATCGACGTAGGCCGTGGCATCCGGATTCACGGCGTGCAATCCGCCGACCCACATCTCCCCCGCGCCGATTTGCAGCGTCCCGTCGACGGCGAACGTGATCTCGAACCCGGTGCTGCCCTCCTCTACGCCCGCTTCGCCGATGGTGGCGACGGTGAGACTCTCCCGCTCACGCTGATCCGCATCGACGTTCAGGTTCCAGTCTCCGTCGAGGAGCACCCGGCCCTGCTGCATCCGGGTTCCGATCCACGGCGTCCCGTTGGGGCGCAGTGGCACTGAGGTGAAGTCGCCGGTCACGTCATTCCTCCGGGGGTGTGATTGCCAGATGAGGGTGCACGGTGAGCACCGTCATGTCGGGGAGCCGTTGCGCGAGCCGAAGAGCGGACGGCCCGCGGCGGGCGTGCTGGTAGGCGCCGATCTCGCCGCCGTCGCTCGCACTGCGGAGGATCCGGTCGGCTCCGCGTCCGGACGGCGCCGACAGGAGGGGCGCGTAGTAGCCGACCGATTCGACTCCGGTCGAGACGAGGCCGGGCAGGGGTCCGCTCAGGCACTCGTACGGAACGGGATGCGTCTGGGGCATGTCGTGCGGGCCGAGATGGCAGTACCGCAGGCATCCGGACGATGTGACGATCGAGCGGATGCCGTCGATGAACAGGCAGTCCGTGGCCTGGATCGTGTCGACCGCCGCCACGCCGGCGAACGTGCACCCGCGCGCCGTGAGCTGTGGCGGGAACCGGTCGACCGCTGCGATGGAGGGCACCGCGACCGGAGGACTGCCGGCCGCCCCGCACGGTGCGAGAGGGACACCTGCGCCGTCGACGATGCAGTCGGTCAGCCGGATGCCGAACGCCGACAGATCCGCTCGGACCGGGCCGAGGTGCGAGCGCGTGGCGGAGAGCCGGACGGTCCACGCATCATGTGCGACCGAGAGCGTTCGTCCGGCCGCGGGATTCATCGTCACCGAGGTCAGCGTCAGCGCGGCCAGCTCGCTGCCCGCGGCGAGATCGCCTTCCAGGTAGCACCCCACCAGTTCGACCGTCGCGGCGGCGAGTGCGAAGGTCAGAGCGCCCTCGACGACGGGGGTCAGCCCGGTGGGCGCGATGATGCGCCACCTCAGAGCCGCCGGCGCGCCGGTGACTGCGCCGGGAGAGGCGAGCCGATCGTTGGTCGCGAGCCTGATCTCGACGTCCGGGCTGTCGGCGGTGTCGGCGGGGCGCGCAGCCGGGGTCGGGAGCGCCAGCGCGGCGGCGACGGCCGCAGACAGATCGGCCACGACGAGCTGGCCGGGCGCGTGCGGCGCGCCGCTCGGGTCGACCACGATGACGGTGCCCGCGCCGTCGTCGGGCTCGGCCGTGCTCGCCAGGGCGCCGATGCGGCCGGGCACCGGCCGGTAGAAGGTCGCACGGATCGTGCCGGTGATCGCGGACCCGACGGAGATGACCCCCCGCGACGGATCGACGAGCACCTGGCCTGCTGCCGGCGTCGGTGCTCCGACGTCCGGCAGCCCCGTCAGGCCGATCGACGACCACGGGATGGGCACTCCGTCGACCGTCAGCGACAGCAGCGCCGGGTCGGTGACGGGGTCGTCGGCGAGCGGATGATCGGGGCCGAGCTGCCACACAGCGCCGTAGGCGATGGATGCCGGCGCCAGCGCCTCGATCAACCGCCAGGTCGCACGCAGCGGCAGATCAGCGGGTGCGCGCGGCGGACGGTACGCCGGAGGCGAGCCCGGTGCACGCTCGTCCTCGGCATCGCTCGCGATCTCCAGCGGCTGCGGGCGGAGGTAGAGCGGAGCCGGAACCCCGAGCGGGTGCAGGGCGAACCGCCCGGCGATCGGCAGGGGGCACACCTGCACCCCGTCGAAGCGGAGCACCTGCCAGGGGAAGACCGTGGCGGTCGCCGCCGCCGGGTGGTGCGGCCCACCGGGAGTCGCACTGCGCCGCGCCGGATCCAGCTGACTGCCGACGAGAAGGTGCTCGCCCGCGCGCAGGGAGATCGACGCCGTGCGCCGTACCGGGTGACGGAGCTGCTGGCACCACACGGTCGACTGCCATCCCTCGCTGACCCGTGACGGCCATCCCGTCACGACCTCGGCGAAGTCTTCGAGGGCCGACGGGGTCCCACGTCGGCGATGCAGCGCGGTGGCGGATCCGATCTCGGCGCGTCCGGCGTCCGGCGGCAGACCGAGCAGCTGGCCGATGTAGGGCAGCGCCCAGTCCGCGGCGCTGTCGGGGAAGGCATCGTCGAGCACCCGGTCGACATCGGTCGCCAGTTCGAGCCATTGGCGCTCGATCGCCGCCAGCAGCGCGAGCACGATCGGGGTCTCCTCGCCGACCTGCGCGGCCAGCAGCGCCGGCGGCAGCATCGCGAGGAACCGGCGGGACGGCACGGCATCGGGACCGGTCACGCGCTCACCCCCGCCACGGTCGTGCTGCCGACGTACAGCAGCTCGTAAGGCAGCGCCGGCAGGCGGCCGATCGTCTGGTCGCCCGCGGTCGGCGTACTCGCACCTCCGGTGAGCGACAGGCCCGACACTCCGCGAACGCCGGCGACGGGCTGCACGATCTCGATCACGTCGCTTCCGTCCAACGGAGTGCCGAGCTCCCGGGGCAGCGCGGCGAGCGGGCCGGACGGGCCGAGTAGGGCATCCGAGACGGCTGCGCTCACGGCGCTCGGATCCCGCCGAGGTTCGACGGCGACGGTGCACTGCACGGTCACCGCGCTCGCGACGGCGGCGCACACGCACAAGGGCACGGACGTGTCGCGGCGCGCATCGAGATACCCCCGCAGCGCGACGAGCTCGGGTGGGGTGGGCGGACGCACTCCGCGGGTGGCGGCGCGCAGCACGGCCACGTGGATGCCGCTTCCGCCGCAGGGGCATCCCGCGGGCCCCGCGCCGCGCCACGACGCGCTGTGACTCGTACCGGGGACGGTCAGCGCGAGATCGGCGAGATCGGGCAGGGCGACGACCCGATCGAGGGCACGGATGCGGGCAGCCGCGGCTCGGCGCATCCGGAGCGGATCCTCCTGATCCGCCGCACCCCACGCCGCGCCGACACCGGCGACCTTCCGCACTCCGTTGATGCTGCCGGCGAGCGTGGTGATCTCTGTGCCGTCGAGCTCGCCGGCAAGCCCGCCGCCCACGCGCCAGCGCGCGCTGACCTCGCCCCGCGGAAGCATCCCGTGGACACCGTCGCCGAAGGTGACGACCAGTCGCCCGTCGGCCGCGAGGCGTGTGGTGTACACGGGCTCGTCCGCGCCCCTGCCGTAGAGGCTCGAGACCTCGTCGAAGCGGACGCCGTCGACCGCGACGACGAGGCTGTCGGTGACCGTGCCGTCGCCCGCGACATCGCCGGTGACAGGTCCGCTCACGATGGCCGTGCCGCCGACGGGCGTGAGGGGACCCGACGTGGTCGTGCCGTGCTGGATGGGCACGAGGTTGCCGGTGGCAGCGCCGCTGCCCCTGCTGCGGTCGGCCGAGCCCGCTCGCGCCGTCGTCAGGGTGACGATGCGCCCGCCGTCATCCTGCGTCGAGTCGGCCGAGCTTGCCGAGCATCCGCTGAGCTCCCAGGTCATACCGGCCGCGACGTTCGTCTGCAGCGCGATCCGGTCGGGCAGCGTCTCGAGACGCGGGTGGACCCGCGCGGCGGTGTCGGTCGGCCCGAGCGCCGGGAGGTCGTAGTGCTGCGCGGCGTGGCGGGGATCGGTGAGCAGCACCGTGAGCGGCCCGCCGCTGAGCGCATCCGGCAGCTGGTCGGCCAGGCCGAGCTCGGCCACCCGACGCACGGTACCGGGCGCGACGTGCCAGTCGAGGGGCGTGATGGATGCGATCGTCGTGACCAGGCACTGCCCGTGGGAGCCGCCGAAGAGGATGAGTGTCTGTCCGAGGCTGGCCTCGCTCGCGTCCTCGACGTACACCGACGTCTGGCTGTACGGCGACATGGCCTCGCCGCTCGGGTAGGGAGCGGGCTTCGACTGCGGGGTGCCTCCGCTGTCGACGTAGCTCACCATGTCGAGTCGGCTGGGCACGCGAAGCTCCGCACGGACCCGGTAGGCGCCGTAGCTCACCCCGCTCATCTGCGGCAGCAGGCTGTCCAGCGCGCGGTCGAACGTCAGCAGCTGAGCTCCGAGGTCGTCGGCGCGCTTCGTGACGCGTGCGAGCCCCTTGACCTGCTGACCGGTGAGCCCGACGTAACTGAAGCCGTAGATCAGCGACAGCAGCCAGGCGAGCCACTCCGCCCAGTCGTCCCCCAACGGGCCCGCGCCGCCCTCTTGGACGAATGCGACACGATCGGAGGCGACGAATCCGGGGTCGGTGAGGAAGCGCAGCTCATGCCCGGCGGGGGCTGTGGGCACCGGCACCCCCGTCACCGTCAGCCGAGCCCATTCGTCGCGCAATTGGGTGTCCGTGGAGACCTCGTACGTCTGCGACGGATGCGCGGGCGTGCCGGGGGCCTGAACCTGCGTGCCGGCGGGGACGAGCGGCGCGGCGCCGGGCGCGGTCTCGGTGCGGATCCACCCGTGCGCGGCCGTGCGCTGCGCCGGCCGATATCCGACGAGTTCGACCACCCTGCGCAGGTCGGTCCAGTCCTGTGCCGTCCCCAGATAGCCCTCACCCGAGGTCAGTTCCGCGTAGGCGCAGACGCCGTCCGCGACCCGCGCCCACAAACCGGCGATCTGCACGATCGTGGGGTCGCCCGCGACGTCGAGGGCGTCTCCGAGCGTGCTCCCCGGTCGGGCCGGGTCGGGCGTCTCGGCCAGGCGGGCGAGCAGGTCGTCGCGCAACGCCGTCCGATCGCCGAGCCTGCGACGCATCCGGGACAGCCCGGGCAGCGGGTCGGGAGCGGGCGGAAGAAGCTGCGGTGCGATGATCGGTCGCGATTCCGGCGTGGTCATCAGCGGCCCCCTTCGATGGAGAGCACGATCCGACCGCGGTCGGGGTAGTCGCTGTCGTCGTCGCATACCGCGACCTCGCTCGGACCCATCGCCAGTACGACATCCAGCGTGCCGGCGGGGTCGCTCAGGCGGCGCGCCTCGGTGACCGAGACCGCATCCACCTGGGGCAGCGCGCCGACCGCCGCGATGACCGTCGACAGGTACACGCTCGAGCCCATCGGGTGGGCCCCGGGCGCGAACAGGCCCGGTGCGTCCGGCGCGCCCGGTCGCAGCGCCGCCAGGATGGCCGCGCGACTGGCCGCGGGGTCCGAGCCTGGGTACAGGCACACGGTCAGGGCGATGAGGATGCCGACAGGGGTCGCGACGACGCTCACCACCTCGGTGCCGCACATCCGGACCGCGTCGAGGGTCGACTGCACGCTCGAGGCCACCGCGGCCTGGGCCACGAGATCGCCGCCCGCGCCCTCGTCCGTCTCCGGTGTCTCGTAGGCGACGACGCCGACCGGCCACGAACCGGACCACGACCGGGTCGCACTCGCGCGGATCACCGTCGGCACGTCCACGGCGAACGCCGGCAGGTCGCTGATGAGCACGGCTCGACGGGGGTCGGCCGAGTAGGCCTGCGGAGCATCGCGTCGCACATCGTCCAGCGACTGAGCGGCGACGCCGCCGCTGCCCGGCGTGATGTTGCGCGCCCGCACCGGGTCGCCGTCGGCGTCGGCGACATCGATCCAGATGCAGGGATCGCCGACCGCTGTCGACGAGCGGACGAGCCTGTTCGTCGTGTTGGCCGCGGCATTGCCGTCGGGCCCCGCGCCGACTTGATAGCGCGCGTTCACGGCGCTGCCGGACGGCGGCGTGAGGCCGAGGACGCCGGTGCGGAACCGCAGCCGCGCCGGCAGCTCGTCGTCGGCGTCGACCACGACGCTGAAGCCGCCAGCGGGCGCCCGCAGCAGGCTCGTCACGCGGGCCGCCGGCACGATCGACCCATTGGGCAGGGTGACCTGGACGTCGAGCTGCCACGGCCGCCCGCCCGGACGATGCGAGAGCCCCGGATCAGCCTCCGGACCGGCCGCGACCATGAGGTAGTCGGCGACCTGCTCGGTCGCAGGATCCGCCGGGAGGCCGGTCACCCGGTCGACGGCGGCGAGCGTCGCCGGTCCGTCCGTCAGCAGACCGTGGTGCGCGCTCACGAGTCCGAGCCGCGCGACGCCGACGCGTGCACCCCCGCGCGCCTCCACGCTGCACGGCACCGGGGCGGTGAGCGCGTCGGCCTCGTTCCAGAACACCCGGACGAGATCCACCGTCGGATTCAGCGGATCCGTGAACGGCGCGATCGACGTCACCTGCACGACCTGCGCCGGGCGGCTCGCGAGAGGCTCTCGCGGCCAGGCGTCTGCGGCCGTCTCGACCGTGCCGGCGGCCCACTGGGCCTGCCTGGTCGGATCATCGACGGCGACGACCTCGAAACCCAGCAGCGACCCGGCGGGCAGCCACTGCGCGAGAGTGACCGCCCCCGACACGGGCGGTCTGACGAGCACGGCGCTCGTCGCACCTACGGCGAGCTCGGCATCATCCTCCGTCCAGTCGTACAGGGCGATCTCGGCCTGGCTGGAGTACACGCGCATCGACGACTCGAGCGTGAAGCAGGTCGCGAGCGGGGTCACCGCGGTGCCGGCATCCGTCGCCACATCGCCGGCCTCGACGTCCGCGTGCGGATCCTGACCTGTGACGTGGCCGACGACGACCTGCACCGTCGTCGCCGCGCTGATCGCGGGCTGCACGGGGAAGTCGACGGCGCGCGCGAGCCGGGTCACATTCGCACGGCGCCGTGCCGAGGCCAGCCACATCTCGGTGGCGGTGCGGTCCAGACGGTAGTGGAGCAGGTCGCCGAGGTGCGCGAACAGCTCGATGAGCGCGATGTCGAGATCCGCGATGGAGGTGTCGGCGGTCGGATCCTCGAACTGGAGCCGCTCCAGCAGCGTCGCCCGCAGCGCGGTGTAGTCGCGGGCGAGGGTGTCGTAGTCGGGCGCGGCGAGCCGCCTCGGAGCAGCGGGCACATCGACGCAGTCGCCCACATCGCCGCACTCGGGGCGCAGGTGCAGGGAGACGAACACCCGGAGCGGATCGACGGAGAACCCGAGACCCGCCAGTGCGGCCGGGTCCAGACGCAGCTGGTACGCGCCGCGTCCAGGCAGCACGTCGTCGAGCGCGAGGGTGAGGTGCGAAGGAATCGGCGTGCCGTCGGCGTCGACGGATGCGGCGACCGACGCCACACTCTGCACGGTCGGCCGCGGGGCTCCCGGTGCCGGGCGCAGCGACCACAGCGCGGCATCGAGCAGCGCGCCGGGTGGATCGCCGTAGAGCCACACGTCGATCATGCGATTCGCCCCCGCGAGCCGGCAGGCTGCGGCGCGCAGGCCGATCACGCCGTTGACGTCGTCGAACAGCGCCTTCGGCCGCTCGACCGGGGTGGCGACCGGCTGCTCCGGCAGCGTGTACTGGTCGGGCGTCGTCACGGGGCACCTCCGGGCAGGACGGTGACCACCGTGCGCGGCTCGCCGGCCGGCAGCGGTCGGTAGCTGACCTCGGCCGAGAGGGTGGATTCCTCGATCCCGACGGCGACGTCGAGCACCTGGATGCGATCGCCGAGCGCATCCATCAGACTGCCGCGGATGCGGGCGACCACGGTGGGCTCGAGACCCGGCGACAGCGGCTCGAACAGCGTCGACGCACCGAGACCCGCGCCGAAGCCCGGATGGTGCAGGCGCTCGTTCGGACCCGTCAGCAGGACGATGCGGACGAGGTCGTCCAGATGCTCGACGTAGGTCGCGGGGGTCAGACGCCGACCCCCCAGTCGCCACGGTTGACGAACGATCATCATGCCCCCGATGCCGCACTCTGCCCGGGGACGAGCACCACGGGCCCCTGGGGCGCACTGGCCGGGCTCATGCACATGCCGACGCTGTTCACGGTCAGGATGGGCGTGCCACCGGCCGTGCAGACGCTGGATGCCGTCATCCACTGCACGGTCAGGCACGGACTCGGGTTGGGGCCGATCGTGAAGGGGCAGCCCGCGATGGTCACCGTGTCGGACTGCGTGCAGATCGTCGAGCCCGCCGATGCCGCGGTCTGACTCGGCACGATGGTGCCCTGGCCGCCGTGCGGGCAGGTGATCGTGGCGCTCGTCGTGAGCAGCGGCGCACTCATTGCGTCACCTGAAGCGATCCGCCGTTGACACTGACGATCGTGCTCTGCAGCTCGATCTTCGCGCCCTGACCGTTGTCGAGCGTGATGCCGTTGGCGTCGAGGGTGATCTTCGCTCCGCCGGATGCGGCCAGGGTGATCGAGCTGCTGTCATCCGACACCTCGATCTTGTGACCGTTCGGTGTCACCAGCAGGATCGTGCCCGGCCCTGCTCCGCTGACGCCGTGCCCGCTCGCCCAGGAGGCGCCCGACCAGATGGGCGGGCGCCCGAGGTCGCCGCCCGGCCATTCGATCCAGACGGAGGCGCCGACGGGCGGCACCAGTGCGAGGCCGACGCCGTCTCCGGCGTACGGCAGCGCGGGCAGCGCCCAGCCCGTGCTGCCGGCGAGCACATCCGGCACCTGCACGTTGATGCGGCACAGGCCGTCGGGATCGTTGTTGTCGAGAACGATCCCGGCGAACTTGCCGAGATACCGGTCAGCCATGAACGGGCCTCCGCTCCCTGGGGCAGGTCACAGTGACACCGCCGCTGAGAGGGCGCCCAGCAATCCGCCTGCGCCGCCAGGAGGGTCCTGATCGCCGAGGGCGTTCCGGGTCAGAGCCAGCGCCTGAGTGTGCCCGGCCGGTGAGATCGTGTGCCGCACCGATTTGACCAGCCACTTCCCCGACACGAGATCGCCGAGCCCGCGCACCTGCACCGTGCGCCGCGCCCGCACGAGGGGCATGGCGGGTCCTGTCAGCGACACCGACAGCGACGCGCCGAAGGCACTCCGCTCGGCCAGCACCCGTGCAGCGACGTCCGCCGGCTGGCTGCCCGCCACGTCGGTCGGGTCCCGGAGCACCGAGACCGCTCCGCCGAGGGACTGCGTGCCCATCGCGTTGCCCCGGCCGTCGTTGCCGGTGACCTGCTGGTCCCCGGATCCTTCCGTGCCGTGGGTGAAGTTGACGCGCTGGCCCGAGACGAGCTGCACCTGGACGGTCGCGGTGCCGCCGAGGTCGCCGTAGCCGAGGTCGAGCGTCCCCGAGACGTCGGCCGTCGGGTCGATGTGATCGAACACCGCTGTCTGCACCCCGTCGACGTTGTCGACGTAGACGTCGAAGTCGTTGCGGCCGGCCAGCGTCTTCAGGTACGACCAGTCGGTCGCGCGCTGGTGCCGCGTCAGCCTGTCGCTGCTGTCCGGCGTCGGGGTCGAGCCTGCTCTGACAGGCCCGATGGGTGCGAGCAGCTGCATCGCGACGTCGGCATCGCTGACACCGGCCCAGTCGTGGTCCTTCTCCTCGCGGTCGAGGTCGGCGCTCACGTCGAGTCCGGCGATGGTGAGCGTCGACAGGGCCCCGGCGGCGAGACTCCATGACGCGCTCGTGACGCGCGCGGGAACGACGAGCGCGTCGGAGCCGCGCGTGATCCTGACCTCGAACGGCGCGAAGGGCTGCACGAGCGGATCGATTGGCGAGGTCCAGTGGCTGGTGGCGTCGGTCTCGACGCTGACGACGATGCTGACCTGCGTCTGGCTGCCGATCGTCTCCGACACGTCGACGCTGCGCACGCGGGTGAGATCACCGTCGGCGAGCGGGCGCCCGCCGACGGTGACGCTGACACGCGACTCAGGCATGGGGCACACCGATCGTCGTGCCGGGCTCGGTGGTCGCCAGCGCGTCGGACTGCGGGTTGGTGTCGGCGATCCGCCACCAGCCGGTGCTGTCGCCCAGTGTGGTGTTCGCCAGCAGGTCGAGACGATCGCCCTCGCGGACGACGTAGCGCACGGCCTCCGGCAGCTCCGGCGCGATCCGGGGCACGCCGAGCGCGCGCATCGTGCCGTCGTCCTGCGGCACGGCGATCGTGGCCTGGCCGGTATAGCGAGATGTGGTCACAGCATCAGCTCCACCCCTTGGGCCACTCCGACGACGGCCAGCGCGCTGCGCGCCGCCTGGTAGGCGTTGGCGAGGAAATTGGCCATCTTCACATCGGACGGCAGGTCGGATGCGCGCAAGACGGTGACCGAGATGTCGACGTCGGCCTGCACCGGCAGCAGGGACGAGTTGAAGCCCTTCTCGCGCGCGCTGAAGCTGTCGATGCGGACGGGCACGATCCGCGCAGGACTCCAGGCGAGCACGACCAGCGGCAGTGACGGAGCCGGGATCGGCGCGGAGGATGACCCACCGCCGCCGGCCAGTGAGCCGACCGCCCCTGCCACGGCCCCGACGAGGGCGCCGAGCACGCCCGCGGACCCCGCCGGTTCGAGCATCGCCTCGAGCGTCGCCAGCAGCGGCTGTACGCCCATCGCACCGGTGATGGGCTTGTCGACGGCGTCGATGCCGTCGAGCTCGATCTTCATCGTGTACTTCTCGACCGGCGCGTTCGCGACTCGGAGAGCGGGACCGCCCGCGGTACCCGAGCTGACGGTCAGCGTCCGCGTGATCTCGGACGGGTTGTACTGGAACGGAACGAACGTCGGGACGAGACCGATGTCCGGGTCGCTGAAGGAGACGAGCATCCCACGCATCATGAGGGGTCCTCCTTCCGCGACTCGCCGAGGGGCGATGCGTTCGTCGCGGCGCGCACCGCATCGCGCACGGCGCGGGCGAGGGCCGCTTCCGCACCGACACCGAGAGCTCGTCCGGCAAGACCCGCTTCGATGGCGGGACGCAGCAGGCCCGGCTCCGGCATCCGCTCCACGGCGATGTCGAGACGGTCGATCCTGATCGGCGAGCTCATCGCTGCCTCCAGGTGCGGCCGTTCTTGCCCATCTCGCGCTGCACCGCACGGGACAGGTGGGCCTCCGTCACGGCGGTGCCGTCGGCCGTCGCGAACACGAGGGCGGCGAGCGCGGCGGCGCGGATCGAGGCGCCCGACAGGTCGGCGACGGCGAAATCCTCCAGGCGCACGCCGTGTTCGAGGCGACGGTCCGGCAGCAGGCTCTGCCAGATGGCGAGCCTCGCGTCGCGATCGGGCAGGTCGAACCGGACGGAAACGCGGATGCGCCGCTGGAACCCCTCGTCGAGCGAGGCCGGGCGGTTGCTCGTCAGGATGACGAGTCCCTCGTGCAGCTCGATGCGCTGCAGCAGGTGGTCGATCTCGAGATTCGCATAGCGGTCACGGGCGTCGTTGACCTCGCCCCGCTTTCCGAACAGCCCCTCCGCCTCGTCGAACAGCAGCACCGCTCCCCCGCGCGCCGCCTCGGTCAGCACGCGATCGAGGTTGCGCGAGGTCTCGCCCAGCCACTTGCTGACGACGTGGGCGAGGTCCACGGCCCACAGATCCCGGTCGAGCTCGGCGGCGACCGCCTCGGTGGCCGCCGTCTTGCCGGTGCCGGACGGTCCGTGGAAGAGGGCGATGACCGCGCGCCCCCTGACCGCTCCCGCAGACAGCTCACTGGTGACCGCGGCACTGTGCCGGGCGTGCGCGAGCGTATCGGCGAGTCCCGCCCTCGTCTCGGGCGAGAGCACGAGGTCGTCGAGACGCGACGACGGCGGCAGCAGGCGCGCCATGCCCTCGATGCGGTGCTGCGGATGCGCGCGCACGACCTCGTGCAGATCGGCCACGGTCACGTGCCGCTGGGCGGTCGCCGCGGCGATCTCGGCACTGCGGTGCAGGGTCTCGATCGTCGTCTCGGGCAGCCGCATGCGGGCCGCGAGCTGCTCGGATGCCGACGTGTCGAGACCCGATCGCGACAGCACCCGACGCCAGGCCCGCTGCACGCTGTCGTGGTCGATCGGGGGCACATCGACCGTCTGCCACCCCGGTGCGACCGCAGCACCCGCCACGGCCAGTCGCACCTGCGCGGCAGGATGCTCGCCCTCGCTCGCGGGCAGCACATGGCCGAGGCGAGCGAGCAGTTCGAGCTCGGCCACGGGGCGCTCCTCGGCCGCGTCGCCCGCCCGTTCCAGCGGCTCGAGGTGACGGCCGAGGGCGGCGGCGGCCGCGGCCGCGACGGTCGCGGCATCCGCGGGATCCTCGGTGCGGAGGCAGACGCGGTGGCCCTGCGCGAGGAGCGTCACCGTCCGGGCGACGGCATCCCGCAGTCGCGGCGCCACACCGTCGACCGTCGTGGGCTGCGGACGATGTCCGGAGAGGACGAGCGCCGCCGTCGCCGTCAATCGCACGGGGCTCTCGGCGTCGCGGACCGGGCGGAGCACTCCCGCCGCCACCAGACCGGTCTCGGTCGGGAGCGCCAGTGGGATCTCGTACCCCCGCGATCCCAGGAGCAGCCGGATGACCGCGAGGCTCGGGTAGCGCCGGGCGATGTCGTCGTGGAGGTGCCCGAAGGCGGCGGCCAGTCCCGGGTCGGCGGCCGACCACCACGCGGCAGCGACGAGCGCCTCCTCTGCGGCCGTGCCGCACAGCCTCGAGAGCAGGTCGCCGCCGCGGCCGCCGAGTCCGACCCGCTCGCGCGCGACGGCCGAGCGGGCACGGGCGATCGGAGCGTCGGATGCGAGGTCCGCCAGCGCCTCCTGGAGCATGGCCCGATAGCTGAGCAGGATGGTGTCGGTGGTGATGCGCTCCTCCGCCGTCCGGTTCGACTCCTCCGGCACGGCGGTCACGCTCAGAGCGGTCATGGCGCCACCGCCAGCTGCGTCGGCGCACCGGTGACGGTGCCGGAGGTGAGGCTCACCGGGATCTGCTGACCGGCATAGTCGCCGACGCCCGCCGGCACCACGGCGCTCACGGTCGCCGCAGTCACCCGTGTGTACCCGACGGACATTCCGAGGAAGTTCACCTCTCCGACATCGAGCACGTGCGCGACGGTGAGGGTCACGGACTGCGTGGGATGCAGCGGCCCGCTCGCGGAGATCACCGCGGGCGCGACCGTGAAGGCGATGGATGCTGCGCCCGCCGGCAAGCCGTTCGCGACGTTGGCGATGCCGATGACGCGACGACCGGGCACGAGCTGCCCATTCGGCAGTGTGACGGTCACACCGCCTGACGCCGGAAGCGGAACGAGTCGCCACGGGCCCGTGCTGTGGGTCGTCCCCGGGTTCGGTCGCCCGTCGGTCGGGTCGTCGGGGTCGCCCGTCGCCCGCGACATCTCGATCGTCACGTGGTCGGACAGGCCGGTCACCGCGATGAACACCGGGCTTCGTGCATCGCCCCGCGCCGGCACGATGCCGCTGATCCTCGGGCCGACCGACGGGATCACGGCGACCACGGGTTCGAGCACCGGCGGACCGGGGGCGAACGGCACCGGAGACGGCACGATCACGAGGCTGACCTCGTATGCGACGGACAGGCGCAGCGACTTCAGCCCGCTCCCCCACAGTCCGGTCAGCGTCTCCAGGGGCACCTGGTCGAGGGTGATGCGCAGCGGCTCGACGAGACCGTCGAGTGCGTCGGTGAGGTCGGAGACCGTGCGATCGGGCGAACTGACGACCGTCTGCGGTCCGAGGATCGCCGACTCGTGCATGACCACCATGACGGCGGTGAGCGCGTCGTGGACGGGCTCGATCTCGTTGCCGTTCGCGGTCATCTCGCCCGGGTCCGCGGACAGAAGGTAATGCAGGGTCAGCGACAGCGGCGGCTTTCCCCGGCGGGTCGTGAAGCCGGTCTGCGGCGGCTCCATGTTGAGGAAGGCGGGGGCCGGGGTGATACGGTAGAGGAACCAGTTGAGCCGCGGGGCGGTCGCGGGGCGGTCCAGCGGCCCGCTCGTGACGCCGATGCTCGTGGGCACGGCATCCTTCGTCATTGCGAGCAGCACGGTGTCCACACCGGAGAGCACCGCGGGCGGGGTCGGGAACACGCTCATGCGGTCGCCGTCCGGCGGGCCGTGAGGCCGTGGGCCCAGGGGGCGAGCAGCGCCAGCGGATCGGGCGCTTCGGCGGGGGCAGCGACATGCACGTGGATCTCGCCGATGGACACCGGAGGAATCGGCTCGGCGACAGGGGCCCGATACACCGCCGCGATGACGTTCACGGATTCGTGGTCTGTCGGTGGCGCCGGCAGCTCGCTCGAGGTCTCCGTGGCGTCGGGCTCTGAGCGCTCCGGCTGCCGCCGCACGATCGGGACGTCGACGGGCTCGCGGACGACGCGTTCGGTCAGCGTCGCCAGCGGAGGCACGGGCGCCGACGGCGAATCCTCGACGACGGCCGTCGGGGCCGTCGTCAGGTGCGCGGATCGCGGCGAACGGAGGGCGACGGAGTCCGCAGGCAGATCCGGCGCGATGACCCGCGTTCGGGGCGAGGCGGGCGCCGACGGCGTCTCCAGCGGTGCAGCGACCGGCATGGCCCACACCGGTCCTGTCTCGACGGAATCGGATGCCGCTCGCGGCTTCGCCGGCTCCGTGGGAATCGTCCCGCCCTCGGCACTGCTCGGCGACGCAGGCACACGGCCCTCGGCCGCCGGGACGCGTGCGCGGGTTCGCGCGGCGATGTGCGGCGGCTGCCCCGCTTGCTGGACCGCCTCGGCGCCCGACGGAGCCGTCGTGTCGAGGGAGGAGGGAGGCTCGGGGAACAGCATCCGTCCGGGCATGATCGCCGGGCGCCGACTGCGTGCGAGCAGCGCGCCGACGGCACCCCCCGCGGAAGCCGACCCGCCGTCGGTCATGATCGGCCGCCGCGAACGAGAGTGGCGAGCCGGCTGCGCCGTGCCTCGGGCAGCGCCTCGATGGTCGGCAGATCCCAGCCGTAGCGCGAGGCGAGCAGATGGACTTCGATGTCGGCCTCGGCGATCGCCGCGGCGACCGCGGACGTGACGAGGTGCTGCACGTCGACGAACTCCGCGATGCTCGCGCCGCACTCGGTGCACGCTCCACGGACCACGCCGTTCAGCGACTGCTCGGCGTTCGCCAGAGCCTCGGGATCACGAGCCCGCCCGTCGGGCCCGATCGCGCATCGCACGGCGACCACCGCCCCCGCGGCCGCCGTCGCGGCCGGCAGGTCGAGCAGATCCTGCGGTGTCGGCTCGCGCAATCCCGCCCCGGGACCGCACCACGCGGAGCGCGGCGCATACTGCGGAACATCGCGCAGGCCGAGCGGCAGTGCGTTGAGCACACCGCACACCGGACACGCGCGGACGAGCTCCAGGTCGTAGCCCAGCATCACGTGATGCGCCTGCAGCAGCAGGCGGTCGATCACCCCCAGGGGAAGCGTGACGGGGTCGGCGACGCCACATCCGGTCAGAAGGGCGAGAGCCTGCTCGAGTTCGGAACCGGCGGCGTCGAACTCGCGGAGCAGCCCCAGGCGTGACGGGCGTGCGCTCAGAGCGGGAAGCCCACGACTCGTGCCCACGGCCTCAGACGCTCAGCTCTTTCGGCTCGACCACCGACGTGTCGCGCTCCCAGCCTTCGGTCTCCAGCTTGATCGACTGGATCGCCGTTGCCGCGGTCGAAGCGTCGAGCGCGGGCAACGCCGTGTACTCGCTGACCCAGCAGCGGTAGAGGTGGTAGCTCAGCACCTGCTGGCCGGCCTCGTTGAAGACGTCGACGGTGATGTCCTTGCGGAAATCCGGCAACGATATTCCGGGCGAGGTCAAGCTGCTGACCTTGTTCGCCCACGCTTCGAAGGCGGGGTCGTGCGTGACTCCGCGCTCGAGCGTCACGGACGTGTACGTCGTGAGACCGGGGCTGCGACGGTCGTGGGACGGGTCGCCGCCCACCCGGTGCGACACGGGTGCCGTCGTCCTGGTGAGCGGGCTCATCTTCGACAGCCCCGCCACATAGACCCCGTCCCACTTCACGCGGAACATGTGCGTCTTGTAGGGGTCGTACCGCGTCGGGTTGACGGTGAACTCGGCCATGTCAGGCTCCCGCGTTGATGATCTGGGTGATGGTGATGACCACGAACTCCGCCGGCTTCAGCGGTGCGAAGCCGACGACGACATTCACGCGGCCGGCATCGATCTCGGTCTGTGGGTTCACGCTGCTGTCGCACGTGACGAAGAAGCTGTCGGACTCCGCGCGCGACTCCGACTGCTGGAAGGCGCCCTGGCGGAAGAGGCCGCGCATGAATCCGCCGACGGCGAGCCGCAGCTGCCCCCACAGGACGGGATCGTTCGGCTCGAAGACCGCGAACTGGGTGCCGAGGTAGAGGCTCGACTCGATGTAGTCGGTGAGGCGGCGGATCGGCACGTACTTGAACGGATCGCCCCGGAGGTCCGAGCCGGCGAGCGTTCGCGCGCCCCACACCACCAGTCCGGCACCGGGGAAGCTGCGCAGCACGTTGATGCCGAACGGGTTGAGGTCGCCCGACACCTTGTCGCTCGTCGGCTGTGTGACCCCGATCGCCCCCGCGACGCCCGCCGCGAGGCCGGCGGGAGCCTTCCACACGCCGCGCTCGCTGTCGGTGCGGGCCATGACACCGGCGATCGCGCCGCACGGGGGCAGGCCGGACGGCGTGGAGTCAGGCGTCACCAGACGCGGCCAGTACAGGGCCCCGTGCGGACCCTCCGCCGCGAAGTGCCCGGCGGCGGTGAGGGCCGTCGCATCGGTCACGCTCGGGTCGGGGTCCACCAGGAGGAACGCGTTCTGCTCCTTGCAGTAGGCGAGTGCGGTGCTGACCGCGTCGATGTCGACCGTCGTGACCCCTGGCAGGCACAGCAGATTGAAGCGCGGGAAGTTCAGAACGTCCAGCGCGAGCATGCCCTCACCCGGGGTCGCGGAGACGATGCTGTTCGCATCGACCGCCGCGCCGTCGGAGCCGGATGCGAGCCCGGTGGCCGCAGCGACACCGGGACGATCCGCGGCGCTGCCCGAGATCTCTGTACCGCCCGAGGCGAGGCCCATGGTCAGCAGCGTGCTGGCGTCATTGGCGCCCGACAGCATGACCGTCACCGCGCTGTCCGGACCGGGCGTGTTGCTCTCGAGCTTCAGCCTGCCCCCGTCGTCCGATGGGGTCACGCCGATCGCCGCATTTTGGACGGCCGTGACGAGGTCACCCGTGTTGTGGGAGTCGCCGGGTGCGCCGCCGGGGAACAGAGTGATGTCTGTCGGTGCGCCGCCGTCGACCGCGATCCGCAGTGTGCGGCCGGCAAGCCCGGTGACGCCGCCGGAGAGGTCGTTCTGGCTCTCCGACGTGCCGGGCGAATCGGTGGTCTCGGCGCCGGTCACGGTCGCCGACACCAGCGAGCTCGCCGCGAGCGCCGTCGCCACGTACTGCGGGCTGTGCGGCGACATCGAGAGTTCCTTGAACGTCTCGCTCGCGAGCACCGAGGCGGAGCCGACACCGGGTGCGTAGCTGGTGAGCACGAGGTCGAACCGGTCGTCCGGGTTCACCGTCGACGCCGTCACCTCGACGAAGACTCCCGACTGCGATGCGCCGGTGCCCGTGCCGTTCGCCCACGCTCCCCGGCTCTTCGCCGTCAGCGTGACGGTGACGCCGTTGTTGGGCCCGAAGGTCGCTGTGGCTGCATCCGCGTTCGACGCGAGCGCCCGGACGACGATCGCCTGGCTGCCGCCGTTGGCGAAGAAGTGCGCCACCGCGTACCCCATCGGATGATCGGTGGCATCGACGGGATCGCCGAACGTCCGCACGAAGTCGGCGTAGCTGCCGATCGCCGTCGGTGTGTCCGACGGCCCTTTCCGGGTTGCGCCCACGAAGGCGGTGACGGAGGTGGACACCCCGGAGATGACGTGCGAGCTGGACATCTGCTCGACGATGTACACCCCGGGGTACGTGGTCTGAACCGGCATGGAACGCCTCCATCGACGGGAGTGGCCTGAGGCGACCCAGCCTTCCGTACGGTGCGCGACCAGACCGTGGCGAGACCGTTCGCGTCGTGTGTCCGCGCGTGCATCAGGGCGTTCGCGGACCGTTCGCGGTACGTGATCGCGAGGATCTCACGCGTTCACCGTCGCCGGGTCGCCATCGCCGGGTCGCCATCGCCGGGTCGCCGTCGCAGACGTCGATCAGTTGGCGATGTCCCGCGTGCTCAGCAGCGGGCGCACGAGTGCTTCCATCCGCAGGCCCGGACGAAGCCGCAGCTCACGCCACAGGAGGCTGCTGTAGTCGGCGTAATGCTGGGCGGCCGCGGCGTGATTGCCCAGGGCGATGTGCGCTTGGACGACCAGTCGATGCGCGCTCTCCCGCAGGGGCTCGTCTCGGGTCGCATACAACGCGATGGCGAGGGCGCTGTGCGGCTTCTCCTCGTCGAGCTGGGCCACCGCCAACGCCTCGAGGCAGAGCAGGCGAAGCTGACGGAGCTCGTCGCGGACGGGCGTGAGCCACGCGTCATCCCAGTCGGGAAGAAGGTCGCCGCGAAGCAGCGCGAGCTGCTCGCGATCGGCGAAGGTGCACTCGCCGGCCACGACCCGCTCGACGAGCACGCGCTGGCGCCACAGGTCCACGTCGACGTCCGGTGCGAGCGCGAGCGTGTGCCCGTCGCGCATGATGAGATCCGGCGCCTCCGCCTGAAGAAGGCAGAGGACCCGGCGAAGGCTCCCCGTCGCGCGGGCCTGCGTGGAATCCGGCCACAGACAGCCGGCGACGTGATCGCGCGTGTGGCTTCGGTTCTCGACGGCGAGGTAGGCGATGAGGCGTCGGGCAGGCCTTCCCGTCTCGACGCTGCCCATCGGCAGCTGCAGCCGGAAGTGATGAAGCAGTTCGATGCGACACTCGGGCACCGCCGAACGCTCGGAGAACAACGACTGTACGACCGCCACTGCGCACCCCCCGCGCCAGGTCCCCGGCGCGCCTGCATCCCCCGCCGAGACAAGTCAACGAGAGCACCGTACTCGCGCGCGGGGCCACTCCGAAAGGTCGATGACGAACAGAGTCGAGAAATGCGAACGCCTCGCGGGGGCATCAAGCCCGGCGAGGCGGTTCGTCGCAACCGAAGACACGCCGGGATTCGAACCCCAAGCCAAGAGGCTCATGCCCCCGGCTCCCGCGACCATGCGGAATGACGCATCCGATAGGAGCACGGTAGCGAACGCGACAGCACGCCGCAAGCGACCCTGTCAGTCCGGCAGCGCGTGCTCGGCCCGCGCCCGTGCTCAGTCTGTGATCGGCGACGCGTTCGCGCTGTGGAGGTCCGTGGGGCTCCGACGGAGGCCCGCGAGTCCTCCGATGAACAGGGCGACGCCGAAGGTGAACTCCTCCGCGCTGTCGCGATCGCTCTCCGGTGAGAGGCCGGCGGCGGGCACGACCACGCCGAGGCTGTCGTACTGCATCCGCTGCTGTTCGTGCGACACGTGCCCGATCACGAAGTGCAGGAGGGCGGCCGCGGCACGCGCGGCGAGGTCGGCCGCGTACCCGTCCGCGATGATGGCCGCCGTGAGCCGGTCGCGGGCGGTGGTGCTGCCCAGGCCGAGCGCGAGGGTGCTGGAGACGACCTCCGCACCGTCGCGGTACGCGAGCAGCGCGTCGCGGAGCGCGGCTGCCTCACCCCGGGTGTGCGACTTATCGGTCCGCTCGCTGCGTGAGGCAGCCTGGGCGACGATGCGGTCGGCGAGCTCGGCGAGCAGGCTCTGCTTGTTCGGGAAGTGCCAGTAGAGCGCGCTGGGCTGCAGGTCGAGGGCGCCCGCGAGTCGGCGCATCGTGAGCTCGGGCAGCCCGTCGTCGTCGAGGATCCGCAGCGCTGCGCGGGCCACATCGTCTCGCGTGTGACGGCGTCCGCTTTCCATCCCGGCCATCCTCCAACTATAGTGAACGCCGTTCAGGTGAACGGTGTTCAGGTCGATGCCGTCGACCGACCATGAAGGAGACGCAGATGACCGATCAGCCCCGTTCGCGACGGATGGATGCGACGGACTTGGCTCGCGTGGCCGTGTTCGCCGCGATCGTCGCGGTCCTCGGTCTCCCGGGAGGCTTCACGGTGTTCGGCGCGGTGCCGATCACCGCGCAGACGCTGGGCGTCATGCTGGCCGGCGCGATCCTCGGGCCCTGGCTCGGCGCCCTGTCGATGACGGTGTTCCTCGCACTCGTCGCCGTCGGACTGCCGCTGCTGGCCGGCGGACGAGGCGGGATCGGGGTGTTCTTCGGACCCTCCGCCGGGTATCTGGTCGGATGGATCGTCGGCGCCCTCGTGGTCGGCCTCATCGTGCACGCCGGCGGTCGTAAGCCCGTGACGTGGCGCACCTTCGCGGGCGCGGTCACGGGTGGGATCCTCGTCGTCTACGCGCTCGGCATCCCGGTGCAGAGCCTCGTCACACGCCTGCCCCTGGCCGAGACCGCGCTGATGAGCCTCGTGTACATCCCGGGTGATCTGGTCAAGGCCGTGATCGCGACCGCGGTCGTCATGACTCTCGTGCGCGCGTACCCCCGGGCATTCCGCCGGACGTGGCCGGCGAAGGTCGCCGCATCCGCGCCCGCGGAGCCGGCGCGCGTGCCGTGATCGTCCCGGTCCGCGGCGGCACCGAGGGGATCCTCGAACGCCTCCGGGCGATGCGTGCAGCGGGAGACGTCCCTCTGGTCGGTGACGAGCGCTGGCCGCATGCGCAGTGGGACGCCGTGCGATCCCTCGCCGCCGACGCCGAGCCGCCGGTGGAGGCCGCCTGGGCCACGTTGACATCGGGCAGCAGCGGGTCGCCCCGGATCGTGCTGCGCACCGCCGCGTCGTGGTCGGCGTCGTTCGCCGCGGTCGGCGAGGCGATGGATGCGAGCCCCGACGACACGGTGCTGCTCCCGGCGCCGGCCGCCGCATCCATGACTCTGTTCTCACTCGCCCACGCGCTCGAGGGCGGACCGCGCCCGCTGCTCAGCGCCGAGGACCGGAACGCCGCGACCCTCTTCCACGGGACGCCACAGGCTCTGCGCGCCGTCCTCGACGCCGGGCCGCCCCCGCTGCTGCGGGTCGCCCTGGTCGGCGGCTCTCACGTCGATGACACCGTGCGCGCGCAGGCGCATGCGGCCGGTATCCGGCTCATCGCCTACTACGGTGCCGCGGAGCTCTCGTTCGTCGCGATCGACGAGGGAGACGGCCTTCGTGCATTCCCCGGGGTCGAACTGCGCATCCGCGGAGGCGAGCTGTGGGTGCGCTCCCCGTTCGTCGCCCTCGGCTACCTCGGCCACGGCGGCCCGCTGCGGCGTGACGGCGACTGGGCCACGGTCGGCGATCGCGCGGAGGTGATCGACGGCCGGCTGCGCCTGCTCGGTCGAGCGGACGACGCCATCCTCAGCGCGTCCGCGACGATCGTGCCCGAGGAGGTCGAGGCGGTGCTGCGATCGGTTCCGGGTGTCCGCGACGCCATCGTGTTCGGTCTGCCGCAGGATCGCGTCGGCGCCCTGGTCGCAGCCTTCGTCGAACTGGATGCCTCAGGCGCATCCGCCCAGATGGAGAACCTCCGCGCGGCCAGCTCGACTCGCCTCGCCCCCGCGCACCGCCCCCGGCGGTGGTACCAGGGCGAACTCCCCCGCACCGCCTCGGGCAAACCCGCCCGGGCCGAGGCGATCCGTCGAGCGCTGGCCGGGGAGGTGGATCGACTTGCCGTCTGACCGGGCTCCCGTCGTCATCGCCGCGCGGCGCACGCCGATCGGCACCCGCGGCCGCGCTCTCGCCGAGCTGGACCTCGCCGCGCTGGCCGCTCCCGTCATCCGGGAGGCCCTCGCGGATGCGGAGGCGATCCTGGGTGCGCCGGTCACGGTCGCCGACGTCGTTCTCGGCAATTGCATGGGACCGGGCGGCAATCCGGGTCGCGTGGCGGCTCTCGCCTCCGGCCTCGGCATCCTCGTTCCGGGCGGCACGGTCGATCGTCAGTGTGGGAGCGGCCTTGCCGCGATCCTCGATGCGGCCGCAGCGACGCTCGGCGACGAGCGGATGCGCATCGCCGGTGGCGTCGAGAGCGCGTCCACGGCTCCCGTGCGCTCGATGGGTGGCGTCGCCTACGCCAAGGCGCCGTTCGCGCCGAACGGATTCCCCGACCCCGACATGACGCGCGCCGCCGAGGATCTCGCCGCGGAGGACGAGATCCCGCGATCCCGGCAGGACGCTCATGCCGCGCGCAGCCACGCCCGCGCGCGGGCCGCCCGGGCCGCCGGCCGCTTCGACGACGAACTCGTGCCGTTCGCCGAGCTCGATCACGACGACGCGATCGGCGCCGCCGAGCGGCTGCTCCCCCGTCTCACCCCCCTCTTCCCGGGCGGGTCGCTCACCGCCGGGACGGCGACGCGCATCGGCGACGGCGCCGCGGCCGTCCTCGTCGTCCCCGCGGGCACGGCACCCGGTCTGGCGCTGCGCGCCTCTGCCATCATCGGCTGCGACCCCGCACTGCCCGGCATCGGGGCCGCCCCCGCAGTGCGGGCCGCCCTCGCGTCCGCCGGCACGCGAGTCGAGGACATCACCGCGTTCGAGATCGTGGAGGCCTTCGCCGCACAGAGTCTCGCCGTGCTCGATCGGCTCGGCATCGCCGAAGACGATCCGAGAGTCTGCGCCGACGGTGGCGCGCTCGCCCTGGGGCATCCGTGGGGAGCGAGCGGAGCGGTCGCCGTCGTGCGCCTCTTCAGTCGGCTCGTGCGCGGCGGCGCACCCTCGGGGACGCTCGGGGTCGCCGCAGCATCCGTCGGCGGGGGCCTCGGCATCGCCGCCGTCCTGGAGGTGGTGCGATGAGCATCCGGCTCGAGGCCGTGTCGGTGCGTCTCGGGGATGCCGACGTCCTCCGCGACGTGTCCGCCGACATCGACGCACGCACGGTCGCCGTGATCGGCGAGAACGGGTCGGGCAAGTCCACGTTCGCCCGGCTGATCGGCGGTCTCGTCGGTCGCACCGGCGGCACGTTGCGGATCCTCGGACTCGACCCCGCAACGCACGCCAAGCAGCTCCAGCGGCGGACAGCGCTCGTGTTCAGCAACCCGGATGCGCAGATCCTGATGCCCACCGTCGCCGAAGATGTCGCGTTCTCTCTGCGCGCAGACCGCCTGCCGACCGCCGAGGTGCGGGAGCGCGTCGCCGCCGCGCTCGACCGATTCCGTCTCACCGAACTCGCCGACCGCCCCTCTCACGACCTCTCCGGCGGACAGAAGCAGCTGCTCGCCCTCTGCGGCGCCTTCATCCGCAGACCGGAGCTCGTCGTCGCCGATGAGCCCACCGCCTACCTCGACGCCCGCAACGCGCGGCGCGTCGCCGATCATCTGTTCGAGGACACCGGGCATCGACTGGTGCTCGTCACGCACGACCTCGAGCTCGCGCGGCGATGCGACATGGCCGTGCTCTTCGCCGGGGGACGCCTCGTCGCCGCTGGCGAACCCGCGGCGATCGTCGCCGATTACGAGGCGATGCTGCGATGCTGACCCTCTATCGACCGGGTGACGGGCCGCCGCATCGCATGCCCGCGGGGCGCAAGACCCTCCTCGTCCTCGCCCTGGTGCTCGGCGTCTCCTTGCTGCCCTCGTCGTGGTGGGCTGCCGCGGTCGCGGCCGCCGTGACACTCCTCGCGTATGTGCTCGCCGGTCTGCGCGACGGGATGCTCGGCATGCACGAACTCGCGCGCCAGGTTCTCGCCCTGCGCTGGGTCCTCGCGATCACGATCGTCAGCCAGCTCATCTTCCTCGGCCCCGAACCCGCGGTCGCGAACACGGCCCGCGTGGCCGCCGCCGTCGTCCTCAGTGCGCTGCTCGTGCTGACGACCCGGGTCACCGCACTTCTGGACGCTGTCGAGCGCGGACTGCGCCCGCTCGCGCGTCTGCGGCTCGACCCGCAGATGGCGGCCCTCGTGCTCACCGTGACCCTGACCACGATCCCGACGCTCGCCCGGCTCGCCCGGGAGGTCCGCGACGCGCAGCGCGCCCGCGGCGCCCGCGGAAGCCTGCGCGCGTTCGCCGTGCCGTTCCTCGTCCTCGCGTCCCAGCACGCGTTCGAGCTCGGCGACGCCCTCACCGCCCGGGGCATCCGATGATCGATCGCCGGCCGCGTGTGCTCGGAGCGGTCGTCGACGAGCAGACCCGCTGCGTCCACTACTCGACGCCGCTCGACATCGTCGCGATCGAGTTCGCCTGCTGCCGTGAGTTCTACCCGTGCCACCTCTGCCACGCCGAGACCGCCGATCATCCCGCCAGGCAGTGGCCTCTCACGGAGCGCGACGAGCGCGCCGTGCTCTGCGGTGTCTGCGGGCGTGTTCTCACCATCGCCGAGTATCTCGAAGCAGATCGCTGTCCGGCCTGTCGCTCGCCCTTCAACCCGCGCTGCACGCTGCACACCCACCTCTACTTCGAGGTGGAGTCGCCGGCGACTCAGGCGGCCTCCTGGAGGCCTGCCGAGATCAGGTCGGCGAGTGCAGGCAGGTCGGCGGCATCCGACCCACCGGCGGACGTCTCCGACGGGCCGGGAGCCGCGTCGGCCTCCGCGGCGATGTGATCGTGCAGAGCCGGAGTCATGATGATCGCGACCCATGCGGTCGCCGCGGCCCGCAGCCGATGTGACGCGATCGGGTGAAGGATGCTCGCCCGCAGGACATGCTCGACGAGGCTCAGCAGCTGCCCGCGGTAGTCGCGCAGACTCGCGTGCACCTCGGGATGCGTGCGCTGTTCGCGCCACACGATGACACGTCGCACCGCCGACTCGTCCTGAAGCCGGCGCAGTACCCGCGACACATTCAGGAGGGCACGCGCCGGGTCGCCGCGGGCGATGAGAGCGGTCGCATCGATGGGATCGAGCTCGAGCCGCTCCCCGACCAACGCCCGCAGGAGGTCGGTCTTGGTGGGGAAGTAGTAGAACAGCAGCCCCTTCGGCACACCGGCGGACCCGGCGATCGCCGCCGTCGGTGTGGCGTCGAAGCCGCGCTCGGCGAACAGGCGCTCCGCAGCATCCAGAATGAGCGTCCTGCTCTCCCTGCTTCGAGTCATCGTCGCATCCTCACACGTGCGACCGGGACGCCGGCCTCAGCCGTCGTCCCAGTCTCTCGAACAGATTCAGTGCGGGAGTGAGCGGTCATGCGCGTGCATGGCCGGTCTGATCGCGACCGCCGCAACGATCACGGCGATGATTCCGCCGACCCAGCTGACCCAGGCAGGCCCCATGGTCGCCCCGCTTGCGTACTGGCCGATCCACGGAGCGATGATCAGCAGGACACCGAGTGCCAGCTGCACGTACTCGGTCGCGACGAGACCCGGCATTGCCAGGTTCACGAGGCCGGAGGCGATCAGCAGGATCCCGAGTGTCAGCATCCACGCCATCGAGGCACCGACCTGTGGCATGACGAACGTCGACACCGCGACGAGGAGTCCGACGCCCACGGCCACCCAGTCCTCCCAGCGCATCCATCTCTTCATTCGACTCTCCCTCCTTCACAAGGTGATGGCTCCCGATCGGGGGTCGATTCAACGGTAGATCTGACTGACCGCCCGGTCAAGACCGTCCCCAGCGACGCCGGTCGCAGTCGCCGCCTCAGTCCGCGTTCTCGGGAAGGGCGACCTTCGGCTTCGCCCACGAGCGACCGAGAGTGTCCTTGAGGATGTCGTACTCGACATCCACGTGAGGTTCGATCGCGCTGTACTTGTCATTCGGGGCGCCGATCACCAACTGGAAGCCGAGGCCGCGCCAGGCGCCGATCGCGCGCTTCGTGAAGTGGGCATCCGCCTTGATGAGCGCTTCGTCCATGAACACCGGCGCGTAGCGCGGACGCTCGGAGCCCGCATCCCCCAGCTGATAGCGGAGGGCCGCGCCCACGATGAACGCGATGAGCTCTTGCGACTCTCCGCCGGACTTCTCGCCGATGTGGTCGTAGAGCGCGACGTGGTCCTTGGTGGATGCGTCGACCCGCTCGGCGCTGACCCGCACGTGATTGCGGACGTCGATGAGGTCGCCGAAGTCCGGGGCCGACCGGCGCATCCGGCCGATGAGTCGCGCCATGCGTCGGTACACGTTCTCGCGGGCGTCGTCCGTCGACGCGTTCTCGATGAGGCCGCGCACCTCGCGCAACTCGCGACGGAAGCGCTTGCGCGCCTCGGACTGGTTCTCACGCGTCGTGATCTGCAGGCGGTGGTCGTCGTCGTAGAACGGCAGATCCTGCATGATCACGTTGATCGGCTCGATGCGATCGCGGATCTCCCTCAGCGACCGGCTGAGCGTCGAGTCGAGGCTCGTGAGGTCGTTGCCGGAGAGTTTCAGCAGGCTGTCCCGCCACTCCGCCTCGAGCTCGTGGAGGCCGCTCGTCTCGAGCGCCTCGAGGATGCGCTCGAAGTCGCCCACCGATTCGTCGGGGTCCGGGAGCAGGTTGGGATTGGGCCACCGCTCGAGGAAGCCGCTCATGAGGCGGCGCACGTTCTCGCGCTGCTCCTGGTGGGATGCGACGGCGGATGCGCGGTCCTCGTCGAGGCGGTGCGCGGCGGTGGCGAGAGCCGCGTCGAAGCGGGTCAGCACAACGGATGCCGCCGCAGCCGACACCGCCGCCTCCCGGAGCGTGAAGCGGGCGTCGAGGAAGGCGCGCTGCTCGTCGGTGAGCTCGCGCCCCGCATCCATCGCCTGGTCGGTGGTGGTCTGGCTCGCGTCGACCTCGTCGGTGACCTCGGCCCAGCGTGTCTCGAGCTGTTCGCGATCGCCCTCGGCGCGACCGATCTCCTCGCGAAGGCGTGCCGTCTTCGCCTTCGCGTCGGCGATCTGCGTCTGCACGCGCGCGATCTCGGGATTGGCGGCGGCGACCTCGTCGAGCACCGCCGCCCAGCGGTCACGCTCGGACCTCACCGTCTCGACGTCGACCTGCTCCCACGCGATGTCGACGAGCCTGCCGTAGACGGCGAGGCGCCCGTCGATGGAGTCGAGCGCCTCCTCGGCGGTCTGCGCGGCGGTCGATGCGGCGGTGAACCGGTCCCGAGCTGCCTCCAGCCGGGCCGCGAGCTCGCGCAGGCGGCGATCGTTCGAGAATCCCAGGACGTTGTCGCGGCCGTGGCCGCCGTGTGCACCGCGGCTGCCCTGTGAGATCTGGCCGGCGATCGTGAGGGCCATGCGGTGCTGCGAGATCTCGGCGACGGTGTCGACGCAGACGAAGCCGAAGCGCTCCTCGAGCCGCTCCTGCAGCCACCCGGTGAAGGGGGTGCTGCGATAGTCGAGGCGGCCGGGGAGGGTGCGGGCATCCTTCCCGCCGGAGGCGTCGAGTCCTGTGTGGACGCCCTCGTAACGCAACCGCACGGGCACGCGCACCGAGTCGATCGCGGCGCGGAACCGCGCCAGGTGCGCCGTGTCGATCATGAGGGTCGTGGCGAAGCCGCCGAGGGCCAGGTTGAAGGCCTCGCGCCACGGCTCGAACTCGGTGCGCACCTCGATCAGCTCGGCGACGAACGGCAGCTCGTCGGGCTCGAGCCCGGCCGCGCGTGCGACGAGCTCTCGCGTCTCATGCAGAGGGCGTGGGATGCTGTCGTGCCGGCCGGCCGCGCGGCGCACCTCCGCCTCCAGTTCGGCGACCTCTGATGCGGCCGCCTTCCGCTCGGAGACGGCATCAGAGTAGGCGTCACGGGCGGTGCGCTTGGCGTCCGCATCCGCGAGCTCGGCGCGCGCATGCGAGGCGAGCGCCTCGAACTGCTCGCGCGTCGACACCTCGACGCCGATGCGCTGCAGGTCCTCGTCGAGGCGGGCGCGATTGCGGGATGCGCCGTCGACCCGCGCCTCCGCCCCGCGCAGCTCGCGCTGCGCGGTCTCGAATCGGTCGCCGCCGGAGAGTCGCAGGACATCGGCGAGCCCGTCGCGCTCGGTCTCCGCGGCGTCCGCCAGCGCACGCTTCTCGCGCAGCAGGATGTCGATGGCGCGGGTGCGATCGCGCAACTCCGCCTCGGCGTTGCGCAGCAGGTCGAGCCGGCGCTCCGCGCGCCACAGGCTCGCGAGCGACGTCGGGTCGGAGAAGGAGCCGATCGCGTCGATGATCTCCACGCGCTCGGCGGCCGCGGCGATCTTCGTCCGGAGGTCCCGGAGGGGCTCGAGGGCGCTCACCTGCTGCCTGGCCGTGAGCATGCGGGTGCGCGTGCTCTCGAGCTCGTCGAAGTGGGCGACGACCGCGTCGGCGGTGGTCATCGTCTCGGGCTCTTCGAGCACGAGACGCTTGTACAGGTCGTCGACGGTCGTGATCTGCTGGCCTGCCTGGATGCGGGCGAGCAGACTCATCGCCTTCGCCCCGGCACCCGCGGCGCCGATGCCGAGCACCGCGTGCAGGCGTGCCGAGAACTCGCGGTCGGTGCCGACGGGATCGAGGCCGGCGGCCCGAAGAGAGGTGTCGGTCAGGTGCGCCGCGGCGGCCGCTTCGAGGGAGCGGAGGTCGAACGCGCCGTGGACCGTCGCGCGGACACGAACGGTGTCCTCCAGGACCCGCGCGGCAGCCGGGATGTACCACGCACGCACGGCGGTGAACCGCGACCCGTCGTGGTCGAGCCACGTCATGGCGACGGCCGTCCATGTGTCGGTCCCGTCGCCGCGGAGCACGCGCATCTTCGTGCCGTCCTCGGTGCGCGACTCGTCGAGCTTGCCGCGCGCGTACGAGAGGATGTTGCGCTGCTCGTCGCCGCGCGGCCGCCCCGTCACTCCCCCGTTGGATGCGCCGTTGAACGGCGTGGTGTGCGGCATCATCAGGGCGATGTACGCATCCATCAAGGTCGACTTGCCCGACCCGGAGCCGCCGCACAGCAGGGTCGCCGCGGGCGAGAGGCGCACCCGGTGCGCGCCGTCATAGCCGCCCCAGTTGACGAGCTGGAGATCCTCGGCGAGCCACTGCTGGCCGCGGGATGCCGCCGGGATCAGTCCGAACAGCGTGTCGAGCATGGTCACAGCGCCATCTCCTCCTGTTCCAGCTCCGCGAGATCGTCCCGCTCGTCGAGGTCGTCGTCTTGGGCGTCGAGGTCGAACGCGTCGACGGCCGCGGAACGATCGCGAGCCGTCTGCGCCCGCAGCCAGGTGCGCAGCTCGCGCAGCTTCTCCGCGCTCAGCACGATCTCGACGAGCGGCGAGATGCGGAACCGACCGGTCGTCTCCTCGTCGACGATGCCGTCCTTCGCGAGTCGCTGCACGGCGGTGCGGATCGCCTTCTGGCGCCGCGCCGTGTCGCCGTCCGCATCCGCGAAGTAGCTCAGCACGGTCTGCTCGATGTCCTCGATGTCGACGCGGGCGGAGGGCTCCCCCGCAGCCGATTCGCGCTGATAGACCGTGCGCAGGTGCACCAGCACGAGCGTCTCCGGGCGCGAATACGCGAGGTCGCGCAGCAGAATCGGCACATCGAGCTCGTCGGAGCGCACCTGCTGCTTGTATGCGATGCCGCGGTCGTGATCGATCACGACACGGACGAACATGTCGTTCAGGCGCGACTCGATGATCTGCTGGTTGTCCAGCAGCACGGTCCACACGTCGCGGTGGCGGTCGGCGTGCACGAAGCGCCGCTGCACGATGAGTGCGAGAGCCCGCCGCACCTCGGGGTCGAGCACACCGCGATCGCCCGGGAACAGCTCGTCCGGGTCCTCCTCCATAGCCACGGGATCGATGAACGGCTCGGCGCGTCCTGCTGTCGTGTCAGTCATCGTCTGCCTCCTTGGCGCTGCGGGCGGTCACTGATCCGAAGGCGAATCGCCGGCTCGAACCGTCGGGGCGCAGCGCCTCGACGACCGAGATCGTGTCGCCCTCGGTGATCCCCGTGCGGTGGGCGATCTCGAGTAGACCGAGAAGATCCACGGGACGCCGCGTGTCGTCGGGGCTGCCGGCGAAGGCGTCCCCCAGGTCGAACTCGTCGCCGAGCGTCGCGACATACGCCTCGAGCTCGGCGTACCGGGGACCGCCCCACGCGCGGGTGTCGGCATCCACGAACTCCGCGTCATCGACGCGCGACAGCGGCACGGGCGCATCGGACGGACGGATGTCACTGACGGACTGGCGAAGATGACCGATGTCCGCGATCGGAAGGCTCCGCACAGGGTCGACCGGCGCATCCGGCGATCCGCTGCGCGTCCAGGCTTGAAGTCCTGACATCACGTCGCGCAGCAGCGCATCGACGTGGCGGTCGCGCACCGGGTCGTGGGTGCGAACCTGACCGGTGATGACATGGGAGGCGCGTCGCTGGGCGGTCAGCACCTCCTGCACGCCCACCTCGACTCGGCGCCCGATGGCGTCGAGCTCGGCACGCTGTTCGGCGTCCATGAGGCGTGCGAAGGGCTGTGCCAGCACGGTGTGCAGCTGCTCGGTCAGGTCGTCGATGCGATCCGGATCGCCGAGGAGGCGCAGTGCGCCCGCGAACGCGCGACCCTCAGGAGTTGACTGCATGACATGCTGGCCGCGCTCCAGATACTCGCGCAGCACCTCACCCGTCGGTCGCACGTCCCGACGCAGGTCTGCGACGACGTCGCGCTGCATGGCCTTGATGGACTCGGCGACCCGGCTGAAGTCCGCGGGCAGCTCCCGCGCCAGGTGAAGGACGTTCTCGGCCTCCTCCAGAAGCTGCTCATCGTCGATGGGCTCCGCTTCGCCCCGCGCCAGCCGGGAGATCTCCGCGTCGAGCGCATCGCGCTCCTGGATGAGCCGCTCGAGTCGCAGTGCCGGGTCGGCCTCGGCGTCGGCGGCGAGCCGCTCCACCGCCTCCAGCAGCGTACGCACGCGCGAGTTCGACACCCGCGTGCGGCCGCCGCCCGTGCGGCCGGTGATCTCGAGCGCACCGACGGCGTGGGCGCTCAGCCGATAGACCTCGGTGTCGCCGTCGATCTGCGGCACGAGCCACCCCACGCGCACCCAGTAGCGGCAGATCTCACGCGCCGTACCCGCCGGCAGGCCGCGCTCCTCTTCGTCGTAGCCGCTGGCCCGCAGCTCGTCGAGGATCTCCGCCACCTCGGCGTGCGCATCCGAGACCGCCACGGTCGGCCGGTCCACGGTGAACACGATCGACAGGACAGCGACGACGAACGGCGCGTAACGACCGTGGAGGAGATCGAGGGTGGGGGTGCGAAACGCTGCGAGGGCCCGCAGATACGCAGCTTCGGCACGCGGACTTCCCATCGCCTCCACACTACGGGAAGCCGGGCGGCGGCCACCGTCGCCGGACGCGAGCGAGATGCGCGCAGGTTCGGGTGGGCCCGCGGCTACTTCAGGTTCAGTGTCGCGTCGGCCGTCGTCCAGTCGGCGGCGATCGCCTGTTGCGCCTGGGCGAGGGTGACCCGGCCGGAGCACACGGCGCGGTGCAGCGTGTTCTCCACGGCGTCCTTCGGGTTCGTGGTGCCCGGGGCGCCGGCGCGGTTCGGCTCGGGCCACAGGTTGCTCACCGTGTTCGTGCCGCCGAGCTGCAGGCTGACCAGGTGGTCGTACTCGGTGGAGTGCTCGGAGGGCAGACCATATTCGGCGAGAGCCTGCTGCTTGTACTTGTCCGTCAGTGACGCGGACGGGCGGACGCCGCCCGTGTAGCCGGTCTTGCAGATGGTCTGCTGGACGTCTGCCTGGGTGACCGCCGGGTCGATGGCACCCGGCGTGCACGAGGCGTCGGGAAGCACAAGACCTGCCGTCTGGTTCACCTCGCGGACGTGGCACTGCCCGGGGTGCAGCGACTCGTCGTCGACCACCGTCCCGGGTGAGGAGACGGCGCGCAGGCCGGGGGTCGCCGACGGTACCGTCGCGGCGACGGCACCGTCGGCGGGCGTCGAGGTCATGCCGAGCGCGTGGGCGGCCGCGGACGTGGCCTTCTGCTGCAGCACGTGGGTCAGGGTGGAACACCCGCACACCGAGAACGTGACGGCAAGAGCGACGGCGACCGCGGTGACGGCGGTGCGGATGGTGCGGGACATGGTTCTCCTCCTGGGCATGGGCTCGGGCTGACGCGCCCATCCGCGGCAGCACCCTGCCGGCAGAGACCATCTCGTCGGGCGACGCGCGGGAGATCACCGCCTGCGCGACGGTGATGCCAGCGGGGGGTTTCATGCGGCGGCCTCAGTCTTCCGTGACCCGTCGTGCTCACCCGGCTTTGATGTCTCCCGGCGCGCCGTCACCGGCGTCGAGGAGGCGTCCGCCGCGGTACCGGCCAGGATCGTCCCAGCTACGTGCGGCATCCGGACTCGCCGAACGGTCACAGAAAGCGCGGCGGCGGCCCTGGCCAACGCATCCGTTACGCACCCTTCTCCGCCTGTTGCTGCGTCGGGAGGTTCCTCCGTTCCGCACGACTCAACTGCGTCGCACCCGGCAGCCCCTTGGGTGGGCGACCGCTGTACCAGAGACCGGTCTTCTCGTACCACTGCACTTTCCGGAAGTGGTCATCGAGCGCCGTGCGGACCGCACCCCTGATCACCCCGTAAATGATCCACACACCGAGCGCAATCATCCCGACGTAGAACCCGCCGACGACAAGCACGCCGACTATCCCGAACGATGTCTCCACGCTGCTCCGATCTGACGGCCGAACGCCAACTTAGTCTGGCGGATGGACGAAGTCGAGGATCAGTCGGCGATGGCTGCTCCTGCTGATGTCCGCTTGCGTCAACGTGCTCGAGCCAGACACGATCTTGGGATGCCCGTTCAGGACCTGCTCGCCAGCCTCGAAGAACTGCCGGCAACCGATCTGCGGGACTCGTACATCCGCTGGGTCCGCTCCACAGGGGACGCGGCTCTGCGGCGCGAGGGAGGGCCAGAGCATCTGACGGCATCCTGCTTCGTGTTCTCGCCCGAGTTCGACCGGGTTCTGCTCTGCTTCCATCGCAAGGGCCAGTTCTGGTTGCAGTTCGGCGGTCACATCGAGCCGGAGGATGCGTCGGTGGCCGATGCCGCGCGGCGAGAGGCTCGGGAAGAGTCCGGAATCGCCGATCTCACGTTGCTCTCCCCCGCGATCCTCGATCTGGACCGCCACGATCTGCACGCGGGGTTCTCGTGCGCCGCGCACTGGGACGTCGTCTACGCCGCCGTGGTATCCCCGGACGCCCATCTCAGGGTGAGCGAAGAGAGCGAGGATGTGCGTTGGTTCGCGATCGACGCGCTCCCCGAGAACGTCCCGCCGGGCTGGCAGTCACGGGTGCAGCAGGCTGCGCGCGAGGCCTCCCGGCGTCAGCTTCGCTGCACGTGACCCGGCGACGCAGTCCTGGCGCGCGCTGTGCGTTCGCGGATCTTCAGCGCCTTCCGCGTCGATGGTCCGTCGTGCGACTCCCGAGGCTTCAGGGTTCGGGAGCTGACGAGAATACCGAGGAGCACGATCGCCGCGCCGACCGGCTGATTCCAGCCGAGGTGCTCTCCGAGCACGACCGTGCCCAGCGCGATCCCTACGACCGGCGTCAGGTACGTCACCGTCGAGGCCGATGTGGCCCCCCACGCGGCGATGATGTTGGTGTTCCAGACGTACGCGAGCCCCGTGCCGAGGACACCCAGAGCGAGCATCGCGAACACGATCCCTGGTGAGATCGCCACTGGTTGCAGCGCGGTGAATGGTGCGAGCAGGAGCATCACGCCTGCGGCGATCCCGACTTGGAGGGTGGCCACCGGGATCGCGGCGAGCTTGCGCGGCGAGATGAACCGTCGCAGGTAGACGAACGCGACTGCGTAGCATGTGGTCGCCGCGAGACACGCGAGCTCACCGACCAACTGCGTACCCCACCGCAGACCCTGCTGCCAGGGCTCGAGCACCAGCAGCACGCCGAGGAACCCGAGCAGAAGTCCGCCCGCCCGGGCGCGATTCGGGCGCTCGGCCGGCAATGCGACCAGGGCGACGAGCATCGTCATCAGCGGAGTGGTCGCGTTGAAGATGCTCGCCACACTCGACGGAACGTAACGCTGTGCCCATGCGAACAACAGGAACGGGGCGACACAGAGCAGGAGTGCGACAACGAGCATGTGCAGCCAGATGACTCGGTCTTTCGGCAACGACTGACGGGTGATCAGGCTCACGACCACGAGCGCCATGGCCCCGCTCACCACGCGCGCGAGGACGATCTGGGCGGGCGAGAGGCCCTGCAGCCCGACGCTCACGAAGAAGAAGCTCGACCCCCAGGTGAGCGCGAGGAGGACGTACTGGACCAAGACCATGTTCTTCACGACGTGCTCCGCGGTAGCCGACTGATTGCTCTGCCCATGCTCCCGGGAGACGAGGTCGATCTCCGGCGGATTCCGGACATCGCAATGCCGGCCGCCCGCCCGTTCTGGTCCGAGGGAAGCCGCCACCCAGTGGTGCCGTCGCGGTGACCGGCTCTCCACCCGGGTCCTGCCGAACCGCGCGTCTTTGAGGGGCCATCTCGCGAGCAGTCGATCGGTCCCCCGGGGGCGCGGCTCCACAGTCCTTGTCGGCGTGCCGGCGGCGGATTGGCCTGGAACCGACCATCGGGGGTCAGCCGACGGTCGTGAGGGCGGTCGAAGCGTGAATTGGCGAGTTAGCCTGGAGCCCATGCCGGCGTCAGACAATCCTGCAGCGTTGGCCGAGTACGACCCGCGCTGGCCGCCGCAAGCGGAGCGGGCGCTCGCCGCGATCCGCGAAGGACTCCACGACCTCCCCGGTATGTCACAGGCACGGTTCGATCACATCGGGTCGACCTCCGTCCCCGGTCTCGCCGCCAAACCGATCATCGATCTGCAGGTGAGCCTTCGCCCGCTCCCCGTGGATGACGATCTCATCCAGCGTCTGGGGCCGCTCGGCTATCGCCGCGCGACGGGTTCGCGGCCGGACTCACCTGGCGTCTACCGGGACCTCCCACGCGGCTCGGCAATAGTCGCGGACGAGGTCTGGTCCAAGTCGCTCTTCGTCAATGAGGATCCAACGGTGATTCTGCACATCCGACGAGCCGATTCGCCGTGGGCGAGCTACACCGTGTGGTTCCGGGATTGGCTCAGAGCCCATCCCACCGAGCGGCAGGAGTACGAAGCGGTCAAGCGTCACCTCAGCGCGCAGAACGCCGGGAGGGCCGACTACGACGACTACACCCACGGAAAGACCGCCTTCTTCGATCGGGTCCAGGACGAGTTCGAACGCTGGGCCGCGCAGTAGGCGGTGCTCCTTGCAGCGCATCGATCGGGGCGCCGTTCCATGGTGTCGGCTTTCATGCCGATGCGCGGAGTGTGCTAAAGATGCGGGATGGATACGGACCGGTTGGCGTCCCTGTGGCCGGCCAGCGGGCTGAGTGTCCGAGCGGGCGATCTCGAATTGCGGTGGATCGACGACGACCTTCTCACCGGCCTCGCCGAACTCGCAGGACGCGGCGTTCACGACCCGGACAAGATGCCCTTCAACGTGCCCTGGACCCGGGGAACGCCTGCGGACGTCGCTCGAAGCGTGTTGGCGTTCCAGTGGGCGGCGCGACCACAAGTCTCGCCGACCGGGAAGTTCACGCTCGAGTTGGGCGTGCTCGTCGAGGGGGTACCGGTGGGCATCCAGGGCGCGTCGGGCGCGGACTGGAGTGCCTGCCGCTCTGTTGAGACGGGCTCTTGGCTCGGCCGCGAGTTTCAGGGCAGAGGCATCGGCACTCGCATGCGCGCCGCGATCGCGTGGGCCTTCTTCGACGGGCTGGCGGCTGTCGAGCTGACCTCTGCGGCGTTCACGGATAACCCGGCCTCGGCGGCGGTGTCCCGCCGGATCGGATACGTCGAGAACGGTACACAGCTTGTCACTCGAGACGGCGTCGCGGCCCGGCAGACGCGCTTTCTCCTGACCCGCGCCCGGTGGGAGCAGGTCAGGCCGCAGCATGAAGCATTGCTCGGTGGTCCGATCGAACTCATCGGCTTCGACGAGCTTCGCGCGCAGCTCGCCAGCTGACACGGATTCCGGCGCGGGTCGCCCGCGATCGCAGTCGCGCGCCTGGCGGCCGGCCTCACGAGGTGAATCACATCCTCTAGGGGCCCCCGCTGCTGATCGAGTGGGGAGATTGCACAACGCGGCATCCAGATCAGGGCGTGAATGACAAAACCCCCGATCTACCGGGGGTTTTCGTCTTGCTGGGGTACCTGGACTCGAACCAAGAACAACTGAACCAGAATCAGCCGTGTTGCCAATTACACCATACCCCAATGGCTTTCAACCGAAGTCGTGCCGAGGATCGAGCTTACCCGATCCCCGGCACACGGCCAAACCGAACGCGCCGCTCGGGCGCGTCAGCCCAGGCTCCGCACGAGGGCGCCGAGGCGGCGCACCGTCTCGGCCTTGCCGAGCAGCTCCATCGACTCGAAGAGCGGCGGCGACACGCGACGACCGCTCATCGCGACGCGCAGCGGGCCGTACGCCACGCGGGGCTTGAGTCCGAGACCGCCCTCTTCGACGGGGTTCACGAGCGCGCCGACGAGCGCCTCCTGAATTCCCGCCGCTGTGAAGTCCGCGTCCGCCACGAGCTCGAGCGCGCCGACGGAGGCAACGAGCACCTCGCCCGCGTTCGCGGGCAGGGAGCCGAGAGCATCCGCCTCGTACGCGACGTCGTCCGTGAAGAGGAAGCCGAGGAGGCCCGGGAGCTCGCCGAGCAGCTGCACGCGCTCCTGGACGAGCGGCGCTGCGCGGAACGCCAGAACGAGCTGCTCGTGGGTCGGCTCCGCCTTGCCCGGGCCGAAGACGTCGGCATCGACGAGGTACGGCAGCATGCGCTCCGCGAAGTCCTTCTCGGAGAGGATCCGGATGTGGTCGCCGTTGATCGACTCGGCCTTCTTCTGGTCGAAGCGCGCCGGGTTCGGGTTCACATTGACGATGTCGAACGCCGCGACGAGCTCGTCGCGCGAGAAGACGTCGCGGTCGGGTGCGAGCGACCAGCCGAGCAGCGAGAGATAGTTGAGCAGGCCCTCGTGGATGAACCCGCTTTCGCGCAGCAGGAACAGGTCCGCCTTGGGATCGCGCTTCGACAGCTTCTTGGTGCCCGTCTCGCCGAGGACGAGCGGCATGTGCGCGAAGCGCGGGATGAACGTCGTGACACCGGCATCCACCAGCGCGCCGTACAGGGCGAGCTGGCGCGCGGTGGAGGGCATGAGGTCCTCCCCGCGGATCACGTGCGTGATGCCCATGAGCGCATCGTCGACGGGGTTCGTGAACGGATACAGCGGCACTCCCCCGGCGCGCACGAGCACGAAGTCCGGGAACGACCCGGCGGGGAACGTCACCTCGCCGCGGATCAGGTCGACGTAGGTGAGGTCGTCCTCCGGCACGCGCAGGCGCCACGCGGGCTCGCGGCCCTCGGCGCGGAACGCGGCCTTCTGCTCGTCGGTCAGGTGGCGATCGAAATTGTCGTAGCCGAGCTGCTTGGCGCGCCCGTTGGCCTCGTTGCGCGCGTCGATCTCCTCGGCGGTCGAGTACGACTCGTACACGGCACCGGATGCGATGAGCTTGTCGAGCACCTCGCGGTAGATGTCGTGCCGCTGCGACTGGCGGTACGGACCGTGCGGGCCACCCTTCTCGACGCCCTCGTCCCAGTCGATCTCGAGCCAGGTCAGCGCGTCGACGAGCTGCCGGTAGCTCTCCTCGCTGTCGCGCGCGGCATCCGTGTCCTCCACGCGGAAGACCATCTTGCCGCCGGTGTGCCGGGCGTACGCCCAGTTGAACAAGGCCGTGCGGACCATGCCGACGTGCGGCAGACCGGTGGGCGACGGGCAGAACCGCACGCGCACATCGGCGCCGCTCGCGGTCGTGGTACGGGAATCGGGTGCAGAAGCCATCCTGTCCAGTCTATTCGGCGGGGCCCGTCAGCCCGCGGGTGTCATGCCGGCCGACGCGGCCTCCAGAGCGCGCAGGAGCGCCGCGAGGGTCGTGCGCACGGACGGCACGCGATCCGCGCCCTGCGCGGTCACCACATGCAGCGTCCGCTCATCGCCCGGCGGGAGCGCCCGCGTCACGATCCCCGGCATGGGCGGGAAGGATGCGACGGCCAGCCGCGGCAGCGTCGCGACACCGATCCCCTGCGCGACGAGACCCTCGACGGCGGCGACGTTGTCGGTCTCGAACGTGATCCGCGGTTCGAACCCGGCGCGGTCGCACACCTCGAGGAGGTGGCCGCGGCAGCGCGGGCATCCCGCGATCCAGTCCTCGCTCGCGAGCGATGCGAGATCGATGGATGCGGCGGCCGCCGCAGGGTGGCCGACCGGCAGTACGGCGAGCAGCTCGTCACGGCCGATCGTCTGCACGGCCAGCCCGCGCGCGCTGAGACGGTGCGGGTCGTCGCGGTCACCCGGATAGCTGAAGGTGAGGGCGATGTCGACGCGGTCGTCGCGGACCGCCTCCACAGCCTCGGGCGGCTCGGCCTCCAGGTAGGTCACCGTGATTCCGGGGTGGTTCTCGGCGAGGTCGGCGAGCAGCCGTGGCACGAGCGTGGGCGATGCGGACGGGAAGCCGGCCAGACGCACACGGCCGGACCGCAGCCCGCGCAGCTCGGCGAGCTCACCGGCCGCCGCATCCAGCGCCGTCGTGACGGCGGGAGCGTGCCGGGCCAGCACGCGCCCGGCTTCTGTGAGACGCACGCGCCGTCCCGCCCGCTCGACGATCGGCACGCCGAGCCGCTGTTCGAGCCGGCGCATCTGCTGACTGAGCGCAGGCTGGCTGTATCCGAGCGCCTCCGCCGCGGCGGTGAGCGACCCTTCATCCGCGATCGCCTTGACGACGCGCAGCGTCTGGACATCGAAGTCCAGGTCATCGAGATCGGCCATATAGTGATCATAATCGCTAGTTATGGAAGACATGATCATCATGCCGTAGACGAATCACTCGCCCGCGGGCACCCTGGAATGGTGACCACGCCCACCCTCCACCGAACGCGCATGCCGGACATCGGCCACGCGTTCGTCGGCGGCGCCGGGTATCTGTCGGCGTGCACGACCGGGCTCCCGCCCCAGGCATCGCGTGACGCCGTCATCGCGGATGTGCTGGCCGCCGCATCCGGCCGCCCCGATCCGATGGCCTACTCCGCCGCGGCCGAGCGCAGTCGTGCGCACTTCGCCCGGCTCGTCTCGACCCATCCCGATCGCGTCGCGATCGGATCCCAGACATCCGTCCTCGCCGCTCTCGTCGCGACCGCCCTCCCCGATGGAGCCGCGGTCCTGTGCGCGGAGGGGGACTTCTCGTCGATCGTCCTGCCGTTCGTCCACGCGGGTCGCGGAATCACCGTCCGCACCGCTCCCCTGAACGAGCTCGCCGACGCGGTCTCCCCCGACACGACCATGATCGCGTTCTCCGCCGTCCAGTCGGCGACGGGCGAAGTCGCCCACCTCGACGCCATCGCGCAGGCGGCCGCCGCGACCGGCGCGCTCACCCTGTGCGACGCGACGCAGGCGGTCGGGTGGATGCCGGTCGACGCATCCGACTTCGATGCCGTCGTGTGTCACGCCTACAAGTGGCTGTGCGCACCGCGCGGCGTCGCATTCCTCACGCTGTCCGACCGCCTCCAGCGCCTCGCACGGCCGGTGTTCGCCGGCTGGTATGCGGGCGATGACCCGTGGTCGTCGTGCTACGGCCACGAGGTCGAGCTCGCCGCATCCGCTCGCCGCTTCGACGTCTCCCCCGCATGGCAGGCGTTCGTCGGGGCCGAGCCGTCGCTCGCTCTCTTCGCCGACGCGGACCGGAACGAGCTCTACGGCTACACCACCGGGCTCGCGGCGTCCTTCCGCGAGCGGTGCGGCATCCCCCAGCCCGAACGTCCTTCCGCGATCGTGACGTGGGCGGATCCGACCGGCTGCGACCTCGCCCGCCTCACCGCGGCGGGGATCACCGCCTCCGGACGTGCGGGGCGCGCGCGGGTCGCGTTCCACGTCTTCAACGACGCGAGCGACGTCGCCCTCGCGTCCGCCGTGCTCGGGTTCTGACTCAGCGTCGCCCGAGGGGCGAGAGCGCGATGACCGCCGCCACGATGACGAGCGCGCACAGCGCCAGTCCGCCGTAGCCGATCCAGCCGAGGATCGCGCCGGCCGCGGCCGCGCCGATCGCGGCCGAGAGCGCCATGATCGAATCGCTGCGCCCCTGCCGCCGCGGTCGCTGAGAGGTCACGGTGGCCTCGGTGAGCAGTGCGGCGCCGGACACGGTCGCCGCGCTCCAGCCGAGGCCGAGGAGCACGAGCGCGAGCATGACCCCGCCTTCGGCATCCGAGAGCAGTGCCGCGGTCACGAGCGCCGCGATCAGCAGGCCCTGACCGAGCAGGATGACGCGCAGCCGGCCCCAGCGGTCGGCAAGGATGCCGAAGACCGGCGACAGTCCGTACATGCCGAAGACGTGGATCGCGATCGTGACCCCGACGACGGCTGTGACGGTATCCGCGGACGCCATATGCGCGAGGTGCACCGGCGTCATGGCCATGACCGACGCCATGACGACGTGCGAGCCGGCCACGGCGAAGATCGCGTAGCGCGCAGCCACGGGCCGGTCGACCTCGATGATGTGCTCGGCGCGCGCCTCGCCCGTCCTGGCCAGCTGCTGCGCGATGCGAAGCGGGTCGGGATGCAGCGCCACGAGATAGAGCACGACGGCGCCGAGCTGCGCGGCGCACGAGAAGAGGTACGAGCCCGTGTAATGCGGCATGCCGAGCGAGCGTCCGACCACCTCGCCGACGGGCAGCAGCAGCGGGCCGACGACGCCGCCGACGGTCGTCGCCCAGACGACGATCGAGAGGTCCCGGCCGCGACGCTCCGTCGTGGCCAGATCGGTGGCCGCGAAGCGCGACTGCAGGTTGCCGGCATTGCCCGCGCCGATCATGAGCACCCCGACGAGCAGCAGCGGGAAGGAGCGGATCGCCGCCGCGGTCACCACGATCACGATGCCGGTGAACGCGAGGAGGTTGCCGAGGCTGAGCGAGAACCGTCGTCCCCGACGCGCGGCCAGGCGGGCGAGGGGGATCGCGGCGATGGCCGCGCCGAGCGTCACCGTGGCGGTCGCGAACCCCGAGAGGGAGTCCTGCCCGGAGATGTCGGCCGCGAGCAGCGCACCGAGCGACACGGTGGCACCGAACGCGACGCTTCCGAGCACCTGGCCGGCCGCGAGAGTCGCGACGGTCCGCCGCTGGATGCGTGCGACACCGGTGGCGGTCAGCGGCGCGGCCAGGGTGTCAGGCATCCCTTGCCGGGTTCCGCAGCGTGCCGAGGCCGGTGATCTCCACCTCGACGGTGTCGCCGGCGACGAACGGACCCACGCCCGCCGGCGTGCCGGTGAGGAGGACGTCACCCGGAAGCAGCGTGAACGCAGCGGACGCGTAGGCGATGATGTCGGCGACGCTGTGCACCATGTCGGTGAGCGGCGCCTGCTGCTTCACCTCGCCGTTCACGCGCGTGGTGAGGACCTTCCCCTCGACCTCGAACTCGGTCTCGATGGCGGGCCCCAATGGGCAGAAGGTGTCGAAGCCCTTCGCGCGCGACCACTGTCCGTCCTTGCGCTGCAGGTCGCGCGCCGACACGTCGTTGGCGATCGTGTAGCCGAACACGTAGTCGAGGGCCCGCTCGGCCGGAACGTTCTTGGCGATCCGGCCGATGACGACGGCGAGCTCGCCCTCGAAGTCGGTCTGCTCGGACTGCGTCGGGCGCACGATCGTGTCGCCGGGGCCGATGACCGAGGTGTTGGGCTTGAAGAAGAGCAGCGGCTCGGCCGGTGCCTCGTTGCCGAACTCGGCGGCGTGCTCGCGGTAGTTGCGGCCGACCGCCACGACCTTCGAGCGAGGGATGACCGGCGCCAGCAGCGCCGCGTCAGACAGCGGCACGCGCTCCCCCGTCGTGTCGTACCCGGCGAACATCGGGTCGCCCGCCAGGACGACCAGCTCGTCCTCGTCGACGATGCCGTAGCGGATGGAGTCCTGATGGCTGAAGCGCGCGATCCTCACCGCTCCAGCCTATCCAGGGGCGGCTAAGCCGAAGGGCGACGATCCCGCGGGATCGTCGCCCTTCGATGCCAGGCGTGCGCTCAGGCGTCGAGGCGCAGCATCCATCCGTGCCGGTCTTCGACGCGTCCGTACTGGATGCCGGTCAGCTCGTCTCGCAGCGACATCGCGAGCTCGACGGACTCGGGGCCCTCGTGGACGATCTCGAAGTCGTCGGCCAGCAGCGTGCCGATCGGCACCACGACCGCGGCGGTGCCGCACGCGAACGCGCCGACGATCTCGCCGGATGCCGCACCCTCACGCCACTCGTCGATCGAGAGCTTGCGCTGCTCGACCGTGAGCCCCCTGTCCTTCGCCAGCTGGAGGATCGATGCGAGGGTGATGCCCTCGAGGATGGAGTCCGACTCGGGGGTGATGAGCCGGCCGTCGCGTGTCACGAGCACGAGGTTCATGCCGCCGAGCTCCTCGATGTACTGTCCGTCGAGGAAGAGCACCTGCTGGCAGCCCTTCTCGTACGCCTCCGCCTGCGGCAGCAGACTCGAGGCGTAGTTGCCGCCGGTCTTCGCGGCGCCCGTTCCGCCCTTGCCGGCGCGCGCGTACTCGCGCGACAGCCAGATGTTCACGGGCTGCACTCCGCCCGGGAAGTACGCCCCGGCCGGCGACGCGATGAGGTAGTAACCGACCTTCTGCGCGGCGCGCACGCCGAGGAAGGCCTCCTTGGCGAACATGAACGGACGCAGGTAGAGACTCGTCTCGGGAGCCGACGGCACCCAGTCGGCGTCGACGGCGATGAGCTGACGCAGCGACTCGATGAAGATGTCGGCGGGCAGCTCGGGCAACGCCAGGCGACGAGCGGAACGCTGCAGTCGCGCCGCGTTGCGGTCGGGACGGAAGGTCCAGATCGAGCCGTCCGCGTGGCGGTAGGCCTTGAGGCCCTCGAAGATCTCCTGGGAGTAGTGCAGGACTGCGGCGGCCGGGTCGAGCGGAATCGGTCCGTACGGCTCGACCTGCGGGCGGTGCCAGCCGCCCTTCAGCGACCAGCAGAGGTCGACCATGTGGTCGGTGAAATGCTGTCCGAACCCCGGGTCGGCGAGGATCGCCTCGCGCTCGGCATCCGGTGTCGCGCTCTCGTTGCGCGTCACTCGCCAGATGAGCCCTGCGGAGGAGGGAGCCTGGAGGGGGAGGTCGATGGCCATTGTCGTGTCCTGTCTGCGCTCAGGGGGCGCGGGGATGCGTCGCGGCGTCGTGTGCCGTCATGCCCAGGCTACGCCTGGAGGCGGGCGGCGATGGCGTCGCCGATCTGCGAGGTCGTGCGGGGTGAGCCGTCCCGTGCGGCGATGTCGTCCTCGACGGCGCGGGTCACGCGCGCGGCCTCGTCGCGCAGCCCGAGATGGTCGAGCAGGAGCGAGACGGAGAGGATCGCAGCCGTGGGATCGGCCTTCTGCTGCCCCGCGATGTCCGGCGCCGATCCGTGCACGGGCTCGAACATAGACGGGAACGCGCCGTCCGGGTTGATGTTCCCGGAGGCGGCGAGACCGATGCCACCGGTGACGGCGCCGGCCAGGTCTGTCAGGATGTCGCCGAAGAGGTTGTCGGTGACGATGACGTCGAAACGGCCCGGGTTCGTGACCAGGAAGATCGTCGCCGCGTCGACGTGCAGGTAGTCTACGGTCACATCCGGGTGCTCCTGCGCCACGGCATCCACGATCCGCTTCCACAGGCCGCCGGCGTGAACCAGCACGTTCGTCTTGTGCACGAGGGTCAGCCTCTTCGAGCGTCGCTCGGCGAGGTCGAACGCGTAGCGCACGACGCGCTCGACGCCGAAGGCCGTGTTCACCGAGGTCTCGTTCGCGACCTCGTGCGGCGTCCCGCGGCGGATCGCACCGCCGTTGCCGACGTACGGCCCCTCGGTGCCCTCGCGCACGACGACGAAGTCGACGGCGCCCGGCGCGGCGAGCGGTCCCGGCGCACCCGGGTAGAGCGTGGACGGTCGCAGGTTCACGTAGTGGTCGAGCTCGAAGCGGAGCTTCAGCAGCAGGCCGCGCTCGATGTTGGCGTCCTTCAGCCGCGGGTCGCCTGGAACGCCGCCGACGGCGCCGAGCAGGATCGCGTCGTGGTCCTTGATCGCCGCGAGGTCCTCGTCGGTGAGCGTGTCGCCGCTCTCGAGATACCGTCCGGCGCCGAGCGAGAACGCCGTCTTCTCGAAGCGGATGCCGCTGTCCGCGGTCGCCGCATCCAGCACCTTCTCCGCCTCGGAGACGACCTCCGGGCCGATGCCGTCACCGGGGATGACGGCGAGCTTCACGACACGGGATGACGCTTCCGGCACGGGACACTCCTCACGATCGGCGCCCGAGATGGCGCACAGGGATCCAGGCTATCCGTCGGCGGGATGACGCGCCGCCCGCGCGACGGAACGTGACGGCGGTGGCGCTTACCACGTCTCGACCGCCCGCGCCACCCCATGCGGGAACGAGCTGTCTTCATGGTTGTGTGGCTGGACGAGCCGGGTCCACATGACGACCCGGCCGCTGGAAGGAGAATGACATGACCATGGGATTGGGTGTTGTCCTCGTGGTGATCGGTGCCATCTTGACGTACGCCCTGCACATCACGGTGTCGTGGGTCGATCTCCAACTCGTCGGATACATCCTCATGGTGGCCGGCGCGATCGTGTTCGTCGTCGGCCTCATCAGGTTCTTCATGCACCGCCGCGCGGTGGGGACGACTCGCAGCTACGTCGATCCCGCCACGGGTGACCGCGTCTCCCGTGTGGAGCGGGTCCTGCCCCCCGACGAGGTCTGATCGGCTCGATCCTCGGCCGCGGTCGATGTCTCAGGGACGGTCTGTGTTGACAGACCGACCGCGTCCGAGGGTCGTCGCCGCCACGATGGCGGCGGCGAGCACGAATGCGGCGCCGATGAGCGAGGTCGCGGCGATTCCCGCGTCGAAGGCGGCGGCGGCCGCGGAGTGCAGCACAGCACCGGCCTGGCCTCCGACCTGGTCCGCGACGTGCATCGCACCGGCGAGCGTCTCTCGCGCGGCGAGGGCCGCCGCATCCGGAATCCCGGTCGGAACCACCAGATTCGACCGATACATCGCCGCGAGGATGCCGCCGAGGATCGTCGTGCCGAGCACGGCTCCGATCTCATAGGCGGTCTCCGAGATGGCGCTCGCGGCGCCCGCCTTAGCCGCGGGCGCGCTCGAGAGCACGAGCTCGTTCGACACCGTCTCGGCCATGCCGATGCCCACGCCGAGCAGCACCGACGCCGTCACCACGAGGGCCAGTGCGTGGTCATGGCCGACGAACGACATGAGGATGTACCCGAGAATCGACACTGACAGCGCGCCGGGAATCAGGATGCGGGGCGCCAGACGCCGGGAGATCGGAACCACGATGAGGCCCGCGATGATCATCGCCACGAGCCCGGGGACGAGGGCGAGGCCCGCCTCCATCGGTGACAGGCCGAGGACGAGCTGAAGGTGCTGGGCGATGAAGTACTCGAACCCGACGAAGGCGATCACGCTCAGCAGGTTGACGAGCAGTGCCCCCGTGAAGCTGCCGACCGCGAAGAGACGTACGTCGAACATCGGCGCCTCCCTGCGCAGCTGGCGCCGGACGAAGAGGGCTCCGCATCCGAGGCCGGCCGTGCCGAGGGCGATCCAGCCGATCGTCGGCCCGTCGACGGCGATCTGCTTGATCGCGTACACGACGAGGACCATCGTCGCGATCGACATGAGGATGCTGAGCGGATCGATGCGCCCCGGGTGCGGATCTCGACTCTCAGGCACCAGGAAGGGCGCGAAGACGACGAGGGGCACCAGCACCGGGACGGCGAGAAGGAACACGGAGCCCCACCAGAAGTGCTCGAGGAGCATTCCTCCGACGATGGGCCCGAGGGCGGCGCCGGCGGAGAACGCGGCCGCCCAGATGGCGATCGCGAGCCTGCGCTGATCGCGGTTCGTGAAGATGCTCCGGATGAGCGACATGGTCGACGGCATCAGCACGGCGCCGAAGACGCCCATCGCGGCACGCGCGGCGATGAGCCACTCGGCCGTCGGGGCGAAGGCGGCGAGCACCGAGACGACGACGAATCCCGTCGCGCCGATGAGCAGGAGCTTGCGGCGGCCGTACCGGTCGCCGAGCGTTCCGGCCGTCACGAGGAAGGCGGCGAGGACGAGCGGATAGACGTCGATCATCCACAGCTGCTGGACCGCCGTCGGCTCGAGGTGCAGCGCGATCTGGGGCAGTGCGAAGTGCAGCACCGTCGCATCCACCGCGACGAGCAGCACGGGCAGCATGAGCACCGCCAGCGCCGCCCAGCCGCGCCAGCCGACGCGCTCCGGCACCGGCATCGTCATGGGGGCGGGGGTCTGGACGGACATGTCTTCCTCATGCATTTCTATACCGTCTGGTCGGTACACTAACTCTGTTAGGCTAGCAGAATGAGCCGGCCCCCACGAGCGCGTGAGATCGTCCTCGACGCATTCGAGCGCATCCTCATCGAGGACGGCGCACGAGGCGCCACGTTGGATGCGACCGCTCGCGCCGCGGGCGTCTCCAAAGGCGGACTGCTCTATCACTTCGCGTCGAAGGACGCCCTCGAAGGCGCGCTCATCGACCGGCTGCGCGTCCTCGTCGCCGCGGACATCTCGTCCATCGAGAGCGCTCCGGAGGGCGTCGTCGCCACCTTCGTGCGCGCCTCCGTGATGGAGGACGACGACCTGGATCGTGCCATCATCGCCACCTCGCGCCTCGCGCAGAACGGGCATGCCGCGGCCATCGCCGCGCTGCTGGAGATGCGGGAGAGCTGGGAGGCCGTTCTGCAGCCGCACACGAGGGATGCCGCGGCCCTCGATCTCGTCATGCTCGTGAGCGACGGCCTGTACTTCAACAACGCCCTCGGCGGCGACACCCCGCTCACGATCGTGCCGCAGGGCGCGGCGCTCGACGCCCTCGTCGCCCTCGTCGCGAAGGTCGCGGAGCCGGACGCCGCGAGCTGAGGGTCAGCGGAGCGCGTCGAGGCGTCGCTCGAGGTACCGGCGCGCGGCCGGGTCCGTCTCACGCGCGAGGGCCTCGGCGTAGTCCGACCGCGCGGCCGGCTCGTCGCCGCACCGCGCATCCAGCTCGGCGCGCGCGGCGAACGCCTGCGCCGCGAGGACGCCCGTGAACAGGCCGTCGTCGGCGTCGAGCTCGAGACGAGCGGAGTCCGGTCCGACCTCCGGGGTGTACCCGCGGGCGACGAGCCGCGCGAGCCGCGCCGCCGGCGACGGCCACACGGCGACGAGTCCGTCGTAGAGCTGCGCGATGGAGGGCCAGTCCGTCGCCTCCCACGTCGGCGCGATGTCGTGGAGCCCGGCGATGCCGGCCTGCAGTGCGAACCGCCCGATGCCGCCCTGGAGCGCCCGGGTGGCGAGCGACTCCCCCTCGACGATGAGCGCCCGGTTCCAGGCTGTGCGGTCCGCCGTGGCGAGGTCGACGAGTTCGCCGGCGGGATCCAGGCGCGTGGTCTGCCGCGCCTCGGTGAGCAGCAGCAGGCCGAGCAGACCGGATGCCTCAGCCTCGCCCGGGCGCACGCGAAGCGCGTCGCGGGCCAGGTGGACGGCATCCGTCCGCAGTCGCCCGCTCGTCTCCGCCGTGGGCGCCGCGTACCCGGCCGTGTAGACGAGTGAGATCACGACCAGCGCGTCGGGCAGACGCTCCCGCACCTGCGCGTCGTCCTCCATCGCGAAACGGATCGACGACTCGTGCAGCCGCTTCTTCGCGCGGGTGAGCCGTGCCGCCATCGTCGCCTCGGAGACCAGCAGCATCGCCGCCACATCGCGCGTCGGCACGCCGCACACGAATCTCAGCGCGAGCGCGAGGCGCGTCTCCTCCGCAAGGTCCGGATGGCAGACCATGAGAATGAGCTCGAGCCGCTCGTCGCCCGTGAAGGCGAACGCGGACATGTCGTCCTCCCCTGTGCGCCCCTGCACCGATCGCGCCGCGAACGCCAGGGCGGGAAGAGCCCGCTCGACCGTCCGGGCACGTCGCACGTAGTCGATCGCGATGCGACGTGCGGCGGTGGTGATCCAGGCAGACGGATTGTCCAGCCGGACCCCGGAGCGTTCCTGGGCGAGCGCGCGCAGGAACGCATCGTGCACGGCGTCCTCAGCGAGCTGGAGGTCGCCGATGTAGGCGGCCACCGCACCGAGGATGCGACCGGCATCCATCCGATACGCATCCTCGATGCGGGAAGTCACATCTCATTCAACCGCAGCGTCCATCGCCAGCGGGATCTCGCCCGCGGACATGGGCACCTGCGCGATCGGGTACAGCTCGAGCCACCCGCCGGTCGGGACGAGCGCGGCCAGCTCGCGCGCCTGCTCTGCGCTGTCCGCCGTGAACGTGTAGAAGCCGGTGACGACCTCACGCACCTCTCCGAACGGTCCGTCGGTGAAGACCGCGCCCGTCGCGGAGGGGACGATGCGCGTGGCCTCGGACTGCGGACGGAGCGGGGCGGATGCGGCGATCCGCTGACCCGCGGCGATCACCGCCTCCTGGAAGACCCTGTGACCCGCAAGATCCGTCTCGATCTGCTCGGGCGTGAGGACCGACGGGTCCCACTCGGGCTCACGGATCACGATCAGGTATTCGGCGGACATGGTGCTCTCCTTCGTCGCGGTGCCGTTCGGGTCCCGCGGGATGCGGAACAACGACACGACGTGGACGACCTGCCGGAATCGACAGCCTCGAGCAGATTCTTCCGGATTTCTTCCGGTCAGTCCTCGGTGATGGCGATCTGGGCGAACAGATCCGCGTCGATGGCCTCGCGCACCTCGTCGAGCAGATCCTCGCCGACCGGCGAGTCCACCGTCAGGACGGACAGCGCCTGGCCGCCCGCGGCGCGCCGGGCGATCTGCATCCCCGCGATGTTGATGCCGGCGTCGCCGAACTTCTGGCCGTACACGGCGACGATTCCGGGACGGTCGGTGTAGAGCATCACGACATGGTGCTTCTCGATCGGCAGCTCGAGCGCGTAGTCGTTGATGCCGACGAGCTTCTCGATCTGCTTCGGGCCCGTGAGCGTGCCCGAGACTGCGAGCTGCGACCCGTCGGACAGGGCGCCCCGCAGCGTGATGACGTTGCGGTACTCGGGGCTGTCGGCGTCCACGATGAGACGCGTCTCCACCCCGCGCTGGTCCGCGAGCAGGGGCGCGTTCACGTACGACACCGTCTCGCTCACGATGTTGGTGAAAAGCCCCTTGAGCGCGGCGAGCTTCAGGACGCTGACGTCGTAATCGCTGAGCTCGCCGTGCACCTCGACGTCCAGGCTCGTCAGCGGCGACCGGGCAAGGCCTGCGAAGATCTGGCCGAGCTTCTCGACCAGCGGGATGCCGGGGCGCACGTAGGGATCGATGACCCCGCCCGCGACGTTGACGGCGTCGGGCACGAGCTCGCCGCCGAGCGCGAGCCGCACCGAGCGCGCGACCGAGATGCCCGCCTTCTCCTGCGCCTCGTCGGTGCTCGCGCCGAGGTGGGGGGTGACGACGACGTTCGGGAGGGACAGAAGAGGCTGCGCCGTCCCGCCCTCTGCCGGCGGCTCCGAGGTGAACACGTCGAGGCCGGCGCCGGCGATCTCGCCCGTGGTGAGCGCCTCGTGCAGCGCCGCCTCGTCGATCAGCCCGCCGCGGGCGACGTTGACGATGTAGGCCGTCGGCTTCATGGCACGGAATTGCTCCGCGCCGATCATGCCCGTCGTCTCGGGCGTCTTCGGCATGTGGATCGTGACGAAGTCGCTCTCGGCCAGAAGCTCGTCGAGGGTCACGAGCTGCACGCCGAGCTGCTGGGCGCGGGCGCTCGTGACGTACGGGTCGTACGCGACGACGCGCATGTCGAAGGCCTGCAGGCGCGCGGCGATGAGGGCGCCGATGCGGCCGAGGCCGATGATCCCGACGGTCTTCTCGAACAGCTCGGTGCCCGTGTACGCGCTGCGCTTCCACTGTCCGGCGGCGAGCGACGCATTGCCGGCGGGGATGTGGCGGGCAAGGCTCAGGATGTGGCCGATCGTGAGCTCGGCGGCGGAGATGATGTTCGACGTCGGCGCATTGACGACCATGACGCCTGCGGTCGTCGCCGCCTTGATGTCGACGTTGTCGAGCCCGACGCCCGCGCGCGCCACGACCTGCAGCTTGGGAGCGGCGGCCAGCGCCTCTTCGTCGATCTTCGTCGCCGAGCGGATCAGCACCGCGTTCGCGTCCGCGAGGGCCGTCAGCAGAGCCGGGCGGTCGGTGCCGTCGACGGAGCGGACGTCGAAGTCCGGCCCCAGGGCGTCGATCGTGGCGGGAGAGAGCTCCTCGGCGAGGAGGACGACAGGCTTGGGCACAGAGGAACCCTTCGATGAGCGCGACCGGGAATGCCCCGCCGCACGCCGTGGGGGCGAGACAGGCTCAGCCTACCGTGGGCGGGAAGGGCCTCCCCGCCGTGTGACGCCGGGCGACGCGCTCACGAACCGAGCATCGACCCGCCGTACGCCGCCCCGTAGGCGACGATGTCGAGCCAGAACACCGAGACAAGGCACAGTCCGGTGAGGAGGATGGCCGCGAACGGAAGCGCCCGCCTGCGCCAGCCGATCGTGAAGGCGACGGCGAACACGACGACCGGGAGGACGACCGGAAGCAGCAGCACGAACCAGCCGTAGCCGTTCAGGCCGAGGGGGCCAGACGCCTGCGCCACGAGGAAGGCGATGGCGTTCCAGAGCGCGTAGGCGTAGAAGAGGCCGAAGAATGCCGCGATGACGGCGATCAGCCAGGTCGGCATCGCGGCCCTGCGTGCCGCCGATGTCGGGGGTGTCGAGGCATCCGTCGTCATCGTCCGACCGCCCCCACCATGATGAAGGGCCACGGCAGCAGGAGCGCGGCGCCGCCGATGAGCCAGGCGAATCTCACCCATACACGGGAGCGCGCCGTGAGCCACAGCACCGTCAGGAACCACATCGCGGGCGCGGCCACCGCGAGCCACAGGCTCACCTGAAAGGCCACCGGTGCGACGAGGTAGTCGGCGGCGCCCTTCAGTCGCAGGCCGCCGACGATCCATCCGATCGTCGAGAGCAGCGACACCCCGCCCAGCACGCCGATGACAAGGAGCGCGACATTGCCCAGGGCGGGCGTCTGCTCGTCGACCTGAGCCTGGACGGCCTCCGCTCCCTTGCCGACCGCCGTGTATCCGTCCGGCAGAGTCGGCGCATCCGTCGCGTCCGCGGTCCGCTTCGCCTGAGCCGAGGAACCGACGTGCAACGTCGGATCGTCCTCGTCCCCCCACGAGAGGGCGTCGTCGTCGGAGCTGGCAGTCACCCGCCCAGCCTATCGGCGGCGCGGACCGTCACTCGAAGATGGGCACCGTCAGGTTGTGCCAGGTGACGGGCCCGGCGATGCCGTCCACCGGCGGTGCGAAGCTCGTCTGGAACTGCCGCACCGCGGTGTCGGTCTCGGGCCCGAAGATCCCGTCGACCGTGACGCTCAGCAGGCTCTGGAGTGCCCGTACGGCGTCACCGGTGCTGCCCAGCTGCACCGTCACGATGAGGCGCGGCCAGTCGAGCTGCCCGACGGTCGTCCCGAAGTCCGAGGAGCGGATGCTGTGCTGGAAGGCTTCGAGCGCGGCTCCGCTCAGCGGACCGAACGACCCGTCGGCGACGATGGTCGCACCGTGTGCGCGCAGCAGATACTGCGCGGCGAGCACGCGCCAGTTGTCGCCGGTCGTGGCTCCCTGGATCACGAGCGGCCAGCTGCCGGGAGCCATCATCAGGAACGACCAGGTCTGCACACCGACGATGCCGTCGGTCACCAGCCCCCACTGCATCTGGACGTTGCGCACCCGATCGTCGGTGTCCGGCCCGAAGCTGCCGTCCACCGCGGCCGGGGTGTCGCCCGGGAACCGCAGCAGCCCGAGGCTCTGGACCGCGCGCACGGCGTCGCCGCTCGAGCCCTGCTGCGTCTGGACGACCACGTGCGGCCACGTCAGCGGGCCGACGATGCCGTCCTGCACGAGACCGGCCGAGGCCTGGACGGCTGTGACGGCGGCCGCGGTCAGGGGTCCGAAGACCCCGTCGACGACGAGAGCGTGACCGTGCGCCCGCAGCAGATACTGCAGCGCGGGGACGCGGGGATCGGTCGTGCCCTGCCGGAAGATTGCCCACGGTTCGGTGTTCATGACGGCGTCCTCTCTGTGGCTGGGAGATCTGTGCCTGGCAGATCTGTGCCTGGCAGAGAACGAGAGGCGATCCGTCGCCGCGTGATACGTCAGGCGGATGCTGCGGCCGCCACCGCCGCGACAGCGGCGGCGACGAGCGCCGCGTCGGTGACCTCGAAGGCGTCCACTCCCCCGCCCGGGCCGCTGGCGCCGTGCTCGACGGGGCGCGAGGCCGAGAGGTGCACGGCATCCACCCCCGCCTCGACCAGCGCCGCGATGTCGTCGATCGCGACCCCGCCGCCGGCCATCACCTCGAGAGTCCCGCCCGCCTCGCGCACCATCACGGCGAGCGTGTCGAGCCCGTCCGCGCAGCGCCGCGCGCCGCCGGACGTCAGCACCCGGCGCACGGGAAGGGTCGCGAGTTCCGCGACCGAGGCGACCGGATCGGCGGATGCATCCACCGCGCGGTGCACGGTGACGTCGAGACCGTCCGCCGCATCGATGAACCGGCGGAGGACGTCGAGGTCGAGCCGGCCCTCCTCGGTGAGCGCGCCGACGACGACTCCGGACGCACCGAGCCGCGCAGCCGCGCGGATGTCGCGCACCATCGTCGCCACCTCGTCGCCGTCGTAGACGAACCCGCCGCCACGCGGGCGGATGAGCGCGTGGACGAAGGCGCCGCGTCCCGCGGAGAGCTCCACCGCATGCTCGATATGGCCGGCAGAGGGCGTCAGCCCGCCGAGCCGCAGCCCCTGGGTGAGCTCGACGCGGGCGGCACCCGCATCCATCGCCATCCGAACGCCCTCGGAGCTCTGAACGGCGATCTCCACGGCGACGGGGTGACGGGTCATCGCCTCAGGCTAGTGGCGGGATCCGTCCGCCCGTCACGTCCGAAAGGTGGGTCTCACGCGCCTCTCCCCGCGGCGCGGGAGCGCTGCGGGGAGAGGGCGCAGGAGACGAGTGCCGGTCAGAAGACCGGGACGCCTCCCTGGACGAGCTGCCAGTTGACCACGTGGAAGTCCTTCGGGTCGATGACTCCCGCGGCCGACGCGTACGCGACGATCGCCTCACGGATCGCCACCTGGGCGTTGTAGACCACCGGCGCCGCCGCGATGTGCGGGAAGCCGCCGCCGCCGGACTGACGGTAGTTGTTGACCGCCACGACGAACTTCTGGTCGGGTGCGACGGGCGCGCCGTTCCACGAGAGGTTCAGGATGCGCGAGCCCTGCGGCTGCGCGATGTCGATGTCGTACGTTACGCCCGAGAACTGGTCGTAGTTGTAGTCCGGCGTGTTCAGCGCGTTCGTCAGCGTGGCGGTGCTCACCGGTGTGCCGACCGGGACCTGGTTGAAGTACTTCGCCGAGTACTCGAGGTAGTCCTTGATCTCGGCACCCGTGAGCACCGACGCGAGCAGCGTGTTGTCGTAGATGTAGAGACCCGCGATGTCGCGGATCGTCACCTGACCCGCCGGGAACGAGGCGAGGCGGCTGAACGGCGCCGCGATCGAGACGATCGGGAGGGATGCCTCGGCCGTACCCGCGATCGCCTTGGCCACCGTGTCGACCTGCACCTTGTTGACGTAGTCGAGGATCGCCGTGTCCTTCCAGCACGCCTCCGCGGCCGAGAGCGCCTCGGTCGAGGTCGCGACCGGCTTGTTGACGTACGCGACGACCGCATCGTGCTGCGACTGGATGACGGACACGAGGGCCGGGTCGTCCTGCACGGAGTTCGTGTTCACCGTGTAGACGTTCTTGCTCGCGATCTGCCACTGGCCCTGGGCGAACTTGAGTTCCAGGTCGAACACGCTCACGCGCTCGCCCCAGCACACCGGCTCGCTCATGGCGACCGTCTGGCCGGTGGGGCCGGTCTGGAGGTAGTTGCGCTCGACGTGGGCGTGGCCGAACAGGATGGCATCGATGCCGGGCACCTGCTGGGCGATGAGCTTCGCCGCGTTCTCGTTCGGCAGGTCGCCCCCGTACGAGGACGTTCCGCTGTCGCCCGCGTGGACGCTCACGACGAGCACGTCGACGCCCTCGCGACGGATGATCGGCACCCAGCGCTTGGCCGTCTCGACGACGTCGAGCACTTCGAGCTTGCCGCTGACGTGCCCCTTGTCCCAGATGACGATGCCGGGGTTGGTCATGCCCAGGACACCGACGCGGATGGGCTTGCGGCCCTTCAGTTTGATCGTCTTGATCGTGTACGGCTTGTACGCCGGGACGGTCGTGCCGGCTCGAACGGCGTTCGCGCCGAGGACCGGCGCATCCATCTGAGAGATCCACGTGTCGAGGAAGTCGAGGCCGTAGTTGAACTCGTGGTTTCCGAGGGCGACGGCGTCGTAGCCGATGGCGTTCATCTGCGCGGCCATGGGGTGGATCGCACCCGAGGTCGTGATGGGGTCGACGGTGGCGTAGTAGAAGCCGAGAGGCGTGCCCTGGATCGTGTCGCCCGCATCGAACAGCAGCGTGTGGTCGCGTCCGCGGTCGGCGCGGATCTGGTTGACGACACTCGAGACGCGCGCGAGGCCGACGGCGTTGCCCGCCCTGTCGCTATAGGCGGCGTTCGTGTAGTAGTCCCAGTTGAGGGCGTGCGAGTGGATATCGGACGTGCCCATGATCGTGATCGTGACGGACTCGGAACCGTCGGCGGCGAGGGCCTTACCGGGGTTCGCGACCCAGCCCGCGGCAGCCAGCGCGCTGGCCGCCGACACCCCCGTCAGGAACCCGCGGCGGCTGACTCCGCTGCGGCGCTCCTCGTGAATCTCTTCAGGAATTCGGCACGAGCACCACCGGGGTGCGGGTGCGCTGTCGTGGGTGTGATGGTCGTGAGGCATGTGTTCTCCCATAACGGACAATGCCATCATGCTGAGTGTTTCCTGACAAGGAAATCGGCATGAACTCTCTCTCATCGGAAGCAGTTCGCTACCCGGCCGCGAACGCGAACGAGCCCGGCCCCTCACGGGACCGGGCTCGCGTACGAACGACGGGTCAGCGCGCGGCGGAACCCTCGGTGTAGTCGGCGTCCTGCTGCTTCCACGCGAAGAGCGCCCGAAGGTCGCGGCCGACAGCCTCGATGGGGTGCTGGGCGGCCTTCTCGCGCAGCGCGTAGAACTCCGGGGCACCCGCATCCTGGTCCGCGATGAAGCGCGCGGCGAACGCACCCGACTGGATGTCGGCGAGCACGCCCTGCATGTTCTCCTTGACGTGGGGGTCGATGACGCGCGGGCCGGAGACGTAGTCGCCGTACTCCGCCGTGTCGGAGACCGACCAGCGCTGCTTGGCGATGCCGCCCTCCCACATGAGGTCGACGATGAGCTTCAGCTCGTGCAGCACCTCGAAGTAGGCGATCTGCGGCTGGTAGCCCGCCTCGGTGAGCGTCTCGAAGCCGTACTCGACGAGCTGCGAGACACCGCCGCACAGGACGGCCTGCTCGCCGAAGAGGTCGGTCTCGGTCTCCTCGGTGAAGGTCGTCTCGATGACGCCGGCGCGCGTGCCGCCGATGGCCTTGGCGTACGACTTCGCGGTGTCCCAGGCGTGGCCCGAGGCATCCTTCTCCACGGCGATGATGTCCGGGATGCCGCGACCCGCGACGAACTCGCGACGGACCGTGTGGCCCGGGGCCTTGGGGGCGATCAGGATGACGTCGACGCCCTCGGGGGCCTCGATATAGCCGAACCGGATGTTGAAGCCGTGCGCGAAGGCGAGCGTCTTGCCCTCGGTCAGGTTGTCCTTGATGGACTCGCTGAAGATCGAGCGCTGGTGCTGATCGGGCGCGAGGATCATGATCAGGTCCGCCCAGGCCGCCGCATCGGCGACGTTCTTGACCTCGAAGCCGTCCTCCTGCGCCTTGACGATCGACGGGGAGCCGTCCTTCAGCGCGACCACGACCTCGACGCCCGAGTCGCGCAGGTTCTGCGCGTGGGCGTGGCCCTGCGAGCCGTAGCCCACGATGGCGACCTTCTTGCCCTGGATGATCGAGAGGTCGGCGTCGTCGTCGTAGATGATGTCAGCCATGTTGTGTGTTTCTCCTTGATGGTTGGTCTGGAAGTCAGCCGCGCAGGACGCGCTCGGTGATGCTCTTGCCGCCACGGCCGATGGCGAGCAGCCCCGACTGGGCGAGCTCCTTGATGCCGAACGGCTCGAGAGCGCGCAGCAGGGCGTCCACCTTGCCCTTGTCGCCCGTCACCTCGACGACCACGGCGTCCGACGCGTAATCGACCACCGAGGCGCGGAACAGGTTCACGACCTCGAGCACGTTCGAGCGGTTGCTGTTGTCGGCACGCACCTTCACGAGCATGTGCTCGCGCTGCACGGATGCGACGGGGTCGAGCTCGACGATCTTGATGACGTTGATCAGCTTGTTGAGCTGCTTCGTCACCTGCTCGAGCGGCAGCTCGTCGACGTCGACCACGACCGTGATCCGAGACAGCCCCGGCACCTCCGTGACACCCACGGCGAGCGACTCGATGTTGAAGCCGCGACGGGCGAACAGGCCCGCGACGCGGGTCAGCAGACCCGGCTTGTCCTCGACGAGGAGGCTCAGCACATGACTCGTCACGGATCAGTCCTCCATCTCGTTGAACGCGGGCGAGTGGTCGAGCGCGTACTGGACGTAGCTGTTGCTGACCCCCTGCGGCACCATCGGCCACACCATGGCGTCGGCGCTCACGACGAAGTCGATCACGACCGGACGATCGTTCGTCTCGAGAGCGAGCTTGATCGCCGCATCGACGTCCTCCTCCTTCTCGACGCGGATGGCGAGGCATCCGTACGCCTCCGCGAGCTTGACGAAGTCGGGGATGCGGACGGTGCCGTGGCCCGTGTTGAGGTCGGTGTTGGAATGGCGACCGTCATAGAACAGCGTCTGCCACTGGCGCACCATGCCGAGCGACGAGTTGTTGATGATCGCGACCTTGATCGGGATGTCGTTGATCGTGCAGGTGGCGAGCTCCTGATTGGTCATCTGGAAGCAGCCGTCGCCGTCGATCGCCCACACCACGCGGTCGGGCTCTGCGACCTTCGCGCCCATCGCGGCGGGCACCGCGTAACCCATCGTGCCAGCGCCGCCGGAGTTGAGCCATGCGTTGGGGCGCTCGTACTTGATGAACTGCGCGGCCCACATCTGGTGCTGCCCGACACCGGCGGCGTAGACGCCTTCGGGGCCGGTCAGCTCGCCGATGCGCTTGATGACGTACTGCGGCGACATGAGGCCGTCGCTCGGCTGGGTGTAGCCCAGCGGGAACTCGTCGCGCAGCCCGTCCAGGTACGACCACCACTCCGAGATGTCGGGCGCCTTTCCGTCCGACACGCCGCGGAAGGCGGCCTCGAGGTCGATGAGCACCTCGCGCAGATCGCCCACGATGGGCACGTCCGCCGTGCGGATCTTCGAGATCTCGGCGGGGTCGATGTCCACGTGCACGACCTGGGCGTTCGGGGCGAACAGCGACGCCTTGCCGGTGACCCGGTCGTCGAACCGAGCGCCGAGCGCGACGATCAGGTCGGACTCCTGCAGCGCGAGCACCGCGGGCACCGTGCCGTGCATGCCAGGCATGCCCAGGTGCTGCGTGTGCGAGTCCGGGAAGGCGCCGCGGGCCATGAGCGTCGTCACGACCGGCGCACCGGTCGTCTCGGCCAGGGCGAGGAGCTCCGCTGCCGCCCGCGCGCGGACCACGCCGCCCCCGACGTACAGCACGGGCTTCTTCGACTCTGCCAGCAGCTGCGCCGCCGCCTGGATCTGCTTGCCGTGGGCCTTCGTCACCGGACGATAGCCCGGGAGGTCGATCTTCGGGGGCCAGATGAAGGGCGCCTCGGCCTGCTGGGCATCCTTCGTGATGTCCACCAGCACCGGACCCGGGCGACCGGTCCCCGCGATCTCGAACGCCGCCGCGATGGCGCCGGGGATGTCCTCGGCGCGCTTGACCAGGAACGAGTGCTTCGTGATCGGCATCGTGATGCCCACGATGTCGGCCTCCTGGAAGGCATCCGTCCCCATGAGCGTGGAGAACACCTGGCCGGTGATGCAGACGATCGGAACGGAGTCCATGTAGGCGTCCGCGATCGCGGTCACGAGGTTCGTCGCGCCCGGGCCGGAGGTCGCGATCGCGACGCCCGTCTTGCCCGAGGCGGCCGCGTAGCCCTGGGCGGCGTGGCCGGCGCCCTGCTCGTGGCGGACGAGGATGTGGCGGACCGACTCCGCATCCATGAGCGGGTCGTACACCGGCATGATGGCGCCGCCGGGCAGGCCGAAGACGTCGGTGATGCCGAGGAGCTCGAGCGAGCGGACGACGGCCTCCGCGCCGGACAGCACCGGCGCGGTGGCAGGACGGGCGGGCGGCCGTGGGATGGCCGGGACGGTTTCTGCAGGCATGCGGATCACCTTCGTGCGAGACGGATGGAGAGTGAGGCCTAGCCCGTGACCGCGCCTTCTGCGGCGGAACGCACGAGCTTCGAGTACTTGGCCAGGACGCCACGGGTATAGCGCGGAGGGATGGGCTCCCAGCCCTCACGGCGGGAGCTCAGCTCTGCCTCATCGACGAGTAGGTCGAGAGTGCGAGCCGCGATATCGACCCGTATCAGATCACCATCGCGCACGAGAGCGACAGGACCAGCGTCCACCGCCTCGGGTGCTATGTGGCCGATGCACAGGCCGGTTGTGCCGCCGGAGAATCGACCGTCCGTCAAGAGTAGTACATCTTTGCCGAGGCCAGCGCCCTTGATGGCCGCCGTGATCGCCAGCATCTCGCGCATCCCGGGACCGCCCTTGGGCCCCTCGTAGCGGATGACGACGACGTCGCCGCCCGCGATCTCGCCGGCCTCGAGGGCGTCCATCGCGCCGCGCTCCCGCTCGAAGACGCGGGCCGGGCCCTCGAAGACCGCGGCGTCGAAGCCCGCCGTCTTCACGACGGCGCCGTCGGGTGCGAGCGATCCGCGCAGGATCGTCAGACCGCCGGTGGCGTGGATGGGGTTGTCGAACGTGTGGATCACCTCGCCGTCGATCGGACCCGGGTTCAGCACCGCGAGGTTCTCGGCGAGCGTCTTGCCGGTGACGGTCAGGGCGTCGCCGTGGAGCAGACCCTCGTCGAGCATCGCCTTCATGATCACCGGGATGCCGCCGTGGCGGTCGACGTCGTTCATGACGTACTTGCCGAAGGGCTTCATGTCCGCCACGTGCGGCACCTTGTCGCCGATGCGGTTGAAGTCGTGCAGGCTCAGCTCGACGTCGGCCTCCTTGGCGATGGCGAGCAGGTGCAGGACGACGTTGGTGGAGCCGCCGAGCGCCATGGCCAAGGCGATCGCGTTCTCGAACGCCTCGGGTGTCAGGATGTCGCGCGTCGTGATGCCCTGACGCAGCAGGTTGACGACGGCCTCACCGGAGCGGTGCGCGAAGTAGTCGCGGCGGCGGTCCGCCGAGGGCGGGGCCGCCGAGCCCGGCAGCGAGAGGCCGAGCGCCTCGGCGACGGAGGCCATGGTGTTGGCGGTGTACATGCCGCCGCAGGCGCCCTCCCCCGGGGCGAAGGAGCACTCGATGCGCTTGAGGTCCTCCTCGCTCATGCGACCGGCCAGGCACGCGCCCACGCCCTCGAACGAGTCGACGATCGTGATGTCCTTCTCGGTGCCGTCGGAGAGCTTCACCCAGCCCGGCGCGATCGAGCCGGCGTAGAGGAACACGCTCGACAGGTCGAGGCGGGCGCTGGCCATCAGCATCCCCGGGATCGACTTGTCGCAGCCGGCGAGGAGCACCGTCCCGTCGAGGCGCTCTGCCATGACGACGGTCTCGACGGAGTCGGCGATGACCTCACGCGAGACGAGGGAGAAGTGCATGCCCTCGTGGCCCATCGAGATGCCGTCCGAGACGGAGATCGTGCCGAACTGCAGCGGGTAGCCGCCGCCGGCGTGGACGCCCTCCTTGGCGCCCTGCGCGAGCCGATCGAGGCTCAGGTTGCACGGGGTGATCTCGTTCCAGCTGGACGCGATGCCGATCTGGGGCTTGTCCCAGTCCTCGTCGCCCATGCCGACGCCGCGGAGCATTCCTCGGGAGGTCGTGGCCTCGATTCCGTGCGTGACAACGCGGCTGCGGGGTTTCATGTCGATGGAGTTGTCGGGCTGAGCCATTCTGCGATTCTAGGGCCGCGCGGCGGATCGCCTCCCCGGGCGGTTCCTATCCCAGGAGAAGAGCCCGCCGATCCGCGAGACGGAGGAGGAGCGCCGCCAGAGCCGCGATGTCGGGGACGCTCACCGCAGCCGCGGTGCGGCGGTCGCCGACATGGATGCCGAGGTCCTCCGGCCGCAGGCTCTCCAGCGCGTCCTCGTCCGTCACGTCGTCGCCGGCGAAGACCACGGCGGTCGCGTCGACGAGTTCGCGGAGCTGCGCGACGGCGCCGTCCTTGCCCTCGTGTCGGAACGAGAACTCGAGGATGTCGTGCCCGCTGCGGCGACGCCACCGGGGGGCGGCGGCCCTGACCATCGGCTCGACGATCTCCCGCGCCGTCTGCGCGGTCGCGGCATCCGCGCGCCGGGTGTGCACGCCGAGCCCGAACGTCTTGGGCTCGATCCAGACGCCCGACAAGTCCGCCGTCGCGGCCTCGGCGCGCGCCTGCAGATCATCGCGCAGCCGGATGTCGGCGGGGTCATCGGGCGTGGCCCTCCGGCCCTCCCCCGGCACCCAGACCTCGGCGCCGTGCGAGCCCGCCAACAGCAGCGGCGAGTCGTCGTCGTGCTCGGCGATGATCCGCAGATCGGGGATGCTGCGCCCCGACACGAGCGCGACGATCGTCGCCGGCGCCGCCGTCAGCGCCACCACCGCATCGCGTGCGACGGGCAGCATGCGGGCCGTCATCGGATCGTCGACGAGCGGCGAGAGCGTGCCGTCGAAGTCGAGGGCCACCAGCAGCCGCGACGTGGCCGCGACAGCGTCCAGCAGACCGTCGACGTCGGACGGCGACATCCTCAGCTCCCCTGCCATCGCTTCGAGGCGGCCAGGGTCGCCAGGAACGCCCGCGACCAGTCCGTGACCGTGTGCTCGCGCACACGGCGGCGCAGGGCCCGCATCCGTCGCCCCTGTTCGGCGGGCGACATCTCGACGGCGGCGATGATGGCCTCCTTGACGCCGTCGATGTCGTGCGGGTTGATGCGGATGGCGCTGCCGAGCTCGTCGGCGGCTCCCGCGAACTCGCTGAGGATCAGCACGCCGCGGTTGTCGTTGCGCGAGGCCACGTACTCCTTGGCGACGAGGTTCATCCCGTCGCGGAGGGCGGTCACGAGCATGACGTCGGCGGCGAGGAACAGGGCCACCATCTCCTCGCGCGGGTAGGCCTGGTGCAGGTACCGGATGGCGGTGTGGTCCATCGTGTCGAAGTCGCCGTTGATGCGGCCGACCATGAGCTCGATCTCGTCTCGCAGCTGCACGTACGCCTCGACCCGCTCCCGGCTGGGGCTGGCGACCTGCACGAGGGTGACGTCCTCGACAGCCAGGCGTCCGTCCTCGAGCAGCTCCCCGAAGGCCTTCAGCCGATGCCGTATGCCCTTCGTGTAGTCCAGGCGGTCGACACCGAGGAGGATCTTGCGCGGGTTGCCGAGACTCTCCCGGATCTCCGCCGCCCGCGCGCGCACCTCGGGCGTCTGCGCCAGATCGCTGTAGGACTGCGCATCGATCGAGATCGGGAACGCCTTGGCGAGGGCGACACGGGTCGTGCCGTCGGGATTCGGGACATGGATGCCGCTCGCCCGCGTCACGTACCGCAGCTGGCGTCGGACGGCCCGGGCGAAATTGCCGGCGTCGGCCACGCGCTGGAAGCCGATCACGTCGGCGCCGAGCAGGCCCTCGAGCACCTGGCGGCGCCACGGTAGCTGCGAGAAGAGCCCGTATGCCGGGAAGGGAATGTGGTGGAAATAGCCGATCGTGAGGTCGGGACGCGCATCGCGGAGCATCTGCGGCACGAGCTGCAGCTGATAGTCCTGCACCCACACCGTGGCGCCCTCGGCGGCGATGTCGGCCGCCGCCTCGGCGAACCGCCGGTTGACGCGCACGTACGCGTCCCACCACACGCGGCGATAGCGCGGAGCGGCGATGACATCGTGGTAGAGCGGCCAGAACGTGTCGTTCGACATGCCCTCGTAGTACAGCTCGACCTCTTCGGCGGACAGCGTGATCGGCACCAGCATCGTGCCCTCGAACACGAACGGCTCGACATCGATGCCGGCCTGCCCCGGCCATCCGACCCACGCGCCCTCGGACTCGTGCATCACCGGCTCCATCGCGGTCACAAGACCGCCGGGAGATCGGCGCCACCCCCCGTCCGTGTCGCGGTCGACCGGCAGCCTGTTGGCCACGATCACGAACTCCGCTCGATCCACGGCGCCTCCCGTCCTCGGCTTGTCCCTACGCTAACAGGCGCCTTAACCTTGCTCTCATGCGCAGGTACATCTTCGGCACGGGCATCATCGGAGCGGTGACGACAGGACTCGAGATGCTGCGCGAGATGCGGGAAGGCCAGCCGTTCACGTGGCGCACCGCCCTGATCTGGCTCAGCTGGGGCATCACGGTCGCCCTCGCCATCGGCGCGATCGTCGACCGCCGTCACGAGGTCGTCGCCGAGAGGATCGCACGCGGCGAGCGCTGATCCCCGGCCTTCGCCCCGCGGGAGATCGGCGTCAGAGCTCGATCTCGTAGTGCACGAAGCCGGTCTCCGTCGCGACCGTGTCGTACAGCCGGCGGGCAGTCGCATTGGACTCCTGGGTGAGCCAGTAGACCTTCGCGCAGCCGTTCTGCTTCGCCCACTCCACGACGTGCGCGATGAGCGCGCGACCGGTGCCCGCCCCGCGCGTGTCGGGGGCGACGAAGAGGTCCTCGAGGTAGCAGTACGGCGTTTGCGCCCATGTCGAGGGGTGCGGAAGCCAGTTCACGAAGCCGATCGCACGTCCGTCGTCGTCCCGGGCGATCGCGCCCCGCATCCCGTCGCCTGCGACGAGGCGAGCGAACGTCGCCTCGGTGACCTCGTGGGTCAGCTCGCTCTCGTAGAACGTCAGGTAGCCCTGCCACAGCGGCAGCCAGTCGTCGTGGTCGGCGGAGCTCAGCGGTGCGATCTGCATGGCACGACCGTACCGCTGCGGTCCGACGTCGGGACGCCCTATCGCGTCAGGATGAGGGCGTCGCCCTGGCCGCCACCGCCGCACAGGGCCACGGCGGCCGTGCCGCGCCCGCGGCGCACCAGCTCGTGCACCATGTGGACGACGAGGCGGTTGCCGGATGCGCCGATCGGGTGGCCGATCGCGATGCCGCCGCCGTGGATGTTCACGATGTCGCTGGACAGGCCCAGCTCGCGCTGCGAGCGCGCGACGACGGCTCCGAAGGCCTCGTTGATCTCGACGACGTCGAGATCCGCGGGCGTGATGCCCTGTTTCGCGCAGGCCTGCTCGATCGCTCGGGCGGGCTGGGCGTGCAGGGAGTTGTCGGGGCCGGCGACCTGGCCGGAGGCGCCGACGACCGCGAGCACCTTCCATCCGTTCTCGTCCGCATGCGAGCGCGAGGTGAGCACGACGGCCGAGGCGCCGTCCGAGATCTGCGATGAGTTGCCGGCGGTGATCGAGCCGCCCTCGGCGAAGGCGGGGCGAAGCTTCGACAGCGAGTCGACCGTCGTGTCGGGGCGCACGCCCTCGTCGGCGCTGACCACGATGGGTTCCCCGCGCCGCTGCGGGATCTCCACATCCACGATCTCGTCCGCGAAGACGCCGGCCGCCTGGGCCGCCGCGGCCCGCTGGTGCGACAGGGCGGCGACGGAGTCCTGGTCCTCCCGCGAGACCTCGTAGGTCGGGTTCAGCCGCTCGGTCGAGGCGCCCATGCTCTCCCGGTCGTAGGCGTCGGTGAGCCCGTCGTACGCCATGTGGTCGAGCACCTCGATGGTGCCGTACGACCAGCCGTCGCGCGAGCCCATGAGCAGGTGCGGAGCGCGGGTCATCGACTCCATGCCCGCGGCCACGACGACCTTGGCGTCGCCGAGGCGGATCATGCGCGCCCCGTCGATGATCGCTGTGAGCCCCGACAGGCAGACCTTGTTGACGGATGCCGCGGGCACATCCCATCCGATCCCCGCGCCGATCGCGGCCTGGCGCGCCGGGTTCTGACCCGCCCCCGCGGGCAGCACCTGACCGACCAGCACCTGGTCGACGGCCTCGGCGGGGATGCCGCCCTGTGCGAGCGCGCCCCTGATGGCCGCGCTGCCGAGCTGCACGGCCGTGAGCGGGGCGAGCTGGCCCTTCAGCCGGCCCTGCGGGGTGCGGGCCGCTGCGACGATGACGACGTCGTCCATGTTCATGAATCCATTCTCCTGCTGATGTTCGGGGGCGGCTCGGCCGCGGGATGGGGCGGTCAGCCGATGCGGAGGGTGCTCAGCCGCGCAGGGCGTCCGGCACGATGAGACGGGGCTGGGTCGCGGCCACGACCTCGTCCGCGGTGACCCCGGGCGCGAGCTCGACGAGCACGAGGCCCTCGGGCGTCACATCGATGACGGCGAGGTCGGTGATGATGCGGTGGACGACACCCCGGCCGGTGAGCGGGAGGGAACAGGCATCCACGATCTTGGGGCTGCCGTCCTTCGCGACGTGCTCCATCAGCACGATGACGCGACCCGCGCCATGGACGAGGTCCATCGCACCGCCCGGGCCCTTGACCATCTTGCCGGGGATCATCCAGTTCGCCAGGTCGCCGTCTGCCGAGACCTGCATCGCGCCGAGGATCGCGGCATCGATCTTGCCGCCGCGGATCATGCCGAAACTCAGCGCCGAGTCGAAGAACGCGGACCCCGGGAGGGTCGTGACGGTCTCCTTGCCGGCATTGATGAGGTCGGGGTCGACGTGCGCCTCGTCCGGGTAGGGACCGACGCCGAGGATGCCGTTCTCGGACTGCAGCACGACCGTCACGCCCTCGGGGACGTAGTTCGGTACGAGCGTCGGCAAGCCGATGCCGAGGTTGACGTAGGAGCCGTCGGAGAGCTCGCGCGCGGCGCGCGCGGCCATCTCGGTGCGGGTGAGGGCCATGCTCACACTCCTTCCGGCGCGGCCGCGACAGTGCGCCGCTCGATGCGCTTCTCGATGTCGGGCCCGACTTCGACGATCCGGTGCACGTACACGCCGGGAAGATGGATGCTGTCCGGGTCGAGCTCGCCCGGCTCGACGAGCCGCTCCACCTGCGCGATGCACACGCGCCCGGCCATCGCCGCGAGCGGGTTGAAGTTGCGGGCCGCCTTGTTGAACACGAGGTTTCCGTGGCGGTCGCCTGCGAGGGCGTGGACGAGCGAGAAGTCCGTGGTGATCGCCTCTTCGAGGACGAACTCCCTCTCCTGTCCGCGCACGAGGAACGGACGGACATCCTTGGGGGGCGAGGCGACGGCGACCGTGCCGTCCGGCGCATAGCGGCGGGGCAGACCGCCCTCGGCCACCTGGGTGCCGACACCGGTCTGCGTGTAGAAGGCCGCGATGCCGGAGCCGCCGGCGCGCAGCTTCTCGGCGAGCGTGCCCTGGGGCGTCAGCTCGAGCTCGAGATCGCCCTCCAGGAACTGCCGCTCGAACTCCTTGTTCTCCCCCACGTACGACGAGGTCATCTTGCGGATGCGGCCGGCAGCGAGCAGCACCCCCAAGCCCCAGTCGTCGACTCCGCAGTTGTTGCTGACGACGCTGAGCCCTGTGGTGCCCTGCGCGAGCAGCGCCTCGATGAGGAGCATCGGATTGCCGGACAGCCCGAACCCGCCGACCGCAAGGGTCGCGTCATCGGGAATGTCGGCGACCGCCTCCGCGGCACTCGCCACCTGCTTGTCGATCATGCTGCTCCCTCGCATCGGCCCGCCGTCCCGGCGACTGCGGAACTCCACGGATGCGCCGCATCCCGCGGCTGAACCCGCCATCGTCGACGCCGACTCGCACGAAATCGTGGAGTTCCGCAGACGATCCTGCACCTGCCCGGGAGCGGCGTGCGCGCCTGTGCTTGCCATGTGGATGGCGTCGTCGATATCGTCCACATCGTGGACACGCAGCGAACGATCCCCGGCGCGCAGTCCATCGCGCGCGCCGCATCCATCCTCCGTCTCGTCACCGCAGCGGGCGAGTCGGGCGTCACGACGGCCGACCTCGCAGTGCGCTCCGAGCTGACCCGCCCGACGGCGCACCGGCTGCTCACGGCGCTCCGCCGCGAGGGACTCGTCGACCAGGACGAGCACAGCGGACGATGGATGCCGGGCCCCGAGCTGTACCTCATGGGCACGGTCGCGGCATCCCGCTACGACATCACCGAGATCGCCCGCGACATCGTCCGCTCGCTCGCCGTGCGTACCGAGGAGAGCGCGTTCCTGTCGGTGCGGCGCGGGGACGAGACCGTGTGCCTCATGCGGGAGGAGGGCAGCTTCCCGATCCGCTCGTTCGTGCTCGCCGAGGGGGTGCGGTTCCCGCTCGGCGTCGCCTCCGCAGGCCTCGCCATCCTGTCGTTCCTCCCCCGTCACGATGTGGACGCCTATTTCGAGCGGCATCCCGAGCTTGCGACGCGCTGGGGCTCCGCACATGCGGAGCGCCGGTTGCGCACCCGGCTGCGCGAGACGCAGGAGCGCGGCTACGCGCTGAATCCCGGGCTGATCGTCGAGGGCTCCTACGGACTCGGGGCGGCCGTGTTCACCCGGGAGGGCCACCCGCAGTGGGCCCTCAGCCTCACCGGCGTCGAGTTCCGCTTCGGGCCCGATCGCCTGCCCGAACTCGGGCGCACCCTGCTCGCCCACGCGCACCAGCTGACGTCGCGCATCGCCTCCCGCGGTCGCTGATCAGCGACTGATGCATACCTTAGGTATATACTTTTGGTATGCGTAAAGCCGATGACATCCTCGCGATCGTCAGCGCCGCGAACGCGCTGACCCGCATCGCGGCAGTCCAGACGCACAACGACGCCCCCGCCGCGCAGTGGCGGGCGCTGAAGATCCTGCAGCACGAGGGGCCTCAGCGCATCGGCGCTCTCGCCGCGTACAGCCGCACGACCCAGCCCGGCATGACCCGCCTCGTCGGCCAGATGGTCGACGAAGGGCTCGTCACCCGTGGGGCCGACCCCGACGATTCGCGCGCCACGGTGGTGGGCATCACCGAGGACGGCATCCGCGCCTTCGCCGCGTGGAAGGTCCAACTCGCCGACGCACTCGAGCCGCTGTTCACCGATCTCGGCGACGACGACTGGGCCGTGCTCTCCCGCGCGGCCGCCATCCTCACATCCCGCACCGCACCCGTGGAGGCCACCACCCGATGAGCGCACACGCACCCGCATCCGCATCCCCCTGGCGTCAGCCGGCCCAAGTCTGGGCCGTCGCGTTCGCGTGCGTCGTCGCGTTCATGGGCATCGGCCTCGTCGACCCGATCCTGCCCGCCATCGCCTCCTCGCTGCAGGCGACGCCCGTGCAGACCGAGCTCCTCTTCACGAGCTACCTCATGGTGACTGGGCTCGCGATGCTCGTCACGAGCTGGATCTCCAGCCGCATCGGCGCGAAGGCGACCCTCCTCGTGGGTCTCGCGCTCATCGTCGTCTTCGCCCTGCTCTGCGCCCTGAGCGGCAGCGTGAACGTCATCATCGGCTTCCGCGCCGGATGGGGTCTCGGCAACGCGCTGTTCATCTCCACCGCCCTCGCGACGATCGTCGGTGCCGCTTCGGGCGGCAGCGGAGCGGCCATCGTCCTCTACGAGGCCGCACTCGGTCTCGGCATCGCCATCGGCCCCCTCCTCGGCGGCCTGCTCGGCGAGGTGAGCTGGCGCGGACCCTTCTTCGGTGTCGTCGTGCTCATGTCGATCGCCTTCGTCGCGGTCGCAGTGCTCCTGCGCGGGCCGTTCGAGAGGCGTCAGCCCGTCCCGTTCAGCGCGCCCTTCACGGCTCTGCGCATTCCTGCACTCGCCGTGCTCGCCGTCGTCGCGCTGTTCTACAACATCGGGTTCTTCGTCCTCCTCGCCTTCTCGCCCTTCCCGCTCGGATTCAGCGCGATGGGCATCGGCCTGACGTTCTTCGGCTGGGGCGTCGCACTCGCCATCACGAGCGTCTGGGTCGCGCCGCTGCTGCTTCGCCGCTGGCGGCGGACCACTGTCATGGTCGTCATCCTGCCGCTTCTTGCAATCGACCTCGTGGTGGCCGGCATCCTCGTCGCGAGCCAGCTCGCGCTCGTCGTCTGCATCATCGTCGGCGGCATGCTCCTCGGCATCATGAACACGGTGCTCACCGAGTCGGTCATGGAGTCGACCGACCTGCCGCGCTCGGTCGCCTCCTCGTCGTACTCGGCGGTGCGCTTCCTCGGCGGTGCGGCCGCCCCGCCCATCGCCGCGGCCCTGTGGCACGCCTTCGGGCCCACGGTTCCGTACCTCTTCGCCGGAGCATCCGTGCTCGTCGCGACCGTCACGCTCGTGATCGGCCGCCGCGCGCTCAGCCGCATCGACGAGCACGAGGCCGATCTCGAGGAGACCGGCGCAGCCGTCCTCGTCGGCGACGCCGCCTGAGCACGGCGCGCCCGCGGGAGGCCTGCATCCACGGGGATGCGGGCGTCTCGCCGTCCGGTCGGCTCTGCACGCCCGCGCGGACTGAGAGACTTGACCCATGCGCACGACGATCGAGACGATCCGCCGGTCATACGAGAACGGTGAGCGGTTCGCGATGGTCACCGCCTACGACTACACGAGCGCGCGTCTGGTCGATCGCAGCAGCGTGCCCCTGATCCTCGTGGGCGATTCCCTCGGCATGGTCGTGCAGGGCAACGACAGCACCGTCCCGGTCACGCTCGACGACATGATCTACCACACGCGCATGGTCACCCGCGGGAGCGCGGGTGCACTCGTCGTCGGCGACCTGCCGTTCGGGACGACGGCGATCCCGGACGACGCGGTGCGCGCAGCCGTGCGCCTCATGCGCGAGGGCGGATGCCAGTCGGTCAAGCTCGAAGGCGGCGCACCGGTCGCCCCGCTCGTCCGCCGGCTCGTCGACGTCGGCATCCCCGTCATGGGTCACATCGGCTACACGCCGCAGTCCGTGAACGCCCTCGGCACGCGCGTCCAGGGCCGTGACGTGGCCAATGCCCGCCGCATCCTGCTCGATGCGCGCGCGATCCAGGATGCGGGCGCCTGGGCCGTCGTCCTGGAACTCGTGCCCGCCCCGCTCGCGGCCGCGATCACCGAGATCCTCGACATCCCGACGATCGGCATCGGCGCCGGAGCGGGATGCAGCGGCCAGGTGCAGGTCTGGCACGATCTGCTCGGCCTCTACGACGACTTCGTCCCGCGCCACGCGCGCCGCTTCCGCACGCTCGGCGACGAGACGGCGGCCGCGCTCGACGAGTACGCGGCCGCCGTGTCCGACGGCTCGTTCCCGGCGGCGGAGAACAGCAGCACGATGGATGCCGGCATCCTCGCCCGTGCCCTCGAGGACATCGAGTGACGGTCGCCGTGCCGACCGTCGCCCTGGTGACCGGCGCGCGCACCGGCATCGGCTTGGCCACCGCCCGGCTCCTCGCGCAGCGCGGCGCACACGTGCTCGTCGGCGGGCGGGAGGCCGCGACCCTCGAGCCGGTCGTCGACGGGCTACGCTCGGACGGCCTCGCGGCCGATGCCTTCGTCGCCGACGTGAGCGATCCCGACGCCCTCGCCGCGGCGTTCGCCCGCGCGGCCGACGACGACCTGGTGCCGCGCATCCTCGTCAACAACGTGGGCGCGCGCGATCGCCGCGGCGTCCGCGACATGGACACCGCGGGCTTCGCGGCCCTCGTGCAGGCCGACCTCGTCTCCACCTACGACGTCGTGCGCGGCTACCTCGCCGCGCACGGCGCACGGCGCGGAGGGTCGATCGTGAACGTGTCGTCGATCGCCGCCTCGATCGGTCGCGCCGGCGACGTCGCCTACGCCGCGGCGAAGGCGGGCATCGAGGGCATGACGCGATCGCTCGCCGCGGAGCTCGGACCCGACGGCTACCGCGTGAACGCGGTGGCTCCCGGCACCATCGCGACCGAGGCGAACGACGAGCTCATGACCGACGCGCGCATGAGCGAGGTCGTGCGCACCCGCACGTCCCTCGGGCGCTGGGGCCGGCCCGATGAGGTCGCGGCACTCATCGCATTCCTGGCGTCGGACGAGGCGTCCTTCATCACGGGCCAGACCGTCGCAGTCGACGGCGGGCTGACGACGCTCTTCTGATTCAGGCGAGCGGTGCGTTGTCGATGAGCCGCACGGGACCGACGCGCGCCGCCACAATTGCGAGGGCGCCCGATTCGACCTCGGAAAGCGGCTCGAAGGTCGACGGATCGACGATCGCCCAGTACTCGATCACCGCGCCGGCCTCGCGCAGGATGCGTCGGGCCTCCCCCTCCAGGAGCCCGGTGTCGCGCTCCCCCGCGGCGACGAGGTCGTGGGCGCGCCGCAGGCTGCGGCTGAGCGCCAGCGCGGCGTCGCGGTCGTCGGCGCCGAGCCGCGCGTTGCGGCTCGAGAGTGCGAGGCCGTCGGCGTCGCGGACGGTGGGCAGCGCGGTGATCTCGGTGGGCAGGTTGAGGTCTGCGGCGAGCCGGCGGACGACCGCGACCTGCTGCGCATCCTTCTGCCCGAAGTAGGCAGCCTCGGCCCCGACCGAGACCAGCAGCTTCGTGACGACGAGCGCGACGCCGTCGAAGTGGGAGGCGCCGCGCGTGGCGCCCTCCCAGCGCTCGCTCACACCGCCGACGTGGACGGAGGTGGCGAAGCCGGCGGGGTACATCTCCCCCGCGCTCGGGACGAACAGCAGCGTTGCGCCGGCGGCCTGCGCGAGCTCGACATCGCGGTGCTCCGTGCGGGGGTAGGCGGCGAGATCCGCCGCATCGTTGAACTGCGTCGGGTTCACGAAGATCGAGACGACGACCTCGTCACTGTCCTCCGCGGCCGCGCGGATGAGAGCGAGATGGCCCTCGTGGAGGGCACCCATCGTGGGGACCAGCCCGATCCGGCGCCCCGCGCGGCGGGCCGCGCCGAGGTGCTCGCGCAGCTCGGAGACGGTCCGCACAACGAGAGAACGGCCCCGCGCAGCGGGACCGTTCTCTGTCATGTGCACCCCCTGGGACTCGAACCCAGAACCCACTGATTAAGAGTCAGTTGCTCTGCCGATTGAGCTAGAGGTGCTCGATTCGCGCGAAGCGAACCGAGAGACAACATTACCGGATGATCCACCTGTTGACGAAATCGCGGGGAGCCCGGGCGTGCCGGGGATGCTCAGCCTTCCCACCTACGATGGAGACGTGACCTCCCCCCTCACGCCGCCCTCTGCGGCCGCGCCCGCGGTGGGCCCGACCGGCACCGATCTGCGCGACGATCTCGCTCTCGCGCTCCGTCTCGCCGATGCCGCGGATGCGGTCTCCATGATGCGGTTCGACAGTCCCGACCTCGACGTGCGCACCAAGGCCGACGCGACGCACGTGACCGAGGCCGACCTCGCGACCGAGCGCGCCATCCGCGGGATCCTCGCCGCAGAGCGCCCCGGCGACGGCATCTTCGGCGAGGAGTTCGGCGCCGAGGGCTCGACGGAGCGCCAGTGGATCATCGATCCGATCGACGGCACCGCCAACTACCTCAAGGGCATCCCCATGTGGGCGACGCTCATCTCGCTGGCCGTCGACGGCGTTCCGCGTGTCGGGGTCGTCAGCCAGCCCGCCATCGGCCGCCGCTGGTGGGCGGCGACGGGTCTCGGCGCGTGGACGAACGGGGCGCAGCCGGATGCCGGCCCCCGACGACTCTCGGTCTCCGCCGTCGACCGCCTCGACCGGGCGAGCGTGAGCTTCCAGAGCATTGCGCAGTGGGACGGCGCCGGCCGCCTCGACGAGCTCCTGCGGCTCACGCGCGCGGTCTGGCGCGACCGCGGCTACGGCGACGCGTGGCCGTACATGCTGCTCGCGGAGGGTCGCCTCGAGTTCGTCGCCGAGTTCGATGTGAAGGAGTACGACATCGCCGCGCACGTCCCCATCGTGACCGAGGCCGGCGGCCGCTTCACCGCGTTCGACGGCTCGGACTCGATCGCCGCGCGCTCGTCGCTCGCGACCAATGGCGTCCTGCACGACGCATTCCTCGACCTTCTGCACGGCGCACCCGCTGGCACCCCCGCTCCGGGAGCAGGCGCGTGACGCGCGGGATGCGGCAGCTGGCCGCCCTCGCCGTCGCGGCCGCCGCGGCATCCGTCCTCGTCGCATGCGCGCCCACCGCACCCTCCTCGTCACCCAAGAGCACCTCGCGAGCCGACTCGACGGTCGCGCCCAGCGCACCGGCGCCGTCGGGCAAGCCGACGCCGGCCGGCCCGCCGACGTGCGAGGGCATCATCCCCTCGACCACCGTGCAGGCGTTCAAGAAGGTCGGCTGGTCCTCGCAGGAGGAGCCGTTCCAGATCGTCGACCAGCAGCTCTCCGGCGGCATCGAATGCCGCTGGGCCGACTTCTCGGTCGCGAGCGACAATCTGCAGATCTTCGGCTGGGCGCCCATCACCAAGGCGCAGGCCCAGTCCGCGCGCGACGCGCTCGTCGCGTCCGGCTGGCACGTGATCGACGGGACGACCGACGGCACCTACATCACGGAGGACAAGTCGACGGCGGTCTCCACCGACGACCAGGGCTACGGCATGACCTACCTCTTCGGCAACGGCTGGGTCAAGGTCGCCGACACCAAGCAGGGCCTGCTGCTGGTCGACTGGCCGCAGTCCTGAGCTGAAGCCCACGCACGACGAGCCCGCACCGATTCACGCGAATCGGATGCGGGCTCGTCCCACGTGTACGGCTCGCGCGTGACGGGTGCGGTCAGAGGACCTTCGAGAGGAACGCCTTGGTCCGCTCGTGCTGCGGGTTCGCGAGCACCTCGCGCGGATCGCCCTCCTCGACGACGACTCCCCCGTCCATGAAGACGAGCTTGTCGGCGACTTCGCGGGCGAAGCCCATCTCGTGGGTGACGACGATCATCGTCATGCCGCTCGCCGCGAGGCCCTTCATGACGTCGAGCACCTCGCCCACGAGCTCGGGGTCGAGTGCCGAGGTCGGCTCGTCGAACAGCATGAGCTTCGGATCCATCGCCAGCGCGCGGGCAATGGCGACCCGCTGCTGCTGGCCGCCGGAGAGGTGCGCCGGGTAGTAGTCGGCGCGCTCGCTCAGACCGACGCGTGCCAGCAGCTCCATCGCCCTCGCTCGTGCCTCCGCCTTGGGCACGCCTTTCACGCGCACCGGCGCCTCCATGACGTTCTCCAACGCCGTCATGTGCGGGAACAGGTTGAAGCGCTGGAACACCATGCCGATGTCGCGGCGCTGCTTGGCGGCATCCTTCGGCTTCAGCTCGTAGAGCTTGTCGCCCTGCTCGCGGTAGCCGACCAGCTTGCCGTCGACGGCGAGCCGGCCGGCGTTGACCTGCTCGAGGTGGTTGATGCAGCGCAGGAACGTCGACTTGCCGGAGCCCGAGGGACCGACCAGGCACAACACCTCGCCGGGCATGACCTCGAGCGAGATCGACTTCAGGACTTCGTGGGAGCCGTAGCTCTTCGAGACGCCCTCGGCGAGCACCATCGGGGTCGTTTCAGCCATGCGATGCCCCCTGATCGTTCGCCTTCATCGTCTGCACGGCCTCCGTGATCGCGCCCGGGTTCGCCGCGGGCATGGGCCGGCGCTCGCCGACTCCGCGCGAGAACCGCTTCTCCAGGTAGTACTGGCCGATCATCAGGATCGAGGTCACCAGCAGGTACCACGCCGACGCGACGATGAGCAGCGGCACAGGTGTGAACGTCACCGCCGAGATGTCGCGCGCGACGCCGTACAGATCGGTGGTCAGCGGGATGGCGGCCACCAGCGACGTGGTCTTCAGCATCGAGATGACCTCGTTGCCGGTCGGCGGGATGATGACCCGCATCGACTGCGGGATGACGACGCGGCGCATGGTCTGGCCCCACGACATGCCGAGGGCGGTCGCCGCCTCCTCCTGGCCCTGATCGACCGAGAGCAGGCCGGCCCGCACGATCTCCGCCATGTACGCGGCCTCGTTGAGCGACAGGCCGATCACGGCGATGAGGAACAGGTTCTGCAGGAAGCCCATGTCGACCGTGAACCCGATGTCGGTGAGCGGGATGCCGAGGCGGAGGTTCTTGTAGATCACGGCGGCGAGGCCCCAGAACACCAGCTGCACGTAGACCGGCGTGCCGCGGAAGATCCAGAGGTAGACCCAGGCGATGTACTTGACGACGGGGTTCGGCGACAGACGCATGACCGCGAGGACGAGACCGAGCAGGATGCCGGCGATCATCGAGAGCACGGTCAGCTCGAGGGTGACGAGCGCGGCAGCACTGATGCGCTTGTCGAAGACGTACTTGAGGACGTACGGCCAGCCGTACGCCTCCCGCTGCAGCGCGTCGGCGATGAAGGCGGCGAGCAGGAGGATGAGGATGACGGCGAAGACGATGCGCCACGGGTGCCGCAGCTTGATGGCCTTGATCGGCGCGGAGCGCGCCGGCTCCGGCGCCGGGGTGGTCCCCGACGCCGGAGCGGACGTGGTCGACATGTTCAGCCCTTCGAGGCGGCGTTGATCTCGGCGGTCTTGACCGCGCCGTCCGAGACGCCCCACTTCTCGAGGATCTTGCCGTAGGTGCCGTCGTCGATGAGCGACTGCACGGCGGCCTGCACGGCCTTGTCCATGCCCGTGTTCTTCGCCACCGGGAAGCCGTACGGCGCGACGTCGAACGTCTTGCCGGCCGCCTGCAGCTTGCCCCCGGTCTGCTTGATGGCGTACGACGTGACCGGCGAGTCGGCGCTCATTGCGTCGACCTGACCGAGGATGACCGCGTTGGTGGCGTCATCCTGCTTGTCGAAGCGGAAGACCTGGATGGCGGGCTTGCCGGCATCGGTGCAGGCCTTCGACTTCGCGGGCACCTCGTCGGTGTCCTCGTAGGTCGTCGACTGCACGGCGACCTTCAGGCCGCACGCGTTGTCCGGGTCGACCGTCTTGCCCGCGGCCGAGGCCCACAGGATGCCGGCCGTGTAGTAGTTGACGAAGTCCACCTGCTGCTCGCGCTCGGTCGTGTCGGTGAACGACGAGACGCCGATGTCGTCCTTGCCGCCGGTGATCGAGGGCAGGATGTTGTCGAACTTGGCGATCGCGAACTGGGGCTTCAGACCGAGCTTGGCCGCGACCGCCTTCGCGAGATCGACGTCCCAGCCGACGGGATTGCCGTTGTCGTCCTTGTACTCATTCGGCGGGTACGTGTTGTCCATGCCGATGACGAGGGTGCCGGACTTCGCCACATTGGCGGGCAGAAGCTTGGCCGCTGCGGCGTCCTTCGAGACCTGGGAGCTCGAGCCGGACGAGGAGCCGCCGGAGGGTGTGGAGTTGTCGACGCAGCCTGCGAGCAGCAGGACAGCGGCGGCTGCGGATGCCGCAGCAATGACGATACGTCGGGTTCGCATGGAGGACACCTCGGTTGTGAAGGGCGATCAGGGTACCGCGGTAGCGTAATCGCCCCCGTCGGCCGAGTCATGGTAACGCGGCACAGTCGTATCCGTATCGTGAGGTCTCCCAGCTTTTGTCCAGCCGGCCAGACACAGCGCTCTCGGACGGTTCAGACCTCGGCGAGTTGCTCGGCGACCTCGCCCGCGACCGACGGTGCGGGCCGAGCGACGACGTGGCGTCCCGCCGCCCATCCCCCGACGGCCTCCAGGACCAGGACGGCGCCGAGCATGCTCGCCGCGACCGCCCAGGGGATCCCTGACGCGCGGAGAAGCCCCATGGACAAGGGGCCGAGAGCAGCGATGGCGTAGCCCACGCCTTGCGCCACCGCCGAGAAGCCCGCGACCGCCGCGGGCGGCGCCTTGATGACGATCAGCGCGACCCCGAGTCCGAAGGCGGCGCCGAGCGCGAGACCGAGGACGGCGATGGAGAGAGGAACAAGAGCGAGCGGCGCGAACATCACGCCCGCCAGGCCGAGCGCGGTTCCCCCGACGGCGACCGCGACCAGCCGGTGCTGGCGACGCATCCGTCCTGCCAGTACCGAGACGAGAAGGGATGCCGGCAGCCCGGCGATGCTCGTCCACGCGAGCATCTGCGCACCCTCCGCCGGCGGGAGTCCGCGATCGGCGAGGATCGTCGGGAGCCATCCCGCGACGGCGAAGAAGACGAGCGCCTGCGCACCGAAGAAGGCGGTGACCTGCCAGAGCAGGGCCGAGGAACGCAGGCGGGTCCGGGCCGCGCGGCCGCGGGATGCATGCGTGTCGGCGCGTCCGCAGACGACGGCCGCGACGACGACGAGCGCGACCGCGGGCACGGCCCACGCGGCGAGTGCGAGAGGCACGCTCTTCGTCGCTTCCAGGAGCGGGACCGTCCATCCGGCTCCGATGGCGGCGCTCACACCGAAGCTCGTCGAGAAGACGCCCGACCACAGGCCGATCCGGTCGCCGAACCGCTCGCGCACGATCTGCGGCATGACGACGCTGACTCCGGAGATCGACGCACCCGCGACGATCGTCCCGAGGAAGAGGGATGCGATGCCCATCGGCCGCAGGGCAACCGCGGCGGCGAGGACGATCGCCAGCACGAGGATCGCTCGTTCGGCACCCCACCGGCGCTCCAGTACGGGGGCAAGTGGCGCTCCAACCGCGAGCAGCAGGACGGGAAGGCTCGTCAGGATCGCAGTGGCGAGACCGTCGAGCGCGTAGTAGTCCGACACGGGCCCGAGGATCGCGGAGACGCTGGTGATCGGAGCCCGCAGGTTGAGCCCGGCGAGGACCACGAGCGCCCCATACCCGAGAGCCACTCGTCCGGCGTGACGAGGAGGACCCGGCCGACTCATGTAATCACCATATCATCTGATGAATAGTCGCCTCCCACGTGCGACCGCGCGCACAGCGAAGCCCGGCCGTCATGGACGGCCGGGCTTCGGAGCTCCGTGACAGCGGTTTCGTGGAGCTGGGGGGAATCGAACCCCCGTCCAGCACTGAGTCTCCACGCCTTCTCCGGGCGCAGTCTGTGCAATCGTTCTGCTCGGCCCCGACCTTTGTCACAGACACCTAAGTCGACAGGCCCAGCCTGGGAAGAGTCCCGAGCGGCGTCCAGACGCCGACGCTCAGCAAGATCCCTAGATGACGCCAGGATCCGTGGCGGGATCACCCACGGTCTGACGGACTATCGGGCTCGCTTAGGCAGCGAGGGCGAAGTCAGTGCGCTTAGCATTGGCACTTGTTGTTTTGCAGGGAGCGTTCACGAGATAACCCTGCATCCTCGGCCCGCTTCTCGTGGATTCACAGGCGCTGTCGAAACCGATCAGCCCCGTGGCCTTCTCTCGAAGGGACCGCTGTCACTCTGTGGAGTTGTGAATGGATGCTTCGCAGCACCCGAGCATCACAGACTACAACCCGCTCTGATCCCGTGCAATTCCGCCTAGTCTCGGAGGATGAGCGACATCATGGTGTCCGTCCGCGGCGAGCACGAGCTGCGGGTCGCGCCCGAGCGCGCCGTCGTCCGGCTGACCGTCACGGCTGACGGACCGCAGCGCGGCGCGGTCGTCGAGCGCATCGCAGCGATCGCCGAACCACTCAGGGACGAGCTGGCGGCGCACGAAGCGTCGGAGGCCGTCGCCGAGTGGTCCAGCGAGCGCATCTCGGTGTGGGCCGATCGTCCCTGGAATGCCGACGGCACCCAGCTGGCCCTCGTGCATCACGGCTCGATCGGCATCACGGCCGAGTTCGCCGACACGACGGCGGCATCGGACTGGGTGTCCGCCGTCGGGCTGCGCGACGGCGTGCGGGTAGACGGGGTGGACTGGAAGCTCACGCCCGAGACCCGCGCCGCGAAGGAGAAGGAGGCGGCCACGGCGGCCGTCGGCGTCGCGGTCGCCCGGGCGGCCGCGTACGCATCCGCACTGGGCCTCTCCACCGTCACCCCGCTCGAGGTCGCCGACCTCGGCCTCCTCGGCCATCCCGACCAGGGCGGCGGCCCGATGCCGAAGATGATGCGGGCGGCGGCATTCGCCGACGCGGGCTCGGCTCCCGACCTCGGACTGCGGCCCGCCGACATCGTGGTGTCCGCAGCCGTCGAGGCCCGCTTCTCGGCGCGATGAGCGACGCCGACCTTCGGGCCTCCGAGTCGGACACCGACGTCACTCCTCGCCCCGGCGTCGCGGAGCGACTCTCGCGCATGATCGCACTTCCGACGGTCTCGGCCGAGATCGATGTGCGAGGCGGCGCGCCGTTCGCCGCATTCGTCGAGCTCATCGGCGAGCTGTACCCGCTCGTCACCGCACGACTCGTGCGCGAGCGGATCTCCGACCTCGGCCTGCTCTACCGCTGGCCGGGTCGCGACAGCAGCGCCGACCCGCTCGTGCTGATGGCGCACTTCGACGTCGTCCCCGTCGACGAGACGGATGCCTGGACCCATCCCCCGTTCGCCGGCGTCATCGCCGACGGCTTCGTGTACGGACGCGGCGCGCTCGACGACAAGGGACCGCTGCTCGCCGTGCTCGAGGCCGTGGAGAACCTGCTCGCGGCCGGATTCGTCCCCGCGCGGGATGTCTACCTCTCCTTCGGAGGCGATGAGGAGACGGCCGGCAGCGCGGCCGAGGCGATCTCCGACGCCCTTCACGACCGCGGCGTGACACCGTGGCTGGTGCTCGACGAGGGCGGTGCGGTCGTGCCGTCGCCCTTCCCTTTCGTGCACGGAGCCATGGCGATGGTCGGCGTCGCCGAGAAGGGCGCGGTGACCATCGAGCTCGCCGCCCGGGGCGAGGGCGGCCATGCATCCGCCCCGCCGCGCATGACGGCCGTGCGGCGCGTCGCCCGAGCGGTGGATCGGCTGGGCCCCGGAACGTTCCGGCCGCGCACGCCCCGCGCCGTCTCGCGGATGCTCGAGCTGTTCGTCCCCGCACGCGGGGGGCCGCTCGACTCGGCTACCGTGTGCTCGCGGCCGTCCCTCCGCTCTCCGCACGCGCTCTGGCGGCGATGGGTGGCGAGGGAGCGGCCTCCGTCCGCACGACGGTCGCCGCCACCATGCAGTCGGGCGGAACCGCGGCGAACGTCCTGCCGTCGCAGGCCTCCGCGACGATCAACCTGCGCATCGCCCTGGGTGAGACGGTCGAGAGCACGGTTCGGCGGGTGCGACGGCGCATCGCCGACCGCGAGGTGGCGATCACGGTCGTGCAGGGCAGCGATCCGTCGCCCGAGTCGTCCGCCGAGAACGCGCAGTTCGCCCTGATCACGGCGGCGGTGGATGCGTCGCATCCCGGTGCCGCCACCGTGCCGTATGTGATGATGCAGGCCAGCGACGCCCGGCACTTCCATCGCTTCTCCCCCGCCGTCTATCGCTTCGCGCCGCTCACGATGAACACCGAGCTGCGCGCGACGATCCACGGCGTCGACGAGCGGGTGGAGATCGCAGAGCTCGAGCGCGGGGAGCGATTCCATCGCACGCTCATCGAACGGCTAAAGTAGCCGCGCCCGAACCCCTGCTGCGAAGGAGCACCATGGCTCAACGCGAGAGCACCCGGAACGCCCGCGTCACGCTCGGCACCCTCGCCGGCGTCGTCGGCTTCCTCGCCTTCGTCGAGTTCACGAGCGGCGTCCTGCAGGGCTACTACACCCCGATGCTGACCGACATCGCCCGGCACCTCGGCATCCACGACGCCGATGTCAACTGGCTCGAGGGCACGCAGCTCACGCTGTCCGCGCTCGTGGTCCCCGCGTTCGCGAAGCTCGGCGACATGGTCGGGCACAAACGGATGCTGCTCATCTCGACCGCCCTGACCGCCGCGGCCGCCCTCGTACTGCCGTTCACCGCGTCGTTTCCCGTGTTCCTCACCGCGTGGGCGCTCATGGGCTTCTACGTCGTGTGGCTGCCTCTCGAGATCGCCCTCATCTGGTCGCGGTCGCGCAGCATGGAGGGTCGCTCGACCATCACCGCGCGAGCGGCGGGCTTCCTCGTCGCCGCGCTCGAGTCGGGCGCGATCATCGGAGCCCTCGTCGGCGGGGCGCTCGTGGATGCGCTGCCCCTCACCGTCGTGCTCCTGATCCCCGCGCTCGCCGTCGTCGTCTGCTTCTTCGTGGTGATGTTCGGCGTGAAGGAGTCGCCCAATCCCATCGGCGGCCGGTTCGACACGGTCGGCCTGGTACTCGTCTCCATCGCTCTCATCGCCTTCACCGGCGGGCTCAGCCTGCTGCGCCTGAACGGGCCCGCTGACCCGGGAGCGTGGGCGGTGGTCGCGGTAGGCGTGCTGCTTGTATGGCCGTTCGCCGTGTGGGAGCTGCGTCACCCCGATCCGCTCATCGACGTGCGGATGTTCCGGTCTCCCGCCCTCGGCCCGGTGTTCCTCACCGCGGGGCTGTTCGGTGTCAGCGTTCTCGGCGCTCAGGCGCCGCTGTCGACCTTCGCGCGCACCGATCCCGCCGTGTACGGCTACGGGCTCGGGACGACCGGCTTCCAAACCTCGCTCATCATCGGCATCTACCTCATCGCGATGATCACGGGCGCGCTGCTCTTCCCGCTCCTCGCCCGGCGGACGACGCCACGTCTGACGCTGATCGGCGCGGCCGTGCTCGTCGGCGTCGGCTTCCTGCTCTTCCTGCCGTTCCACACGTCGTACGGACAGCTCGTCACGAACATGGTGATCGTCGGACTCGGCTCGGGGGCTCTGGTCGCCGCACTGCCGGCGGCCGCCGCATCCGCCGCTCCCGCGACGCAGACGGGCGTCGCCACAGGCCTCACCAACTCGGTGAAGACGGTAGGCGGCGCGATCGCCTCGTGCGTCTTCGGAATCGCCCTGCTGCACGGCACGACGGGCGCCGCCGGCGCCGCGGGTGGAACCGCCGGATCGTTCGCCGGCTACGTCACCGTCTGGGTCGTCTGCGGCGTCACCGCGCTCGCCGCGGCCGTGCTGCTTCTGTTCGTGCCGAAGCAGGCCTTCAGCGACCGCGCCGACGAGGGCGTCGCAGCCACCGCGCGCTGATCAGTCGCCGAGGCGATTGCGGCTGCGCATCGCACGCTCGGCCTCGCGCTTGTCCTCGCGCTCGCGGATCGTCTGGCGCTTCTCGTACTCGCGCTTGCCCTTGGCGACGGCCAGTTCGACCTTCGCACGGCCGTCGGAGAAGTAGAGCCGCAGCGGGATGAGCGTGTAGCCGCCGGCCGAGATCGCGTGCGAGAGCTTCACGATCTCCTCCTTGTGCAGGAGCAGCTTGCGCGTGCGCTTGGACGAATGGTTCGTCCAGTGCCCCTGGGAGTACTCCGGAATGTGGACGGCGTCGAGATACGCCTCGCCGCCGTCGATGAACGCGTAGCCGTCGGTGAGATTCGCCCGCCCCTGACGCAGCGACTTGACCTCGGTGCCCGTGAGCACCAGGCCGGCCTCGTACGTCTTCTCGATCGTGTACTCGTGGCGCGCGCGTCGATTGGTCGCGACGACCTTCTCTCCGCGTTCCCTGGGCATGGCTCTCTCCTGATCTGCGACCCGCGATTCGGGCAGCCTGTCAGTCTACTACGGAGGGGGTGGAGTCCTACGCGTGCAGCCAGCGGCGGATGGCGAACCCGGCCGAGATCGCCGCCAGCACGACGCCGATCGCGATGACCACCGGGATGACGACGGCGACATCGCCGACGCCCACCCAGGTCGTCACGAATCCGATGCGCGAGCGCAGGTAGTCCGCGACGCCGAACCGCACGATCGCCCACACAGCCGCACTCGCGAGAAGCGAGCCGATCAGGGCGGCGATGACGCCCTCGAGGACGAATGGGGTCTGGATGAACCGGTTGGATGCGCCGACCAGCCTCATGATGCCGATCTCGCGCCTTCGCGCGAACGCCGACAGTCTGATCGTCGTCGCGATGAGCAGCACGGCGGCGACGAGCATGAGAGCCGCGATGCCGACGGCGATGTAGGTCGCGACGTTCAGCGCAGAGAACAGCGGCTGGAGGTACTGCAACTGGTCTTTCACCTCCTCGACGCCCTGCATCCCGTTGAACGCCTCGATGATCGCATCCGACTTGCTCTGGTCGATCAGGTTGATCGAGAACGTCGCGTTGATCTGATCCGGCGTGATGATCGTCTTGTAGTTGTCGCCGAGCTGCTCGATCGCCTTCGTATACGCCTGCTGGTTCGTCTCGAACGTGGTCGTGCGGATCAGGGCCTTCAGCGCGGGGCTCTCCAGCTTCTGCGCAACGGCGTCGATCTGCTGCTGGGTGGCGACACCCTGCGTGCACGTGCGCGCCGTCGACACCGAGGTGCACATGTACACCGCGACCTGAGCCCGGTCGACCCAGAAGTCGCGCATCTTGCCGACCTGCATCTGCATGAGGATCGCGGAGCCCACGAAGGTCAGCGACACGAACGTGACGAGGACCACCGAGATGACCATGGATGCGTTGCGCCGAAGCCCCGTCATCGCCTCGCCGAAGATCAGACCCACCCTCATCGCGTCGGCCCCACTTCGTCGTCGGCGTCGTGCGACAGACCCAGCCGGTCGGCGAGTCCGAGCTCGTCCAGATCGACGTCGGGCCGGATGATCGGGTTCGCGCGCGTCGTCGCCGCTATGGGGACGGATGCCGCGGCATCCCGCTGCTCGGGCTCAGCGCCTGCGGCGGCAGGGAGCTTCTTCTGCTGTGCCGCGTCCTGGTCGCCGGAGCGGTCCTGCAGCGCGGGGGACGGCGCATCCGTCGCCTTCGCCGCCGACGTCGTCGAGGTGGCGACGGGCACGGCGTCGTCGGAAAGAGCGTCGATCGCTCCGGTCTCGGCGATCTCGCGGTGCAGCTCGAGCACGGCGGTGAGGGCGGCGACCGCGGCCGCGCCGCGCTCGGGCTCCGGTGCCAGGCTCGGCAGACCCGATGTGTCGCCGTAGCCGCCGTGCCGCTCGTCGCGGACCATCTCTCCCTCGCGCAGCTCGATGACGCGCCGCTGCATCTGGTCGACGAATCCGGCCTCGTGCGTGGCCATGAGCACTGTCGTGCCTCCTGCGTTGATGCGCGCGAGCAGCTGCATGATGTCGATGGATGTAGCCGGGTCGAGGTTGCCCGTCGGCTCGTCGGCGAGCAGGACGGGCGGACGGTTCACGAGCGCCCGGGCCATGGCCACGCGCTGCTGCTCACCGCCGGACAGTTCGTGCGGCATCCGCTTGCCCTTCCCCTCCAGGCCGACCAGCGCGAGCGCCTCCGGCACCGCCTGGTGGATGAAGGCGCGCGACGCCCCGATCACCTGCAGCGCGAACGCCACGTTCTGCGAGACGGTCTTGGTCGGCAGGAGTCGGAAGTCCTGGAACACGGCGCCGATCTGCCGCCGGAAGTACGGCACCTTGCCGTTCGACATCGAGCGGAGGTCGCGGCCGAGCACGACGACGCGTCCTTCGCTCGTGACGTCCTCGCGGAGGATCAGCCTCAGGCACGTCGACTTGCCCGATCCCGAGGCTCCCACGAGGAAGACGAACTCTCCGCGTTGCACCTCGAAATCCACGTCGTTGAGCGCGGGTTTGACGGTGCCGCGATACCGCTTTGTCACGTTTTCGAACCGGATCATGGCGTTGTCAGCCTAAGCGGCCCGGCAACCACCGGGGTCAGCGACACCCGTCCCGTGGCAACCCGATCAGCGCGTCTGTGTGGACGCGAGCGGATCAGTCGTTGTCGCCGCGCTTGCGCCAGCGGATGCCTGCGGCGATGAAGCCGTCGAGGTCGCCGTCGAACACGGTCGCAGGGTTCCCCACCTCGTGGCCGGTGCGCAGGTCTTTGACCAGCTGCTGACCGTAGAGGAAGTAAGAGCGCATCTGGTCGCCCCAGCTCGCGGTGATGACCCCGGCGAGCTCCTTCTTCTTCGCGGCCTCCTGCTCGCGCTTGAGCAGCAGCAGGCGGGTCTGGAGCACGCGCATGGCGGCGGCACGGTTCTGGATCTGCGACTTCTCGTTCTGCATCGACACGACGATGCCGGTCGGCAGGTGGGTGAGGCGCACCGCGGAGTCCGTGGTGTTGACCGACTGGCCGCCGGGGCCGGACGAGCGGAAGACGTCGACGCGGATGTCGCCCTCGGGGATGTCGACCTCGACGGCCTCCTCCATCACGGGGATGACCTCGACGGCGGCGAAGCTCGTCTGCCGCTTGTCGGCGGAGCCGAACGGGCTGATGCGGGCGAGGCGATGCGTGCCGGCCTCGACGGAGAGCGTCCCGTAGGCGTACGGCGCATCCACTTCGAACGTCGCCGACTTGATGCCGGCGCCCTCCGCATAGGACGTGTCCATGACCTTCACGGAGTACTTGTGGCGCTCGGCCCAGCGCAGGTACATGCGCATCAGCATCTCGGCGAAGTCCGTGGCGTCGTCGCCACCCGCGCCGGAGCGGATCGTCACGACCGCGGCACGATCGTCGTACTCGCCGTCGAGGAGCGTCTGCACCTCGAGCTCGCCCACGATGTCCTCGAGCTCGGCGAGCTCGCGGCGCGCCTCCTCCGCGGAGTCTTCGTCATCCATCTCGATCGCGAGCTCGACGAGCACGTCGAGGTCGTCGAGCCGCTGCTCGATGTCGGCGATGCGCTTGTACTCCGCCTGGCGATGGCTGAGCGCGCTGGTGACCTTCTGCGCCTTCTCGACGTCGTCCCAGAGGTCGGGCGCGCCGGCCTCCTCGCTCAGGCGGGCGATGTCGGCCTTCAGGGTGGGGACGTCGACCACCGCCTGGATGTCGGCGAAAGTGGAGCGCAGGGCCTGAATGTCGGCGGACAGATCGAGATCGAGCATGACACTCCAGCGTAACGTGGATGCCGTGACCGACGCGCCCGATTCCCTCTCGGTCCGCGATGTGGTGTGGCGCCTCGCGCCGATGATCTACGGTCCGACCGTGCTGTTCGCCCTCGGCGAGGGCGCCATCATCCCGCTCCTGCCGATCTACGCGACGCGTCTGGGCGCCGGCGTCGCGATGGCCGCCCTGATCGGCGCAGCCCTCGTGGTCGGCCAGGTCTGCGGCAACCTTCCGGCCGGCTGGGCCGTGGCGCGCTTCGGCGAACGGTTCACGATGGCCTGCGCCGGCGCTCTCGCCCTCGTCGGACTCGCCGGCATGCTGCTGGCGCCGAGCCTCGGCGTGCTCGCGGCATCCGTCTTCGTCATCGGATTCTGCGCCGCGACCTTCGGCCTCGCCCGCCACTCCTTCATGACGACGCGTGTGCCGCTCGTCTTTCGCGCTCGTGCGCTGTCGCTCCTCGGCGGCGCCTTCCGGCTCGGCGCGTTCATCGGCCCGTTCGTCACGGCGGCGCTGCTCGCCGTCTTCGGGAACGACCACGCCGCCCTCTGGTTCTTCGCCCTGTGTCTGGTCGCGACGATCCTCCTCGTGTTGCTCGGCCCGGACCCCGAGCGCCAGCTCGTGACGCGCCAGGCACCCGTCCGCGACGATCTCGTCGAGGACACGGGCGAGGCGGTCACCGGCTCCGTGCCGACCGCTGCGATCCGACGTCACGAGGGCGACACCGCGGCTCGCGCGGGCGTCTTCCCGACGATGTGGCGGTACCGCGCGGTGCTTTCGAGGCTCGGGCTGGCCGCCGCATCCCTCTCTGCGATCCGCTCGGCGCGGCAGGTCGTCCTGCCGCTGTGGGGCGTCTCGATCGGCCTCGACGCCCAGACCATCGCCCTCGTCGTGGGCGTCTCCGGCGCCATCGACTTCGCCCTCTTCTACGCGAGCGGGCAGGTCATGGACCGCTTCGGGCGCCTCTGGGCGGCGCTTCCCGCCATGCTGCTCATGGGATGCGGGTTCCTCGCGCTGTCATTCACGCACGGCGCATCGAGCGCGGCGATGTGGTTCGCGATGTTCGCCGCGGTGCTCGGCGTCGGCAACGGGCTGTCGAGCGGCATCCTGCTGACCCTCGGCGCGGACGTCGCCCCCCAGGCGGAGCCGGCGGCGTTCCTCGGCTCGTGGCGGACGCTGACGGATGCGGGCGGCGCCGCCGCTCCCCTCATCGTGTCGGCGATCACGGCCCTCTCGTCGCTCGCGCTCGCGACCGGGGCGATGGGTCTGCTCGGCCTGCTGGGGGCCGCCGCATTCGTGCGGTGGGTGCCGCGGTTCGTTCCGCGGCGCGCGCCCGGCTCGTAGCCGCGACGGCGGCCGCAGGGAACGGGCTGCTCGCTGGCTGACGAGGGTGGATGCCGCTGTCCTCGCGGCGATATCGCTCCTGCCCGTGTGAGCCGGGCATCCGGTCGCGTCGTCGCCCGTCTCAGCGGAAGGCGGTGCGGCTCGTCGCGGTGGCGGCGAGCTCCCAGCCCTGCGGCACGAACACGGTGAGCACGGGCGGGTGCCAGATGGATGCGACGGTCACGCGGGATGCGGCACCGTCGGGGCTCTCGGCGCTCACGAGGCGGACTCCCGGCGCTTCGCCCAGCAGGGCCGATGCCGCCTGTCGAACGCCCGCGCTCGTGAGCTCCGCCCGCGGGCCGGTGGCGTCGACGCGCAGGTGGAAGCCGTCCGCGCCGGCGAGCGCCGCCGCGTCAGCGAGCGCATCCAGGTCCTTCTGGGCGAGGTACAGCGATGTCGCGTCGACGCAGACGAAGATCACCGCGAGCGCCAGCATCGCGTACCCGAGAGTGAGCAGGAGCACGCTGCCCTCGTCGTCTCCGGCGTCGCGCAGCGTGCGCAGGCGCGCCACGGCCGCCCGGATCATCGACCCATCCAAGTGGTGGACACCTTCTGCACCGCCGTGGCCTCGACCGGAATGCCGGCCAGCCGGTCCAGCCCGAGCACGGGCGGAGCGAGCGGGAGCGTGACGCGCGTGGCGACGCGGATCCTGAGGACGGCGCCGGCCTCGGGGCATGTCCCACCCGCGGGTGCGCACGACATCGAGACCTCGACGGCTTCTGGGTCCATGCCGTATTCCTTCGCGACCGACGCCGCGATCAGGTCCGCGCGCATACGTGCGTCGGCCGCGTCGGACGCCGTCGCCACGGCGCGGGCGATGTGCCGTGCGCCCGACTCGACACCGAGCGCCTGACCTTGGATCTGTCCCAGAGCGACGATGATGTAGACGAGTGGGACCAGCATCAGCAGGCCGACGAAGATGAACTCGAGTGCGGCGGAGCCGCGATCATCGGGCTCGCGGGGGGCGACATCACCCGGCTCAGCCGAACGACTCTGCCGGAGCATGCGCGGTCACCTCCATCGTGCGGGGGATGCCGAGCAGCCCCGCCAGCGGCAGCGGGGCCCGAACGGTCACGACGACGCTCGGCCCCCCGAGCTCGGCGCTCTCACGGACCTCGACGTCTTCGGCGTAGCCGGCGCCGACCGCTCGCGCCACGATCTCGCGGGTGCGCTCTGCGCCCTCCCCCAGAGCGGTGTCGGCGAGGGCTGCCCGATAGGCGCCCTCGACAGCGGCGTCATGCACGACATTCCGCACGTAGACGGCGAGACCGAGCTGAAGGACGGCGAGCGTGAGCACCGTCAGCAGCGACCCGACGAGCACGAACTCGACCGGGCTGGACCCGGCATCGTCGGCGACCACGGCCCGCGCATGCGCCGCGATCCGTGCGAAGCCGCGAGGATGGGGCGCTCTCACATTCCCGACACGCGCGCGATGGCCTGCTCGAACAGCTGTGACAGCGCAGGTCCGGCCAGCGTCCAGATCGCGAGGACGAGGGCCGCCGTCATGAGCGTGACGAGGACCCACCCGGGGACGTCGCCTCGTTCGTCGTCGTGCAGGTCGCGCAGCGCCGCTCGCACACGCGTGATGGTTCCTGTGAGCATCTCTGTCCTTTCGGGGTCAGCCGATTCCGAGTCGGAGCATGAAGATCCCCGGAAACACCGCGAAGACGACGCTCAGGGGAAGGATGAGGAAGACCAGGGGGATAAGCATGAAGACCTCGCGCTTTCCCGCCTGCTCGATGAGCCCGCGCTTCGCGTCCTCGCGGGCGTCGATGGCCTGGCTCTGGAGGACTCCCGCGAGCGGGGCCCCGCGTTCGAGCGCCGCGATGACCTGATCGAGACTCCGCGTGAGCGCGGGGACGTCGAGCCGTGCGGCGAGTGCCGAGAGGGCATCGGCGAGACTGGAGCCGGTTCCGACCGCGAGCACCGTGGTCCGCAGCTCAGCGGTCAGCTCGCCGGCGCCGATGTCGCCCACGCGGCGCAGCGCGTCGAGCACGCCCTCCCCCGCCGACAGACACAGCGCGAGGAAGTCCAGCACCGTCGGCAGCTCGTCCTCGATGCGCCTGATCCGTGCGCGAGCGGCGTGCGACAGGTGAGCGTCGCAGAGCAGCACGCCGATGGCGGCCAGCACCGGGGCCAGGAGCACGGCCGCAGGTGTCGCCCGGCCCATGACCGCGAGGCCGACGGCGACGAGCGCACCGGTGAGCAGGCCGCCCAGGGCCCAGGCGAGTTGGCGGCCGCGGAAGGCTGCGCCATCCATCGACCACCCCGCCTGCCGGAGCCGTCGGTCCACACCGTCGCTGCCGCCCAGCAGCGATCCGGCCCGTACGAGCAGGGCGCGCCAGAGCTCGAGGAGGCCGGCCGAGGGCGCAGGCACGATGAGCGACGTGCCGACCGGGTCCGTGACGTCCCGGATGTAGGGCGCGATCCGCCGCGACAGGCTCGGGGCACCCCAGCGGGGAACCACGGTCAGGACGCACCACACGCCGAGGCCGAGGGCGGTGCCGAGCACCACCGCGACGGCCGCCTCGGTCGGCAGGACGCCCGTCACCCGAACCACCTCCGCGGTTCCGGCAGGCGGCCGATCCGCAGCATCAGGCGGTAGGCGACGAACGACGTCAAGGCGCCCGCGATGATGAGCGCAACGCCCTCCGGCGTCGCGTAGGCCTTGGCACCCTCGGGCCGCAGCACGAGGAGGCCGAGGATGACCCAGGGGGCGACGACGCCGAGCACCGCGGCGCCGCGGATCCACGATTGTCGTGACTCGACCTCGGCGCGCAGCGCCGCATCCGCCCGCACCGACGCCGAGAGCGCGCGCAGTACGGGGACGAGTTCCGTCCCCCCGACCTGCCGCGCCATGCGCAGGGTCTCGACGATGCGGTCGCCGACCGGGTCTGCCAGCTGGTCCTTCAGCCGTCGGGCACCCGAGTCGAAGTGACCGGAGGCTGCCAGGTCGCGGGCGAAGCCCGCGAACGCCGGCCGCAGGGACTCCGGAGCGGATGTGGCGAGCGACGCCACCGCATCCGGCAGCGACATGCCGGCTCGGACGGAGGCGATGACGAGATCGCAGACGTCGGGCCACAGCGTCCGCCGCCGCCGCATGCGGGCTGCCCGCCGTCCGCGCAGGTAGGCGATCGGAGCCGCCGCGCCGACGATCGCGCCCAGAAGCGCGAGGATCGGGAGTCCGGTGACAAGCCAGGCAGTGGCAGCGGCCAGCCCGCCCGCGATCGCGCAGGAGCCGACGAGCCCGGCGCCGGTCAGGCGCGGGAGCCCGGCGGCAGCGGCGAGCCGCTCGAGAGCGCCCGTGCGCTCGACGGCCTGCACCGTGGCATCCGCCTCGCGTGGGGGCCAGAGCCACGGCGACAGAATCAGGAGGATGCCGGCGGCCAGCGCGGCACCCCACAGCACGGTCACGCGGCGGCCTCGTACAGCGTGCGGGCAACGACGCTCGAGCCGTCGACCCCCGTGGGCTCGACGATCTCCGCGACACGGCGCCGGCCGGACGCATCCCGTTCGCAGTGGACGACGAGATGCACGCCCGTGGCGACGGCCGGGAGCACGAAGCCCGAATCGATGTTCCGGCCTGCCAGAAGCGGCAGGGCGGCGAGCTTGGCGAGCGCCTCGCGCGCGGAGTTGGCGTGGATCGTGGCCGCGCCGGGGACGCCGGTGTTGAGGGCGAGCAGCAGATCGAGGGCCTCCGCGTCTCTCACCTCGCCCACGACCAGGCGGTCCGGCCGCATGCGCAGCGCCTCCTTCACGAGGCGGCGAAGGGTCACCTCGCCGGACCCTTCGAGGGACGGCTGGCGCCCCTGCATCGCCACCAGGTCGGGCGCATCGACGGCGAGCTCGAAGGTCTCCTCGACGGTCACGATGCGGTGCCAGGCCGGCGCCGCCGCCACCAGCGCGCCGAGCAGGGTCGTCTTGCCGGCATGGGTGGCGCCGGAGACGAGGATGCTGCGATCCGCGCCCATCGCGTCGCGCAGCAGCCCGGCGGCGCGGGGATGGAGCGAGCCGATCGCGACGAGCCGATCCAGGTCGCGGTAGGCCGGCAGGAATTTGCGGATGTTGACCGACCAGTGCCGGCGCGTGATGTCCGGGATGACGACGTGAAGACGCGACCCGTCGGGCAGCGACGCATCCACGAACGGCTGGCTCAAGTCGACGCGACGGCCGGTGGCCTGCAGCATCCGCTCCACGAGATCCCGGATCGCCGCATCCGTCAGCCGCAGCGGCACCCGCTCGGGCACGCCCTCCCTCGCGATGAAGATGCGGTCGGGCGCGTTGATCCACAGCTCTTCGACGGTCGGATCGTCGAGGTACGGCTGCAGCGGTCCGTAGCCGGCGACGGCGGCCAGCACCTCGCGCACGCACGCCTGCTCGTCGTCCACCGGCGCGAGGCCCCGCGCGAGGGCGAAGTCGTTGTGTCGGCGGACCTCCGCCCACGCGATCTGCAGCGCGACGTCGGGATCGCGGGTGGGGTCCGTCTGCTCCGCGCGCAGGCGGTCGCGTACACGATCGGCGACGGATGCCGTCGGTCCGGTCGTGAAGGCGAGAGTCACCGGAGCATCATGACAAGACTCCGGGAATCGACCCGAAAGTTATCCACAATCGGGCGCCCGGCCTCGCCTACGCCGAGAGTCCCCACAGCGGGTAGAGGACGTCGAGCCCCGCGGCCACGCCTCCCGTGAACGCGAGGCCGATATGGGTCGCGCCGGGGATCGGCGTGAGCGTGACATCCATCCCGACGGAGCGGGCCACCGACGAGACGAACTTCGCGTCCGGCCCGTACTTGTGGTCGTCGCCGCCGTAGGTGAACACGGCGTGGACGCCGTCGTACGTTCCCGCGGGGGCCCTGCGCATGATGTTGACCGGCTTGCTCGCCTCGAACGCGGCCACATTGCCTTGGAAGATGCGGGCGAGGGCCAGCGGCGGATGCACGGAGCCGGGGAACGGCTCACCCGAGATGTCGACGATCGTGCCGAACGTCTTCGGCATCAGCGCGCCGTACTTGATGGCGCAGCCCCCGCCGTTGGAGTAGCCCATGATCGCCCAGTACTTCGGGTCCTGGATCACGTGGAGGTGGGTCGCCGCCCACGCCACGACATCCTTCGTGATGTAGGTCTGCGCGTTGCCGTACATCTTGGAGTCCGCGCACGTCGGGTCGCCCCGCGTGCCGATCTGGTCGGCGACCAGCACGATCGGTGCGAGGCCCTGATGCTTCAGCTGGTACTGGTCCACCACGGAGGCGACGCGCGCCGGGCTGGGGTTGCCCGGGTAGCCCATCATGAGGATCACGAGCGGCAGCTGCGGCGCATCCTTCACCAGCGCGGCGGGCGGGAGATACAGGCCTGCCGGACGGGCCTGGAAGCCGGAGACGGTCGCGGGGATCGTGACCGTCCCCTGCTGACCGAGATGCGGCATGTTCGCCGGGGGCCGCCATGCCTGGTACAGCGAGCCGTCGCCGGGCGTCCACGCCGGCTGGTCGGTGGAGGTCGGCGACGGCTTCGGAAGGGCGATCGGGTGCCGCACCGAGATCCCGAGCATGTCGGCGACGGTCGCATTGAGGCCGAACACGGCATTGATGCCCACGGCACCCGCCGCGATGAAGACGGGGATGCTCAGCACCGCGATGGTCTTGCGCCACCAGCGCGAGCGCCACAGGTTCGCGAGCGCCAGACCCACCCCGCCGAACGCCGCCACGGCCCACCAGAGGATCTCGATCTGCAGCTGCTCGCCGAACGCGTTCGTGACGTTCGACACGACGTAGACGACGATCGCGACGAGCGTGCCCACGAGGATGCCGATCGCCGAGGCGAGGAGCCGGCCTCGACCCGGCCGACGGACCAGGAGGTAGACGGCGAGCACCAGCGCGGCGACGTAGAGCACGACGGGAACGGGACCGTCGAGCACCTGAGCAGTCAGAATCGCGTTCATCAGTCCTCGCCTGTTGGGGTCGGTTCACTGTATTCGCGGGCACTTTCGCGAGTCTGCGTGAGAGCCGTGAGATCGCCGAGCCGCGCACACATCGCGCACAGGTCGCTCAGTAGAATTGCCAGAGCGCGGGAGTGGTGAAACTGGCAGACACGCAGGATTTAGGTTCCTGTGCCTCCGGGCGTGTGGGTTCAAGTCCCACCTTCCGCACGCGTCATCCTCTTCGCGCGACGACGTGACTCAATCGACACAATCGACGGGAACTCCGTGCACGCTGCCGCACTCATCCCCTGGCTCGACCCCCAAGGGATCATCCACGCCGCCGGACCCTGGGCGCTGCTCGTCGTCTGCGGCATCGTCTTCGCCGAGACGGGCCTGCTCATCGGCTTCCTCTTCCCCGGCGACACGCTGCTCCTGATCTCAGGTCTGCTCTCGCACTCGACGGAGGCCTACCCGAACGGCGTGTTCGGCGTGAACGTGTGGTTCGTCGCGCTGGCGATCGCCATCGCCGCCTTCATCGGCGGCGAGGCGGGATACCTCATCGGGCACAAGGGCGGCCCGGCGATCTTCGAGCGCAAGGACTCTGGTCTGTTCAGCCGCAAGAACGTGGAGCGCACGAACGCGTTCTTCGAGCGCTACGGCGGCATGACGATCGTCCTGGCGCGCTTCGTGCCGGTGGTGCGCACCTTCGCGCCGATCGTCGCGGGCGTCGGGCACATGCCCTGGCGCCGCTACACGCTGTACAACCTCATCGGGGCGGTGCTCTGGGGATTCGGGATCACGCTGCTCGGCTACGCGATCGGGTTCATCCCGTGGGTCGCGGACATCGTGACGAAGTACATCGACGTGATCCTCCTCGGGGTCGTCGTGCTGACGATCGCCGTGACGGCCTACCACTACCTCCGCGAGCGCGCGAAGGCGCGTCGCGAGGCCGTCGCCGCGGAGAGCGGCGAGACGCCTGCCGAGCACGTCGACCTCACGCTTCCCGACGACGTGTTCGCGCCGCACACGCGTCGCTCGCACCGCGCCGCCATGGAGCACGAGAACGACGAGCCCGCGGGCTGACGCCTACTCCCCCGAGGCGCGCTTCGCGCGGTTGCGCTCGACGCTCGCGCGCAGCGCATCCATGAGGTCGATGACCTCTCCTCCGGTGCCCTCTTCGGCAGTCTCGCCGAACATGTCCGCGGTGTCGAAGGCCTCGCCCTTCTCCAGCTTGGCCTGCACCAGCGTGCGCAGCTCCTGCTGGTACTCGTCGACGAATGCGCTCGGCTCGAAGTCCGCGGCGAAGCCGTCGACGAGGGATGCCGACAGCTCGAGCTCCTTGTCGGAGATCTTGACCGGCGCATCCAAGGCCGGGAAGGCCGCCTCGCGCACCTCGTCCGACCACAGCAGCGTCTGCAGCACGAGCACGTCGCCGCGCACCCGCAGCGCCGCGAGCCGGGTCTTCTGCCTGAGCGAGAAGCGGACGATCGCGGTCCGATCGGTGTTCTGCAGCGTCTCGCGCAGCAGCACGTACGCCTTCGGCGACATCGAGTCGGGCTCGAGGTAGTAGGCCTTGTCGAAGAGCAGCGGGTCGATCTGCTCCGTCGGCACGAACTCCACGACCTCGATCTCGCGGCTCCGCTCCGCGGGAAGGGATGCGACGTCCTCCGCGGTGATCACGACCGTGCGCTCGCCGTCGTCGTAGGCCTTGTCGATGTCGGCGTACGGCACGATCTCACCGTCGATCTCGCAGATCCTCTGATAGCGGATGCGGCCGCCATCCTTGTTGTGGACCTGATGGAGGGAGAGGTCGTGATCCTCGGTGGCGGAGTACACCTTCACCGGGACGTTCACGAGTCCGAACGTCAGTGCACCCTTCCAGATGGCTCTCATCACTCCAGTAGACACCTGTCGCACCTGCCACGGCTACCCCGCGCCCGGCTAGCCTTGGCGCATGCCCGGGGCTGACCAGGTGGTGCGGATCGGTGGCCGTCGTCTGCGCATCTCGAACCTCGACAAGGTGCTCTACCCCGACACCGGGACGACCAAGGGCGAGGTCATCGACTACTACGCGCGCATCGCCCCGGCGATGCTGCCGTGGATCGCCGGGCGACCGGTCACGCGAAAGCGCTGGCCCGACGGGGTCGGCACCGAGGAGCATCCGGGCGACTGGTTCTTCGCGAAGGACCTCGAGGGCGGTGCGCCGAGCTGGCTCGCGCGGTTCCCCATCGACCACTCGAGCGGGGCGAAGGACTACCCGGTGGTGAATGACGTGGCATCCCTCGTCTATCTCGCCCAGGTGGCGAGCCTGGAGATCCACGTGCCGCAGTGGCGCTTCGACGCCCACGGCGGCAGATCGAACCCGGACAGAATGGTGCTGGACCTCGATCCGGGACCTGGCGTCGGTCTCGTGGAGTGCGCGGAGGTCGCGCGCCGGGCTCGCGGCATCCTTCAGGACATGGGGCTCGACCCGATCCCGGTCACGAGTGGGAGCAAGGGCATCCACCTGTACGCCGCGCTGCCGGGAAGGCAGAGCAGCGACGAGGTCTCCGCGGTGGCGCGGGAGCTCGCCAGGGCCCTCGAGGCCGACGACCCCACCCTCGTCGTGAGCCAGATGGCGAAGTCGATCCGTCCCGGGCGCGTGTTCCTCGACTGGAGCCAGAACAACGGCTCGAAGACGACGATCGCCCCCTACTCTTTGCGCGGGCGCCCGCATCCCACGGTCGCCGCACCGCGCACCTGGGCGGAGCTCGACGACCCCGCCCTTCGCCACCTCACCTTCGAGGAAGTCCTCGAGCGGGCGGCGAGCGCGCCGCCGGACGCCGGCGCACCCCTGCAGGCCTATATCGACAAGCGCAGCGCCGACCGGACGCCGGAGCCCGTTCCCGACAGCCCTCTGGCCGCACCCGCCGCCATCGGAGGACTGCCGCGGTTCGTGATCCAGGAGCATCACGCGCGGCGCCTGCACTGGGACTTCCGGCTCGAGCGCGACGGAGTGCTCGTCAGCTGGGCGGTGCCCAAGGGCGTGCCGCCGGATGGCGCGCGCAACAGCCTGGCGGTCATGACCGAGGACCACCCGCTCGACTACGGCGCGTTCGAGGGCGAGATCCCGCACGGCGAGTACGGCGCGGGCAGCGTGACGATCTGGGACGAGGGCGTGTACGAGCTCGAGAAATGGCGCGACAGCGAGGTCATCGCGACCCTCGAAGGTCGACCGGGCGGTCCTCTCGGCGGGCGCGCCCGCATCGCCCTCATCCGCACGGGCGGCGAGGGAGAGAAGTCGACGTGGCTGCTGCACCGCATGGCGCTCGAGGGCGAACCCATGCACCGTCCCGCCTCGAGCCTCGCCGAACGTGCTGAGCGCACCCCGCGATCGCCCGCGGCCCCCGCGATCGCGCCCATGCTGGCGACGGCGGCGACCCCCGCCCAGGCCCGGAACGCCGTCCGCCGCTGGGGTGACACGAAGCCCTGGATCGAGGCAAAGTGGGACGGCATCCGCGCAATCGGGTTCTGGGATGGCGAGCGCCTGCGCCTGCGCGCCCGGAGCGGCGCCGACATCACGGAGAAGTACCCCGAGCTCACCGGCGGCAGCCTTGACCTCGGACCGGTTCCAGCCGTCCTCGACGGCGAGATCGTGGCCCTCGACGCGACGGGCCGGCCCAGCTTCACCCGGCTGCAGTCGCGCATGAACCTCACCCGCTCCTCGGAGATCGCGCGCGAGGCTCCGCGCACGCCGGTGCAGTGGTTCCTGTTCGACGTCCTCTCGTGGGCGGGGGCGGATGCCACGGACCTCCCGCTGTCGCAGCGCCGCGGCATCCTGGAGCAGATCCCCGCTCACCCTCCCGTCGTGATCCCGCCCGTCTTCGACGACCTCGACGCGGCGCTGTCTGCGAGCCGCGCGCTCGGGCTCGAGGGGGTCGTCGTCAAGGACCCGCGGTCGCGCTACCGCAGCGGATCCCGCGGCGAGGAATGGCTCAAGGTCAAGCACACGCACACCCAGGAGGTGGTGATCGGCGGTATCCGGCCCGGACGCCGCCCGATCGCGTCCCTCCTCCTCGGCATTCCCGGAGCGGCCGGTCTGCGCTACGCCGGACGTGTGGGCACCGGGTTCACCGAGCGCGACATCGAGCACCTGCAGTCTCTGCTCGCGCCGCTGCGCACCGACGCCTCGCCGTTCGTGAGCGTCCCCGCGGCGGATGCGTCGGATGCGCTGTGGGTGCGCCCGGAGCTGGTCGGAGAGGTCGAGTACGCGGAGCTCACGCCCGGCGGCATCCTCCGCCACTCGCGCTGGCGGGGCCTGCGCCCCGACAAGTCGCCCGCCGAGGTCGTCCGAGAGGATGGGACTCCCGCCTAGGTGTGGGCCTCGTGCTCGATGTGCCCGGCGGGCTCCAGCTGGAATGTCGAGTGCTCCACGTCGAAGTGCGACGACAGGCAGGACTGCAGGCGTGTGAGGATGTCGCCCGCACGCCCGTCGCGCAGCGCGTCGTCCTCGACCACGACGTGCGCCGTGAAGACGGGTGCGCCGCGGGTCAGCTGCCACACGTGGACGTCGTGCGCGTCCACGACCCCCGGCGTCGCCAGGATGTGGTCGCGGATCTCTTTCACGTGCACGCCTTTGGGCGCCGACTCGGCGAACACCGATCCCACTTCGCGCAGCAGACCGATCGCGCGCGGGATGATCATCGCGGCGATGAACAGCGACGCGATGGCGTCGGCGGGCACCCACCCGGTCACCATGATGATGACGGCGGCAAGGATGACGGCGGCGGAGCCGATGAGGTCGCCCATGACCTCGAGGTATGCGCCGCGAACGTTGATGCTGCGCCTCTGCGCCGCCGACAGCAGCCACATCGCGAGCGCGTTCGCGGACAGGCCGACGATCGCGACGACGAGCATCGGCGTGGCCGCCACCTCCACGTCGGCGGGATGCAGCAGCCGCAGGACGGCCTCGATCGCGATCCAGACCGACAGAACGATGAGGATGATGCCGTTGATGAGCGCCCCGAACACCTCCGCGCGCTGATACCCGAAGGTGCGGCGCTCGTTGGCCGGACGGGCTGCGACGAAGCTGGCGATGAGGGCCACGATGAGCGCCGCCGAGTCGGTGAACATGTGGGCGGCGTCCGCGAGGAGTGCGAGCGAACCCGACAGGATCGATCCGATGATCTGAACGACCATGACCACGCTCGTGATGCCGAGCGAGAGTGCGAGCAGCCTCCGGTTGGAAGCGCCGCGGATCCCCTCGGACGGAGCGTGGTCGTGCATGCGTCCAGGGTAGGACGCGGCATCCCCTCGCGTCCGCGAATCGGCGCAGTCGGGAATGAGAGTCGCTCTCAGTGGCCTGTGCGGGTCGGCTCAGAGCTCCGCGAGCAGGGGGGCCAGAGCCGCGAACGCGCGGGCCCGGTGCGACTGCGCGGCCTTCTCGGCATCCGTCCACTCCCCCACGGTCCTGCTCTGACCGTCCGGGATGAAGACGGGGTCGTAGCCGAAGCCGCCCTCGCCCCGCTCCTCCGTGGCGATCCGGCCCGGCCAGATGCCCTCGACGACGCGCTCCACGCCCTCGGGGGTCACGAGCGCGATCACCGAGACGAACCGCGCCGTGCGATGCGGGTCGGCGATGTCGGAGATCTGGTCGAGCAGCAGCCGCCGGTTCGCGACCGGGTCCTTCGCGTGCCCGGCCCAGTACGCCGAGAAGATGCCCGGCGCGCCGCCGAGCACCGCGACGCTCACACCCGAATCGTCGGCGAAGGCGGGTGCACCCGTGTGCTGGGCCGCGGCGCGGGCCTTGATGAGGGCGTTCTCGGCGAAGGTGACGCCGTCTTCGACCGGCTCGGGTCCGTCGTAGCCGACGAGTTCCAGGTCCGGTCGCGTGGCCTCGACGATCGCGGCGAACTCTTCGACCTTGTGCGGGTTGTGGGTGGCCAGGACGACCCTCATCGTTCGGCCTCGAGTGCGGCGGTCTGCAGGTCGCGCAGCTGGCCGCACCCGTCGACGCCGAGCTCGAGCAGCTGGTCGAGCTCGCGCTTGTCGAAGGGTGCCCCCTCGGCGGTGCCCTGCACCTCGACGAAAAGACCGCGCCCGGTGACGACGACGTTCATGTCGGTCTCGGCGCGCACATCCTCGACGTATGCGAGGTCCAGCATCGGGGTGCTGTCGATGATGCCCACCGAGATGGCAGACACCGAGTCGAACAGCACCTGCGACTTCTGGCCGATGAACTTCTTCTCGCGACCCCACGCGATGGCGTCTGAGAGCGCCACGTAGGCGCCGGTGATCGCGGCGGTGCGCGTGCCGCCGTCCGCCTGCAGCACGTCGCAATCGATGACGATCGTGTTCTCGCCGAGCGCCTTGGTGTCCACGACCGCGCGCAGCGCGCGGCCGATGAGCCGGGAGATCTCGTGCGTGCGACCGCCGATGCGGCCCTTCACCGACTCGCGGTCATTCCGGTCGTTGGTGGAGCGGGGCAGCATCGCGTACTCGGCGGTGACCCAGCCGCGGCCCTTGCCCGTGAGCCACCGCGGCACCCCGTTCGTGAACGACGCGGTGCACAGCACGCGGGTGTCGCCGAACGAGATGAGCGCAGAGCCCTCGGCCTGCTTGCTCCAGCCGCGCTCGATCGTGACGGGCCGGAGCTGGTCGACGGCGCGGCCGTCGGCGCGGACGATGTCGGTCAAAGGTCAGTCCTCCTGGTGGGTGGCCGCACGGGCCCTCGGCAGATCGATGGCGCCGGTGTGCACCAGCGTGACATCGCGCACCTCACGGCCCATCAGCCGGTGCGCGAGACGGATGAAGTCCGCGGCGCTGTCGCCCGTGGCCTCGTAGACGTGGGAGGCCACCGCATCCGGTCCCGCGAGCAGGTCGCGGGAGACCAGCTGACGGTAGACGTCCTTCGCGGTCTCCGTGTCGCTCGAGACGAGCGACACATCAGGCCCCATGACGTAGCTGATCGCGCCCTCGAGGAACGGATAGTGCGTGCAGCCCAGCACGAGCGTGTCGACCCCGGCGCTGCGCAGCGGTGCGAGATACCCCTCCGCTACGGCGAGCACCTCCGGCGAGTCTGTGACGCCGTCCTCGACGAACTCCACGAAGCGGGGGCACGCCTGAGCGAAGACGGTCAGGCGCTCGTTGACCTCCAGCATGTCCTGGTAGGCCCCGGACGAGATGGTCCCGGCCGTGCCGATGACCCCGATGCGCCCGGTGCGGGTCGTCGACATGGCCGTGCGGACGGCCGGGCCGATCACCTCCACGACGGGCACGTCGTAGCGCTCGCGGGCATCGCGGAGCATGGCGGCGGATGCCGTGTTGCAGGCGATGACGAGCATCTTCACGCCCTCGTCGACCAGCGCATCCAGCACCTCGAGCGCGTACCGGCGGACGTCCGCGATCGGCTTCGGACCGTAGGGAGAATGCGCCGTGTCGCCGATGTACCGGACCGACTCCCGAGGCAGCAGGGACGACACCGCCCGGGCCACCGTGAGCCCGCCCACTCCGGAGTCGAAGATTCCGATGGGCGCGTCATTCACGATGGACCAGCCTACCGGCGGCCTGGCTAGGCTACGCGCATGAGTGCCACCCGCGACTCGCCCGCGTCCACCGCGCTGCTCACGGACCGGTACGAGCTGACCATGCTCGAGGCCGCCCTGCATGACGGCACCGCATCCCGTCGGTGCGTCTTCGATCTGTTCACCCGACGACTGTCCGGCGGGCGTCGGTTCGGGGTCGTCGCGGGCAGCGGCCGTCTGCTGTCGCTGCTGCGGGACTTCCGCTTCGGCGACGACGAGCTGCGGTTCCTTCGCGATGCGCGAGCGGTGGATGCCGCGACCCTGGCGTACCTCGCGAACTGGCGGTTCACCGGCACGATCACCGGCTACCGGGAGGGCGAGCTCTATTTCCCCGGGTCCCCCATCCTGACGGTGGAGGGCACGTTCGCCGAGGCGGTCGTCCTGGAGACGCTGGCCCTCAGCGTGCTCAACCACGACTCTGCCGTGGCCACCGCGGCGGCCCGCATGAGCATCGCCGCGGGCGATCGGCCGCTCGCGGAGATGGGCTCACGGCGCGCCGGCGAGCACTCGGCCGTCGCGGCGGCGCGTGCGGCGTACATCGCGGGTTTCGGTGCGACGAGCAACCTGGAGGCAGGGCGTCGGTGGGGCATCCCCACGATGGGCACCGCGGCGCACGCGTGGACCCTTCTGCACGACAGCGAGGAGAAGGCCTTCCGCGCGCAGATCGACGCCCTCGGACTCGACACGACGCTCCTCATCGACACGTACGACATCCGCCACGGCGTGGAAACGGCGATCCGTGTGGCGGGGACGGGCCTCGGCGGCGTCCGCATCGACTCCGGAGACCTGCCCATCGTCGCGTCCGAGGTGCGCGCCCAGCTCGACGGGCTCGGCGCGACCGGCACCCGCATCACCGTGACGAGCGACCTCGACGAGTACTCGATCGCGGCTCTGGCGGCATCCCCCGTCGACGCCTACGGAGTGGGAACCTCGGTCGTGACCGGGTCGGGCACTCCGACCGCGGGTCTCGTTTACAAGCTCGTGGCGCGACAGGATGCCGCCGGCTCGTGGGTCCCCGTGGCGAAGGCCTCCGCAGAGAAGGTCTCCAAGGGCGGCCGCAAGTCCGCGTTCCGCACTCTCGACGGCGGGACGGCGACGAGTGAGACGATCGTCGTCGCCGACGGCTTCGAGCAGGCACCGGCGGCGCACGACGATGCGCGTGCCCTCCAGACGGTGCTCGTCGAGGAGGGCGACATCGTCACGGCGTTCGAAGGGGCGAGCGGCGTCGCCGCGGCGCGGACGCATCATGCCGCGGTGCGCGAGGAACTGCCGGTCCGAGCGCGCGCACTGAGCAGGTCGGACCCTGCGATCCCGACGGTGTGGGTCGACCTCGACTGAGGGCGTCAGCCCATCAGCGACTCGTAGATCTCCTTGCAGGTCGGGCAGACCGGGAACTTCTCCGGGTCACGGCCCGGCGTCCATTTCTTGCCGCAGAGGGCCTTCACGGGCTTGCCGGTGAGGGCCGACTCGAGGATCTTCTCCTTGCGCACGTAATGAGAGAACCGCTCGTGGTCGCCCGGCTCGATGTGCTCCTCGCGCAGGAGCTCTTCGAGCTCACGGTCGAGGACGGCGAGCCCTCCCTGATCCGGGCTGTCCAGCGGTGTGCTCATCCCCCGAGTCTAACCGCGGGCATCCTGCGGCGGGATGGATACGGCGAACCGCACCGGCAGCGGCAGACCGCGTCAGGTCGACTCGGCGAACTCCATGAGTCGGCCGGTGCGGCGCGAGAATGCGGAGGCGCCGATCGCGACCCCGGCGACGAGCACGACGAGACCGATCGCGAGGCCGCCCCACAGCGCTGCGGCGGAGAACTCCACTCGGCCGGTGATGGCCAGCCACCCCCACCACAGCGCCGGCGCACTCACGACCAGCGACCCGATCAGCACGAGCGCCTGGGCTGTGCCGGCGTGCGATCCGCTGCGCTGCGGCTGCCGGAACGGGCTGTCCCCGGGGTGCGAGACCGCGTACGGCGCCACGACGGAGGCGATGCTGGAGAGCCCGAGACCGCTGAGGAACAGCGATGCGCACGCCCCGACCATCGCGGGCAGCGCCGCCCAGCGCCCGTGGATCGAGATCGCGATCGGGAGGGCGATGGCGAGGATCGGGATGCCGATGAGCATCACAGGGATGATCCGCCCGATCCGGTCCGCCGTGCCCCGTACACCGCTCGCGATGTGCACCCAGAGCGCGGTCGAGTCGTAGGCGAGATCGTCGTGCGGCAGCCAGCCGAAGAAGAGCGCGAGGATCGGCAGCGGCACGAGCACGGCGACTTCGAGCGGCACTCCGGCGATGAGCGGCGGGATGACCGCGAGGACTGCGGCGACCGGGACGATGACGATGTTGGCGACGTAGCGGGGGTCGTGCAGCCAGTAGACGAGGCTGCGCGCCGCGATCGCTCCGCCCGGGGTGCCGGGTGCCACGGCGAACCAGCCGAGTCCGCCGCGCTCGCGCACGGCGACAGGGCGTTCGGCCGTGCTGATCATGTGGCCGACGAGCCACAGCCAGAGCGCCGCCAGCGCGACCAGTGTGGCGAGCGCGATGACGACCGCCCAAAAAAGGTCCGCGCCCGCGCCGGGCACGAGCGCCGGGATCGCCCACGCGGCGCCGAGGGGCGTGTGGGCGAGGACGGATGCCGCCTGCATCAGCTGGGTCGGCACCTCGCCGCCCCACTCCAGCGAGGCGAGGAAGACGCTCGCCGGCACCGCCACGACGATGACGAGGATGGCGAACGCCCCGGACAGCTCACGGGAGCGACGATCGCGCAGCACGAGAGCCGCCGTCGCCAGGCCGACTCTCGCAAGCAGCGAGCAGATCAGGACGCCGAGGATCACCGCGATGACGCCGACGATCACCGACACGCCGTGCGCCGCCCAGACGGCGACGAGACAGGCTCCAAGAGCGATCGCGGCGAGAACCGGGATGCTCACCAGCCCGGCGGCCGCAGTGGCCAGGGCCAGGGCGGGGGCCCGCATCCCGAAGATCGCGAATCGGCGCGGATCCACCTGGTCCTCGACGCCCGAGATGAGAGGGGCCAGGAAGAAGCTGGCGGTGAGAGCGGCGCCGCCGAGCACGGTGACAACGCGCGCGGCATCGTCGGATGCGCTGCGCAGGGTCAGCAGCATCCCTCCCGCCGCGACGACGACCGCCGCCAGTGCCGCCGCACCGAGCCACGCGCGGACGCTGTGCCGGCGCGGTCCGCGGAACGCGCCAGCCATCAGGGCGAGTCTCAGTCGGAGAATGCGTGCAGCCACTCCAGTCCTTCCACGTCGCTGAGACCGCCGGAAAGCTGCAGGAAACGCTCCTCGAGCGTGCTCTCGCCGCGCACCTCTGCGACCGTGCCCTCTGCGAGCACCGTGCCTGCCACGAGCACCGCGACACGGTCGCACACCCGCTCGACGAGCTGCATGCCGTGACTCGACAGCAGCACGGTGCCGCCGTGCGAGACATACGTGTCGAGCACGTCGAGGATGACGGCACTGGAGACCGGGTCGACGGCCTCGAACGGCTCGTCGAGCACGAGGACGCGTGGCGAGTGGATGAGTGCTCCCGCCAGCAGCACTTTCTTGCGCATGCCGGCCGAGTAGTCGGACACGGGGCGCGAGAGCGCATCCGTCAGATCGAAGGCACGCGCGAGGTCCGCCGTGCGGCTCTCGGCGACCGCGGGCTTCAGCTCGCGCAGCACGCCGAAGTAGTACAGCAGCTGGCGCCCGGTGAGCCGGTCGAACGTGCGCATGCGGTCGGGCAGGACGCCGAGCATCCGCTTCGCCTCCCGCGGATGCGCGACCGCGTCCACGCCGTTGATCCGCACGGAGCCTGCGCTCGGCCGGATGAGCCCGGCGATCATCGACAGCATGGTGGTCTTGCCGGCGCCGTTCGGACCGACGACTCCGTAGAAGGATCCCGCGGGAACCGATAGGACCACGCCGTCGACGGCCTTCGTCTGACCGAACGTCTTCGTGAGGCCCGATACGGCGACAGCGGCGGTGGATGCCAGCTCCCCCTGATGGACCGTCGCGTCCGCCGGCACCATCTCGACATCGTGGGCGACGGCGACCAGCGCAGGCACCCGATCGGGCTCCTCGGCCGCGTGCGGCCGGGTCTCGGGGTCCGCGACCGGGGCGACGTCCCCCGCGCCGGCGGGCTGCGGCACCGGCTCCGGCTCCGGGTCCGGCTCCGGCTCCGCCGTCTGCGGCTCGGACTCCGCCGTCTGCGGCTCCGACTCCGCCGTCTGCGGCTCGGTCTCTGCCGGCGCGGCAGGGGCGGGAGGATCTGCCGGTTCGACCGGCGTCGAGATCGGAGCATCCATCGTGTCGACCTCTTCGCTGTTCACGGGAACCGTCGTGGGGGCGTCGTCGATCGGCAGCGGAGGCCTCGGCGGCAGAGCGGCGGCCGCCGCCGCCGACAGCTTCGGCTTCGGCGGCGTGCGCGGCACCCCGGCACCGGGGGCTGATGCCTTCGGCACGGTGGGCTGTCTGGGCTTGCGGGGCTTCGCGGGCCGCGGCGAGGGGCCGTCGCCCGACGACTCCGGACGCGGCTCCGGCGCTCTTTCCGGCACGGCAGTCACCCGCCAACGCTATCAACCGCCTGCTCGGCGACCGCCTGCCACGGCGACGGACGTCAAATCCGCGAAAAGATCACGAATCGGCAACGTCGGGTGAACATTGTGCGGTCTATCAGGCGGTTTCGGTAGCCTGGTGCGGGCACGAAGGAGTGTCGCGTCGGTGAACCATCGATGAAGACACTCACTCCAGGAGCACAATCTTGACACTGCAGACCGTCATCCTCGCGGCCGGTATGGGTTCGCGTCTGGGGCGCAGCCTCCCCAAGCCTCTGACCGAGCTCAACGATGGTCGCAGCATCATGCGCCAGCAGCACGACAACATCCGTGCCGCATTCGGCGACGAGGCGCGCATCACGACCGTGGTCGGCTACCGCGCCGAGACCATCGTCGAGGCCTTCCCCGATGTCGACTACGTCTACAACGACCGCTACGACCAGACCAACACGTCCAAGAGCCTGCTCCGCGCGCTGAACGCCACGGGGCGCAGCGGAGTGCTGTGGATGAACGGCGACGTCGTCTTCGACCCGCGCGTGCTCGGCCGTGCCATCGCGCTCATCGAGCGCGAACAGTCGTTCGTCACCGTCAACACGGCGAAGGTCAGCGACGAAGAGGTCAAGTACACCGTCACGCCCGAGGGCTTCATCCGGGAGCTGTCGAAGACGGTGCGCGGTGGTGTCGGCGAGGCCGTCGGCATCAACTACATCTCGGCGGCCGACAAGCGCGCGTTCATCCGTCAGCTCGGCCGTGTCGACGACCAGGACTACTTCGAGCGCGGCCTCGAGCTCGCGATCGACGAGGACCAGGTGCTGCTGCGTCCGCTCGACATCTCGGACCTGTACGCGGTCGAGGTGGACTTCGCCGAGGACCTCGAGCGCGCGAACCTCTTCGTCTGACGGCTGACGCCCAGGTGGCGTTCGTAGGATCGGAGCGATGGCCCGCAAGGTTCACCGCATCCATTCGCTGCCGGACGGCTCGCCCTGGCAGGGCGGACTGCCGCCCCAGGGCTCTGACGAGCACCCGCTGAGCATCCGCGCGCTGGATCGCGTTCTCGCGCTCCAGCGGCCGGTCGTGCTCGCGCATCTGCGCGGTGTGATCCGACGGCACCCGGATGCCGGACCCGCCGAGCTCGCCCGAATCCTGGAGACGCGATACATCGCCGCCGTTACGAGCGGCGGGGCCGCGGTCGGCGCCACCGCCGTCGTGCCGGGCATCGGAACGGGGGTCACCCTCGCACTCAGCGGTGTCGAGACGGTCGGGTTCCTGGAGACCACCGCCCTCTTCGCGCAGTCGCTCGCCGAGGTGCACGGCATCGAGATCTCGAATCCCGATCGCGCCCGGGCACTCGTGCTCACGATGCTGCTCGGCGAGGAAGGTGTGAACCTGGTGACGCAGTTGGCCGGACAGGCGGCCGGCACGGGCCCGGCCCGAGCGTCCTACTGGGGCGACATGGTCACCAAGACGCTTCCGCGCGCAGCGGTCGGACCCGCCGTCGATCAGTTGACGTCGATGTTCGTCAAGCACTTCGCGGCGCGCGCCGGCGCCTCCTGGATCGGCAAAGCACTGCCCTTCGGCATCGGCGCCGTGATCGGCGGCGCAGGCAACGGCATCCTCGGACGCCGGGTCGTGGTCTCGGCGCGTCGCGCCTTCGGGCCGGCGCCGCTCGAGCTGCCAGCCGACCTCGCCGACGCGCGGAATCAGCGCACCGGCCGACGGCTGCCCTCCCTTCCGGTGAGGCTGCCGCTGCGCCGCCGTTGACGGACAATGGAGGCATGGGTCAGTTCACCGAGCGCTACGAGAAGCTGCAGACGTGGGCCGTGCTGCCCGCCGAGCCGCTCTCTCCGGAGGACGGAGTCGAGCGGCTGGATGCGGCTCCCCCGCCGTCGCCCACGGACCTCGGCGACGGCTCGGCATCGGTCTCCGTGGCACTGCCCCCGGCCCTGCCCGCATCGACCGATGAGCAAGAAGACCGCGCTTAGACCGAGTCGAGCTCCTCGCGGCGGCGCAGTTCGCGCACGACATCGGTCTGCGACAGCGGTCTGATGTGGTCGGGAAGATCTGCGGCCGTGAGTCCTTCGACGAAATAGGCCGGCGATACGCCGAATACGGTGGCGAGCTGTATCAGCGCGAACATCGTCGGATTGCCGATGCCGCTTTCGAGACGGGCGATGTGCGAGATGTCCATGTCGGCGAGCTCGGCCAGAGTGCGCCGGCTCATCGTCGTCTTGTGCCGCAGATCGCGGATCGACTCCCCGAGCTGTGCGGATGCAGGTGACCGCGCTTCTCTCATGGTCTCTGATTATGGGGTGAACGCACGAATGCCGCAGGCATGAATGCGGCGGGCGGTTCTGCGTCTCACCGGAAACACGCCCTGCAAGCGCTTGCACCGTTGTCACTGCAGGCAATAGCCTCGATGCCATGGACAGCACGCTGGCGTGTCTGGCCGCGTGGATGCCGCGACAGCGCTGGTACGCGGCCAAGGGCAGGACGCCCCTCCTCCGTCTCGTCGGAGACCTCGACCTCGAGGCTGACGAGCCCGCGGGGAACCGGTCCCCTCAGGGTGCCCGCGTGCGCACGCTGCTGGTCGCCGACGAAGGCTCTGCGCCCGCCGTGCTGTACCAGATTCCGATCGTCGAGCGCCCCGCACCCGCGCCGCGCGAGCTGGAGGCCTATTCGATCGGGTCTGTCGGCGAGGGGACGGTCCTCATCGACGGCATCCATGACCCGGCCTATACGCGTGCGCTGCTGCGACTGACGACACGCGGCGGCCTCGTCCGCTCCGACGGCGTCGCCGCAACAGGCTCCACCGCGCTGGACGAGAGCACGGCATCCGCCATCGCGCCGTCCGCACACGCGACCGTCCTCGCCGGCGAGCAGTCCAACAGCTCTCTCGTGTACGCCGACGGCGGCATCCCGATCATCTGCAAGGTGTACCGGCAGCTCCAGCCGGGCCTCAATCCCGACATCGAGCTCGAGACGGCTCTCGCTGCTGCCGGATCACGACGGGTTCCCCGGCCGGTCGGCTGGATCCAGGCATCCTGGACCGATCGCGGGGCGGGAACGGACGCATCCCTCGCCTTCGCGCAGGAGTTCCTCCCCGGCGTGGAGGACGCCTGGCGGGTCGCCCTGCGCGCCGCTGCCGCGGGCGACGACTTCACGGACCGCGCCCGCGACCTCGGTGCCGCGACGGCGGAGGTCCATGTGACGCTCGCGCGCGAGCTGCCCGAGCAAGTCGCCGGTCCCGAGGAGCACGAGGCGATCTGCGGAGCCTGGAGCCGACGGCTCGCCATCGCGATTGCAGAGGTGCCCCAGCTGGCGGCGCGTCGCGAGGCGATCGAGAAGATCTACGCGGAGGGCCGGGATGCGGTGTTCCCGCCGCTGCAGCGGATCCACGGCGACTATCACCTCGGCCAGGTGGTGCTGGTGCCCGATCGCGGCTGGGTCCTCCTCGACTTCGAGGGCGAGCCGATGCGGCCCATGGCCGAGCGTCTGCTTCCGGACCTGGCCCTGCGCGACGTCGCAGGCATGCTGCGCTCGTTCGACTACGTCGCCGGCTCGGTGGCCCTGGAGTTCCCCGCGTCCGCCGGCGCGGCGGCCGACTGGGCGGCCGCCGCGCGCGAGGCGTACCTCGACGGTTACGCGACCGCCTCCGGCCTCGATCGCGCCGCCTGCACACCGCTCCTGCACGCGCTCGAGCTCGACAAGGCCGTGTACGAGGCGATCTACGAGGCCCGCAACAGGCCGACGTGGATCGACATCCCCCTGCGCGCCGTCGATCGCCTGTCAGGGGTCGCGCGACCGTACATGGCATGATCGACGGGTGCAGATCGGCGAACGAGGGCGAAAGGATGCCCAGGTCCCAGCCCCCGACGCCGGCGTCGCCTTCGTCATGCCGGTCCTCAACGAGGCCCGCTATCTCGAGCGTGCGGTGGACACGGTCCTGCAGCAGGACGTCCCCGGGCCCATGGAACTCGTGCTCGCCCTCGGCCCATCGAGCGACGGCACAACGGAGCTCGCCCGGCGCCTCGCGGACAAGGACCGCCGGATCACCCTCGTGGACAACCCGGGCGCCGACATCCCCAAGGGGCTGAACCTGGCGATCCGCGCGTCGCAGGCACCGACGATCGTGCGCGTCGACGCGCACTCCGAGCTCTCCACCGGGTACACGATGCGCGCGCTGGAGGCCCTTGCGAAGACCCGGGCCGCGAACGTGGGCGGCGTCATGCGCGCCGACGGGCGCACGCCCTTCCAGCGGGCGGTCGCCCGCGCCTACAACTCCCCCATCGGCCTCGGCGGAGGCACCTATCACGGCGGCACGCAGGCGGGCGAGGCCGAGTCGGCGTACCTCGGCGTGATGCGCCGGGAGGTCCTGGAAGAGGTCGGGCTGTTCGACGAGTCGATCCGCCGCGGGGAGGACTGGGAGCTGAACCTGCGTATCCGTGCCGCCGGATATCGCGTGTGGTTCGACCCCGCGCTGTCTGTGACCTACTGGCCGCGGGAGAGCTGGGCGCGGCTTGCCCGCCAGTTCCGCGCCACGGGCGCGTGGCGCGGCGAGCTGGTGCGGCGATTCGGCCGACGCAACTCCCTGCGCTTCTTCGCGCCCCCCGCACTCGTCGTCGTGCTCGCCCTGGCGATCCTGGTCGGCATCCTGCAGGCCGCGCACGTGCTCACGGGATGGTGGGCGGTCGCGGCATCCGTCGTCTATCTGCCCCTTGCGGCATACGCCCTGCTCATCATCGCCGTCGCGATCGGACCGGGAGGCGGCACCGGCTGGCGCGACAAACTCTGGACCCTCGCCGTGATCCCGACGATGCACCTCTCGTGGGGCTTCGGGTTCCTCGGCGGCGTCCTGCGCGGCGCGCACGACACGGTCGACACGTCGCGCCTGGGCAGCCGCAACACGCCGCTGCCCTAGTCGATCGCCGTCGTCCGCTGCGGCCGTCAGCGCGCGATCATGCGCTGATCGAGGATGCGCGCGACCACGCGCTGTGCGGCATGCCCGTCGTCGCGCGGGTTGAACTTCTCGCGCCACTCGTCGTACCGGTCGGCGTAGGCTGCCGGGTCGGTGTCGGACAGCGCGGCGACCAGCTCCTCCTGCGTACGGACCACCGGGCCGGGAGCGTGGGCGACGAGATCGAAGTAGAACCCGCGCAGCTCGCCGCGATAGTGGTCCATGTCCGGCACGAGGAAGAACATCGGCTTGCCGGTGACGGAGAAATCGAACATGACCGACGAGTAGTCCGTCACGAGCGCGTCGGCCACGAGCAGCAGCTGCGCCGTGTCCGGGAACGCGGTCACGTCGATGACACGCGCGCCCGCCGCATCCCGTCCAGGCTGCAGAGTGCGCGAGTGACCGCGCACGAGGACGACTGCGTCCGTCTGCGCGGCGAGCTGCGCCGGATCGATGAAGTCGACGATCTCGGTGCGGTCGTCGCGCCACGTCGGCGCGTAGAGGATCACGCGCTCGTGAGCGCCGATCCCCAGCGCGGCGCGCGTTGCGGAGCCGTCGCCGTGCACCAGGACGTCGTTGCGCGGGTAGCCCTCGACCCAGATCGGCCGCGACAGGAACGCGTACGCCTTGCTCAGGATCCGGGCCGCGTAGGGGTTCTGCGCGATCAGCACGTTCCAGCGGCGCGACTCCCGGATGACGGCGAGCGCCCGGCGCGGGTCGAATCCGGGCCGGTGCAGAGCGAGGCGCTTCAGCGGCGTGCCGTGCCAGGTCTGCAGCACGATCTGACCCGAGCGGCGCGCGAAGCGGCGGCGCAGCCAGTCGTTCACGACGAGCAGACGTGAGGCCCCACGGGCCCGCCACCACTCGGGACTGCCCTCGACCACCGGCACAGCGCCGTCGGGAACCTGCACCGACAGATCGACGACGCTCCAGTAGCGCGTCGCGCCGGGCGCCTGCTTCGCGATCTCGCGATCGATGGCCAGCGGGTTGCAGCTCGCATTGCGGCCGTAGAAGCTCTCGAAGAAGACGGCGTTCTCGAGTCCGCCCGGCGGTCGGCCCGCGTAGCGCACCTCGAGAGCGCCCTGACCCTCCCCCGAGTCGTAAGCGGGGTCGATCGGCGGGCCGATCCGCACCGTGCTGCCCTCGAGCGACGCGCGAACGGTGCCCAGCAGCTCGACCGGCAGGGGGTTCGCCTCCGTCGCGGTGCCGTCCATCCGCAGCGTGTACGCGCCGGACGGAAGTGGCAGCTCCGGTCCTCCCCAGCGCGATGCGCGCAGCGGGACGCTGGCCATCCACCCGTCTCCTCGCGTCTCGACGATTCCGTGGACGTGCGCACGAGCACCGACCAGTTCGACCACCGGCGCCGTGCCGCGCCCCTCGAGCACGAGCGCGGCACCGCCGTCGACAGTGAATCGGGCGTCGGTCATGAAGCTCCTTCAACGATGGTGACGGCGGGGTATGTGGAGACGGCGGGGATGCGACGCGCCAGTCCGGTCAGGATCGCACGGTAGACGCGCTCGGTGTTGCGGCCGTCGGCGAAGGCGTGCACGTGCGTGTCGAGCTCGCGCGCCCGCGCGAGACGCCGCTCACGCTCCTCGGGATCGTCGAACACGGCGCACAGCTGCTGGATCGCCTCGGTCCACGTCGAGGCGACGTCCGTGCCCGCGACATCCGCATAGCGACCGTAGAAGCCGCGCTCACGGGCGTAGGCGTCCACGTCAGGGGCGAGGAACACCACCGGCATCGGCACCAGCGCCGTGTCGAAGACGAGTGACGAGTAGTCGGTCACGAGGGCGTCGACGCCGGACAGCAGCGGGGTCACATCCCGCACGAGTTCGCTGCCGAGCCCACGGACGCGGTCGGTCTCGAAGGGCACGACGTAGTCGCCGGCTCCCAGTGGGTGCGAGCGCACGAGGAGCACGGCATCCCTGGCCTTCAGGGCTTCCGTCAGCGCCCGCCATTCGTCCATCGTCGGGACGGCGGGGTCGGCGGCGCCATCGCGCCACGTGGGGGCATACAGGACGAGACGCGCGTGTCCGATCTCCCCGACGAGGTCGGCGATCGCGCCGCGCGCCCGGGCGCGGCGCTCGTCCGGCCGACCCTGCGACAGCACGTCGACGCGAGGCTCGCCCGTGACCGGCACCTGCGCGTCGGAGATGCCGAATGCCGACTCGAGGCGGCCGCGGACCAGGTGAGAGGCCGCGGGCAGCACGTCGATGCGCTGGGCGGCGCTCCGGTACATCGCCGCCAGGAGCCGGCGCACGAGCCGGGACGAGGGCAGGATGCCGCTGCGCACGGTCGCCGGCGAGTCGAGGCCGATGCGCTTCAGCGGGATTCCATGCCAGAGCTGGACGACGAACGCGCCGGAGATCGCGTATCGGTTGGCGTCGCCGAACCCGTGGGTCACGACCACCACCCGGGCGCGCGCGGTGCGCCAGAACCCGCGGATCGAGTGCTTCGGGACGGTCGGGATGCCGAGGGCAGCCGCATCCGTCGCCTCCTGGTCGGTGCCGGTGAGCCACACGGCCGTGTGACCTTCGGCGTCCGCGACGCGCCACAGAGCCAGTGCGCCGTCGCCGATTCCGGCGCCGCATCCGAACACCCACTCGTCGTCCGAACGCGGGACCAGGAGGGTCGCGAGGCGTCCGGCCGCATACAGCGGGATGCGGACGAGCTTTCCCGCGTTGCCCGCGCTGAACGAGAAGGACGCCACCCCGCGAGCCTATCGCGGGGTGGCGTCCATACCTTGGGAGTGGGCTCAGCTGGTCTTGAGCTCGCCGAGCGTCACGGTCGCGGTCTGCGTCTTGCCGCCGCGCACATACGTCACCGTCGCGTCGCTGCCCGCGGCCAGTGCGCGCACCTGCGCGGTGAGGTCGACCGAGTTGGTGATCGGCACGTTGCCGAACTCGGTGATGACGTCGCCCTTCTGCAGGCCGCCCTTCTGGGCGGCCCCACCCGAGGTGACGGCGTCGATCAGCGCACCGGTGGTGGTGGCGCCGGACGCGTTGGCCGCGTCACCGACGGTCGCACCGAGCAGGCCATGGGTGGCCTTGCCGTTCTTGATGATCTCATCGGAGACGCGCTTGGCGATGTCGGAGGGGATCGAGAAGCCGACGCCGATCGAGCCCGACTGGCCGCCCGAGGACGAGCCGGCCGAGGCGATCGCGACGTTGATGCCGACGAGCTTGCCGTCGGCGTCGACGAGGGCGCCGCCGGAGTTTCCGGGGTTGATCGCCGCGTCCGTCTGGATCACCGCGATCTTGATCGTGTCCTGGGCCTGTCCCTGCTGGCTCTGGCCCTGGCCGAAGTCGAAGTAGAACGGCGCGTTCCCGTTCTGCCCGTTCCCGTTGCCGTTGCCGTTGCCCTTCCCGTTGCCGTTGCTGCCGTCCTGCGAGTTCGAGTCCGGGGCTGCCGACGACGCGATCTCGATCGAGCGGTTGAGGGCGCTGACGATGCCGGTCGTGACCGAGTTCGACAGGGCGAGCGGCGCGCCGATGGCCACCGTCTGGTCGCCGACGTTGATCTTGCTCGAGTCGCCGAACGTCATCGGAGTCATGCCCGATGCGCCCTTCAGCTTGATGACGGCGAGGTCGTAGGTCGGGTCCGTTCCGACGACGGTCGCGCTGTAGATGTGCCCGTCGCTCGTCGTGACCGACAGCGTGGGGTTGCCCGTCGCGCCGTCGAGCGTGACGACGTGCGTGTTGGTGAGGATGTACCCGTCAGCAGTCAGGACGACGCCTGATCCGGTGCCGGCCGAGCTGCCGGCCGAGGCGTCGATCGTGACGACGCTCGGCAGCACCTTGGTGGCCACGGCGGTGGTGTTCGTCACCGACTTGGGGTTGTTCACCGTGACGGCGGCGGGAGCCTGGGAGGAGGTCGTGCCGGAGGTGCCCCACAGCGCCGTGCCGGCGGCTGCGCCGCCGAGGCCTGCAGCGCCTCCGACGATCGCGGCGGCGAGGAAGATGCCGACGATGGCACCCGCGCCCATGCGGCCCTTCTTCTCTTGCGGGGTGGCGGTGGGCGCGCCGGCGACCGGCTGCGCCGGCACGCCGAAGGCCTGGCCAGGGTACGGCTGGCCGGCGTAGACGGGGGCTGCCTCCGTCGGGTGCACCGGCTGCGCGGCAGCGGCAGCCGACTGCGAAGGCACGGGCGGCACCGGCGGGACGTACCCGGCGGGCGCAGGCGACACCGGCAGGGTCTGCTGCGTGTCTGCGGATGCGGCGGGCGGCTGTGCGGGCGCGGCGGCGGTGGAAGTCGTGACAGGCTGCGCGGGCGCGGCATCCACCGCAGGGGCGTGCGCGGCAGCGGGTGCAGCCTCGGGGGCCGGCGTCGGCTCTGCCACGTTGCCGGCCTCAGTGGCAGCGGCCTCGGGGGCGGGCGCGGCGTCGGCCGCGGGGGTCTCGTCGGGGGTGATGCCCGGGGTGTCGCTCATGTGGTTGCTCCTTCTGGACAAGCATCTTCAGCTTGGGGTGGCCCTCTGTGCGTTTCCTATGTCGAGGTTGGGACCGCGCTATGCGAGTAGCGTGTGAACCGTGCGAGAGATTCCCGGCGCGTGGCGGCGCGCCGCCCGCGGGGCCGGCCTCCTGGCGGATGACGGTTCGCCCATCCCTACCATCTTCGCCGAGATGAGCGCCCGTGCGGTCGCGACCGGGGCAATCAATCTCGGGCAGGGATTCCCCGACGAGGACGGTCCGGCCGAGGTGCTCGACGTCGCGCGCGCGGCGATCGCGAACGGCGTGAACCAGTACCCGCCGGGTCGCGGCATCCTGGACCTTCGTCTGGCCATCGCCGAGCACCAGCAGCGCTTCTATGAACTCCGACTCGACCCCGAGCGGGACGTCCTCGTGACAGCCGGTGCGACCGAGGCCCTCGCAGCGGCTCTCCTCGGCCTCGTCGAGGGGCCGGACGACGAGGTCGTGGTGTTCGAGCCGTACTACGACGCCTATGCCGCAACCGTCGCCCTCGCCGGCGCCCGGCTCGTCCCGGTGCCGTTGCGCGGTGCGCGCTTCCAGCCCGACCTCGAGGAGCTGCGGAGCGCCGTGAGCGACCGCACCCGGATCATCCTGGTCAACGATCCGCACAATCCGACGGGCGCCGTGTTCTCTCGCGACGTGCTCGACGAGGTCGTGCGGCTCGCGGACCGCCACAACGCGATCATCGTCACGGACGAGGTCTACGAGCACCTCGTCTTCGACTCCGTCCACATCCCGATCGCGACCCTTCCTGGCGCATGGGAGCGCACGCTCACGATCTCCTCGGGCGGCAAGACGTTCTCGACGACAGGATGGAAGATCGGCTGGGTCACCGGTCCCGCCGATCTCATCGACGCAGTGCTCGCGGTCAAACAGTTCCTCACCTACGTCAACGGCGCACCCTTCCAACCGGCGATCGCCACGGGACTCCGCCTGCCGGACGGGTTCTTCAGAGGCGCCGCGAGCGCACTCCGCGCCAAGCGCGACGTGCTCGGTGACGGGCTGCGTGCGGCCGGCTTCGACGTCTTCGAACCGGCGGGGACGTATTTCACCGTCGCGGATGCCGCCCCGCTCGGGGTGACGGATGCCGCGGCCTTCTGCCGCGAGCTGCCCGCGCGCGTGGGCGTCGTCGCGATCCCGCTCACCGCCTTCGTCACGCGCGAGCACCGCGCCGACTGCGCGAGTCTCGTCCGCTTCGCGGCGTGCAAACGCATCGATGTGCTCGACGAGGCCGCCTCCCGGCTCGCCGCCCTCCGCTGATCCTCCGCGCCGCCGATCCTTCGTGCCCGTCAGTCGCCGGGCACGACGCGGTAGCGTCGCAGCCGCAGAGCGGGGTTCACACGCCGCACGTTCGCGATCGCCTCGGGGTCGAGGTGCGCGACGGCGACGTCGGTCGCCGTTCCCACCGACGCGACGACCGAGCCCTGGGGATCGACGATCATCGAGTGCCCTATGCCGAGGGGCGGCGGGTGGTCGGCGCCTGCGACGTACGCGGTGCTCTCGATCGCCCGCGCCGTGACGAGGGTGCGCCAGTGGTGCTCCTTGAGCGGCCCGCGCACCCACTGTGCAGGGACGAGGATGACGTCCGCCCCGGCGTCGACGAGCACCCGCGTGGACTCCGGAAAGCGCAGGTCGTAGCAGGTCTGCAGCCCGAAGGTGAGGCCGCCGCGCGCGAAGGTCTGCGGAGCATCCAGCAGACCGGGTTCCACCCAGTCGGACTCCCGCTGCCCGAATGCATCGTACAAGTGCTGCTTGCGGTAGACCGCGAGCAGACCACTGGCGTCCACGGCCACGGCGGTGTTCCGGATGCGCCCGTCCTCAGCCGCTTCGACCATGCCGGCGACCAGCACGATGTCGAGCGCCTCCGCGATCGCGGTGATCGACCCGACGAACTCGCCGTCCAGCCTCTGGGCATGCCGGGCGAGCGTCTCGTCGAACGGATCCACGAAGTAGCTCGAGTTCTCCGGCAAGAGGACGAGCTGCGCTCCGCGGGCCGCCGCACGGCCGGCCAGCTCGGCGATCTCTGCGATGTTGGCCGCGGTGTCGACGGTCGGTGCGAACTGCGCGACGGCCACGGCGAAGGTCGAGGTGCTCACGGGTCCATCCTCCCCGGCGGCCGGGGACCCGGCAACCAGTACGGGTCGCGCTACGCGGCGTCGACGAGCGCGCGGACGAGGGGATGCCAGGGGCGCGTCGTGGGCCCGGACATCACGAGCCTGCGCGGCCGCGGCCGGGCGAGCGGCTTCATCACGAGGTCGTCGGGGAGCATGTCGCGGCCGAGCGACGGCACGATGGCGACGCCCATCCCCTGCTGGACCATCCGGAACACCGTGCTCATCTCGCGCACGCGATGCGAGATCTCATAGGGCAGGCCCTCGTCGTCGTGCATGCGCTGGACGTGGCGCTCGCACCCGCCCGTCGAGACGATCAGTCCGTCGATCTGGAGTTCGGCGAGCGGGATGCCGTCGAGCTCGGTGAGCGGATGATCCTGGCGGATCACGGCCGCGAACTCATCGGTCGCCACAAGCTTTCCGCCTGCCGGGAACGGCGAGGGCTCGACCAGGATCGCCACGTCGACCACGCCCGCCTCGAGCCACTCGGGCATCTCGTCGTCATCGCCCTCGAAGATCTGCACGTCGACATGCGGCACCTTGGCGGCCCATGCGGGCAGCAGACCGGGCAGGAGTCCCTGGCACACGGTCGCCACCGCCCCGAGCCGGACCGTGCCGACGGCTGTGCTGTCGCGCCGCGCCGCGCTCTCGAGCGCAGACACGGAGGCGAGCGCCGCGCGCGCATACTCCACCACGCTGTGGCCGAGACCCGTCAGGGCGACGCCCGCATCCCGCTGCACCAGTCGTCCCCCGACCTCGCGCTCGAGGCCGGACAGCGCGTGCGAGACGGCGGACTGACTGACGCCGAGCCGGGATGCGGCGGTGGTGAATGACGCGCAGTCCACCACGGTCACCAGCGCGCGGAGCTGGGGCAGGGTCACACTCATCGATACTCCTCATGTCAGGATGAATCGGATTCATTTGCTTCATGATGCGTCGGGTTCGAGACTAAGCCTCATGACGTCCATCGGCAATGTGCGCAGCACTCTCTGGGCCTTCCTCGCCCTGTCGCTCGTGTGGGGATCGAGCTTCCTTTTCATCAAGGTGGGCCTGCAGGGGCTCGCCCCGTCGCAGCTCGTGCTCGCCCGCATCCTCCTCGGCGCCGCGACACTGGCGGTCATCATGCTCGTCACGCGGCGTCGATGGCCGCGCGAGGGCAGGGTCTGGGGCCACATGATCGTCGTGGGGACGTTCTTCTGCGCGGTGCCGTTCACTCTCTTCGCCTGGGCGGAGCAGTACGTTCCCAGCAGCCTCGCGAGCATCTACAACGCGACGACGCCGATCATGACCCTGCTCCTCACACCGCTGATGCTGCGCTCGGAGCGGCTCGGGCGCGCCCGCGTCCTGGGTCTGCTCGTCGGCATCGCCGGGGTCGTCGTGCTCACCGCGCCGTGGCAGCTGATCGGCTCAGCCGACCTCGCCGCGACCCTTCCCGCTCAGCTCGCCTGCCTCGGAGCGACCCTCAGTTACGGCTTCGCCGGCCTGTACCTGCGGCGCTTCGTCAGCGGGCTGCCCTACGACTCGGTGACGCTGTCCTCCGTGCAGCTCACGATGGCGAGCGCAGTGGTGCTCCTGCTCGCGCCCTTCGACGCCCGCGGACCCATCTCACTCGATCTCCCCGTCGTGACCAGCATGGCGGCCCTCGGGATCCTCGGAACAGGGATCGCCTACGTCTGGTACACGCGCGTGCTGCGCGATTGGGGCCCTGTCCGCGCCTCGACGGTCACGTATCTGGCACCGGTCGTCGGTGTCGTCCTCGGCGTGATCGTGCTCGGCGAGAGCGTGCACTGGTACGAGCCGGTCGGTGGACTCGTCGTGATCGTGGGCATCCTCATCAGCCAACGCGGCGTGCGCACGCGCGAGCCGGCTCCTGCCCGAACGGATGCAGTGACCCCCGCGCCCACCATCGGTGCGAAGTAGCGCGAGGGAACGCGGCCGTTCCGGCGAGACGCGCCTGAAACACGTCCCGAGATGAAGAAAGAGGCGCCCTTGGCGGGCGCCTCTTTCGTTTGTTGCGGGGACAGGATTTGAACCTGCGACCTCTGGGTTATGAGCCCAGCGAGCTACCGAGCTGCTCCACCCCGCGGCACATAGAAAGCCTAACACGGGATGAACAGATGACCGAATCGGCTACCCCCCGAGCGCGATGAGGTGCTGCACGGCATCCGTCAGCGCCTTGTCCGCCGTGCCGTACGCGGCCCAGTCGCCCGCCTTCATCGCCGCGTCGCGATCGAGCATCGCCTGCTGCGCGGCCTTGAGCCACGCCTGGTACTCGGCGTTGTTGGATGTGCCGCCGCCCGATCCGCCGGTGCCCGGGGTACCCGAGGCCGACGGCAGCGGGTTGGGGGTGGGCGTCGTGTTCGAGTCGCCGGCCGCGGCACCCGAGTTGCCGCCGAACAGGGCGTTCAGCGCCTGGTCGAGGGTGTCCTCGAACGCGACGTTGTTTCCGAACGCCACGAGCACCTTCTGGAGCTTCGGCAGCTTCGTCTCTCCCGACGACTGCACGAACACGGGCTGCACGTAGATGAGACCGCCGCCGAGCGGGAGCGTCAGGAGGTTTCCGTTCAGCACCTCCGACTGCCCCTGTTTGAGGAGGTTCAGGAACTGGGACACGCTCGGCTGCGCTGCGAACATGTTCTGCACCTGGCCCGGTCCTGGCACCGTCGTGGCGGCGTCGATCTCCAGCATCCTGAGCCTGCCGTAGTCCGACCGTCTCTCTCCCGCCGTGCTGCCGGCGTTCGAGTCGACGGCGAGGTAGCCCAGCAGCACGTTCCTCGCGATCTCTCCCCCGTTCGACTTGGGGATGAACGTCGAGAACATCGAGAACTCAGGCGTCGGCTGCGTCGGCATCTGCATCGTCAGGTAGTACGGCGGCTGCAGGCGATCCGGCTTGCCCGGGTCGTTCGGCGTCGTCCACAGGTTGTCCTGCTGGTAGAAGGACTGCGCGCTCGTCACGTGATAGGTGCCGAGGATCGCACGCTGGACCTTGAAGAGGTCCGTCGGGTACCGCACGTGGCTCATGAGCTCGCCGGACATGTCCGTCATCGGCTTGATCGTCGACGGGTAGACCTTCTGCCACGCCCGCAGCAGCGGGTCCTGGTCGTCCCACGAGTACAGCGTGACCTTCCCGCTGTAGGCGTCGACGGTCGCCTTGACCGAGTTGCGGATGTAGTTGATGTTGTCCAGGGTGTAGCGCGGCGTCGGGTTGTTGGAATCCGCGATGGCCTGCGACAGGCTCACGGTCGCCGAGTACGGATAGTTCGCACTCGTCGTGTAGCCGTCGACGACCCACACGATGTGCCCGTCGACGACGGTCGGGTACGGGTCCGAGTCGAGAGTCAGATACGGCGCCGCCTTCTGCACGCGGGCCAGAGGTCCGCGGTCGTAAAGGATCTGCGACTTGTCGGTGATGTTGTCCGAGAACAGGATCTGCTCGGACTGGAACTTCAGCGCATAGATGAGTCGGTTGAAGAAGCTGCCGACGTTCGGGCCGCCGTTGCCCTGGAACGTCGACTTCGATTCCGTGATGCCGTTGCTCGAGGGATAGTCGAGCTCGACAGGCGGCGTCCCCTTCGGGGCGCCGACGATCGAGTATTCGGGCGAGTCCTCGCCGAAGTACACCCGCGGCTCGAAGTTCTCCTCGTTGGTGAGGAAGCCCGAGGCGGGGATGCCGCGCTCGAGGAAGACCGGGTCGCCGTCTCCGGTGCGGTCGGTGCCCTTGGCGACCACCATGCCGTAGCCGTGCGTGTACACGAGGGTCGTGTTCTGCCACGACGCGCCTGCCCCGAGCTGGTCCATGTTGAGCTCTCGGAGCGAGACGACGGTGTCCTGAGAGACGCCGCCGATGTTGTAGCGGTCGACATCGAGCGGATCCTTGAACTGGTAGTACGAGCGGTACTGCTCGAGCTGCTTGACGGTCGGGCTGATGATCGCGGGGTCCATGATGCGGATCTGCGCCGTGGTCGCGGCATCCGCCCGCAGCTGACCCGCCTGCGCATCGGTCGCCGCCTTGTAGGCGATGTCCTTCATGCCGGCCACGCCGTAGGCAAGCTTCGTCTGCGTCAGGTTGCGCTGGTAGTACGGCTTCTCGAGCGCGAGCTGGTTCGGCTTGACCTGCACAGTCGTCACGAACCACGGGTACGCGACGCCGAGGACGATGGCCGACACGATGAGCAGTGCCGTCGCCGCCAGCGGGTAGCGCCAGCGGCCGATGAAGGCCGTGATGAAGAAGAGGATGGCGACGATCAGCGCGATGACGGCGAGGATGGTCTGCCCCGGGATCGTCGCGTTGACCTCGGTGTAGCCGGGTCCGGTGATGCGGTCGCCGGGCTCGACCATCGTCTTGTAGCGGTCGAGCCAGAGGCTGATGGCCTGCATCAGGATGTAGAGCCCGGCGATGACGGCGAGCTGGATGCGGGCGGCCCTCGAGATGCGGAGCTCCCGCTGCCCGATCCGCACCGAGCCGTAGAGGTAGGTGACGACCGCGCTGACGAGCAGGCACACGAGGAGCGTGGCCGAGGCGAATCCGACGAGGCCGGAATAGAACGGCAGGGCGAACAGGTAGAAACCCGTGTCGAGGTGGAACTGCGGATCGGTCGTCGCGGTCTTCACGCCGTTGAGCCAGAGCGCCGTGGTCTCCCACTGCGCCGAGGCGGCGAACCCGGCGAAGAAGCCGAAGAAGACCGGGATGCCCCACATGGCGAGGCGACGCAGGGGCTCGACGACCTCCTGATAGCGATCGAGCTGGGAACTCAGGCGGGCGTAGACGGGCCGGAGACGATACGCGAGCTGGATGACGAGCCACACCGGGACCGCCATCCCGAGGAAGCCGATGAGGAACATGACTGCGCGCCCGCCCCACTGGGTCGCGAGCACCCGTAGGAAGCCCAGCTGGCTGTACCACAGCCAATCGGCGTACAGGCTCGCGAACAGGAAGAAGCCCACGATGAGCACCGCGATCACGACAAGGGTGATAGCCACCACACGTCGGGTGCGGGAGGGGGCGGCCGGCTTCGGTGCGGAGGTCGACGTCACCGTCTCATCCTACGAGGGCGCGCCCGACGGCCGCCCCCGCGCGGTGGTTTGAGGGCCTGCTCACAGCGTGCCGTGACCAGGCCGCGACCTACTTCGCGGTGCAGGTGGGCAGTTTGTCGAGCGAGGTGTCGGCGCGGATCGCGTCCAGCACCGCCAGCGAGTCGTCCAGCGTCTTCACAGAGAAGACGCGCAAGCCGCTCGGGACGTGGCCGACGACCTCGTCGCAGTTCGTGCTCGGCGCGAGGAAGTACGCGGCACCGGCATCCACCGCGCCCCACATCTTCTGGCGGATGCCGCCGATCGCGCCGACGTCGCCCTCGGCGTCGATCGTGCCGGTGCCTGCGATGCGCTTGCCGGCGTTGAGCTGACCCGGGGTCAGCTTGTCCATGATGCCGAGAGCGAACATCATGCCGGCGCTCGGTCCGCCGACGTTGTTGAGCTGGATCGTGACCTGGATCGGGAAGTCGAAGTCGTTCGTGAGCGTGACGCCGATCAGCCACACGTCCTGACCGCCGATCGTCGTCTGCTTCGGCGTCACACTGACCTTCGACGGCGTGCCGTCGCGCACGATCCCGAGTTCGATGGGCGAGCCGGCGGACTGGTTCACGATCGCGCGCAGCTGATCCGCCGTCGTGATCGCCTGCCCGTTCGCCGTGTCGATGATGTCGCCCTTCTGAAGGACGCCCTCGGCCGCAGAGTCCTTGGTCAGCGAGTACACCTCGATGTGCTGCTTGACGTCGTAGCCCAGGTGAGTGAGAGCGGCGGCCGTGGCCTCCTTCTGCGAGTCGACCATCATGGCCGCGCTCTCCTGGTTGCGCTCGTCTGTCGACTGTCCCTCGGGGTAGACGGCGTCGATGGGCAGCACCTGCATCGACGGGTCGAACCACGCGGTCGCGAGCTCGATCCACGACGGGGTGCGCTCGCGGTTGCCGCGCACCTGCACGGTGAGGAGGTCGAGCGCCGGCTTGGTCGTGTAGGTCTCGGCGCCGCTCACCGTGATGAGCGGGACCTCCTTGCCGTTCTCGTCGGGCGCCGTTCCGAGCGTGTCGTAGACCGGGCCCGGCTGCTGGATGACGTACGCGGTCGGCAGGAAGCTGATCGCCACCAGCGCGACGAGGGCGACGGCGAGCGCCCAGAGCCCGGCGACCGTGGCGCGCGAGCGGGGGCGCTGGGGTGCAGGCACCACCGTCACGTCATCGTCGAACAGCGCCACGTCCGCCCCTCTCTCGTCGCGGTCGTTCGCGACCGGCGTAAGCGAGGGTGAGCCCCGACCGGGAGTTGCGATGATCCGTGCGACTAGCGTAGATCCACATCCGATCTCTCTGCTGGAAGGCGGCTGAAGTGGCAGACGACGACGAGGACCGGGAGCCCGACCTCGAGGAGATCCTGCGGAGCCTGCTGGGCGCCGGCGGCGAAATCGACCCGGAGCAGCTCGCGCAGTTCGGCATCGATCCGGCAGCCATGCAGGCGGCGATGCGACAGCTGCAGGGGATGCAGAGCGCCGACGGCGGCATCGCGTGGGATCTGACGAAGCGCCAGGCGCTGCATATCGCGAATCAGAGCGACCTCGGAGTGACCTCGGCCCAGCGCACGGACCTCGACCAGGCATTCGCTCTCGCGACGCTGTGGCTGAGCGAGTCCACGACGGTCTCGGACCTCGCCGTCACGCCCCACGCCATCACGCGCGGGGCGTGGGTGGAGAAGACGCTGCCGGTGTGGCAAGAGCTCGCGGAGCCGGTCGCCACGAGCATCGCCGACGCGCTGACGACCGCCCTGAGCGAGCAGACGCCGGAGGAGATGCGGGGACTCGTCGCGGGCGCCGGGAAGCTGCTGCGCTCCGTGGGCGGCTCGATGTTCGCCTCGCAGCTCGGGAACGTCGTCGGGAACCTGTCTCTGGAGGTCGTCAGCGGCGGCGATGTCGGCATCCCGCTCATGCCCGACGGGGAGGCCGCGATCCTCCCCCAGAACTTCGCCGACTTCGGCCGCGACCTCGAGATCCCCGTGGATCAGCTGGCGCTCTACGTCGCCACACGCGAGCTGGCTCATGCACGCCTGTTCCGTCACGCCCGTTGGCTGCGGCTCCAGGTGATCACGGCCGTCACGGAGTTCGCGCGCGGTGTACACGTCGACACGGACGCGCTGGAGGACCTCGCATCCCGCTTCGATCCCTCCAACCCGGATGAGCTGCGCAACGCGCTGGAGAGCGGCGCGCTGCTGCCGCAGCGCTCGCCCGAGCAGGAGTCCGCACTGCGAAGCCTCGAGAACACGCTCGCCACCATCGAGGGCTGGGTCGACGTCGTGACCGAGTCGGCCACGAGCCGGCTGCCCTCTGCCGCGCGCATCGCCGAGGCCACGCGTCGCCGGCGCGCCGTCGGCGGACCCGCGGAGCAGGCGCTGAACTCGCTTGTCGGCCTCGAGCTGCGCCCGCGCCGCATGCGGGAGGCGGCCGCCATGTGGCGAGCGGTGACGGATGCCGTGGGCATCGCCGCGCGCGACGCCCTCTGGGACTACCCCGACCTCATGCCCACCGCCGAGGACATCGACGACCCGTCGGCGCTCGTCGCGCGGCTCGAGGCGCTCGCGCGTGGCGAGGCACCCGTGCGCGATGAGATGGACGACGCGCTCGCCGCGCTCCTGAACGGTGAGTCCGGTGACCGTCCGTCCGAAGGGGACGGCGGCGCGGAGGATCCTGAGGGTCCGCGGCCGGTCTGAGGACTCCTCCACAATCGGAGCGGACGCCGCCGGTTGTACACAGCTGCGCTGATCGAGCTCGGGGGCCCAGGGCGCATCCGCACAATCGAGTCATGCTGCGTCTCGACCCCGCGTATCCTCCCGTCTGGTCCACGCCGACCCGCCTCCAGCTCGGTGCGGAGGCTGTCGTCGTGCTCGACGATCCCCGGCCGTGGGAGCAGAGGCTCCTGCGCGATCTGCAGCACGGCTTCCCGGAGTCCGCATTGGGAGCCGTCGCGGCGCAGTACGACGTGGGTGAAGCGCAAGCGCGCACGCTCGTCCGGCGCATCGAGGCGGCGCTCTTGCCGCTCACACCGGCGCGGCAGCGCGTGCGACTCGAGGTGGCCGAGTCAGTCGAGTCCGCGGATGCCGCGGCCGTCGCCGACGCGCTTGCCGCCCATGGACTGCTCGACTCCGAGCCGAGCGCTGAGGCACCGGAGCCCGCCGCCGTCGTGCTGCTCGCGCATCACGTCGTCGACCCGCGGCACGCCGCCGCGCTCCTGCACGACGACATGCCGCACCTCCCCATCGTCCTGGCGGGCACCCGCGCCGTCGTGGGCCCGTTCGTCCGGCCGGGGATGACAGCATGCCTCTCGTGCGTGCATGCTCATCACGCCGAGGCGGACCCGTCGTGGCCGGCGATCGCCGCACAGCTGCTCGGTCGTCCCGGAGCCCCGGTCGGCCGCGCCTTCGCGTCGGAGGTCGGTCTCGCGGCCGGTCGCCTCCTCAGCGGACCCGAGTCGCTGCGCCCGGTCGCGCACTCCCTGTCGATGTCGACCGGGTCGCTGCGCCGCGTGTGGCGCGCGCATCCGCCGCACGCAGACTGCCGCTGCCGATCTCTCGAAGGAACCGCGAGGCCTGTCGCTCGACACGTCCCCGCCCGCGCGACCATGACAGGGACAGGGTTCGCGCAGCACGCGTGATCCCGACGTACACCAGCCGACGTTCCTCGTCGACCTGATCGAACGTCGTCGCATAGGCGATGGGCAGCAGTCCTTCGCTCATGCCGACGAGGTGCACGTGGTCCCACTCGAGTCCCTTGGCCGCGTGGAGAGTGGCCAGCGTGACCGTGCGCATGCCCGGCTCGTCCTGGGCCTTCGCGCGTGCCACGAGGTCATCGGCGAAGGTCCGCAGTGTCGCTCCCTGGGGCGCCTCATCCGCCAGTCGCATGATCGCTGCGCGCGCCTCCCAGGCATCGCGCACGGCACCTCCCGCGGGCGGCGGCTCCTCGGTGAGTCCGAGTGAGCGCAGGACGTCGCGCACCGCATCACGGAACGTCGTCTCCAGAGGGGCGACAGCGGCGGCGCGCAGCGCCATGACCGCCTGGCGCACCTCCGGCATGTCGAAGAACCGCGTACCCCCGAGCACGCTCGTCGCCACCTGCTCGTCGGCGAGGGCACGGAGGAACTCCGGCGACTGCGAGCGCGCGCGATACAGGACCGCGATGCTGCGCGGGTCGGTGCCGGAGGCGATCTGCGCCGCGACGGCTCGCGCCACGCCGCGGGCCTCGTCCTCGTCGTCGGCGTAGACCGCCACAGAGGGGACCGGGGCGTCGCCCGCCGGTCGATCCGAGACGAGGGTCAGCGCACCAGGTCTGCCTCGCATGAGCGAGTTGGCGACCGCCAGCACCGGCGCATCCGACCGGTGGTTGTGCTCGAGCCGCACGATCTTCGCGCCCTCGTGACGACGTTCGAACTCCAGGAGGTAGCGCGCATCGGCACCGGCGAACGAGTAGATGGTCTGGCTCGCGTCCCCGACCACGCAGATATCTCGCCGGTCGCCGAGCCACAGCTCGAGAAGGTGATTCTGCAGGGGCGACACATCCTGGAACTCGTCCACGGTGAAGTGGCGGTACTGCTCCCGCACGGCCTGCGCGACGCGCGGCTCGGCCTCCAGCATCCCGGCGCACGCGAGCAGGACGTCCTCGAAGTCGAGCTGACGCCGCTCGTCCTTCAGCGCCTCATAGGCGCGCTGCAGGTGGACGACCGCGAGGCCATCGAGCTCGCCGATGCCGGCCGGGCGCGCCTGCGCATATTGCTCGATGCTGCGCATCGTGACCTTGCGCCACTCGATCTCGGCGGCCACGTCACGGAGCGTCGCACGGTCGAGGTTCATCCGCAGACCGTCGGCCGCGTGGGCGAGCAGGCGCACCTTGTTGTCCACGATTGCGGGGGCTGCGTCTCCGGCGACAGACGGCCAGAAGAAGTTCAGCTGGGCGAGCGCCGCGGCGTGGAAGGTACGCGCTCCGACGCCCTCGACGCCCAGCGCTCGCAAGCGCCCGCGCATCTCCCCTGCGGCCTTGGCGGTGAAGGTCACGGCCATGACCCGGCCCGGCGAGTACGCGCCGGTGTCGACACCGTGAGCGATGCGACGCGTGATGACCCGGGTCTTGCCCGTCCCGGCGCCGGCGAGCACACACACCGGACCGCGGAGCGTCGTCACCGCCTGCAGCTGCTGCTCGTCGAGTCCTTCGAGTGCGCCGACGCCGCTCACGCGCCCTCCGCGTGCCACTCGGAGATGAGCGCGTGCGCGATGGACGAGGGCCCGGGAAGGCCGATCTCGCCGTCACCGCGCAGGCCCGCGCCGATCTCGTCACGCGTGAACCATCGCAGGCTGATGATCTCGTCTCCGTCCGGCAGGATGTCGGCGTCGTCGACCGCCGTGGCGCGGAATCCGAGCATGAGCGAGCGCGGATACGGCCAGGACTGCGAGGCGCGATAGCGGATGTCCCGCACTCGCACGTGTGCCTCCTCGAAGAGTTCGCGCTCGACCGCGGATTCGAGGGACTCGCCCGCCTCGACGAAGCCGGCGAAGCACGAGTACCGCTGACCGCCCCACGCGGCGTTGGCTCCGAGCAGCAGGCGGTCGGAGTCGGTCGCGCTGTCGATCGCCACGATCACCGCCGGATCGGTGCGCGGGAAGTGCTGGCGCCCGCATACGGTGCACCCTCGCATCCATCCCGACATGCGCAGCTCGCAGCGTCCGCCGCAGGTCGGGCAGAACTGGCTGTCGCGCAGCCATCGCCCGAGGCTCACCGCCGTCACCAGCAGTTCGGCATCGGACGCGGGCAACGAGGCACCGACGACGCGCAGACGCCCCCACTCCCCTTCGAACGGGCGGGTCGCGCCGTCGGGCATGACGGCCCCCAGCACCGGTCCCCGCTCGTCTCGTCCGAGCAGCGCCCAATGGGCGCCGTCGGGAACGTCGTCCGGGGCGACGAATCGCAGCGAGGACGACGCGCCCAGGGGTGCGCGGTCGTCGTGGACGACGAGGACCCGAGTGGATGCATCCGCCCGGGCCCGTTCGAGGAGCTCGGTGTCGGCGCGTTCCTCAGCTGCCCGGGGGATCCCGCGCCGAGCCAGCGAAGGCAGAAGCGGCGACTCGTGGGCGGACATTCGATCCCTCTCTCCAGGGCGTGGCGAGGTACCGCCGCGAGGAGGCCCGACCTACCCTGGGGGCATGGCACGCTCACCTCTCACTCTAGCGGCGTCGGTGACCTCGGCTCTTCCCCGCGTGGGTGTCGTGAGCGTCGGCGCGCTGACCGACGGAGGCACCGGCAGGTACGACTCCGCGATCGCCGAACTGGACGACGGACGCCGCGTCATCGTGCGGGCGTCGACGGATGATGCGGCAGCCGACGCGCTCGCAGCCCAGGCGAGGGCACTGCGCGCTCTCACCCCCGGCGTGCGCGCGCTGCTGCCGTTCGCAGCACCGGAGCTGCTCGGCGAGGCGGACCTCGATTCGGGTCGCGCGGTCGTCCTGGACTTCATTCCCGGCTACCACGTGGATGCGGCGCACGTCCCCGCGGGGCCGGGTACCGCTACCGCCCTGGGCGACGCGATCGCCGCCGTTCACGGTCTTCCGACGACGATCGTCCGCACTGAGGGGCTGACGTCCCTGACGCCGGAGCAGTCGCGTGCCGAGGTCGTTCGGCTCGTCGATCGCACCGAGCAGACGCGGCGGGCGCCTGTGGCCCTCATCACCCGCTGGCGGCAGGCGCTGGCGGCATCGCACCTCTGGCGGTTCGAGGCATCCGTGGTCCTCGGCGGGGTGGATTCGGTCGACTTCCTGTTCGCCGACGGCCCGCAGGGACTGCACATCGCCGCACTGCTCGAGTGGTCGGGCCTTGCGGTCGGCGATCCCGCGATCGATCTGCGATGGACATCCTCCGCCCCGACCGCAGCCGCCGACGTGTTCGAGGCGTACGCCGCGGCACTGCACCGTGCGCCCGACGCCGGGCTGCGCACGCGCGCCCGCATGTATGCGGAGCTCGAGTTCGCGAAGTGGCTGCTGCACGGCGTCGAGGAGGACGACGAGGAGATCATCGAAGATGGGGTCGCGCTGCTGACCGCGCTCGCCGACGGAGTGAGCGCCGACAGCCTCGTCGCCGACACCGAGCCCGATGTGGAGGATGCGCTCGCCATCCTGGGCCGGGTCGCCCCGGCCGCGACGGCCACCATCGACACGTCGATGCAGACAGATGCGTACGACGCCGAGTCCCTGTCCGAATACCTGGAGACCGACGATCTCACCGCGGCGGTGGTCCGCGCCGCGGTGGCGTCCGATTCCGCGGTCGGCAGGACGATGACGGCGGACTCGCCGGCCGCCTCATTCCCCGCGACGCCGCACGACGACACGCAGCCGATCGATACGGCCGAGCTCGTCGCACTCGCCGAGCGCGCCGTGGCCGGCATGCGGCCCACGGACGGCGCAGCCCTGCAGGTCCTCGACGACTCGCCCGTCGTCCCCAGTGCCGCGCCCCTGAGCACGGGCCCTTTGAGCACGGCACCCGCCGGCACGGCACCCGCCAGCCCAGCACCCACCGGCACGGTACCCACCAGCCCATCACCCACCAGCGCATCCCCCATCAGCGCCGCCCCCATCAGCGCCGACGAGATCGATCCTGTGGCTGATCAGGCGGACGCGGAGCGCGCCTCCCGTGCCGCGCTCCACCGCTGGGCGAGGTCGGACTCCGAGTAGACCCGGTCATCCCGCAGGACGAGGTCGTCGCCGACGTAGTACAGGGCGACGTCGATCTGGTCGAGCGGCACGCCGTGCCGCTTGTGATAGGCGACGCGGTACAGGGCGAGCTGCAGCATCCGCTCCTCGCGCTCGCGCGCGGTGGCGGGCGGCCTGCCTGTCTTCCAGTCGACGATCTCGATCCGCCCACCACGGCGATAGACGGCGTCGAGCTTGCACACCACGATGTGATCCGCACCAGTGCCGTCATCGAGCGAGAAGTCGATCTCCGCCTCGACCTCGAGCGGGGCGAGGTGTCCCCACTCCGAGGCCTCGAAGATCGCCTGCAGCCGGGCGAGCTCAGCCGCATCCTCGGCTCCCGCCTCGCTGTCGGGCTGGTCGATGTCGGACTCCCAGAGTCCGTCGTCCGGAGAGGGACCGACGCCTGCGCGCTCCGCGCGCTGCTCGACCCACGCGTGGAAGAGGGTGCCCAGCCTCGTCTGGCGGTAGGGCCGCTCGGGCACAGGGCGGGCCACGGCGCGCACCGTCGCATCGAAGGCCGTCACATAGTCCTTGAACCGTGATGCCGGGATGCGCGTCGGCGGCGCGATGTCCGTCCCCGCCGCTCGAGCGTCGCGCTCCGCGAGGAGGCGGATCAGCTCGTCGTCGGGGACAGCATCCCCGGCCTCCATCGCCGCCGTCACCGCGCCCGCCGCCTCCCGCACGACCGGGCCGCGCGCACCGAGTGGGTCGAGCGGCCACGCGAGGATCTGTCCGCCCCGGTCGAGGTACGGGTTGTCGCCGGGGTCGGCCTCGGCCAGCGGCTCGCGGCCCAGGGCATCCAGCATCTGGGCGAGGTACGGGCTCGGGCGCCGCGACCGCAGCTGCCCTCCCCACGTCGACCCCGTCAGCAGCAGGTCGGTGCGGGCGCGCGTCACCGCGACGTACGCGAGTCGACGCTCCTCCTGCTCCTGGTAGGTGCCGCTCCCCTCCTTGAACGTTGCGATCGCGTCGGCGAGCTCCTTGCGCGTGGCCTGTGCCTGCGCGTCCCACACGAGGGCAGGCAGCGCGGCGCGGTCACCGCGGAAAGCGTAGGGCAGCGTCCCGAAGCCGAGCCAGCCGAGCTTCGTGCGCGGGGATTTCGGCAGCTCGCCGGCCACGAGACGCACGACGGCCACGGCATCCCATTCCAGCCCCTTCGACCCGTGGATCGTCAGCAGCTGCACGACACCCGGCTGCGGAGGTTCCGTGCGCGGGACGAGCTCGTCGGTCTCCTCGGCGTGATCGAGCCACGCAAGCAGGCTCGACACCGATCCCTGCTCGTCGCCGGCCAGGAATCCGCGCACCTCGTCGAGGAACGCCCGCAGCTGTGCCGAGGCGACCCGCGCCGCGCCCCGCGTCTCGTTGGCGGCAAGCTCGACGTCCAGCCGGAGTTCGACCTCGATCAGCCGGATGAGATCCGGGATCGGCTGCGCGGCCGCCCGCCGCAGCCGAGAGAACATCTCCCCCGCCTCCCGGAGTCGCGCGAGGCCCTCTGCCGTGAACCCGTCGAGCAGTCGATACTCCTCGCGGGTCGTGCGCACGAACTCCAGCGCGTCGATGATGGAGAGCTGCTCGTCGATCCCGGCCGAGCCGCGCACGCGCGCGGCGAGTTCCGGCTCGAGCGGCTGGAGCGAGCCGTCGCGGCGCGACAGGGCATCGGCGAGCTCACCCAGGGCTCCGAGATCGGCGACGCCGATGGCGAATCGCGGCCCGGACAGCACCCGGATGAGGGCGGAGCCCTGGCTCGGATCGTGCACGACGCGGAGCGCCGCGACCACATCCACGACCTCGGGCGTCGAGAGGAGGCCGCCGAGGCCGAGGATCCTGTGCGGGATGCCGCGTCGCGCCAGGGCATCCGCGAACGTGTTCATGTGCCGCTTCGCGCGGAACAGCACCGCACCCGAGTGGGCCCTCTGCTCGACGGGCGGCAGGCCGGCGTCCGCACGCTCGCGTGCCGCGGCCGCCAACGCGGCGGCGTGCGCAGCACGGACCTGCGCGAACCATTCCGCGACCGCATCCGCCTCGTCGTCGATCGTCGCCTCGAAGCGGCATGCGACCCGTCCGCCGCCGGCACCCGGCCGGGACTGCAGGGCCCCCACGGGCACGGTGCCGTGCGCCGTCCCGGCGACGAGGCTGTTGGCGGCAGTGAGGATCTCGACGTCGTTGCGCCAGCTGACCATCAGTCCATGGTGCTCGCACTCCGTCTGCCGGGCGAAAGCGCCTGCGAACGCAGTGAGATTGTCGGCGGATGCGCCGCGCCAGCCATAGATCGACTGGTTGGGGTCTCCGACGGCCATCACGGCGCCGTCGTGGAAGATCTCGGCCAGCAGCTGGGTCTGGATCACCGACGTGTCCTGATACTCGTCGAGGAGCACGACGCGATACTGCTCGCGCAGCTGCTCCCCCACCGCGGGTGACTGCTCGACGATGTCGAGCGCGCCGGCGACCTGGTCGGCGAAGTCCAGCGTCTCCTCGATCGTCTTTCGCTGCGCGTAATCGCGGACGAGGCCTGTGAGCACCGGGAGGCCGGTCATCGCGGCGTGGAACTTCTCGATGTCGCCGGGACTCTGCAGCTGCGGATTCACGAACGGCTCGACGCGACGCGCCCAGTCCTCGGCGAACGCGTCGAGGCGATCGAGGTCCGCCCGGTTGTCGAGCACCTCGCCGGCCAGGGCGCTCACGGCGTCCACGACGGTCGAGAACGCCTCGCCGCGCTCTGCGAGGCGTTCGTCGACGGATGCGATCACCACCCGCCGTGCGAGCAGCCATGACGCGGACTGACTCATGAGTGCGGCGTCGGGGTCGCGTCCGATGCGGGCGCCGTGCTCGCGCACGATGGCGTCAGCGAACGAGTTGTAGGTCGCGACTCGCGGCCGCAGGAGCGCGTCCTCGGCGACGGAGGGGGTCGCCGAGACGCCGAGACGAACCGCGAGTGAGTCGAGGTAGGCGCTCAGGGCGACTCGCCGTGCGCGGGAGGCGGCATCCCCCATTCCCGCCCAGAACCGGGCGAGCTCCCCCGACGCCGCAAGGGCATCGATGTGCGGGACCAGCCCGCGCCGCGCGTACTCGTCGATGCTCGCCAGTCGGTGGTCGATGCGCTCGGCCAGCTCGCCGGCCGCTTTGCGCGTGAACGTGAGACCGAGCACCTCGTCGCGCCTGACGTGCTCGTTGGCGATCAGCCACACCACTCGGCCCGACATCGTCTCGGTCTTGCCGCTGCCCGCACCCGCCACGACGAGCGCCGGAGCGGGCGGTGCCTCGATGACGGCGCGCTGCTCCGGCGTCGGAGCCGGCAGACCGAGCGCCGCGGCGATGCCCTCGGCGCTGACGGTCGCGACGCGGTCCCAGGCAGCGCTCATGAGGCGGACACCGCCTTCACGGTGTGGATGCCGCAGACGGCGAACCGATCCGTGCGGCAGTGGGTGTCGAGGTGCGCGTCGAACGAATCCGAGGCCATGCCCACGGCGACGTCGACGATCCGCTGCAGGAAGGCCGTGCGGACCTCGGGTGTCATGGGCTCCTGTCGGGCGAGCCGGTACTGCGTGTTCTTGAGGGTCTTCGAGAGGACGAGCAGTCGCGCGCCCGCGTTGGCCGCGGGGTCCGCGCCCGGCACATGACCTTCGAGAAGTGCGAGCTGATAGGCGGCGAGCTGCGGGTCCTCGACGACCTTGGCATCCGACACGCGGTCCTCGGAGCGCCCGGTCTTGAGGTCGACGATGACCACGCGCTCCGCGTCGGGGCGCCCCGCGTGCGCGGGCACCTCCTCACCTGCGCCGGGCGGGTACACCTCGACCCGGTCGACCGAGCCGCTGAGCAGGGCGATGCGCCGGCCCTCGAGGCTCTCCCCCTCGCTCATCACGAGCACCTCGGATCCGGAATCCATATCGACGCCGATCCGGAAGCGCGCCTCCGCACCGATCGCCCGTCCGCCCTCGCGCGCCACCCGAGAGAGGTAGGCGTGGAGCCGGGCGACGAGGACGCCCGCCCAGGCGTGCTCCTTCTGCGACAGCCACGGCGCCTCGAAGTCGAGCTCGCCCCACCGTGCGTCGACGAGCGCCTGCAACTCGGCCAGCGCGCCACTCGGCACCTCCTCGAGAGCGGCATGAAGGATCGTGCCCACCCCGGCGGAGGACGAGCGGCTGTCGCCGCCGAGCGCCCTCACCGCCCAGTCCAACTCGCACTGCGCGAAGCCCTCCAGCTTCGACGGCGACACGTGCACGGGTCCGCGGGCGGGATCCCGCAGCGGAGCGTCGGAGCTCGGGGTGGCGATGCCGTACCACTCGGCGGGATCGGCCCCGGCGACGCGAGCGGCGGCGAGGAGCGACAGCTGCCCCGCCGCGTGTCGTCGTGCGGGCTCCAGCGATGAAGTCGTCAGCGTCCGCCGGTGCTGCGCGACGAGCCCGCGCAGGGTGAGCGGATGCTGAGGCACCGAAGGTCCGTCGGGGTCGTCGTCGGATGGCGGGAAGTACGACAGCAGCGGACTCGCGCCGAGGTCGTCGTCATCCACGGCCGTCACGACCAGCCGGCTCCGCGCCCGTGAGACAGCGCGAACGAGGAGCCGCAGCTCGTCGTGCAGGACCGCTCGCCGACGGTCGAGCACTGCCGGGGCATCGGGAGCGGATCGCCCCGCGCGCCAGGCGGCCACGTCGTCGGCGAGTCGCCAGGTGTCGAGCAGGCCGCCACGCAGGCGCACGTTCGGCCACACACCGTCCTGAACCCCGGCGATGACGACGGCCTCGAACTCGGTGCCGAGTGCCGCTGCGGGCGTGAGCAGGGTCACCGTCTGTCCGCGGTCGGGAGCGGCGAGGATGTCCTCGGGCACGTCGCCGTCGAGGATGCGGTGCACGAACGGCCAGGGTCCGTCCTCCGGCGCCCGCTCGACGGCGCGCTTGGCGGCATCGAACAACGCGACGAGGGCGTCGAGCGCATGATCGGCCTCCGCCGCGAGGATGCCGGCGCTTCCCGCCTGCTCGCGCCACGCATCGCCGAGTCGTCTGCCGGTGCCGGCCTCGCGCGCGCGGTCCCACGCGGTCCACAGCAGATCGTGGATCGTCGCCCCGCGCTCAGCGTCCTCGCGCAGCCGCTGCAGCGTCACGCCGAGCCGCTCGGCGATCCCCCCCTCCCGCGTGCCGAGGAGCCCGAGCTCGAGCGGCGTCGCGAGCGCCGCGCGCAGCAGCTCGCGCGCAGGCGGGGCGGGTGGGGCTCCGTCCGCCTGCGCCTCGCGCAGGGCAGCGTGCCGCAGGCGCGCGCGCAGCCGTCGCAGGCCCACCGCATCCAACCCGCCGAACGGGGAGAGCAGCGCCGAGGACAGCCGATCGGGGTCGCGCTCGAGCGGCGGGGTGAGCCCGAGTCGGACGATCTCGACGAGGTCGCGCACGACCTGCTCCCGGCCCAGCGGGCGCTGGACCCCTGCCGCCCGCGTGGGCACCTCTCGCGCGGCCAGCTCCACCTCCAGAGAAGCCACCTGCCGCGTGTCGTGCGCGATGACGGCCATGTCAGACCATGACACCTCGTCGAGCACATGCCACTCCCGCACCGTCCGCGCGATGCGGTCGACCTCCTCGAATGGCGACGGCGCGACGATCGTCCGGAGCGCGGAATCGTCCTCCTCCGGACCGGGCGGACGTCGGTGATCGACCCGTCCTCCGGCGCCGATGGCGCTCGTCACGGTGCGCGTGGCGCGGGTGAGGGATGCCGCGGCCCGGTGCGGGACGTCGAGCACATGCACCGGACCGAGCACATCGCAGAGCTCGGCGAAGAGCTCCGGGCCCGCTCCGCGGAAGGCGCCCGATCCGATGTCGGGATCGCCGAACGCGAGCACCGCCACGCCGCGCGACCGCAGCGCCCGGATGAGCTCTATCCCTCCGCGGGTCAGCTCCTGGGCATCGTCGACGAGCGCGACGCGCAGTCGTGCCGGGGGCCCGAGCTGCGGCTCCGCCGCCTCTCCCGGCCGGGCGTCGCGGAGGATCGCGGCCGCCTCGGCGACCAGGTCGGCCGCCTCTCGGTGAGCGGCCCGCATCTGGCCCATGATGTCGCGGTAGTCGCGCAGGAAGGATGCGGCGGCCACCCACGCCGGCCGTCCGCACGCCGATCCGAGCGCGGCCAGCTCGGCCGGCTCGATGTGCAGCTGCGCGCACTCGGCGATGAGCGCCCGCAGCTCGGTGCGGAAGGACCGCGAGGCGCGGACATGGGATGCGAGGCCCTCCGGCCAGCGGTCGCCTGCGCGCGCCGCATCCTCTGCATCACCGGCGAGAAGCTCCGCGATGATGCGGTCCTGGTCACCGGCGGTCAGCAAGAGCGGCGGCTCGTCGCCGCGTTGCACCGCCGCAGCGCGCACGAGCTGGAACGCGAAGGATGCGAGCGACCGCGCCAGGGGGCCCGCCGTCGCCTGCCCGGCCGCGAGCGCGAGCCGGTCGCGCAGTGCCGTCGCCGTCTGACGGGTCGGCGTGAGCACGAGCAGCCCGTCGGTCGGCAGCCCGCCCGCGAGCAGGGCACCCACCCGCGCAGCGAGCGCCGACGTCTTGCCGGTCCCCGGCGCTCCGATGACGACTCCCGACGCCTGCACACCGAGGTCGACGACCGATCGCTGCGCCGCATCCAGAACCATGCCGTCCATACGCATGCCACGCTAGCGCGCGCCTCGGACACCGGCCGTCAGGCGTTCGCCCAGAGCGTTCCGCGTCGGGGCCGGGCCCTGCGAGCGTGTCGTAGAGTGGCGATGCGCGCTCAGAGAGCACGCGTTGGACATCGAGAAAGGCACCGCCCCGTGGAGATCCGCATCGGCATCGCGAACACCGGCCGTGAGCTCAACTTCGAGACGAACGACTCGGCCGACACGGTCAAGAAGGCGCTGGCCGACGCGCTGGACGCCAAGGCGACGCACGTGACCTTCGCCGACGCGAAGGGCGCCACCTACATCGTGCCGACGGCGGGCCTCGCCTATGTCGAGCTCGGTACCGAGGAGTCCCGCCGCGTCGGATTCGTGGCGTGACATGCAGATCCTGCTGGCTCTGCTGTTCGGGGCGGCCGTCGGCGCGCTCGTCCACTTGACGCTCTCCGGCCGGGAGACGCGGGGGGTCGCGCTGACCCCGATCGCGGGCGCCGTCGTCGGCGGCGCCGTGTGGCTCGCCCTGACCTGGGCGCACCTGACCGTCGACAACCCGTGGCTGTGGATCGCCTCCTTCGCCGCGCCGTTCGTCCTCTACCCGATCGTCGCGGCGCTGACCGCGAGCCGTCGGCATCACGATCGGGCCGAGCGGGTCCGGCTCCGCCTCGTCTGATCGCGGACGCAGCCGTTACGCCGCGAGCCCTATCTGCGACATCCGTCGATCATGAGCGGCGAGCAGCTCGGTGAACACGGGCTCGACCTTCTTCTCGTCGACTTCGTCGAGTCGCACGGGTGCGAGCGCGGCACGGGCGATGAGCAGCGTGTCGCCGACGAGGCGCCGTCCCCACAGCGACAGCAGCGATGCCCACTCCGGGTCGCTCCGGATCGTCCGCATCAGGATCGCGACGACTCCATCGCTGTCGTCCGGCGCCCGCAGGATTCCGGCCGCTGCGCGGCCCTGCTCGCCGTAGCTCGACGAGAGGGACACGTAGAAGTCGTCGAGCATGCCGGCGGTGATGTGCACCGACAGCATCGTCTCCGGCGTGCGCATGCCGTGCGTCGCATCCCGGAACGCGTCCAGCTGCTCGCGGAACGGGAGCATCAGCGCCGTCGGGTCGTCGCCCCCCGCGCGCATGAGCGCCACGAGCTTCTCGTGCTTGGCGAGAGCCGCACCCGCGGCGCGCGAGAGCGCTTCCTTGTCGGCGAGTCCGGGCGTTGCCGAGATCAGCTCGCTGAGCGTCTCGAAGAAGCCCAGCTGCAGATACGCGGCCTGGCCGAGGAACGTGTCGATGTCGGGGGCGAGCTCGGCGAAGTCCACGAGCGTGGCGTCCGACACCTCGTCCCGCGACCGTACGCGGAGGGTGCGCCGCGGCTCGCGTCGACGCCGCAGCCATTCCCACATGGAGTCCACCTTAGAGCCGCGCGCTGCCGCCAGAAGGGCTGAGGGGGCGCTCTCGGGCTGGCCCGCTATCCTGGTAGCCGTCCCGACGTCGGATCGGGGCCCCGCGCCTGCGCAGATGAAGGGCGTGGATCCATTTCCGCGACGCCCGCCGTCGCCCTCATCGCACAGACAGGTTCATATCGTGACGACCTTCGCCGACCTCGGCGTCGACCAGGACATCGTCGACGCTCTCGCCGCTCGCGGCATCGTCGACGCCTTCCCCATCCAGGAGCAGACGATCCCCCTCGGCCTTCCCGGCCAGGACATCATCGGGCAGGCCAAGACGGGCACCGGCAAGACCTTCGGCTTCGGCATCCCCGTGGTGCAGCGCCTGGGTCTCGAGCCCGAACCCGGCGTCAAGGCGCTCATCGTGGTGCCGACCCGTGAGCTCGCCGTCCAGGTGTACGAGGACATCGACATGCTCACGTCCAACCGCTCGACGAGCGTCGTCGCGATCTACGGCGGCAAGGCGTACGAGGGGCAGATCGAGCAGCTGAGGGCGGGCGCGCAGATCGTGGTCGGCACGCCCGGTCGTCTCATCGACCTCGCCGGCCAGCGCCTGCTCGACCTGTCCCACGCCACCGAGGTGGTGCTCGACGAGGCCGACAAGATGCTCGACCTCGGCTTCCTGCCCGACATCGAGAAGATCTTCCAGAAGATCCCTGCCGTCCGGCACACCCAGCTCTTCTCCGCGACGATGCCCGGCCCCATCATCGCGCTGGCCCGCCGCTTCATGTCGAATCCGATCCACATCCGTGCGACCGACCCCGACGAGGGCCTCACGCAGGCGAACATCCGCCACCTCGTGTACCGCGCGCACTCCCTCGACAAGGACGAGGTCATCGCGCGCATCCTGCAGGCCGACGGTCGTGGCAAGACCGTGGTCTTCACGCGCACGAAGCGTGCCGCTCAGCGGCTCGTCGACGAGCTCGGCGACCGCGGCTTCAACGCGGCCGCCGTGCACGGCGACATGAGCCAGGAGTCGCGCGAGCGCTCGATGGCGGCCTTCAAGGCCGGCAAGCGGGACGTCCTCATCGCGACGGACGTCGCGGCCCGCGGCATCGACGTCGACGACGTGACGCACGTCATCAACCACACGATCCCGGACGACGAGAAGACCTACCTGCACCGCGCGGGCCGCACCGGCCGCGCGGGCAAGACCGGCATCGCGGTGACCTTCGTCGACTGGGAGGACCTGCACAAATGGGCCCTCATCAACCGCGCGCTCGAATTCGGCCAGCCCGAGCCCGTGGAGACCTACTCCTCGAGCCCGCATCTGTTCAGCGACCTCGACATCCCCGCAGGCACCAAGGGCCGCATCGCGAGCGCGCCGAAGGCCGCCAAGCCCGAGGGTCGCGAACGCTCCGCACCGCAGAGCGCGTCCGAGGCCGCGGCGGAGGACACGACCCCCGGCGGCACGCGCCGTCGTCGCCGTCGCTCGCGCGGCGGCGAGCGGGTCGGCTCGACGTTCGAAGGCGACAAGCCCGTGGCGGCCGAGGTCGCCGCATCGGCGGCAGGTGGCGAGCGCGCAGACTCCGGTGACGGCGTCGGCACGCACGACGGCGCGGGCAAGGAGCATCACGACGGTCACCCGGCCCCCCGTCGGCGTCGCCGCCGCCGCGCCCCTCGTCCTGACGGCGGCACCGCGGCCTGATCCGCCTGTCGGGCCCCGGCATCCGACGTCGAGACGGATGTGATGCACGGAGCCTCACCGTCACGCCATAATCACTTCTATCGGGCGCTGATTCAGCGTCCGGACGCTGCCCTCGACGCAGCGCCCTTCTAACTAGGAGTGTCAATGGGCTTTGGGTCCAACCTCGGGGACATCATCTGGATCTTCCTCTGGTCGTTCTTCTTCATCGTCTACCTGATGGTGCTGTTCTCGATCCTGACGGATCTGTTCCGCGACCACTCTCTCAACGGCTGGTGGAAGGCCGTCTGGATCATCTTCCTGATCTTCGTCCCGTTCCTGACCGCGCTGATCTATCTGATCGCGCGCGGCCGGGGCATGGCGGAGCGCGGCATGAAGCAGGCGACCGAGGTCAAGAAGCAGCAGGATGCCTACATCCAGCAGGTCGCAGGCTCGTCGAGCGCGACCGACCAGATCGCGCAGGCGAAGGCCCTGCTCGACGCGGGCACGATCACGCAGGCCGAGTTCGACCAGCTGAAGGCCAAGGCGCTGAGCTGACCTGAGCCGAGAAGCTCGTTCCGGAGCGCCCCTGTCCGCCTACGGGTAGACGGGGGCGCTTCCGCGCGCGCGATCGATGATGCGCGCGACCATCGCGTCGTCGGTCGTGTTCTCGCCGGGGAGGTTCGGCTTACCGTGGCCGTGGTAATCGCTCGAGCCGGTGACGATGAGGTCGCGGTCGGCGACGAGACGGCCGAGGATGCGCATCCCCTCCGCCGTGTTCTCGCGGTGGCCGAGCTCGAATCCGGCGAGACCCGCGTCGAGCATGTCGTTCACGAGCGGCCGCGGCAGCACGCCCGCCCGCCCGGCGGGGTGGGCGATGATCGGGACTCCGCCGGCACCCACGACGCGGGCGACCGCGGTGACCGGGTCGGGCGCGTAGAGCGCCACGTAGTAGTCGCCGCGAGGGCTGAGGATGCCGCCGAACGCCTCCGCCCGATCGCGGACGTAGCCGCGGGCGACGAGCGCATCGGCGATGTGCGGGCGGCCGACGGTCGCGCCGTCCGAGGTCTGGGCGGCGATGTCGGCCCACGTCAGGTCGTAGTCGCGCCCGATGCGCGCCGCCATCTCCTGTGCTCTGGTGAGCCGTGAGGCGCGGATGCGCTCCGTGAGCGCGCGCAGCGGCTCGTCGTCGGGATCGAAGAGGTACGCGAGAACGTGGACGCTCCGCCACTCCCAGCGGGAAGACAGCTCCATGCCGGGCAGAAGCGTCATGCCGAGCGACATCGCGGCCTCGGCCGCTTCCGCCCACCCGGCGGTCGTGTCGTGGTCGGTGAGCGCGACCGTGCGCAGACCGTGACGATGGGCCGCCGCCATGACGTCCGCAGGCGCTTCCGTGCCGTCCGAGATCGCCGAGTGGAGGTGCAGATCGCTCGGCCCCTCGAACCTCCGCGCCGCCGCCACCATCCTCCGAGCGTATCGGCCCGCACGACGGCCATGCGGACCTGCGGCGGGGCGCCGCATCCATGCCGCACCCCACCTCCGCTCACGACATCTCCAGGCTCCTCGCATAGAGTCGCGAGAGTGTTGCGTGTGACGGGGATCATCGTGGCGCTCGTGTGCGCGGCCGCTGCCCTGGTGCTCACCTGGCCGCAGCTGCTGAAGCTCGAGCGCACGTATCCGTTCGCCCAGGCGGTCGCTTTCCGGGGCATCGGGGTGGGCGTGTGCGTCGGACTCTGCCTCGTGCTCCTGCTCTTCGCGATCATCCGTCCGGTGCGCCCCATCGCGCTCGCGCTCGCGGCCGTCGTGGGCCTCGCCGCCGTCGGCGGCGGGCTGGTCCTCATGAGCCGCGGGATGGGCACCGACGCGCTGCCCGCGAAGGGCGCGAAGAGCATCCGGGTGCTGACCTGGAACACCGCGGGCGCCGCCACGGGCGCGCAGACGATCGCCCAGACGGCGGTGGCGATGGATGCCGACATCGTCACGCTGCCCGAGACGACGATCGAGACCGGCGAGAAGGTCGCGCTCGCGATGCGAGCGATGAACCACCGCATGTGGGCGTACCACACGCAGTACGGCGAGCACGGATGGGATGCGAGCTCCACGACGCTGCTCATCTCTCCGCGTCTCGGCGACTACTCGGTCGTGGCGTCCTCCGTCAACGGCTCGACCGGCACCTCGACCGTGCCGAGCGTCGTCGCGATGCCCGTGAGCGGAACGGGCCCGGTCGTGGTGGCCGCCCACGCCGTCGCCCCCCGCGCCGCATACGTCGCCCGGTGGCAGTCGGATCTGCGATGGCTCGCCGACCAGTGCGGGTCGGCCGACGTCATCATGGCCGGCGATTTCAACGCGACCCTCGACCACATGAGCGGACTCGGCGTGAAGGACGCGACCCTCGGCAGGTGCACGGATGCGGCGAGCCGCACGGGCAACGGAGCAGTGGGCACCTGGCCGAGCTCGATGCCTGCGCTGCTCGGCTCCCCCATCGACCATGTCATGACCACCACCGCCTGGCGTCCCACCGGGTCCGTCGTGCTCCGCTCGCTGGACGGCTCGGGGAGCGACCACCGCCCGCTCGTCGTCCAGCTCGAGCCCGCGACGGGCTGACTCGCGGCACCTCCCTCACGGAGTGCGAGGATGGAGGGATGAACGCAGGCGACGGCGCCACGAGCGCACCCACGGCACAGGTAACGCAGACCACCGAGTCGACCCCCGACCCGAACACGAATCGTCGGCAGCCCTTCCCGCAGGGGTTCCTCGACACGATCTCGTCCGGCTGGGCCGTCCGCCCCGAGTCCGCCCCGCTCCCCCGGGCCGAAGCATCCTTCGCCGCCGCGCGCCGTGCACGCGTCTCCGAGGCGTTCCCGGGAAAGCGACTGGTCATCCCTGCCGGCGAGCCGAAGCAGCGCAGCAACGACACCGACTACCCGTTCCGCGCGCACTCCGCGTTCTCGCACCTGACCGGCTGGGGCTCGGACTCCGAGCCCGGCGCGGTGCTCGTGTTCGAGCCGCGCGAGGGCGGTCACGACGTGACCCTCCACTTCCGCGAGCGCGCCGACCGCACGACGTCGGAGTTCTACTCGGACGCCTCGATCGGCGAGTTCTGGATCGGCCCGCGTGCGGCGCTCGACGCCGTCGCCGTCGATCTCGGCGTCGCGACCTCACACATCGACCGGTTCGAATCGCGCGACGGCGACCTGGTCGTGGGCGAGGACGACGCGCTCACGCGCTTCGTGTCCGAGCTGCGCTTCGTCAAGGACGAGTACGAGATCGAGCAGATGCGGCTCGCCGTGGAAGTCACCGCGGCCGGCTTCGACGACATCGTGCGCGAGCTGCCCGCCGCACTCGAGCACCCGCGCGGCGAGCGCGTCGTCGAGGGCGTCTTCCACCGCCGCGCGCGCAGCGACGGCAACGGCGAGGGCTACGACACGATCGCGGCATCCGGTCCGCACGCGTGCTACCTGCACTGGACACGCAACGACGGCGCCGTCATGCCGGGCGACCTCATCCTCATCGATGCCGGCGTCGAGGTCGACAGCCTGTACACCGCCGACATCACTCGCACGCTCCCCGTATCCGGCCGCTTCACCGATGTCCAGCGGCGGGTCTACGAGACGGTTCGCGAGGCCGCCGACGCCGCGTTCGCGGCGGCACGACCGGGCGTGCGATTCCGCGATGTGCACGCCGCGGCGATGGAGGTCATCGCTCAGCGCGTGGCGGAGTGGGGCCTCTTGCCCGTCACCGCCGAGGAGGCGCTGGATGCCGACCGCGGCGGCCAGCACCGCCGCTACATGGTCCACGGCACGAGCCACCACCTCGGCCTCGACGTGCACGACTGCGCACAGGCGCGCCGCGAGATGTACTACGACGGGCTGCTCGAGCCCGGAGTGATCTTCACCATCGAGCCCGGACTGTACTTCCAGATCGACGACCTCACCGTGCCCGAGGAGCTCCGCGGCATCGGCGTCCGGATCGAGGACGACATCCTGATGACCGCCGACGGTCCGGTGAATCTCTCGGCGGGCATCCCGCGCACCGCGGATGAGGTCGAGGCCTGGATCGCGGCTGCGTCCGCGTGAGCGTGCCGGCCACCTTCACCGCCCCCGACGCCTTCACCACCCGTCCGACCCTCACCGGGTCGTTCGGGATGGCGGCGTCCACCCACTGGATCGCGACCGGAGTCGCCCAGGGAGTCCTGGAGCGCGGCGGGAATGCGTTCGACGCGGTCGTGGCGGGCGGCTTCACCCTCCACCTGGTCGAGCCGCACCTGAACGGCCCGGGTGGCGACCTGGTCGGGATCTTCGCAACGGCCGCCGAGCCCGGACGACCCGTCGTCCTGATGGGCCAGGGTCCCGCACCCGCCGGCGCCACGATCGACCACTACGGCGCGGAAGGACTCGACCTCGTGCCGGGCGCCGGCGGCCTCGCGGCGGCGGTCCCGGGCGCCGTCGATGCCTGGCTCCTGCTGCTTCGCGATCATGGCACGGCGACGCTCGAAGACGTGCTGCGACCGACGATCGAGTACGCGCGCACCGGCGTTCCCCTCTCGGCGAGCGCTGCGGCCACGATCGCTCGCGTGGCCGAGCTGTTCGCCGACCACTGGACGACCTCCTCCGCCCTGTGGACTCCCGGCGGACGTGTCCCCGCCGAAGGCGACCTCGTGCGCAACGCTGCCTACGCCGACGTGCTGGAGAGGCTGGTCGCGGCATCCCTCGGCCACGACGATCGCGTCGCGGGCATCGACGCGGCGCGCGACCTGTGGGCCGCGCTCGTCGGGACGGAGGCGTCCGCGTTCCTCGCGACGCCGCACCGCCACTCGTCGGGCACCGATCACGCCGCCGTCATCCGCCCGGAGGACGTCACCGGCTTCCGCGCCGCATTCGAGGATGCCGTGACCGCCCCGTTCCGTGGACACGTCGTCGCGAAGGCCGGGTCATGGTCGCAGGGACCCGCGCTGCTCGAGGCTCTGCGCATCCTCGATCCGCTTCCCGATGCGTCGCTGGACCCGTCGACGGGACTCGGCGCGCACACGGTCGTCGAGGTGCTGAAGCTCGCGCTCGCCGATCGCGACGCGCACTTCGGAGACGGCGCGCCGGTCGACGACCTGCTCGCCGACCCCTACATCGCCGCTCGCCGTGCCGGGCTCGGCGAGACGGCGTCTCGCGCGTGGCGCCCCGGCCACCCGGAGGGGCGCACACCGTTCCACCCGCCGCTGCGCTCGGATGTCGCAGCGGGCGACGACGACTCCCTGGGTGTGGGAGAGCCCACGGTGCAGGGCACGGGTGATCCGACCGTCCAGAGCAGCGGCGAGACCCGCGGCGACACGTGCCACATCGACGTCGTGGACCGCTGGGGCAACATCGTCGCCGTGACCCCGTCGGGCGGGTGGCTGCAGTCGTCGCCCACGATCCCGTCGCTCGGCTTCTGCCTGGGCACCCGGTTGCAGATGATGTGGCTCGACGAGTCCGCGCCCTCGGCGCTCCGGCCGGGGGCGCGTCCGCGGACCACCCTGACGCCCACGCTCGTGCTGCGCGACGGGGCGGCGGTGATGGCCATCGGCACGCCCGGCGGAGATCAGCAGGAGCAGTGGCAGCTGCCGGCTCTGCTGCGCATGCTCGTCGGCGGCTACACCCCTCAGCAGGCCATCGACGCTCCGAGTTTTCACACCACGGCGCTCATCGACTCCTTCTGGCCGCGCACCTGGACCCCCGCAGGGGTCGTGGCGGAGGGCCGGCTCGGCCCCGAGGTGATCGCGCAACTGCGCGGCCGGGGGCACGACGTCGCGGTGTCGGGCGACTGGTCGCTCGGTCGCCTCTCGGCAGTCGGCATCGACCGGGCGACGGGGCAGCTGTGGGCCGCCGCCAATCCGCGCGGGGCTCTCGGCTACGCTGCCGGCCGTTGAGATGCGGCGCCGGCCGCTGAGGCGAGGATCACGAGATGCGGTGGAGCGTCAGACGGCGAGGCGGCTCCGAAGGAAGCGCTCCACGCGCCCGGCGATCTGGGTGGCGAGGTCGACAGGTGCGATCTTCCGTCCCTTCACCTCGAACCCGTGCCCGCCCGGCGCCCACTCCAGCACCGCGTCCTGACAGGACGCGACGGCCTGCTCGAGCTGCTCGTGCGGGTCGACGAACGGATCGCTCTCCCCGGACAGGAACAGCTGGGGCGCCGTGATCGACGGAAGGTGCTCGATGCGCGGGCTCTCGGGTCGTCCCGGCGGATGCAGCGGGTACCCGAGGTAGACGAGAGCCGCCGGCTCGATCGTGCCGTCCGCGGCCGCCATCGAGGCCATCCGTCCGCCATAGGATCGGCCCGACGCGACGACCGGCACGCCGGGAACGGCCTCGTGCAACGCGGCGTCGACCGCCGCCCACGTGGCGATGGCGTGCGCTGCGGGGCCCGGCATCCGCCGACCGGCTTCTGAGTACGGGAAGTTGAACCGCATCGCCGCGACGCCGCGCGCCGCCATGGCGCTCGCGAATCCGACGACGAACGGGTGATCCATGCGTGTGCCCGCGCCGTGCGCGATGCCGATCGCCGCCCACGGCTTCTCAGGCAGGGCGAGGAGGGCGGCCACGACCGCTTCTCCGGCCGGAAGCGTGACGGTCAGGCTCAGCGGCGTCTCACGGTCCACCCTCGAATCATGCCGCAGATCGTGTGCGACACCCCCGACGTCGCGCGTCAGTCCTCCGAGTGCGGACCGGGCCCGTCATCGGCCTTCGAATCCGACTGCTCACCGTCCGCATGCGCCTCACCCTCCGGCGACACCCTCTCGCCGTAGCGCGGCGGCTCGGCGTGCACGGCGGGTGTCCCCGGACCCGGCCGCACCGACGGCGCCGCGTTCGCGGGGGGAACCGGCGGCTCGGAGGGAATGGTCGGATGCTCGACGGGAAGCCCCTGCGCTCCGATCACCTGGCGCGCGCGATGGATGCTGTCAGGCCGCACGGTCACGTCGTAGTGGTCCGCGACCACCTGCATGACGGAGGCGTAATCGCGCCGGCGGCGGATCATCGCGTACGTGAGGAGCGAGAACAGCATGCCGATCGCGATGCCGACGAACAGCACGCCGACGAACGCCTGGATCGGCACCGAGCTGTTGCCGAGCACGAAGATCGCCGAGAAGAGCAGACCCAACAGCACGCCGTTGATCGCGCCGGAACGCGCGGCGGCCGCATAGCCGAGGCGGCCCGTCACCCGCTCGATGGAGCGCAGTCCGTACCCGACGATGGCGATCTCCTTGGCCGGGATGTCACCGGCGATGAGGGTGGAGACGGCCTTCTGTGCGGCCTCGTAGGTGGGGAAGCTCGCGATGCTCTCCCCCGCCTCGGCGGCGTTCGGCGATCCACCCATCATCGTCATCCCCCCATCCTCCCATGGACGCCCGGACCGGCCCGATCGACTGCCCCGGTGAACATGCGGGGACCGGTCACAGGCACCTGGAGCCCGTGAGCCGCGCACTACGCTGGTTCCGTGAGTACGCAGAGGGTTTTCGTCGCGCGCCTGTCCGGGTGCTCGGTCTTCGACCCCGCGGGCGACCGGCTCGGCAAGGTCCGGGATGTCGTCGTCATCTACCGAAAAGCCGATCCGCCGCGCGTCATCGGCCTCGTCGTGGAGATCCCCGGCCGTCGGAACGTGTTCGTCTCGATCGGACGCGTGACCTCGATCGCCACGGGGCAGGTCATCACCACGGGACTCATCAACGTGCGCCGCTTTCAGCAGCGCGGCGGCGAGGTGCGCGTCATGGCCGAGTTGGTCGGCCGCAAGGTCTTCCTCGCCGACCGCACGCAGGCCGTCATCGAGGATGTCGCGATCGAGCGCAGTCGCACAGGCGAGTGGGACGTGGGTCAGCTGTTCCTGCGCAAGCCCAAGACGAGCGCCTCCCCGTTCGCGAAGGGCCCCACCACGTTCGCCTCCTGGTCGGAGGTGCGCGAGAGTCAGGATCCGGGCGAGGCCCAGTCGGCCGAACAGCTGGTCGCGACCTACAGCGAGCTGAAGCCCGCCGACCTCGCCAACACCCTCCTCGACCTTCCCGAGGATCGGCTCATCGAGGTCGCCGAGGAGCTCCCCGACGACCGTCTCGCGGACGCCCTCGAGGAGATGCCCGAGGATGAGCAGATGCACATCCTCGAGCAGCTGGGCGACGAGCGCGCCGCCGACATCCTGGATGCGATGGAGCCGGATGACGCGGCCGACCTCCTCGGTCAGCTGCCGGAGGCGCGCAGCGAGCAGCTCCTCGAGCTGATGGAGCCGGAGGAGGCGGAGGACGTCCGTGCGCTCCTGAAGTACGGACCCGACACCGCGGGCGGTCTCATGACGCCGGAGCCGATCGTCCTGTCCGCCGATGCGACGGTGGCCGAGGCGCTGGCCCTCATCCGTCGTCACGAGCTGCACCCGGCGCTCGCCGCCGCCGTGTTCGTCACACTGCCGCCGTACGAGACGCCCACCGGCCGCTTGCTCGGCACCGTGCACTTCCAGCGCATGCTGCGCTATCCGCCGCACGAGCGGCTCGGCGCGATCATCGACGACACCCTCGACCCCGTGCTCGCCAGTTCGTCGGCCGCTGAGGTCGCGCGCCTGCTCGCGAGCTACAACCTCGTGTCGCTTCCCGTGATCGACCAGGCGCACCGGCTCGTCGGCGCGGTCAGCGTCGACGATGTCCTCGACTACCTCCTGCCCGACGACTGGCGCACGCATGATGCGGAAGAGGTGGATGCCGCGCCCACGACTGGAACGGGGGGCCGTTGATGGCACGCCAGACCCGACAGCCCTCGCTCGACGCGCCCCGCGGGCGCTCGGGCATGCTGAGCCGCAACGCACAGCAGCAATCCAGCGACCGGTTCGGCCGCTTCTCCGAGGCCTTCGCGCGCGCGATGGGCACCTCGGGGTTCCTCATCGGGATGACGATCTTCGTGGCCGTGTGGCTGACGTGGAACATCTGGGCGCCGCCCGCCTTGCAGTACGACCCCGCGAAGACGAACTTCACGCTGCTGACCCTCATCCTGTCGCTGCAGGCGTCTTACGCGGCACCGCTCATCCTGCTGGCGCAGAACCGCCAGGACGACCGCGACCGCGTCCAGATCGAGCAGGACCGGCAGCGCGCAGAGCGCAATCTCGCCGACACGGAATACCTCGCGCGCGAGATCGTCGCGCTGCGCATGGCCCTCACCGAGGTCTCCGGCGAGGTCGTGACGAAGGACACGCTCCGCCAGGAGCTGCGCGGTCTGCTCGATCAGCTGGACGAGCGCGACGCTCGCGCGGTGGCCGTAGAGCGGCCCGGAGGAGCGGCGTGACCGCAGGGCGCGACGCCGTGCTGGGCGACGCCGTCCGCGCTGCCGTCGGAGCCGTCTCCGACCCCGAGCTGCGGCGCCCACTCGCCGATCTGGGGATGCTGCGGGACATCCGGGTCGACGACGGCACGGCGCACGTCGGCATCGCACTGACGATCGTCGGCTGTCCGGCGGCGCAGCGCATCGAGCGCGACGTGCGCGAGGCCGCCGCGTCGGTGGCGGGAGTGGATGCCGTCGACCTCACCGTGGGCGTCATGACCCCGGATGAACGGCGCGAGCTGACCGAGCGGCTGCGCGGCTCCCGCGCGCGCACGATCCCCTTCGGTCCCGAGTCCCTGACCCGCGTCATCGCCGTGACGAGCGGCAAGGGCGGCGTCGGCAAGTCGACCTTGACCGCGAACCTCGCTGTCGCGCTCGCGCGTCGCGGTCTCGCCGTCGGTCTCGTCGACGCCGACGTGCACGGCTTCTCGATCCCGGCCCTGCTCGGGCTCGTCGACGACACCGGCCGCACGATCAAGCCGACGCGCATCGACGAGCTCATCCTGCCGCCGGTCGCCTATGACGTGAAGACCATCTCGATCGGGATGTTCCTCCGGGAGGGCGACGAGAACGCGGCGGTCGCGTGGCGCGGGCCGATGCTGCACCGCACCGTCCAGCAGTTCCTGACGGACGTGCATTTCGGCGACCTCGATGTCCTGCTCCTCGACATGCCCCCCGGTACGGGTGACGTCGCGATCTCGGTCGGCCAGCTCCTCCCCCACGCGGAAGTGCTCGTCGTGACGACGCCGCAGGCCGCGGCATCCGACGTCGCCGTCCGCAGCGGGCTCGTCGCACGTCAGACCGGACAGCACGTCATCGGTGTCGTCGAGAACATGGCCGCAATGACCCTTCCCGACGGGACGGTCGTCGACCTGTTCGGATCAGGGGGCGGCGAACGGGTGGCGGCGACGCTCTCCACCGCCGCGGAAACCGTCGCGCTGCTCGCCCAGGTGCCCCTGAGCCCGGCGCTGCGGGCGGGCGGGGATGCCGGCATCCCCGTCGTCGTGTCCGACCCGGACGACGCAGCAGCCCGCGCGATCATCGAGCTCGCGGGGCGACTGTCGGTGCGACCTCGCGGCCTCGCGGGCCGGTCGCTCCCGGTCACGCCCCGCTAGGAGCGAGGTCGGCGGGGATCAGGTCGCCTCGGCGTCGAAGGGCGGCACATCCCCGGGAACGAACGTCTCGATCGTGGCCGCAGCGGGGCCGGCCGCCGTCGCCGTCGCGACCGGCGCCACAGGGGCATCGTCGAGGAGCGCCTCGCGGATGATGCGCCGAGGGTCGTATTGGCGGGGGTCGAGCGTGCGCCAGTCGACGTCGTCGAAGTCCTCGCCCATCTCGTCCTTGACGCGGTCCCGGGCGCCGCGGATGAACTCGCGCGCGCGCACCGTCAGCTGCGCGAGAGACGCCGCGTATTTCGGCAGGCGCTCGGGTCCGACCAGGAACGCGGCGAGCACACCGATCACCAGCAGCTTCTCGATGGTGATCCCGAAAATCATGAGTTCAGGTTACCCGCCGCGCCGCGCGTTGGCCGAACCTGCGCACGCGTAGGCTTTCGCACGGAGGTCTGGGATATGGGCGAGAACGCGACGCAGGCGGTGGACGGCGCGAAGGATCGGTTCGCACGCGAAGCGATCGTCGAGCCGGAGCACATCGCTCGAGCGCGTGCGCACGCTCTCGAGCTCGGCGCCGCGCCCGTGAGTCCACCGGTCGGCGCGCAGATCGCGGTGCTCGCCGCCGCATCCGCAGCCCTGAACATCGTCGAGATCGGCACCGGCGCCGGCATCTCGGGCCTGTGGCTGCTGCACGGCGCCCCGCGGGCGATCCTCACGACGATCGACACCGAGCCCGAGCACCTCGCCGCGGCGCGGCAGGCCTTCGCGGACGCCCGCATCGCTCCGGCCCGCTCCCGGTTCATCGCGGGACGCGCGGCCGACGTGCTGCCCCGCATGAACGAGGCGTCCTACGACATCGTGCTGGTCGACGCCGACCCCGACGGCGTCATCGAGTATGTGGAGCACGGCCTGAGGCTCGTGCGTCCGGGCGGCACCGTCCTCGTGCCGCGCGTGCTCGTCGGCGGCGCGGTCGCCGACCCGGTGCGGCGGGATCCGATCACGACCGCGTACCGGTCGCTCATCACCGAGACGCAGAACTCGCCCGCGGTCGTCGGAGCGCTGTCGACCGTCGCCGAGGGACTGCTGCAGCTCACCACGCTTCTTTCGGCCTGACCGCTGACGCCGTCCCGCTCAGACGACGAAGGCCGGTCCGAAGACCGGCCTTCCCGTGATCGAGGAGGTGCTCAGGCGGCGCTGACGACCTCGCCGAGCACGTCGTAGAGCTCCTTGGCCTCGGCGTCGTTCACAGAGACGACGAGACGACCGCCGCCCTCGAGCGGCACACGCACGATGATGAGGCGGCCCTCCTTGACGGCCTCCATCGGCCCGTCTCCGGTTCTCGGCTTCATGGCTGCCATGCTTGGCTCCCTTTCGTCGCTGGTCTGGATCAAGTTTATCGTCTGTCACTGACAGGCCAGAAATCGCGGCGGGTTCCCGGGGGAGAATCCGGACGTATTCCGGCTAGGGAATCTGCCAGTAGGTGTTGGCGAGCGCATACATGTTGTAGATCCACCACCACTGGCCGACGATGCAGGCGACGAGAACGCCGACGCGCCACGCCGTCGACTTCGGCGCGGCGACCGCCCCCCACAGCGGGGAGAGGGGAAGCAGCAGCCGGAAGATGCTTGACTGCGGGAAGAAGACCGCCAGAAGGTAGAGCAGGTAGCTCGCCGACCACAGCCGCAGCTCGACACCGAGCCGCCGCACGTGCGGCTCGAAGAGCAGGAGCGCGGCGATCGCCACGACAGCCGCGGCGAGGAAGACATATCCCCCGTACTCGCCCCAGCCCCACACGCCCGACCAGAAGTGGGCACCGACGACGAAGCCGTCGAAGGGGAAGAAGCTGCTCGTCGAATCCGGGATCCAGTTCCTGCGCCAGGCCAGCTCGGTGCGCAGGTAAGCGCTCGGATCCCCTGTCGCGATCCCGGCGATCACCTGCCAGGCGAAGCCCACAACCGTCGCGAGGGCGGCGAGCGCGACGATATGCACGATCTCGCGCGCCCGGAGAGGTTCGCGCGTGCGGGTGAGCCACCGCCAGATGCCGAACAGGCCGAGGGTCAGCGCGAAGGCGAGGACGCCGGGACGCGTGAAGCCCATGAGCGGTATCAGCAGGTAGAGCCACCCGTAGTGCCGGCGCATCAGCAGCCACAGCGCGAGGAGGAGCCACAGCATGAAGAGGGCCTCGGCGTAGCCGATCTGGAAGAGCGCGGCCAGCGGACCCGACACGAAGAGGACGACCGCCCACGTCGCCGCCGTGGCATCCAGCTTCATCCGGAGCATGCGGTACAGCACGAGCGCGGAGAGGTAGCCCGCGACGAGTGAGATGAGCACCGCCGCGATCGGCCAGCCGCCCAGCGGGATGCCGACGAGCTTCGCGAGGTACGGATACAGCGGCAGGAACGCCCACTGGTTCTCGGTGACCAGTCCCTCGGGGTTCACCGGGATCGTGGACGGGTACCCGTTCTCGGCCGTGAACCAATACCACTGCGCATCCCAGCCCATCACGAGGGTTCCGAAAGCCGCGTGCAGTCCGAAACGGGATGCGGGGCCGGACAGCGCCGATGCGCCGAAGAAGAACAGCGTGGTCAGGACCCGGGCGGCGATGTAGAGGATCGCGATGCGAAGGGCAGGCCGCTGCCAGACGCGTTCGAGCGCGCCTGGACCCTCGCGGGTCAGCGTGCCGTCAGCCATGCCCGCAGTCCACGCTCGACGGCGTCGATCTGGGCGAGCGGCACCCGTTCCTCGTCGTGGTGCGCCAGCTGGGGATCGCCGGGACCGTAGTTGACGGCGGGTACGCCGAGGGCCGAGAACCGGGCGACATCCGTCCACCCGTACTTCGGGCGGGGTTCGGCGCCGACGGCGGCGAGGAACTCCTGCGCGAGCGGCGCGTCCAGGCCGGGACGCGCGCCCTCGGCGGCATCCGTGATCTCGACCTCGAAGCCGGCGAACACGTCACGCAGGTGCGCGGCGGCGGCCTCGACCGAGCGACTGGGCGCGAACCGGTAGTTCACCTCGACCTCGCAGAGGTCCGGGATGACGTTGCCGGCGATGCCTCCGCGGATGGCGACGGCGTTGAGGCCTTCACGGTAGGCGAGCCCGTCCACCGTCACCTCACGGGGGCGGTACTCCGACAGCCGCATGAGAATGGGCGCGGCGCGGTGGATGGCGTTCTCGCCGACCCACGCGCGGGCGCTGTGCGCGCGGACGCCATGCGTGCGGACCACAGCGCGCATCGTGCCGTTGCATCCGCCTTCGACCTGACCGTTGGACGGCTCGCCCAGGATCGCGAAGTCCGCGGCGAACAGGTCGGGCCGGTCCCGAGCGAGGCGCCCCAGGCCGTTGCGGTCGGCCTCGACCTCCTCGTGGTCGTACCACATCCACGTGAGGTCGACACGCGGCTCGGCGAGCTCGGCGGCGAGCTTCAGCTGCACGGCGACGCCCGCCTTCATGTCGACCGTGCCGCGGCCCCAGAGGTACGGCTCGCCGTCGATCTCGATGTCGCGCGTCGGCACGTTGCCGTTGATCGGCACCGTGTCGATGTGACCTGCGATCACGACGCGCTGCGCGCGACCGAGGTCGGTGCGCGCGACGATCGTGTCGCCGTCCCGGAACACCTCGAGGTGAGCCAGCGCGCTCACCGCCTCGTGGATCGCGTCGGCAAGGGTCTTCTCGTCGTCGGAGACGCTCGGGATGTCGCAGATCGCCCGGGTGAGAGACACGCTGGACGCGGACAGATCGAGGCGCGGCATCGTCCGAGTCTATCGGCGGGTCCTCAGGCCTCTCTCCGTCATCGGATCGGAGTCCCGTCGCCGCGCTCGGTAGCCTGGAGGCATGAGCGACGAGCGATGGGTGTGGGGCTGGGGCCTGGTGACGACGACCGACGCGGGAGCCATCCTCGACACGTGGTTCCCCGAGCCGACGATCGGCCGCCTGCCGCTCGGGCTCGACCCCGTGATCGCCCCGGAGAACCTCGACCGACTCGCCGTCGCGGATGAGCGGCGGCGCGTGCGTGTGGACGTCGTGGCGGTCGAGGCGGACCTGGATGCAGCCCCCACGTCGACTCCGGACGCCTATCTCCGCCTGCACGCTCTGTCGCACCGGCTGGTGCGCCCCAACGAGGTGAACCTCGACGGCATCTTCGGCCACCTCCCGAACGTCGCGTGGACCAACGCCGGTCCGATGCATCCCGATGACGCCGCCCGCCTGCGTCCCGAGCTCGCGCGCGAGGGGATCCAGATCCAGGGCCTCGACAAGTTCCCGCGACTGCTCGACTACGTCGTGCCGGCGGGCGTGCGCATCGCCGACGCATCCCGTGTGCGGCTCGGGGCATACCTCTCCCCCGGCACCACCGTGATGCACGAGGGCTTCGTGAACTTCAACGCGGGCACGCTCGGCGCCTCCATGGTCGAGGGACGCGTCTCGCAGGGCGTCGTCGTCGGCGACGGCAGCGACATCGGGGGCGGCGCATCCATCATGGGCACGCTGTCGGGCGGCGGGCAGCACCGTGTCTCGATCGGCGCGCGCGCACTGCTCGGCGCAAACGCGGGCGTTGGCATCTCACTCGGCGACGACTGCGTCGTCGAGGCCGGCCTGTATGTCACGGCCGGCTCGAAGATCGTGCTCGCCGACCAGGCTCCGCGCGCCGACGGCTCGCAGCCGACGGTGAAGGGCGCCGAGCTCTCGGGCGTGCCCGGCATCCTGTTCCGCCGCAACTCGCTGACGGGCGCGATCGAGGCCGTGCGACGCGCCGGCGTCGGCGTGACCCTCAACGAGGCCCTGCACGCCTGACGACACGCCGCCCTGCGCCTCGCGAGGCGCCCCCGCAGAGCATCCGAGCGAGAACGACGGACGCGGATGAGGCGCTATCGTCGGATCAGCGTGGACGAGGGGGCTCACATGAGCGATCGGATGCCGAGGCGCCTGTACGAGGACGAGCTCAAGGTCCTGCAGGCGCGACTGGTGGACATGCAGGCGTGGGTGCAGGCGACGGGCGCCCGCATCATCGTCATCTTCGAGGGGCGGGATGCCGCCGGCAAAGGCTCGACCATCAACCGGGTCACGCAGTATCTGAACCCGCGCGTCACCCGCACCGTCGCCCTGCCGACCCCGACCGAGCGTGAGAAGACCGAGTGGTACTTCCAGCGCTACACGACGCACCTGCCGGCCGCGGGTGAGATCGTGCTGATGGACCGCTCCTGGTATAACCGCGCCGGGGTCGAGCATGTCATGGGCTTCTGCACGAACGCGGAGTACCACCGCTTCCTGCATCAGGCGCCGATCTTCGAGCGGATGCTCGTCGAGGACGGCATCCTTCTGCTGAAGTACTGGTTCAGCGTGTCCGACGTCGAGCAGGAGCTGCGATTCCGCTCCCGCAACGACGACCCGATGCGCCGGTGGAAGCTGAGCCCCAACGACGTCCTGTCGATCACGAAATGGGAGGACTACTCCCGCGCCAAGGACACGATGTTCGTGCATACCGACATCCCCGAGGCCCCGTGGTTCGAGGTCGACAACGACGACAAGCGGCGCGGGCGGATCAACATGATCCATCATCTGCTGTCGCAGATCCCGTATTCGCTCGTGGAGCGCGAGCCGATCGAGATCCCCGATCGCCCGGCCTCCGGCGGCTACGAGCGGCCGCCGCGCGATCCGTCGACGATCGTGCCCGACTATGTCGCCGAGCTGCGGAAGAAGCACGGCAAGCGGCGACTGCCGTCAGACGGTGATCGGGATGCCGAGGCCGCTGCCATCGCGCAGCGCGAGGATGCGAAGCGCTGACCTGGACGTCGCTAGCGCCGGATGGCGTTGATCGCGAGGTTCAGCACGCGCTCGCGCTGGGCCGCATCGTCGAACGCGGCCACGGCGGCCACGCCCGACACGAGCTTGACGACGTCGCCGATCGTGATGTCGGGGAGGACCTCGCCCGCCTCCTGCGCCCTGATGAGGAGCGGCTCCCCCGCCGACAGCATGATCGAGCGGCACTCGACGAGCACGGATGACTGCCGGTTGAGCCCCTCCAGGAGGGCGTGCTTCGTGCCGACATAGGTGACGAAGCGGTCCAGCCACGCCCTCAGGGCCTCCCACGGCTCGAGATCGCTGACCTCGTCGGCGGCCTGGGCCAGGGCGTCGACCTCGCCGAGGTACAGCGTCTCGATCAGATCGTCGCGCGTCGGGAAATTGCGGTACAGCGTTCCGATGCCGACGCCGGCGCGGCGCGCGATGTCCTCGAGGGATGCCGATGAGCCTTCCTCGGCGAACGCCTCGCGCCCGGCGGTGACCAAGGCGTCGAAGTTGCGTGCAGCATCCGCGCGCTTGGGGCGACGCTCGTCCAGCGCGGATATGCGCTCTGCGACCGGCATTGCAGAACCTTTCGGACTCGGGAAGAAAAAGTCGGTGATCGGACTTGCAAACCGGAGGGCCCCTCCGGTAATGTCAATCCGGAGGAAACCTCCGTTCGGAGACCGACCCTCACTTTACCCCTCATTCACCGGATCCGCATCTCTGGGAAGGCCCTTCATGCCAACTTCCACCTCCACCCGTGCGGCGTTCCTCGCGATCACGCTCAGTGTCGCCTCCCTCGCCCTGCTGCAGAACCTCGTCATCCCCGTCATCCCGCTGATCAGCGCGGACTTCGGCGTCACGGCGGACGCGGCATCGTGGACGATCACCTCGTGGCTCATCGCCGCCGCGGTCGCCACGCCCCTCCTCGGCCGCATCGGCGATCTTCGCGGACGCCGCAACACGTTCCTCGTGGTCCTCGCGGTCGTCGCCGTCGGCGACATCGTCGCCTCCTTCGCCCCGACACTCGGAGTGCTGATCCTCGCGCGGGTGCTGCAGGGGGTCGGCGGAGCGCTGTTCCCGCTCGCCTTCGGCCTGCTGCGCGACGTCATGCCGCGCGAACGCCTGACCGGCGCCATCGGTGCTACCAGTGCCATCATCGGCATCGGCGGCGCCGCGGGCAGCGTGCTCGCGGGTCCGCTCGCCGAGCTCCTGGGCTGGCGCGGGATCTTCTCGATCCCGTTCGTGACGGCCGTGGCCGGCATCCTGCTCACCCTCGTGCTCGTCCCGGCCACCGGCACCCGCGCAGCCGGCCGCGTCAATGTGCTCTCCGCCGTGCTCCTGTCCGGCTGGCTGGTGGCCCTGCTCGTGCCGCTCAGCTCGGGCGCGCGCTGGGGATGGGATGCTCCGCTGACCATCGGCCTGTTCGCCGCCGCAGCGGTCCTCTTCGCTGCATGGCTCGTCGCGGAGCTGCGCTCTCGCGAGCCGCTGGTCGACCTGCGACTCGTCGCCAGCCGAGCCATCTGGCCGGTCAACGCCGCCGGACTGCTCATCGGCGCCGCGGCCTTCGGATTCTGGGGCTATCTGCCGCAGTTCCTTGAGACGCCCGCCGTGTCGGGCTGGGGGCTCGGTCTCGGAGTGCAGGGCGCAGGACTCGCCCTGCTGCCTCTCCTGATCGGCATGTCGAGCGTCGGATTCGCCACGGGGGCCATCGCCCGGGTCGTCCCGCTCCGGGTCATGATGGCGCTCGGCGCGCTCTTCATGGCGGGGGGCATCGTGTTCGCCATCCTCGAGCACAGGTCGCTCATCTTGCTCGCGGTCGCCGGCGGCCTGTTCGGTATCGGCATCGGTCTGGCGTATGCATCCGCCGCGAGCATCATCGTGGAGAGCGTGCCCGCCGACCGCACCGGCATCGCCACCGGCGTGAACGCGAACCTGCGCACGATCGGATCGGCGATCGGTTCGGCCTTCACCACGGCGATCGTCTTCGGCTCGGTGCGGGCCGGCGGCACTCCCGCCCTCGACGGCTACACCGTCGCCTGGCTGACCCTTGCTGCCGCCGCAGTCATCGCGGGGATCATCGTGCTGGCGGTGCGTCCCAGCCGCCGCGGTGCTGTCGTCGCGGACGACGCCGGCGAGCTGGAGTCCGCCGAGCTCTACGCCGAGGCAGCCTGACCGGATACCGACAGGAATGCGCCCGGGGGGATGCCCCCGGGCGCATTCGTCTGCGATGCCTCAGTCGCGCACGCGCACCGAGAGGCAGGTCACGCAGCCCTCGAGCTTCTCGAACTCCGAGATGGGCGTGGTGAGCACCTCGAGACCGCGGTCGCGGAACAGCTGCGCGCTCTGCGGAGCGTCCGATGACATCAGCACCGTCGAGTCGTCGAGCACCACGACGGCGGTTCCGTGCTCCTCGGGCACGCCGAGGAAGGACGGGTAGACGCTCGGGTCGTCCACCAGCGGCTCGTAGCCGATGATCGTGCCGTCCGGCAACGCGGTGACGCCGCTCTTCAGGTGCAGCACCTTCGTGACGGGCACGGCGACGATCTCCCACCCACGCGGTGCGAGGTGTGCACGCAGCTGCGCGATGCCCTCGTCGTTGGTGCGAAGCGTGCGGCCGACATAGACCGTCCTGCCGACCTTGAGGACGTCGCCGCCGTCGAGCGTTCCGGGCTCGGTGATCCGCAGGTACGGGATGCCGACGGCCTCGAGCGTCTCGCGGGCCGTGTCGATCTCCCCACGGCGGGAGTCGGCGCCGGGGCGCGTGAGCACCGCGACGTCGCCGAACATCACCACCGCATCCTCGACGAAGACACCGTCGGCGTGCTCGTCGGCCGCCTCGAGGTCGACGACGTCCCATCCGCGCGCGCGGTAGACGTCCACATACCGCGTCCACTGCTCCATAGCGAGGGCGGCGTCCACCGGGACGCGCTCGATGTGGGTCAGCTCGCCTTCGGCGAGGCGTGGCGACGGACGACGGACGAGGAGTCGAGGCATCCGCTCAGCCTATCTTCGGCCGCTGCGGCGTCAGACGGTACCCGGGTAATCGCGGCGCGGAGCACCCGTGTACAGCTGCTGCGGACGGCCGATCTTCGTGTGCGTGTCGCCGCCCGCCTCGCGCCACTGCGCCAGCCAGCCGGGCAGGCGGCCGATCGCGAACAGCACCGTGAACATGCGGGTCGGGAAGCCCATCGCCTTGTAGATGACGCCCGTGTAGAAGTCGACATTCGGGTAGAGACGGCGCTCGCGGAAGTAGTCGTCGTTGAGCGCGATCTCCTCGAGCTCCTTCGCGAGGTCGAGGAGCGGGTCGCTGATGCCGAGCTCGGCGAGCACCTCATCCGCGGACTCCTTGACGAGCTTGGCGCGCGGATCGTAGTTCTTGTAGACCCGGTGGCCGAAGCCCATGAGCTTGACGCCGTCCTCCTTGTTCTTCACGCGCTCGACGAAGCGCTGGACGCTCTCGCCGGAGTCGCGGATGCGGCCGAGCATCTCGAGGACGGCCTCGTTGGCGCCACCGTGCAGGGGGCCGTAGAGGGCGTTGATGCCCGCCGAGATCGAGGAGAACTGGTTCGCGCCCGTGGAGCCGACCAGACGCACCGTCGAGGTCGACGCGTTCTGCTCGTGGTCCTCGTGCAGGATCAGCAGGCGCTCGAGAGCGCGGGACATCACCGGGTTGACCTCGTACGGCTCCGACATCACGCCGAAGTTGAGCTTGAGGAAGTTGTCGACGAAGCTCAGCGAATTGTCCGGGTACAGGAACGCCTGCCCGACGCTCTTCTTGTGCGCGTAGGCCGCGATCACGGGCAGCTTGGCGAGCATCCGCACGGTGTTGAGCTCGATGTGCTCGGGATTGTGCGGGTCGGACTCGGTCTCGTAGTAGGTCGAGAGTGCGGAGACGGCCGAGGAGAGGACCGACATCGGGTGCGCAGTGTGCGGGAGCGCCGAGAAGAACCGCTTCAGATCCTCGTGCAGGAGCGTGTGGTGACGGATGCGCTCGTCGAAGCCGGCGAGTTCGTCAGCGGTCGGAAGCTCGCCGTAGATGAGGAGCCACGCGACCTCGAGGTAGGTGCTGTTCTTCGCCAGCTGCTCGATCGGAAAGCCGCGGTAGCGCAGGATGCCCTGGTCGCCGTCGATGAACGTGATCGCCGAGCGGGTCGCCGCCGTGTTCACGAATCCGTAGTCGAGAGCCGTGAGGCCGGTCTGTCGGGTCAGCGTCGACAGGTCGATGCTCGGGTGCCCCTCGGTGCCACGCAAGATCGGCAGCTGGGCGGTCGTCTCGCCGACGGTGAGAGTCGCGATCTCCGGCTGGGTGGCCGCATCAGTCACGGCGCCTCCTTGCGATTTCTGGTCGTTGGGGGTGCGTCCGGCACTCGCGCCGGAGCTGGGGATGCGGCGGATGGCCGAACCTTTTACAGCCTAATGCGCGGGAACGACTACGTTGAACGCCACCAAAGGATGGCACGTATGGATGGAGGACCTCTACGAAGCTGGGCGGCCGATGGCCGCCGACGCCCGCAGACGGGCGGCCGCAGCATCGACCCGCTCGTCCGTCGCCGTGAGCGACAGACGCACGTGCTGCGGGAAGTGCGTCCCGTAGAAGTGGCCGGGACCGGCCAGGATGCCGAGTGCGGCGAGCCGGTCCAGGCTCTCCCATGCGTCGCGCCCCTCGGTCGCCCAGAGATAGAGGCCCGCGTCGCTGTGGTCGACCCGGAAACCCGCCGCCTCGATGGCAGGCTTCAGCACATCTCGCCGGCGACGGTACAGCTCGCGCTGACGCGCGACGTGCGCGTCATCGCGGAGCGCAGCCGCCATCACGGCCTGCACGGGAGCCGGCACCATGAGCCCGAGGTGCTTGCGCGCCGTCACGAGGCGGGAGACGATCGCGGCGTCGCCCGCCACGAAGGCCGCGCGATAGCCGGCGAGGTTCGACTGCTTGCTGAGCGAGTACACGGAGAGCACGCCGTCCGGCTCGGATCCCGCGACCCGCGGGTCGAGCACCGACGGGATCGGCTCGGCATCCCACGGCGCGTCCCACCCCAGCTCGGCGTAGCACTCGTCACCGGCGACGACCGCACCGAGCTCGCGCGCGCGAGCCACGGCGACGCGAAGGGTGTCGGCATCCAGCACGCGGCCGTCGGGATTGCCCGGCGAGTTCAGCCAGACGAGGCGCGTCGCCTCCGGCCACTCCCTCGGGTCATCGGACGCGAACGGGGTCGCGCCGACCAGGCGCGCGCCGACCTCGTAGGTCGGATAGGCGGCACGCGGATGCACGACGACGTCGGCGGGACCGAGGCCGAGCAGGAGCGGCAGCAGGGCGACGAGCTCCTTGGATCCGATCGTCGGGACGACCTGCTCGCGGGTCAGCCCAGGGACTCCTCGGCGCCGCCCGTACCACTCGACGATCGCGTCGCGCAGATCGGCGGTGCCGATGGTCTGCGGGTAGGCATGCGCATCCGTCGCCGCTTTCAGCGCGTCGACGACGACGGCGGGCGTCGGGTCGACGGGCGAGCCGATCGAGAGATCGACGATGCCGTCCGGATGGCGGCGGGCGCGGGCCGCGTAGGGGGCCACCGCATCCCACGGATAGTCGGCGAGATCGGCGACGCCCATCTCAGCGCGCCCGGCTCTGGGAACAGGTCACGGCGCCTGGGGCGGAAGGGCCGCCACGATCGGGTGATCCTTGTGGATGACACCCACCTTCGCGGCGCCGCCGGGCGAGCCGATGTCGTCGAAGAACTCGACGTTGGCCTTGTAGTAGTCCTGCCACTCGTCGGGCAGGTCGTCCTCGTAGTAGATCGCCTCGACCGGGCACACGGGCTCGCAGGCGCCGCAGTCCACGCACTCATCCGGGTGGATGTAGAGCGAGCGCTCCCCTTCGTAGATGCAGTCCACGGGACACTCGTCGATGCAGGCGCGATCCTTGACATCGACGCAGGGAAGAGCGATCACATACGTCACGACTGTCAGTCTAGTTGGCCGCGGAGACCCGATTACGGGATCGGTCGGGCCACGCGACGACGAGGATCGTCATGAGCGGAACCGCGATCGTCCAGACGAGTCCGAGGTTGACGCCGGCCAATTGGTCGAGCTTGCCGCTCGGCACGATCACCGAGCCGCCGGGGCCGGTGCCGGAGAACAGGAGGATCGCCGCGAACAGTCCGATGCCGCACGCGAGTGCCGCCCACCGGTCGCGCGTGAGCAGGCGCACCGCGAGGAGCAGCGCGGCCGCTCCGACGACGGCGAGGATCAGTCCGATGGGGACGGGGCCGACGCGGTAGGCGTGGGCGATGGTGCCCGCGATCCCGAAGACACCGCCCGCGAGGAGCGCGACGATCCAGGTGACGAGGCGACTCCACGAGAAACTCACGCCGCAAGTCTAGGGCGCGCGCTGCGGGGCTCACCCAGGCGTGATGCGCGCTTCAGGTCGCCCAGCCCCCCAGGCGCAGCAGCGATGCGACCGCGGCCGCTGCCGCCACGACGACCAGGAACGGGGCGCGCAACAGCAGCAGGCCCGCCGCTACGATCACCGCAGGGACGCGGGCGTCGACGACGATCGCCTGCCCCTGGCCGAGCGTCTGCACGGCGACAAGGGCGGCGAGCAGCGCCACTGTCAGCAGGTCCGCGATGCGCGCCGGACGCGGAGCCTCGAGCACCTTCGCGGGCAGCAGATAGCCCGCCGTCTTCAGGATGACGCAGGCGATGGATGCGAGCAGCACGGCGTTCCACAGCGTCACGGCAGGCCCTCCCGTTCCGGGACGTCCTCCGGCTCGGCGACGGGTGCGCTGCGCCCGAACCACCCGACGACGATTGCGACGAGGGCGGCGATCAGCACGGGCACTCCGGGCATCAGCACCGGGGTGAGGACCGTCGCCACCACGGCCGCCGCCACCCCGACGGCGATGGGCTGGCGCCCGCGCAGACGGGGCCACAGCAGGGCGAGGAACGCCGCTGCGGCTGCGGCATCGAGCCCGTACGCTCGCGGATCGCCCACGACGTTCCCGAGCAGCGCACCGACCAGCGTCGTCGCATTCCAGCCGACGTAGATCGCGATCCCCGTGACCCAGAAACCGACGCGGCGGGCGTGCGGGCGCGTCTGCGCGAGGGAGATGGCGGTGGACTCGTCGATCGTGAAGGGGATGGCCGCGACGCGACGCCAGAACGTCGTGCCGACGACCGGAGCCATGCGCATCCCGTAGGCGGCGTTGCGGACCCCGAGCATCGCCGCCGAGGCGATCGCGGACGGCAATGCGGCGAGCCCCCCGGCTCCGAACACGCCGATGAACGCGAACTGCGATCCGCCGGTGAACATCAGGAGGCTGAGAACACAGGCCTGCCAGACGTCCAGACCGGATGCGGTCGCCAGGGCGCCGAACGACACGCCGTACGCGCTCGTCGCCAGGGCGACGCCGATTCCGGCGCGCGCCGCACGACGAGACTCGGCGCGCAGGTCGTCGTCAGGTGGTGCCACCGGATGAGCCTAGCGACGGCCGCGGGCAGGACGCTCGGACATCCCGAGGGGCCGCGGCCGGGTGTCGCTACGCGTTGGCGTCCTGGCGCTTCAGGCGGGACGCCGCGCGACCGCGCTCGGTCGCGTCCAGGATCACCTTGCGGATGCGCACCTTCTCCGGTGTCACCTCGACGCACTCGTCATCACGCGCGAACTCGAGGCTCTCCTCCAGCGAGAGCAGGCGCGGCGGAGTCATCGACTCGAACGCGTCAGCGGTCGAGGACCGCATGTTCGTGAGCTTCTTCTCCTTGGTGATGTTGACGTCCATGTCGTCGGCGCGCGAGTTCTCGCCGACGACCATGCCCTCGTAGACCTCCTCGGTCGGCTGCACGAAGAAGCTCATGCGCTCCTGCAGCGCGATCATCGCGAACGGGGTCACGACGCCGGAGCGGTCGGCGACGATCGAGCCGTTCTGACGGGCGACGATGTGCCCTGCCCAGTCGTCGTAGCCGTGCGAGATGGCGTTCGCGATGCCCGTACCGCGGGTAATCGACAGGAACTCGGTGCGGAAGCCGATGAGGCCGCGCGACGGGACGATGAACTCCATCCGCACCCAGCCGGTGCCGTGGTTGACCATCGTCTCCATACGGCCCTTGCGCGACGCCATCAGCTGCGTGATCGCGCCGAGGTACTCCTCGGGCGCATCGATCGTAAGGTGCTCGAAGGGCTCCTTGACCTTGCCGTCCTCGCCCTTCCTGGTGACGACCTGCGGTTTGCCGACCGTGAGCTCGAAGCCCTCGCGCCGCATGTTCTCGACGAGGATGGCGAGCGCGAGCTCGCCGCGGCCCTGGACCTCCCAGGCGTCGGGGCGGCCGATGTCGACGACCTTGAGCGAGACGTTGCCGACCAGCTCACGGTCGAGGCGGTCCTTCACCATGCGGGCGGTGACCTTGTGGCCCTTTACCTTGCCGACGAGGGGCGAGGTGTTGGTGCCGATCGTCATCGAGATCGCGGGGTCGTCGACGTGGATCGCCGGCAACGCGCGCACGTCCTCCGGGTCGGCGATCGTCTCGCCGATCGTGATCTCCTCGATGCCGGCGATCGCGACGATGTCGCCGGGGCCGGCGCTCTCCGCCGGGTAGCGCTCGAGAGCGCGGGTCTTCAGGAGCTCGGTGATGCGCGCATTCGAGTGCGAGCCGTCGTGGCGCACCCACGCGACCGTCTGGCCCTTCTTCAGCGTTCCGTTGAAGACGCGCAGGAGCGCCAGGCGGCCGAGGAACGGGCTCGAGTCGAGGTTCGTGACCCACGCCTGCAGCGGCGCCTCGTCGTCGTAGCTCGGCGCGGGCACGTGCTCGAGGATCGCCTCGAACAGGGGCTCGAGGTCGTCGTTGTCCGGCAGCTCGCCGTTGGCGGGCCGGTTGCGGGATGCGGCGCCGGCACGGCCGCTCGCATAGACGACGGGAACGTCGAGCAGGGCGTCGACGTCGAGGTCCGGAACGTCCTCGTGCAGATCGGATGCAAGACCCAGCAGCAGGTCGTGGCTCTCCTCCTCGACCTCGGCGATCCGCGCATCCGGTCGGTCGGTCTTGTTCACGAGCAGGATGACCGGCAGCTTCGCCTCGAGCGCCTTGCGCAGCACGAAGCGCGTCTGCGGCAGCGGACCCTCGCTCGCGTCGACGAGGAGCACGACGCCGTCGACCATCGACAGGCCGCGCTCGACCTCGCCGCCGAAGTCGGCGTGGCCGGGCGTGTCGATGACGTTGATCGTCACCGGGACATCGGTGTGCAGCCCGTCATACGTGATCGCCGTGTTCTTGGCGAGGATCGTGATCCCCTTCTCGCGCTCGAGATCGTTCGAGTCCATCGCCCGCTCCTCGACGTGCGCATGCTCGCCGAAAGAGCCGGTCTGACGCAGCATGGCATCGACGAGCGTCGTCTTGCCGTGGTCGACGTGGGCGACGATCGCGACATTGCGGAGGTCCGAGCGGAGGGCATGCGCCATGACGGTGTCCTTACAGCGGGGGATGCGCCCGGAATCGGGCCATCCTCCATCCTACCGTGAGGTGCGCTGCGTCACTCGTCGTCGTCGGCGCCGAGCCCCAGAGCCTCCAGGCGAAGAGCGCGACGGGCGTGCTGCACCTCGGGATCCGGCACCGGCACGGCCGCCAGCAGGCGCTGCGTGTACGCCTCCTGCGGGTAGCGCAGGATCTGCTCGCGCGTGCCGACCTCGACGAGCTTGCCGTGCCGCATCACCGCGATGCGATCGGCCAGCACGTCGATGACGGCGAGGTCATGCGTGACGAAGAGGCACGCGAATCCGCGCTCGCGCTGCAGCTCCCGCAGCAGCTCGAGGACCGTCGCCTGCACCGACACGTCGAGGGCGCTGGTCGGCTCGTCCGCGACCAGCAGTCGCGGGTTCAGGGCGAGCGCGCGTGCGATGCCGACACGCTGCTTCTGGCCGCCCGAGAGCTCGTGGGGGAAGCGCGACGCGTACTGACGCGGGAGACGCACGGACTCGAGCAGGTCGCGGACGCGCTTCTCCAGCGCGTTGCCCTTGACCTTCTCAGCGAGGAAGATCGGCTCGCCGAGCGACTGCCCGATCGTCATGCGCGGGTTCAGCGAGCTCGACGGGTCCTGGAACACGATGCCCACGCTCTTGTGCAGGTGGTGGATGACCTCACGCGTCGGCTTCGAGATGTCGACGCCGTCGACGACCAGCGAGCCGGAGTGGATCGGGAGCAGGCCGACCGTGGCACGGCCCAGCGTCGTCTTCCCCGAACCGGACTCGCCCACGAGTCCGACGACCTCGCCCTGGTGGATGGTGAGGTCGATGTTGTCCGCCGCCCGGAACGCCGGAACGCGACCGTGCTTGGGGTACTCGATCGCGACATCCGAGAAGCGCACCACCACCGGCGCCTCGAGCGACTTCTCGTATTCGGCGAGAACGCGCTGGGCTTCGGTCATCGTGGTCGTCGACTCGGCATCCACGAGCGCGGCCGTGATGTCGACGGCCTCGCTCTCCGCGCTGCCCTCGCCGAGCCGGGGCACGGCATCCAGGAGCGCCCGCGTGTAGGGGTGCTGGGGGTTTGCGAAGACCTCCTTCACGTCGCCGCGCTCGACGATCTCGCCATTGCGCATGACGACGATGCGATCGCCCATGTCCGCCACGACGCCCATGTCGTGGGTGATCAGAAGGATGGCGGTTCCCAGACGCTCCTGAAGGGAGCGCATGAGCTCGAGGATCTCCGCCTGCACGGTCACATCGAGAGCGGTCGTGGGCTCGTCGGCGATCAGGAGCACCGGGTCGCACGCCACGGACTGCGCGATCATGGCGCGCTGGCGCTGACCGCCGGAGAGCTGGTGCGGGTAGGACGCGAACGCCTTCTCCGGATCGGGCAGTTCGACGAGCCCGAGAAGCTCGATCGCGCGGGCGCGTGCCTCGGACGGCGACATCCCGAAGTGCTGGCGGAGCGTCTCGATGATCTGGAAGCCGATGGTGAGCACCGGGTTCAGGGCCGTCATCGGCTCCTGGAAGATCATCGAGATCTGCTTGCCGCGCACGCGGACGACGTCACGCGGCTTGAGACCGATGAGCTCACGGTTGCGGAGCTTGACGCTCCCCTTCACACGCGAGTTGTTCGGCAGGAGGCCGAGGATCGCCATCGAGCTCACGCTCTTGCCCGAACCGGACTCGCCGACGATGGCCAGCACCTCTCCCGGCGACACGGAGTACGAGATGTGCTTGGCCGCAGGCACCCAGATGTTATCGACGGCGAAGTCCACATTGAGGTCGTTCACCTCAAGCACGGGACCCGTCTCGGTGTGAGGAGTGGTCACGGAGGGGTTGGTCATGAACGGATTCCTTCCGCGCGCCCCGTGCCTGTGGGCACGGCGACGCGCACTGACGATGGGAGGATGAACTCGTGGTTGAGAGCTCGCGACTGGTCTACCGATCGAACACGAACAAGGTCATCTCGATCGGGGGCTGGGGTGTGCTGGGACTCGCGGTCGTCGCGGCCTTCCTGACCGGCCGGCCCAGCGCTGCGCTCGGACTCGTTCCGATCGCCACGATCGCGCTCCTGATCTGGGAGCTCTTCTGGCGTCCGGCGATCATCGTGGAGGATGACGGCGTCACTCTGGTGAACCAGTTCCACACGGTCGTCATCCCCTGGGCGATGATCATCGACGTGGAGACCAAGTGGTCGATGACGATCGTCACCCCGGAGCGCCGCTATCGTGGCTCCGCTGCACCGGCGCCCGGCGCGGTGTACCGGCCGAACACGTCCGGAGCGGCGCGCACCGGACGCGTCGTAGACGGCAGCATCAGCAAGGCCGATGCTCCGGGAACCGACTCGGGCGACGCCGCCACGATCGTCCGCCGCCGCCTGCAGGCGATGGCCGAGGCCGGCACGCTGCCGATCGGTCAGGCGGAGTCGATGAGGGTCACGACCCGCGTGCACTGGGTGAGCATCGCGGTGCTCGCCGCCCTTCTGACGGCGAGCATTCCCGCGCTGCTTCGCGCCTGACGAGGTCATATCCCACCGAAGGTCGCCTCGGTGGCCGCGCCTCCGCCCACGTCCTCCGGCTGCTGGTCCGGGCCGTCCTTGACGCGACGGTTCGAGAACCGGCGGCTGCGCGGGTCGAATGCCTGACGCAGCACGTCGCCGAAGATGTTGACCGAGAGCGCCAGGCAGACGATGAACAGGGCCGGCCACCAGAACAGCCACGGCCGGACGGTGAATGCTGACTGGTTCGCGCCGATCAGCAGACCGAGCGACACGTCAGGAGAGCGGATCCCGTAGCCGAGGAGCGAGATCGCCGCCTCGAGCAGGATCGCCGATGCCGCCAGCAGCGATCCGGAGACGATGATGACGCCCGTCGCATTCGGGAGGATGTGCTTGAAGATGATGCGCGCGTCCGACGCGCCCGCCACACGGGCCGCATCGACGAACTCGCGCTCGCGCAGCGAGAGGAACTCGCCGCGCGTCAGACGCGCGATGACCATCCAGCTGAAGAACCCGAGCATGATGCCGAGGACCCAGACGCCGATCGCACCCGCCCAGTTTCCGACGACCGCCGCGATGACGATGGCCGGGATCACGATGAACACGTCCGTGATGCGCATGAGCACCGCATCCACCCAGCCGCGGTAGTAGCCCGCGATCGCGCCGACGACCACGCCCGTCACGACGGCGAACGTCGTGATCAGGATCATGGCGACGAACGAGTTCTGGATGCCGCGCATGACCATCGCGAAGTAGTCGCGGCCGATGCGGTCCTGTCCGAAGGGGTGCTGCCCGAGCGAGAACGGCCACCACTGCAGAGTCGGCGCCCCGTTGTTCACGATCTTGGGCGACGGCGTGTAGTAGTTGTACGGCCACCATCCCTTGATCGGCCCGACGCCGATCGAGGACACGGACAGGATCAGCACCAGCACGAGCACGATCAGCGCGATGATTCCGGCGCGCTGGCGCATGAAGCGCCGCAGGACGAGGCGTCCCTGGCTGACGGGCTTCTCGGTGACGACCTCGTCGACGAGGCTGGGAAGGGAATCGGTCATCAGCGGACCCTCACTCTCGGGTCGAGCGCCGCGTAGCTGAGGTCGGCGAGGAAGTTGAACGTGATGGCCATGACGGCGATCACAAGGAAGTAGCCCATGACCGGGTAGATGTCACCCGGCCCCAGTGACATCTGGAAGAGCTGCCCCATGCCCGGGATGGCGAAGATGTACTCGGTGATGATCGCGCCGCCCAGAAGGGCGCCGAGGTCGGTCGCGACGAGCGTCGTGATCGGGATGAGCACGTTGCGGAACGCGTGCCGCACGACGACGACGCGCTCGGGCATGCCCTTCGCACGCGCCGTGCGGACATAGTCCTGGCCCATGACCTCGATCATCCCGGCGCGCGAGTAGCGCGTGTACTGGGCGAACGAGATCGCGAGGAGCGACAGCGTCGGCAGCACGAGGTGGAAGAACACGTCGAGGCCGCTGCGCCACATGTTGTTCGGGTCGTACGCGGGCGTGGACGAGCCGACGGTCGCGACCGGGCGGCCGTTCATGTCGAACATGTAGCCCGGGAACGACTGCATGAAGCGGTCGATCAGGATGAGCAGCGAGATGAGGAAGGCGAGGATGGCGCCGATCCGCATGTTCTGCTTGCGGTCGTCACCGCCCACGAAGTAGCCGACGGCGAGTCCGACGCCGATCGCCACGACGGCGAGGACGACGATGAGCAGCGGAGTCGCCCGGTCGAGCAGACCCTGGATCGAGAAGTAGGTGATGATCCCGATCACCGCGACGATGCCGCCCGTCAGGAGCGCCCGTCGTTGGTGCAGCCCTGCCAGCAGCGCCACGAGGCCGACGGCCATGGCGATCGAGATGATCGGCAGCGCCACGGGCCCGATGGCGGGGGTCAGGAACCACCCGCTCGCACTCATGTAGATGAGCAGACCCGAGGTGATGACGAAGTTGATGCCGAACGCGATCAGGCGTCGACGGGCGTCTCCGCCGACGACGGCTTGGACGATGACGCCCATCACCACGCCTATCACCAGCGACACCCAGATCGGTATGACCGGATCTTGAAGGAAGTTGTTGTAGCCGATGGCGACGAAGCTCTTGAGCATCGCGGCCGCGAGGAACGACGGCAGCGAGAACAGGAAGAGGCTGATGACGGTGAAGCTGGAGTCGAATCCGCTGTTCTCTCGGATGGCGGAGAGGATGCCGGTCATGAGACCGAAGAGGATGGCCAGGACGAGCGAGGCCGTGACCATCTGAACGGTCGAGCCCATGGCCGTCGGAAGAAGCTCGGTCACGGGCGCACCGTGGAACGAGACGCCGAGGTCGCACTGGTTGGCGAACGGGATGAGGCACTTCGCGACGCCGCCGAGCCACATTGCCCAGCGGATGGGTGCGGGCACGTCGAGGTGCGCGATCTGAATACGGGCTTGGATCAGCTGCTGCTTGTTGGGCAGCGAGGACTGACGCAGATCTTCGAGCGGGTCTGTGGAGATCGCGACGAGGTTGAACATCACGAACGAGGCCGCGATGAGGATCAGTACCGAGACGCCGATCCGGCGGAGGACGAATCCGATCAAGGGGACTTCCTAGTTGTGGCAGGGAGCCGGCGGTCCACCGCGGATCGCGAGGAAGACCGGTCAGCAGAACAGAATACGCGAGCGTCGGGGGTGGCGCCCATACGGACGCCACCCCCGAGCATCGTCACTTACTTGGAGCTGGTGCTGGTCTTGACCGACCAGTCCCACGTGTTCCAGACCGGACCGGTCTGGTTGCCCATGTACTTGACTCCCTGGACCTTGCCAGAGACGCCCCACACACCGGCCGCCTGGAACAGCGGGAGGCCGTAGCCCTCGGTGAAGGCGATCTTGTCGATCTCCATCGAGAGGCTGTCGAGCTTCTTCGGGTCCAGCGTCGTCTGCGTGGCGAGCGCCTGGTCGTTCGCGGCGGTGAAGCCGTTGTAGTTGCCGCCACCCTGCGAGGAGAACAGCTGCGGGATCTGGGCCGTGCCCACACCCGGGCTGATCCAACCGAAGATCGAGGCGTCGTAGTTGCCCGCGGGCAGCAGCGACGACCACTTCGGGTCACCGCCGTCGATCACCTTGAAGCCGGCCTGAGCTGCCGAGGCCTGGATGGCCTGGAACTCGTCGACACGGTTCGGGTTCTTCGTGTTGTAGAGGATCTTCACGCTCGGCGTGGCGCCCTTGAGGAGCTCCTTGGCCTTCGCGATGTCGACCTTGTTGTACGCGTCGGAACCGTTCTGCTTGATCGTCTGCGCGTACTGGGCCTGGTTCGGCAGCCAGATCTGCGAGTCGAGCGGCTTGGCGGACGGGTTGATCGGCTTGACGATCGCGTCGACGATCTGGTCACGCGGGATCGTCAGGAGGAACGCCTGTCGCACGTTCGGGTCCTTGAACACCGACGACTTGAAGTTCAGGTCGAGGTGGTCGTACGAGACCTGGTTGCCCGTGAGGACCTGCGTGCCCGAGACGCCCTCGAGGGACTTCTTGGTGTCAGCGGAGGCCTGCGGGTAGGCGATGTCGACCTCACCGTTCTGGAGAGCCGTGACCTGAGCGGCCGAGTCGCCGATGATGCGGAGAACGAGCTTGTCGATCTTCGGCTTCAGAGCGCCCTTGTACTCAGGGTTCGGAACGAGCTCGACCGACTGGCCCGGGGTCCAACCTGCGACCATCCACGGGCCCGAGGCGACGAGGAGGTCCTTGTCGGTCGGGAAGCTCGTGATGTCGTAGCCGGTGTTCACGAACGCGGCCACCTTCTGGAGCGTGGCGTCCGGAGCGGCCGGGTTGGCCGGGTCGCCCTTCGGCAGGCCCTTCAGGAGCGAGGTCAGCGCGGCGGCGTTGGCGAGGCCGGCCTTCTTCGCGACCACGTGCGCGGGCTGCGCGAGCGGGTTGAACAGCTCCCAGTCGACGTACGGCGTGCCGTACTTGAGCGTGACCGAGCGGTTGTCGTCGCCGACGGTCGGGAACGCCGTGGAGTCGACGCCCGCGGTCGAACCCGCGATGGCGAAGTACTGCGTGCCCTTGGTGACGTTGCCGTCCGCGTCGAACGTGGCCGAGTCGTAGTAGCCCGAGCCGATCGCCCAGCCGAGGACCAGGTCGTCAGCCGTGATGGGCTGGCCATCCGACCACTTCGCACCCTTGTTGATCGTGTACTTGACCGTCAGCGGGTCGTTGGACACCTTCGTGTACGTGCCGAAGTCGGTGTTCTTGACCAGCTTGAAGTTGTTGTCCGGGTAGTTGAAGAAACCCCCGGTCAGGTAAAAGATCTGGCCATTCGTGTCCAGGTTGCCCTGAGGCGTGTTCTGGTTGAGCGACGTCATGTCGTTGACGGTCGCGACGCTGACCGTGCCACCCGTCGGTGCGGCGCTGGCAGTGCTGCCGGAGCCTCCCGAGGATGAGCAGCCCGCGAGTGCGAGAGCACCTGCGGCCGCGACCGCGACCACCGCTCCCAGGCGTGACTTCTTCAATGTTCCTCCTGTGCAAGGGGTTAGCGGCCGTGCGGGATCATGCCCGAACCGGCCGCGGATAGGGAAAGACTAGGTAACCTCCGACGGATGGTCAAAGAGCGTGTCGAAAACGTTACATACCCTTAACTCAAGTCCAAAGGGGTGTGGCAATCTGACAACGCAAAGGGTGTATAACCGCGAGGAGTGCGCATGTCGAACGAATCCGCCACGGCTGCCCTCCGGGTCGAACCGCTCAGCCGGCCACGGATCATCTGGGAGATCTGCCTCGTCCTCGCGATCAGTGTCGGGCAATCTGCCGTCTACTCAGTGCTCTCGCTCATCCGCTCCGCGCTGGCGACGGCGCCGCTGGGCGACCAGCAGACCCAGCTGAACCCCTCCCGGGACCACATCGCTTTCTGGGATGTTCTCTACCAGTTCCTGGACATCTTCTTCTCGTTGGCGATCGTCGCGCTGGTCGTGTACCTGCTCTGGGAGCCGGGCACGAACGCGCTGCGGCGCATCGGGCTCGACTTCCGCCACTTCGGGAGCGACGTCCTCCGCGGCCTGCTGCTGGCGGCTGTCATCGGCATCCCCGGACTCGCCCTCTACGCGGTCGGGCGCACCCTGGGCTTCACCGTGGCGGTGGTCGCATCCCCGCTCGGCGCCGCCTGGTGGACGGTCCCGCTGCTGCTTCTCTCGGCGCTGCGCGCCGGACTCACCGAAGAGGTCATCTTCGTCGCCTACCTCACCGACCGCCTGTCACGGCTCGGGTGGAACAAGTGGGGGATCATCTTCTTCTCCGCCGGGCTCCGAGGGCTGTATCACGCGTATCAGGGCCCGGGTGCGATCGCGGGGAACTTCGTGATGGGCGTGGTCTTCGCGTGGTGCTACCGCCGCTGGGGTCGTGTGATGCCGCTCGTCATCGCGCACACCCTGCTCGACACGGTCGCGTTCGTCGGCTACCCGCTCGCGGTGGCCCTGTGGCCGGGCGTGTTCGCGCCGGCGCACAAGTAGAGTGCGGGGGCGGGATGCCACGCATCCCGCCCCCGCACTTGCGGCGCCCCTACGCGAACGCCTCCACGGGCGGGCAGGCGCACACGAGATTGCGGTCTCCCCACGCGTTGTCGATGCGGCGCACGGGTGGCCAGTACTTGGTGCGCACGAGCGTGTGGACCGGGTAGACCGCTGTCTCGCGCGAGTACGGATGCGTCCACTCCCCCGCGACGATGGACTCCGCGGTGTGCGGGGCGTTGACGAGCGGGTTGTCCTCCGCCGGCCACTCCCCGGCGCCGACCGCGACGGCCTCGGCTTTGATCGCGATCATGGCGTCGACGAACCGATCGAGCTCGGCGAGGTCCTCCGACTCGGTCGGTTCGACCATGAGTGTGCCCGCGACCGGGAACGACATCGTCGGCGCGTGGAAGCCGTAGTCGATGAGGCGCTTGGCCACGTCGTCGACCGTCACACCGGTGTCGTCCTTCAGCGGCCGCAGATCGAGGATGCACTCGTGCGCGACGAGTCCGTCCGCTCCCGTGTAGAGCACCGGGTAATGCTCCCGCAGCCGCGCGGCGAGGTAGTTCGCCGCGAGCACGGCGGCGGACGTCGCATCCTTCAGCCCCGCTGCCCCCATCATCCGGACGTATGCCCACGAGATCGGGAGGATGCTGGCAGAGCCGTACGGCGCAGCCGAGATCGGGCCGCCCTCGAACACGAAGCCACCGGCGTGGTCGGCGCGTTGCGCGAGGTTGTGGCCGGGCAGATAGGGCGCGAGGTGCGCCTTGGCCGCCACCGGGCCCACACCCGGTCCGCCGCCGCCGTGCGGGATGGCGAACGTCTTGTGCAGGTTCAGATGCGACACGTCGCCGCCGAGGTCGCCGAAGCGGGCGTAGCCGAGGAGCGCATTGAGGTTCGCGCCGTCGACGTAGACCTGCCCGCCCGCGTCGTGCACGGCCTGGGTGATGTCGACGACATCGTGCTCGTACACGCCGTGCGTGGAGGGGTAGGTGATCATGAGCGCGGCGAGCTCGTCGGCGTGCGCGGCGATCTTCGCGCGCAGGTCGTCGAGGTCGACGTTGCCCGCGTCATCGCACGCCACGACCACGACCCGCATCCCCGCGAGGACCGCGGACGCCGCATTCGTGCCGTGCGCCGACGACGGGATGAGGCACACCGAGCGCTGCGCGTCGCCGTTCGCGTGGTGATAGCCGCGGATCGCCAGCAGGCCCGCGAGCTCGCCCTGGGAGCCGGCGTTCGGCTGCAGAGAGACCGCGTCGTACCCGGTGACCTCGGCGAGCCAGGACTCCAGCTGCTCGATCATGGCCAGGTAGCCGTGCACGTCCTGCTCGGGCGCGAAGGGATGCACGCGCGAGAATTCCGGCCAGGACACCGCCGCCATCTCGGTGGCCGCGTTGAGCTTCATCGTGCAGGAACCGAGCGGGATCATGCCGCGGTCGAGCGCGTAGTCGCGGTCGGCGAGCTGCTTGAGGTAGCGCATCATCGCCGTCTCGCTGCGGTGGGTGTTGAACACCGGGTGCTCGAGGTACGCGTCATCCCGCATCAGCGACTCGGAGACCGCGCGCAGCGGCGTCGCGTCGGCGTACGGCAGGTCACGGACGTCGTTCTCATCCGCATCGGGAAGTCCGAACGCCCACGCGATCGCGGCGAGGTCGTCGGCGGTCGTCGTCTCGTCGACCGAGATGCCGACGGTCGCGTCATCCACCCAGTGCAGCTGGTAGCCCTTCGACCGCGCGCGCTCGATCACCCGGCGGGACGGACCCGGCGTCGCGACACGGATGGTGTCGAAGAAGGAATCGGCGACGAGGTGCAGGTCGTACGAGCGCAGGCGCTCGGCGAGGGCCTCCGCCTTCCGTGCGGCATCGGTCGCGATCGCGCGCAGGCCGTCCGGTCCGTGGTAGACCGCGTACATCGACGCCATGACGGCCAGCAGCACCTGCGCGGTGCAGATGTTCGAGGTCGCCTTCTCGCGGCGGATGTGCTGCTCACGCGTCTGCAGCGAGAGGCGATAGGCCGGGTGGCCCGTCGCATCCTGCGAGACGCCGACGAGACGGCCGGGCAGCTGGCGCTCGACGCCCTGGCGCACCGCCATGTAGCCGGCGTGCGGGCCGCCGAAGCCGAGCGGGACGCCGAAGCGCTGCGTCGTGCCCACGGCGATGTCCGCGCCGAGCGATCCGGGCGACCGGAGCAGCGTGAGCGCGAGGAGATCCGCCGCGACCACCGCCTGTCCGCCCGCGAGGTGGACGGCGTCGATGACGGCGGAGGGGTCCCACACCCGTCCCGAGGCACCGGGGTACTGCACGAACACGCCGAAGGCCTCGTCGGGCATCGTCGCGCCGTGCGCGAGGTCGAGCTCGACGATCTGGATGCCGACAGCGGCCGCGCGTGCGTGCAGCAGCGACTTCGTCTGCGGGAAGGCGTCCTTGTCGACCACGAAGGTCGCGGAGGCGGACTTCGACACGCGCCGCGCGGCGAGCATCCCCTCCACGACCGCCGTCGACTCGTCGAGCATCGACGCGTTGGCCGTCTGCAGCCCGGTCAGATCGGTCACCATCGTCTGGAAGTTGATGAGCGCTTCGAGGCGACCCTGCGAGATCTCCGGCTGGTACGGCGTGTAGGCCGTGTACCAGGAGGGGTTCTCGAACACGTTCCGCGCGATCACGGAGGGGGTGATCGTGTCGTAGTAGCCGAGGCCGATCATGGGCCGCGCGGCACGGTTCTGCGAGGCCAGCTCGCGGAGCTCCGCCAGCGCCTCCGCCTCGGTCGCCGCAGGCGGAATCGAGGTGCTCTCGCGAGGCTGCGCGTGGATGGATGCCGGCACGGCCGCCTCGACGAGAGCTTCGACGGTGTCGTAGCCGACGACCTCGAGCATCGCGCGCTGGGCCGCGGCATCCGTCCCGATGTGGCGGTCGGTGAAGGCGGTCATGCAGCACCCTCGGTGAGGGCGACGTAGGCCGCACGGTCGAGGAGCGCCTCGACGTCGGCCGGGTCGACCCGCACCTTGATGAGCCAGCCCTCGCCGAACGCGTCGGCGTTCACGAGCGAGGGGTCGGCGTCGACGGCGCCGTTGACCTCGACCACTTCGCCGGACAGCGGTGCATAGAGCTCGCCGACCGACTTGGTCGACTCGATCTCGCCGCAGACGTCGTTGGCGCCGACGCTGGAGCCCGCAGAGGGCAGGTCGACGTAGACGATGTCACCGAGCTGCTCGGCGGCGTAGTCGGTGATGCCGATGGTGGCGACATCGCCGTCGAGGGCGACCCACTCGTGCTCGGCGGTGTACTTGAGGGCGTCGAGATCGGTCATGTGTTCCTCCGGTAGAAGGGCAGGGCGGTGACGGTGGCAGGGATGCGGGTTCCGCGGACGTCGATCGAGAGCACGGTGCCCTCCTCGGCCGCGGCGGGCGCGACGAAGGCCATCGCGATCGGGTGGCCGAGTGTCGGGCTGAGCGCCCCGCTCGTGATCTCGCCGACGACGTCGTCGCCGAGGAGCACGCTGTAGCCGGCGCGGCCGGCGCGCTTGCCGTCCGAGGTGAGCCCGACGAGGACGACGGCGCGGGGGGCAGGCGTCGTGTGGCCCTTGCCGACGAAGTCCTCCTTGGCGTCGACGACCACGCGGCCGAGGCCTGCCTGGGCAGGCACGATGGCGCGCGACAGCTCGTGGCCGTAGAGCGGCATGCCCGCCTCGAGGCGCAGCGTGTCGCGGGCGGCGAGCCCGGCGGGCACGAGCCCGAGCGGCTCGCCGGTCGCGAGGAGCGCGTCCCACAGGGGGCCTGCGGCATCGTTCGCGACCAGCAGCTCGAAACCGTCCTCGCCGGTGTAGCCGGTCCGTGCGACGAACAGCCACGCGCCGTCGAACGTCCCCTCACGCCATGCGTAGTAGCCGAGGGTGTCGAGGTCCGGGATCTCGACACCGGGCGTCGCCCGCACGATCTGCTCGGCGAGAGGACCTTGGACGGCGATGAGCGACAGGTCCTCGGTCACGTCCTCGATGACGGGCGCGTCGGCGCCGAAGGTGAGGGACTCCCCCAGGATGGGGCTCTCGACGACTGTGGGCGTGGCGTTCCAGGCATCGAGTCCCGCCGCGAACGCCGCCGCGACGGCATCCCGGTTGCCCGCGTTCGAAACCACCAGGAAGTACTGCTCGCCGGTGCGATAGACGATGACGTCGTCGATGATCGTGCCGTCCTCGGCGAGGACCAGCGAGTACTTGGCCTTGCCGATCGCCATGGCGGAGATGCGGCCCGCCAGGACGTAGTCGAGGAAGTCCGCGGCGCGGCCGTCGTGGACCCAGAACTCCGCCATGTGCGAGATGTCGAAGAGACCGGCGGCCTCGCGGACGGCGCGGTGCTCGGCGAGGTCTGAGCCGTAGCGGACCGGCATCATCCATCCGCCGAAATCGGTGAAGGATGCGCCGAGCGCCTCGTGACGAGCACGGAGGGGGGTGTATCGGGGGTCTGTCATGAGTTCTCCCGTCGCGGGTGCGGGCAGCCGTCGATCGGCGGCTGAGAACTCCCCCTCTGTCATGGGCCTGAGAGCTTCACGGGTGCAGGGCACCCGCTTTCACCGTCGGCGGACCGCGAGCGTCGTGTGCTCGAATCGCTTTTCAGAGCGGCCTGACCCGCGCGGTACGCGGACCTGAGAGATTGGCGGGGAGCTTGCTCCTTCGGTGCCCGGCGTGCCGGGGCTCTCCCGCGAGGGTCATGAGGCCTTATTCGGTTGGCCCGTCAAGCATAGCGGCGAGATGCCGTGCCGTCACGACCGGGATGGGGCGGCTCGCCGCCGTTCGGACGTCAGGCAGCGCACTGCGTGGGCGCCACCGGCGTCTGCAGTTTCGACGCCTCACGCACGATGGGGGCGATCTGGTCGGTCGTCTCGGCGTAGCCGCGGGACGAGTCGTTCTCGTCGCGGGCGAAGACGAGACCGGCGACGGTGCCCTGCGCCGTGAGCAGCGGCCCGCCGGAGTTGCCCGGCCTGACCTGCGCCTGGAGCGCGTAGACGGAGCGGACGGCATCCTTCTTGTTGTAGATGTCGGGCACCGAGACGCTCCCGGTCGACAGGACGCGAGCCGGGGTCACGGTGAACGGTCCGCCGTAGGGGTAGCCCTCGACGACCGCGGACGAGCCGGGCTGCAGGGTCGGGGTCAATCGGAGCGATGGCACCTCGAGCCCGGGAACGGCGACGACGGCGAGGTCCTTCTCCGGGTCGAAGTAGACGACACGACCCTCGTGCGCCGTCTGCCCCGGCAGCTCGACGACGGGGCGGTCGACGCCCGCGACGACGTGCGCGTTGGTGAGGAGGCGTCCCGGGGCGACGACGAAGCCGCTGCCCGTGACGCTCACGCCGCAGGCGTACGCCGTGCCGCTGATCCGTGCGACCGATCGTGCCGCGGCCGAGAGGGCGGGGTCGGCGACGTTCACGGGCGGTTGCGGGCTCGCCGCGACACCCGGCAGCGCCAGTCCGAAGCTCGGCAGCCCGCCGTCGAGCACGTCGGCCCGCAGCTGTGCGATGCCCGCCGCGACGGGTTCGGGCGTGAGGTTCTCGATGGTCGTGAGCACGCGCGAGGAGGCCACCGCCGATGACACCGTGGGGATGCCGACGGCAGCGATGCCGGTGCCCACGAGCGAGAGGGTCAGCGCGGCGATCACGAGCGTCGCCGCTCCCCCGAGCACGCGCTCGAAGGGGCGCAGAGGGGTGCGGTCGACGCCGCGACGCACGAGGAGCCCGAGGGCCGACCCGCCCCAGGCGCCGAGGACGAGAAGGGCGATCGATGCGAACACCGTGGCGAATGCGCGCCACCCGGGTGCCGGGATGAAGCCGCCGAGGACCGGGACGAGCCAGTATGCCGCCGCTGCCCCCGCGATGAGGCCGACCAGGGTGCCGATGCTGGCGAAGAACCCGCGGGTCAGCCCGCTCACCAGCGCCATGATCAGGACCGCGATCAGGATGATGTCGACGACGTCCACACCCAAGACGCTATGTCGAATGTCTGTGAGCCCGCCGACTTGCTGTTCTGGTCATCCTGACTCTAAGATCGAGGCGAGAGTTAGAGTCACCATGACCAGAACGCCCCCTGAATCCGACCCCGCGACCCGCGTCGCGGTCTCGACCGTGATCTTCACGCTGCGCCGCATGCCGCACGCCGAGCACGCGGCCGTCGTGCTGCCTCTCGTACGCCGCACCCGCGACCCGTTCGAGGGCCGCTGGGCACTCCCGGGCGGCTGGCTCGATGTCGTGGAGGGACTGGATGCTGCGGCATCCCGCACCCTCGCCGAGACGACCGGTCTCGCCCCGAGCTATCTCGAGCAGCTCTACGCGTTCGGCGATGTGGACCGCTCGCCGACGAGGGTCGTGTCGATCGTCTACTGGGCGCTGCTGCGGTCCGACGAGGTCGACGCCCAGCTCGCCGAGCATGCCGCACGCGGCGATGCGCCGGAGAACGTCGCGTGGTTCGACGCGGCATCCCTCCCTCCCCTCGCCTTCGATCACAACCACATCGTCGACTACGCGCTGTGGCGCCTGCGCAACAAGGTCGGCTACAGCCGCATCGCGCACGGCCTGCTGCCCGACGCCTTCACCCTCGCGGAGCTGCGCGAGGTGAACGAGTCGATCCTCGGACGGCGCCTGGACCCGGCGAACTTCCGTCGTCAGGCCGAGGCGTCCGGCACCCTCATCCCGACCGAGGCGTTCCGCACGGGCAGCCATCGCCCCGCGCGCCTGTATCGCTACAACCGTGACGTCGAGCTCGCCGAGCGCGGGCCGCTGCTTCCCGCCGGACACCCGGCATCCTCCCCCGAATGGATCACCTCATGACCGTCTCAACCCTCACGCTTCAGCCGCGGCCGGAGATCGACCCGTCGGTCGATCACGGCATCCAGGCGATCGTCGCGGGCGCGTCGAGTGCCGAGACCTGCAACACGGATCTGGCCGCGGGCCCGTGGGACTTCGACATCCGCCCGGGCTACGGCCCCGGCGCATCCATGGGCGACGTGATCCCGACCGGCGCCCCCCGGCAGGGCGCACTGCCGCAGGAATACCGCGACGCGTCCGAGGACGAGCTGCATGGCCGGATCGCCGCGGCCAAGCAGGCACTGGGCGAGCGCGTCGTGATCCTCGGCCACTTCTACCAGCGCGAGGAGGTCGTGCGGCACGCGGACTACGTCGGCGACTCGTTCCAGCTCGCGGGTTTCGCGAAGCAGCATCCCGAGGCGGAGGCGATCGTCTTCTGCGGCGTGCACTTCATGGCGGAGACGGCCGACCTTCTGTCACAACCGGAGCAGGCGGTCATCCTGCCGAACCTCGCCGCCGGATGCTCGATGGCCGACATGGCCGACATCGACCAGGTCGAGGACTGCTGGGAGCAGCTCGCCGAGATCTACGGCGACATGGAGACACCGGATGCCGACGGCCTCGTGCCGGTCGTACCGGTGACGTACATGAACTCCTCGGCGGCGATCAAGGGCTTCGTGGGGCGGCACGGCGGGATCGTCTGCACGTCGTCGAACGCCCGCACAGTGCTCGAGTGGGCCTTCGCGCGCGGGCGGCGCGTCGTGTTCTTCCCCGACCAGCACCTCGGCCGCAACACCGCCAAGGCCATGGGCGTGCCGCTCGAGCAGATGCCGATGTGGAACCCGCACAAGCCGCTCGGCGGCTCATCGGAGGCGGAGCTCGAGGATGCGAAGGTCATCCTGTGGCACGGCTTCTGCTCGGTGCACCGCCGGTTCACCGTCGACCAGATCGAGAAGGCGCGCGCGGAGCACCCGGGGGTGCGCGTCATCGTGCACCCGGAGTGCCCGATGGCGGTCGTGGATGCGGCCGATGAGTCGGGATCCACCGACTACATCCGCAAGGCGATCGCCGCCGCGACCGAGCCCACGACGTTCGCTGTCGGCACCGAGATCAACCTCGTGCAGCGCCTGGCCGCCGAGCACCCGCAGCACGAGATCTTCTGCCTCGACCCGGTGGTGTGCCCCTGCTCGACGATGTACCGCATCCACCCCGGCTACCTGGCATGGGTCCTGGAAGAGCTCGTCGCCGGATCGGTCGTGAACCGGGTGACGGTTACGGCGGACGTCGCGGACCCCGCACGGGTCGCGCTCGAGCGGATGCTGGCGGCCCGGCCATGACTCGCCAGGTGCCGCCCGCTCGGCGGACGGTCGTCGTCGGCAGCGGCATCGCCGGGCTCACCGCCGCGCTGCATGCGGCGGCTGGCGGATGCCGTGTGACCCTCGTCACGAAGGACGAGCTCGAGCACGCCAACACCCGCTACGCGCAGGGCGGCATCGCCGCCGTGCTGTTCGACGACGACCGCATCGAGGACCACGTCGAGGACACCCTCACCGCGGGGGCGGGCCTCGCCGACCCGGAGGCGGTGCGGGTGCTCGCCGAGGAAGGGCCGGCACGCATCCGCGAGCTCATCGACCTCGGCGTCGCGTTCGACCGCGCAGCGGACGGATCGCTGGCGAAGGGCCTCGAAGCAGCGCATTCCTACCCGCGGGTCGTCCACGCGGGAGGGGATGCGACGGGCCTGGCGATCGAGAAGGCCCTCGTGGCACGCGTGCGCGCGGCGGGCATCGAGGTCGTCGAGCACGCCTTCCTGGTCGACATCGTCCTGCGCGAGGCTCGTGCGGCCGGTGTCGACCTGCTCCTCGGCGGGCGACGGCTGCGGCTCGAGGCCGACGCGGTGGTGCTCGCCACCGGCGGGGCCGGGCAGCTGTACCGCTACACGACCAACCCGTCGGTCGCGACCGGCGACGGCATCGCGGCCGCGATCCGCGCCGGGGCGGAGGTGCGCGACCTCGAGTTCGTGCAGTTCCACCCCACTGTGCTTGTGGGAACGGCTCGCGCCGCCCAGGGCGGAGGTCCTGCGCACGGCCTGAGCACGGCTGGCGCCGCCCAGGGCGGAGGTCCTGCGCGCGGCCAGGCTACGGCTGGTGCCGCCCCCGGCGGAGGTCCTGCGCGCGGCCAGGCTACGGCTGGTGCCGCCCCCGGCGAAGATCCTGGGCAAGGAGCTGACGACGCTGGCGCCGCTGAACCGTTCCTCGTGTCCGAGGCGGTGCGCGGCGAGGGTGCGATCCTCGTCGACGAGTCCGGCCGCCGGTTCGCGTTCGACGCCCACCCCGACGGCGAGCTGGCACCTCGCGATGTGGTCGCCCGGGCGATGGCGCGGCAGATCGCCGCACAGGAGGGACGCCCGGTCTTCCTCGACGCCACGGTCCTCGGCGCCGAGCTGCTCGCGAGCCGCTTCCCCACGATCGACCGCGCCGTGCGCGAGCGCGGCTGGGACTGGACGCGAGAGCAGATTCCCGTGGCGCCGGCCGCGCACTACCTCATGGGCGGGTTCGTCACCGACCTCGACGGGCGCACGAGCATCCCCGGCCTGTACGCCGTCGGCGAGGTCGCACGCACCGGGGTACACGGCGCGAACCGCCTCGCATCCAACTCCCTGCTCGAGGGCGCCGTGTTCGGAGCCCGGGCCGGCGACGCGATCGCGCGTTCGACGAGCACGGCATCCGCGAGCCCGCACCCGGGTTCCGAGCCCACACCCGATTCACGCCGTTCGAGTGCGGGCTCGGGAAGCGAATGCGGGCTCGCGGGTCAGACGGAAGGATTCTCGCGCGCGGCTCTGCAGGAGCTCATGTGGGCCGATGCGGGACTGGTGCGGGATGCTGCGGGCCTGCGGCACGCGGCATCCGTCATTGCCGCCTGGCGTGGCCAGCCGCGAGACCACGACACCGTGGAGGAGCTCGAGGACGACAACCTTCTGCTCGTCGCGCAGCGCATGGTCTCCGCCGCCCTCGCCCGCAGGGAGTCGGTCGGCGCGCACTTCCGCAGCGACGACGTCCCCCGCGCGGATGTCGACGCATCCGTTCTCGAATCCATCGGAGCCCGCTGATGCTGACTCGCTCGACCATCGATCGCGTGGTCGCCGCCGCGCTGGACGAGGACGCGCCGTGGGGCGACCTGACCGGGGAGGCCCTCATCCCGGCGGGTGCCACAGCTCGAGCCGAGCTCGTCGCCCGAGAGGACGGCGTGTTCAGCGGCGGCGAGGTGTTCGAGGCGGCGTTCCGGCTCACCGACCCGGCGATCCGCGTCGAGCTCCACGTCGCCGACGGCGGCACGTTCGCCCCGGGCGACACGCTCGCTGTGGTCGAGGGACCCGCCCGCGCGATGCTCACCGCCGAACGCATCGGCCTGAACTTCACCCAGCGGATGTCGGGCATCGCCACGCTGACGGCCCGCTACGTGTCCGAGATCGCCGGCACGCGTGCCCGGATCGTGGACACCCGCAAGACCACGCCGGGTCTGCGCGCCTTCGAGCGGCACGCGGTCGCCTGCGGCGGCGGACACAACCACCGGTTCTCGCTGTCGGATGCCGTGATGGCGAAGGACAACCACCTCGCCGTCCTCCAGTCCGGTGGCGCCGACCTCACCGCTGCCCTGCGCGAGGCGCTCCGGCGTCTGCCTCACACGACCCACGTCGAAGTGGAGGTCGACAGGTTGGACCAGATCGAGCCCGTGCTCGCGGCGGACATCGACACGATCATGCTCGACAACTTCTCGCTCGACGACCTCCGCGCCGGGGTGGCGCAGGTCGCCGGGCGCGCGACGGTGGAGGCATCGGGCGGCGTGAACCTCGACACGGTCCGCGCGATCGCCGAGACGGGCGTCGACGTCATCTCGGTGGGCGCGTTGACCCACTCGGCGCGAGCGCTCGACCTCGGCCTCGACATCCGCATCGGCGACTGACGTGCTGTACCTCGACAACGCGGCGACGACGGCGGTGCGGCCGGAGGTGCTCGACGCGATGCTGCCGTTCCTGACGCGCACATTCGGCAACCCGTCGAGCCACCACACCGTCGGTGAGGAGGCGGCGGCGCCGCTCGCCGACGCCCGCACCCGCGTCGCGCGGGTCGTCGGGATGCGTCCCGGCGACATCGTCTTCACATCCGGAGGCACGGAGGCGAACAACCTCGCGGTGAAGGGCATCTCGATCGCCGCCGCCATGAACCGAGGCGCACGGCATGTGATCACGTCGCCTATCGAGCACGAGTCGATCCTCGAGTCCGTCGACTACCTCGGCCGCGTGCACGGTTTCGACGTGACGATGCTGCCGGTCGACGCGACGGGCACGGTCTCCCCCGGCGATCTCGCCGCGGCGCTGCGCGACGACACCGCACTCGTCGCGCTCGGCTACGCGAACAACGAGATCGGCACCGTGCAGGATGCGCCGGCACTGGCCGCCGCGGCGCGGGAGCGACGCATCCCGTTCCATCTCGACGCGGTGCAGGCGGCCGGCTGGCTGCCGCTGGCGGGGACGGATGCCGACTCCCTCGCGATCGCCGGGCACAAGGTCGGCGCGCCGAAGGGCACCGGCATGCTCGCCGTCCGCGGTCGCATCCCGCTCGAACCCCTGCTGCACGGCGGCGGGCAGGAGCGCGGGCGCCGCAGCGGCACCGAGGATGTCGCCGGTGCCGTCGGGCTCGCGACCGCGCTGGAGCTCGCCGAGGCGGAGCGGACGGAGGATGCCGCCGCCGTCCGTGCGATCTGCGACATGTTCATCGAACGCGTGCTCGCCCTCGTGCCCACGGCGCGGTCGACGGGCCACCCGCTGCACCGCCTGCCCGGCACCGCGAGCTTCACGTTCGAGGGCACCAGCGGCGAGGCGGTGCTTCTGGAGCTCGAGCGCCGCGGAGTCGTCTCGTCGAGCGGATCGGCCTGCGCCGCGGGAAGCGACGAGCCGTCGCACGTCCTGGTCGCCCTCGGCATCGCTCCGGAGATCGCGCAGACGGCCGTGCGCTTCACGCTGCCGCATGGGCTGCGGGCATCGCTGGATGACGTGGCCGATGCCGTCGCCGCATCCGTCGCCGCCGTCGGCGGGATGTGACGGCGGCGCGCCGCACCGTCGGCGGGTCCCCGTAGGATCGGGCGCGTGAGCCGCCCCGTCGTGACCGTCATCGTGCCCGGCCGCGACGTCGGCGCCTTCGCCGCCACCGCGGTCGCCTCCCTGCGCGAACAGACGTTCGCGGAGTGGAGGGCGATCCTCGTCGACGACGGATCCGCCGATGTCACGAGCACCGTGTTCGAGAACGCGGCGGCGGAGGACGACCGCATCCGCGTCATCCGGCACGCCGAGTCGCGCGGGCTCGGCGCCGCCCGCAATGCCGGGCTGGATCTGGTCGACACGCCGTATGTGGGCTTTCTCGACGCCGACGACGTCCTGCGTCCGCGTGCGCTCGAGCGGCTCGTGGGGACCGTGACCTCGACGGGGAGCGACCTCGTCGTCGGAGCCTACGTGCGGCTCCGCCCCGACGTCGACGGCGGCTATCGCGCCGGTGAGGTGCAGCCATGGGTGACGGCATCCACCGATCCGGAGCGTCACGGCGTCACCCTCGCGACGCACCCGGCCGCCGCCGGCAACATCGTGGCGTGGTCGAAGGTCGCGCGCACGGAGCTCTGGGACGGCCTGCGCTTCCCCGAGGGGCGCGCCTACGAGGACCAGGTCGTCGCGCAGCTGCTGTACACGCGGGCGCAGGCGTTCGACGTCATCCCGGACGTCGTCGTCGAATGGCGCGAGCGCGCCGACGGCACGTCGATCACGCAGCGCAAGGCCGAGCTGCCGATCCTCCGCGACTACCTGGACGCGCTGGCGGGGGGCGTGGCGGTGCTCGACGAGCGGGGATGGGATGCCGCGTCCGCCGGCCGTGTCGCCCTCATCTTCCGTCTCGACCTTCCGCCGCTGCTCGAGATCGCTCGGACGCATCCTGATCCGGAATACCGCGCGCTCCTCGACGCGTTCGTGCGCGAGCTCGCAGCTCGTCCCGGCGCCCCCCGGGGAGTCGACGAGCTCCTCGCCCTCGACTGACCCGGGTCAGGCTCCCTCGATGCGCGAGGCCGCCAGCTGCTCGGCGGCGAGCGCCGAATACAGGCCGCCGCGCGTGAGGAGCTCGCCGTGCGTCCCGGACTCCACGATGCGGCCGCCGTCGACCACGTGGATGACGTCGGCATCCACGATCGTCGACAGGCGGTGCGCGACCGTGATGGTCGTGCGGCCGCGGGCCGCGGCATCCAGCGCCTCCTGCACGACCCGCTCGGAGACGGTGTCGAGGGCGGACGTCGCCTCGTCGAGGAGCAGGACCGGCGGGTCCTTCAGCAGCACGCGCGCGATCGCGATGCGCTGCTTCTCCCCGCCGGAGAGGCGATAGCCGCGCTCACCCACGACCGTGTCGTAGCCCTGGGCGAACCCGGCGATGACGTGGTGGATATTGGCTGCTGTGCAGGCCGCCACCAGCTCGTCGTCCGTCGCATCAGGCTTCGCATACAGCAGGTTCTCGCGGATGGTCGCGTGGAACAGATACGTCTCCTGGGTGACGATGCCGACGTGGTCGATGATCGACTGATGCACGAGCGAGCGCACGTCGGCGCCTGCGAACATGACGCTCCCGCCGCTGGCCTCGTACAGTCGCGGCGTCAGATACAGGACGGTGGTCTTGCCGGCGCCGCTCGGCCCGACGAAGGCGACGTGCTGTCCCGGCTCGACGCGGAATGAGACCCGGTCCAGGGTGGGCCGGGGTGAGCCGCCGGCATCCGGATACCGGAACGAGACGTCGCGGAACTCGACGCTCCCGGCAGGCCCCGGCGCATCCTCGACGCGGATCGCATCCGGGTCGTCGGCGATGGCCGGCACCAGGTCCATGTACTCGAAGATGCGGGCGAACACCGCCTGCGACGTCTGAAGATCGAGGGCGACCCGCATGAGGCCCATGAGAGGCTGCAGCAGCCGTGCCTGCACCGTGGTGAAGGCGACGATGGTGCCGGCGGTGATCACGGCGTTCCCGTTCGCGAGGATGATGCCCGACACCAGGTAGATGACGGCCGGGACGCTGGCCATGATGACCCCGACGAGGGCGAAGAAGCCCTGGCCGCTCATCGCGCGGCGCACCTGCAGCCGTACCTGGTTGCGGTTCTCGGCACGGTAGCGGTCGCCCTCGGCCTGCTGACGGTTGAACGACTTGGACAGCAGGATGCCCGAGACGCTCAGCGTCTCCTGGGTGATGGCGGTGAGTTCGGAGAGCGACTCCTGCGTCTGCGCGGCGATGCGCGCGCGCACCTGTCCCACGCGCCGCTGGACGACGGCGAGCACCGGCATGATGATCACCGCGATGATCGTCAGCCGCCAGTCGATGAGGATCATGGCGACGAGGGATGCGACGACGGTGACGGTGTTGCCGAGGATGCTCGTGACGGTGTTGGTGAGCACGTCGGCGACGGCGCCGACGTCGTTCTGCAGTCGGGACTGCACCGCGCCGGTCTTCGTGCGGGTGAAGAAGCCGAGCTCCATCGACTGCAGGTGGTCGAACAGCCCCACCCGGAGGTCGCCCGTGACGGAGTTGCCGACCGTCGAGGTGAGCCAGGTCTGCACCACTCCGAGCCCCGCGGAGACGAGGAACAGCGCGATCATCGCGGCGACGAGCCGGAAGAGCAGGGGCAGGTCCACACCCCCGCCGTCCGTCGGGAACAGGGCGTCGTCGAAGACCCGCAGCACGATGAGCGGCGGGATGACGGCGATCGCGGCGCCCGCGATCACGAGCATGGCGGTCAAGACGATGCGGCCGCGGTAGGGGCGGAACAGGTTGACGGCCCGCTTGCCGAGATCCTTGATCTGCGGGGCTGCGGCGTTCGCCGCGCGCTGGGCGCGCGCATCCACTCCGCGGAATGCGGCTCCGCCCCCGCCGGGGTGTCCCATGGCCATCAGAGAGCTCCCCTCTTCCAATACGGTGGCGCGACGCGCGCCGGGCCGGCGATCGGCCCCGTCACCCAGGTCAACTCAATCCCGTCACGAGGTTGATGACGGTCGCCAGGATGACGGCGCCGAACAGGTAGGCGAGCAGCGTCTGGGCGACGACGATCCGCCGGACCTCATTCGATCGCACGTTTGTGTCCGCAACCTGATAGGTCATCCCGAGGCCGACCGAGAAGTACGCGAAGTCGGAGTACATCGGATCCTCGTCCTGATTGAACGAGATGCCGCCCACCGGCTCCGCGTAGTAGACACGTGCGTAATGGAGCATGTAGTCCACTTGGATGAGACTCCAGGATGCCGCCACGCTCAGCACCGCGATCCCGGCGAGCTCGAAGGACTCCGGTCCCACGGCGTGCTTCGCCTGGACGACGACGAAGACCACGGCGGCGAGGCTCGAGACCGAGCCGACCAGCGAGATCAGGCGCGCCGAGGCCCGTCCGGGGTCCTCAGCGATCGCATACTCGCGGGTGCGCGCGGCATCCATGTTCCACACGAAGATGAGGATCCACGCCACGTTCACGATGGCGAGGAACGCCCAGCCGGTCAACAGTCCCGCAGCCAGACCGAGCTGCGTCCCCACGGTGATTCCCGCGCCCGCGCCGAGGGCGAGGGAGAACAGGAATCGGATCCGCACGGAGTGACGCAAGGGCGGTGTGGTCATGACGGAATCGTTTCACGAAAGTCGGAATGCGATGTCGGATGCCACTGTTAGGTTGCTACGTGCCGCTTATCGCGGCCCATTACCTTTCACGCGCGTCGCTGCATCGGCGCGACCACGCGAGAACTCTGCAGAGGGGACGACCCATGGCCGCCACCGAAACGACGCCGGGAACGGGAAGCATTCCCACGTCGCAAGCCGCCGCTCCGACGCTCGGTCCCGAGGAGAGCCGCGTGGTGTGGCTGCTCCTCGCCGCCGCGTTCGTCGCCATCCTCAACGAGACCACGATGGGCGTCGCGATCCCGCACCTCATCACCGACCTCGGCATCACGGCGCTGGCCGCGCAGTGGCTGACCACGGCGTTCATGCTGACCATGGCGGTCGTCATCCCGATCACCGGCTTCCTGCTCCGCCGCTTCACGACGCGCACGATGTTCGTCGCCGCGATGGGACTCTTCTCACTCGGCACGCTCATCGCGTTCCTCGCGCCCGGGTTCCCTGTGCTCCTGGTCGCCCGCGTCGTCCAGGCCTCGGGCACCGCGATCATGATGCCGCTGCTCATGACGACGCTGATGACCGTCGTACCGCCGGCCATCCGCGGACGCATGATGGGCCGTGTCAGCATCGTGATATCGCTGGCCCCGGCGATCGGCCCGACGCTCGCCGGCGCGCTGTTGAACAGCTTCGAGTGGCGCTGGATCTTCGGTCTCGTCCTCCCGATCGCGGTCGTCGTGCTCGCCGTCGGCGCGCGCTGGATCCACAACCTCGGAGAGACGACGCGCGCGCCCATCGACGTGCTGTCGGTGATCCTGTCGGCGCTGGGCTTCGGCGGCCTCGTGTTCGGACTCAGCCAGCTGGGTGCGGGCGCAGGCGGCACGGGAGCGGATGCGGCGGCGGCCGCCGCTGCATCCACCACGACGCTCGTGGTGTCGCTCGCGGTGGGCGTCCTCTCGCTCGGCCTCTTCGGCTGGCGGCAGGTGATCCTGCAGCGCAAGGACGACGCCCTCCTCGACCTGCGCGTCTTCAAGAGCTCGAACTTCACGCTCTCGATCGCGCAGATGGCGATCATGTCGATGGCGTTCTTCGGCGCCATCACGATCGTTCCGCTCTACCTGCAGGACGTCCTCCAGGTCACGCCGCTCGTGACCGGTCTCGTGGTGCTGCCGGGGGCTCTCGCCATGGGCCTCACCGGCCCCGTCATCGGACGCATCTACGACCGCTGGGGGACCATGGTCCTGCTCGTGCCCGGTGCCGTGGTCACGAGCGGGATGTTGTGGTTCTACACGACGTTCACGGCGGCGACGCCGGTGTGGGTGATCGCCGTGGCGCAGACCGTGCTCTCGATCGGGCTGGCGCTGTCGTTCACCCCGCTGTTCACGGCGTCCCTCGGGTCGCTCGAGCCGCGCTTCTACTCGTACGGATCGGCCGTCCTCGGCACCGTGCAGCAGGTGGCCGGCGCCGCAGGCATCGCACTCATGTTCGGTGTCATGGCGGCCGCATCCGCGGCTGCCACCGCCGCGGGCGCGGATTCCGTCGCCGCGCAGGCGGCCGGCACTCAGGCGGCCTTCCTCACGGCCGCCATCCTGTCGCTGCCGCTGCTCGTGGGCGCCTTCCTCGTCCGCAAGCCGGCAGACCAGATCGGAGCGCCGGCCGAGGGCGAGCTCGTCGCGCACTGAAAGACCACTGTCGCCTTCGGCTCCGGCGTCCTAGCGTGATCTCCGGAGCCGAAGGAGACAGCGATGATCGTCATCCCCCCAGCCGAATCGGACGCAGCGGGACATGTCGCCGACATGTACGCCGGAGACATCGAGAGCGATGGATTCGTCTTCGCCCATACGAAGGCGATGGCGATCAACCCCGAGGCGCATCAGGCATTCGAGGCGCTCGTCCGCGCGATCGTGCCCTCCATCGGGGTGCGCACCTATGAGCTCGCGACGCTGGGAGCAGCCCGCGGCATCCGATCTCAGCATTGCCTGCTCGCGCACGGGCGCAAGACGCTCCGCGCCCATGCAATGGACGAGCAGCAGCTGCAGAGAGCCGCAGTCGACTACCGCGACGCGGGCCTCTCCCCCGCTGATGTCGCGGTGATGGCGTACGCGGAGAAGCTCTCGACGGATGCCGCGTCCATGACCGACGCGGACAGCCGGGAGCTGCGCGACCTCGGATTCAGCGACCGGCAGATCGTCGACATCACCCTCGCGGCCGCCGCGCGGAACTACTTCAGCCGCACGCTGCAGGCGCTCGCCGTGCCGCTCGACGACGTGCCCGGACTCTCTCCCGAGCTCGCCGACGCGCTCCTCTCGCCCACGCGCTGAACCCCGCGCGGGGTGTCAGGCCACGCCGCCCTGACAGAACGGGCAGTACTGGCCACTCGATGAGCCTGTGCCGCCCGGGATGTCGAGGATCGTCGTCCCGCACACCGGGCATGCCTCACCGGTGCGCCCGTGGACCCGCATCGCGGCGACCTTGGCCGACTTGAGGTCCGCGATGGGGATGCCGCGCCGGGCCTGCGTCGCATCCCGCATCACCGACACCACGGATGCGAACAGCCGGTCTCGCTCGTCACCCGTCAGCGCCGCCGCGTGTGCGAGCGGAGCGATCTTCGCCGTGTGCAGGATCTCATCGGAATAGGCGTTGCCGATGCCGGCGATCGACTCCTGCTCCTGCAGCAGAGCCTTGAGCTGCTTGCGCCGAGAGCCGACGACGCTGTCGAAGTCGCGCCGGGTGTATGACGGGTCGAGGGGGTCGGCGCCGAGCTTGGCGATCGATCCCACCTCCGCCGGATCGTCGACGACCGATACTCCGAGCGACAGCCACTCGCCGGCATCCGTCAGCTCCAGCTGTGCGCCGTCGAACGCCAGGTGCGCGACGACCGGCGCCGGCGCCTCGGCCGTCACCGGGTCCCAGGCCGCCCATCCCGCGCGGCCGAAGCTGATGACGAGGTGCGGGCCCCCGCCGTCGTCGGTGGCGAGATCGACGTGCTTGCCGTAGCGGCGCACCCCGGTCACTGTGCGGCCCTCCAGCTGCGTGAGCGGCCTCGCGCGTGTCTTGAGGACGCGGAACTCCTCGAGCTCGCCGCCGAGGAACCGCCGACCGTCGAGCCGTTCGGCGAGCTCGTCCGCCAGCGCCTGCACTTCGGGGGACTCGGGCATGGCTCCAGTGTGCCACCGTGCCCCGACACCGCCAGGCAGCCCGGTTCAGTGCGTGACGACGGCCTTCAGCAGGATCAGCACGCCGCCGAACGCAGCCGTGACGACGGCGCTGAGGAGGCGGGGACCCCAGTGCGTGCTCCAGCGCGCGACGGCGATCCAGCCGAGGGCGCCGAGCAGCACGGTGTCGGCGATGAGGGCCGCCCACTGGGACGTCGTGTCCTCGATGAGTTCGGTGGCGCCGAGCAGCAGGATGACGAGCGGCGGCAGCGAGGCGTACAGCATTCCGCTGGAATGCTTCGCGGCAGCGCCGAAGCTGGCCCGCACTCCTGCGTGGCCGTTGGTCGCGGCCAGGCGCCCGAGGGCCCCGGCGTACACGTGCGCCGCGAAGAATACGATGACAGTCACCACGACCGCGATGAAGGTGTCCCACGCGGTGCCTTGTGCCGCGGCGCTGGCCACGATCATGCCCGACACGAGGATGAGACCGTAGATCGCCTCTTCGGAGGTGAGGATGCGGTTGACCCGCGGCGTGATGTGGAGGTCTTCGTCGGTCATGGCCGGCGCGTCGAGGGTCAGCCGATGCAGCAGCTGTCGCCGCCGCAGCACGAACCTGCGGAGTCGGCGACCGCGAGGAGGTTCTTGTCGTCGGGGACCGTCAGAAGCGTCAGGGGGGCGGACTGGGGCGAAGTCGTCATGCGTACCATGCTATCGATCCTCGGCGGAGCCCGGCCCGGCGCTCACCTCATCGTGTCGAGGATCCCGACCAGCCGCTCGAACGTCGTGCGCGGGTTGAGGATCGCGAAGCGGGCGTTGGTGCGGCCCGCATGCGAGCTCGGAGTGACGAAGGCCATCTGATCGTCCAGCAGCCGGGCGGACCACCGGTTGTAATCCTCCTTCGTCCAGCCCTCGCGTTCGAAGACGACGACCGACAGCATCGGCCGGCGCACGAGACTCAGTTCGGGGCGGCTCTCGATCTCGTCCGCAATCCGCCGGGCCATCTCGATGCCGTGGCTGACCGCATCTCGGTACACGCCCGCCCCGTAAGTCGCGAGCGAGAACCACAGCGGCAGTCCGCGCGGGCGACGGGTGAGGTGGATGGCGAAGTCGGACGGGCTCCAGTCCTCGGTCTCCGTGAGTGTGTCGAGGTACTCGGCGTGCTGGGTGTGCGCGATGCGCCCGAGCTGAGGATCGCGGTAGATCAGCGCGCACGCGTCGAAAGGCGCGAACAGCCACTTGTGCGGGTCGACGACGAGCGAGTCGGCCCGTTCGACGCCGGCGAAGAGGGAGCGGGTGAGGGGCGACAGCATCCCGGCGAGCCCGTATGCGCCGTCGACGTGCAGCCAGAAATCGAACTCGTCCTTGAGCGCGGCGATGCCGGCGATGTCGTCGACGATGCCGAAATTGGTCGATCCGGCTGTCGCAACCACGGCGAAGACGCGGTCGCCGTGCTCCTCGAGCGCCGCACGGACGGCGTCGGCACGCAGGATGCCGTCTTCTCCGACAGGCACGGCGATGACGTCGACGTCCATGACCTTGGCCGCGGACTTGTTCGACGAGTGGGCCTCCACGCTGCACACCATCGCGAATCGCTCGGGGTTCTTGCCTTTGCGGCGGGCCGCGTCGCGCGCAGCGACGAGGGCGGAGAGGTTGCCGAGCGTGCCACCCTGGACGAAGACGCCGCCGGCGCCCTCGGGAAGCCCGAACTCGGCGGCGAGCCAGCGCAGCACCTCGTTCTCGGCGTGCACGGCACCGGCGCCCTCGAGCCACGAACCCCCGTAGAGGACGCTCGCGGAGACGACGACGTCGAAGGCGGCCGCAGCCTTCGTCGGCGCGGCCGGGATGAATGACAGGTACCCGGGGTCGTCGATCGAGATGCACGCCGGCGCGAGGACGTGCTCGAAGATCCCGAGGGCTTTGCGGGCGCCGATGCCCTGCTCGCTGATGGTGCGCCCGGCGAGCCGGACGAGCTCGGCAGCGGGAAGCGGCTTGTCGAGCGGTGTGTCCTGCGCGAGGAGCCGGTTGCGCGAGTATTCGAGGACGAGGTCGACGATGGCCGCCGTCTCGTCGGACACCTCATGCATGCGGGCGCTGTCTGCTGCGGTCATGGTTCCTCCTCTTAGGGCACCGCCATGGTGGCACGGCGGCGATGCCGGACGCTACTCGACCCGGAGCGCACGACGACGACGGCCCGCATCCGGAATCGGATGTGGGCCGTCGCCACTCGATTCATCAGCTGATCTTGCGACGGTACAGCGACATCGAGACGGCATAGCCGACGATGAGGATGCCGACGCACCACGCCAGCGCCACCCAGATGTCACTGCCCACGGGCTGTCCGGCGAACAACGCGCGAGTCGTGTCGACGATCGACGTGACCGGCTGGTTCTCCGCGAACCAGCGCACGGGTCCGGGCATGCTCTCCGTCGGCACGAACGCCGAGCTGATGAAGGGCAGGAAGATCAGCGGGTAGGCGAAGGCGCTCGCACCGTCCACGGTCTTCGCCGAGAGCCCGGCGATCACGGCCAGCCATGTGAGCGCCAGTGTGAACAGCACGAGGATGCCGGCCACGGCGAGCCATGCGGCCACGCTCGCCCCGGTGCGGAAGCCCATGATCAGCGCGACGCCGATCACGATCGCCACCGACACGAGATTGGCCACGAGCGACGTCAGCACCTGCGCCCACAGCACGCCGGAGCGCGCGATCGGCAGCGAGTGGAACCGCTCGAAGATGCCGCTCTGCAGGTCCATGAACAGGCGGTACGCCGTGTAGGCGATGCCCGATGCGATCGTGATCAGCAGGATGCCGGGCAGCATGTAGTCGATGTACGACCCCTTCGCGCTCCCGATGTCGATGGCCCCGCTGAACACGTACACGAACAGCAGCATCAATGCGATCGGCGTGACCGCGGTGGTGATGATGGTGTCGGGGCTGCGCAGGATGTGCCGCAGCGACCGGCCGGTGAGCACGGCGGTGTCGCCGATGGTGTGCGTGGTCATCGCCCTTCCTTCCGTGTGGCGGCGGCATCCTTCTCGATACCGCCTGTGGTCTCCTGCTCGGCCGCGTCCGCCTCGCCGGTGAGGGCGAAGAACACGTCCTCGAGGCTGGGCTGCTTCTCGACGTACTCGACCTTCGCCGGCGGCAGCAGCTGCTTGAGCTCGGCGAGTGTGCCGTTGACGATGATCGTGCCCTTGTGCAGGATCGCGATGCGGTCAGCCAACTGCTCGGCCTCCTCGAGGTACTGCGTGGTCAGCAGCACCGTGGTCCCGCTGCTCGCGAGCTCACGGACGGCGTCCCACACCTCGTTGCGCGCCGCCGGGTCGAGCCCGGTCGTGGGCTCGTCGAGGAAGATCACCGACGGGCGGCCGATGAGGCTCATCGCGATGTCGAGTCGGCGGCGCATCCCCCCGGAGTACGTCCCCACCCGGCGAGAGCCTGCCTCCGTCAGCGAGAACCGGGCGAGGAGCGCGTCGGCGATTCCGCCCGGATCCTTCTGGTGACGCAGCTTGGCGATGAGAACGAGGTTCTCCCGGCCGGTGAGCACCTCGTCGACGGCGGCGAACTGACCGGTGAGGCTGACGGTCTCGCGGACCTTCTGCGCCTGCGCAGCGACGTCGTAGCCCGCGATCGACGCGGTGCCCGCATCCGGCTTCAGGAGAGTGGAGAGGATGCGGACGACCGTGGTCTTGCCCGCCCCGTTCGAACCGAGGAGCGCGAAGATCCCTCCCCGTGCGACGTCGAAGTCGACGCCCTTCAGCACGTGCAGGTCCTTGTAGGACTTCTCGAGTCCCTGCACATGGATCGCGACGTCCGCGGTCATGAGCGCGCCTCCTTCTCGGCCTCGTCGATCGCCTTCACCAGGCGCGCCCGCTCCTTGTCGATCCACTGCTTGCCCGTGTAGGAGGCGGCGACCTCGTCGGCGAATGCCACCGGGTCGTCGCTGACGATCTCGCGCAGTGGAGTTCCGTCGGCGGCGGCGCGCTCCCACATGTCGACCTGGTCGCCCATCATCTTCATGAGCGTGTCGCCGTCGGTGATGCCGCCGGAGTACATGAAGTACCGCTGGACGGCCTTCGCCGCCGAGCCGTAGGGCTCGGGGAGGGCGTCGAGACGGGCCTTGTACTGCTTGTACTGCTTCTTCTGCTCCAGCGAGCCCGTCAGAGTCTCAATCCAGTTGGCCATGTCAGTTCTTCCCTTCGGTGTGTTCCTGCTGAATTCGTGTCATGCGACCCGCAAGCGAGTTCCAGCTCCCCCAGAACTCCTCCAGCTGTTCGCGTCCTTGCGTGTTGAGCGAGTACACCTTGCGCGGCGGACCCTTCTCCGATGCCACCCTCTCGACGTCGACGAGCTTCTTCTGCTCGATTCGCACGAGGACGGCGTAGATCGTGCCCTCGACGATGTCCGCGAACCCGCGGTCGCGAAGCTCGGCAGTGATCTCGTACCCGTATGCGGGACGCGTCGAGAGGATCGCCAGGACGATTCCTTCGAGAACGCCCTTGAGCATTTCGGTGTCCTGTTTGCCCATGAGGTCCCCCCTCTCTCGATCTGCTACTCAGTGTTGTTGACTACCAGTAGACAGTAACACTGAGTACCGGTAGATAGCAACACCAAGTACCGAAGTTCTTCGGAGGGTGGATCCACGCTCTCGCGCGCCCGCGGCGCCATGAGGCGGCGGTCGACGAGGAGACGTCGCGGAGGACGCGACGAAGGTCAGCTTCGACTCAGGTGTCGCCGCACGTGCGGAGCATGCCGGCGCGCCACTCGGGCCGAGCGGAGGCCGCGGGCAACGCTAGACGGGAACCGCGCTCTCGTCGTCGGACGCCGGCTCACCCGGCAGGTCGACGGGCTCGGGGACGAGGTGGAGACCCGCCGGGGAGTTGGCGGCGAACATGAGGGCCTCGAGCCACTTGCGATTGAGCTGCGCACGGCGGCTCCCCGAGTAGCTGAAGACGATCGAGGAGTGAGGATGCAACCAGACGGTCGTCCTGCCGCTGCCGAGACTGCGATCGACGGTCCAGTTGAAGGTGAACGCCTCGCTCCGTCTCAGCTTCGTGCCGATGACACTCTGCAGGTGAAGCAGGACCCGATCGTCGATGTCGAGTCTCGTGTCGTTCTCGTAGATGAACCTGCCCACGGGCCGCCCTTCTGCTCCGGGCCAGGGCCCGCCTTCGATCCCCGATCGAGCCCATTTTATCCTTCAAACGCAGGAGGTACGTCGACAGCGCGTCGGCTCGAACGAGCGCCAACCCGTCGAATCCCCGTCAATCCCGCTCGACACCCCCCACGGCGCGTTAGCGTGAGCCATGCCCGCAGCGATCCTCTCCATCGGCACAGCGGTTCCGGCGACACGCTTGGCCCAGTCCGAGGCGCGTGATTTCTTCGCCGCCCAGCCGGGGATCAGCCGCCTGGCGGGACGCCTCATCCACGCCGCGTTCGATCAGTCCGCGATCGACTTCCGCCATACCGTCATCCCGGACCTCCACACGCCGGAGGGAGGCATCTTCCTCAGCCCGGCGTCCGGCATGCAGCGGCCGACGACCGGTGCGCGCAACGCGTTCTACCGTCGCGAGGCGCCGTCGCTGTTCGCGGCCGCCGCGACGGACGCGCTCGCACGGGCCGGGATCGACGCATCCGAGGTCACCCACGTCGTCACGGCGTCCTGCACCGGGTTCTTCGCCCCGGGACCCGACTTCCGGCTCGTGAGGGACCTCGGCATCCCCACGAGTGCCGAGCGCTACCACATCGGATTCATGGGATGCGCCGCCGCCTTCCCCGCTCTGCGGGCCGCGGCGCGCATCTGCGAGGCCCAGCCCGGCGCGATCGTCCTCGTGTGCTGCGCCGAGCTGTGCACGCTGCACATCCGCTCGTCGAGCGAGCCCGACCAGATCGTCGCATCCTCCGTGTTCGCGGACGGAGCGGCCGCCGCCGTCGTGACCTCGGACGTCTCCCGCACGACGAGAGCCCGCCTGGAGGCGGACGCGTTCACGACCGCCATCACGAGCGAGGGCGAGCAGGCCATGGACTGGACGATCGGCGACGAGGGCTTCGAGATGGTCCTCACAGCGGAGGTGCCGCGGATCGTCGGGCGCGAGATCCGTGCCGCCGTGGAGGCCGCGGGCGGCTCGGAGACGACCGATGCCTGGGCCGTGCACCCCGGCGGGAGAAGCGTGCTCGATCGGGTGCAGTCGGGGCTCGAGCTGCCCGACAGCGCCATGACGACGTCTCGCTCGGTGCTGCGGGAGTACGGCAACATGTCCAGCGCCACCATCCTGTTCATCCTCGGCCGGGTGCTCGCCGACCCCTCGCTCGGCGACGGCGCGCGCATCATGGGCCTCGCATTCGGGCCGGGGCTGACGGTCGAGACGGCCAGGTTCACGCGCCGGGATGCGCCGTGAACCTCGCTGTCCGCGACGCGCAGCTGCGCGAGATGATGGACGACCCGGACTGCGACCCCGTCCGTCTGCGCCGCACCCTCGACCGGTTCGCGATCACGAACCGCGTCGTGGCGGGATGGGGACGCACGTACCGGGACCTGATCCGACCGACGCTCGCGGCGCTGGAGCGTCCGGCGACGATCCTCGATCTCGGATGCGGGGCCGGCGACGTGCTGCGGCGCGTCGTGCGGGCGGCGCAGCACGATGGATTCCAGCTCACAGGGCTCGGCGTCGATCCGGACGAACGGGCGGTCGCGACAACCCGACCGATGGATGGCGTCGCGTACCGCGTCGCCGACAGCCGGCGTCTGGTCGCCGAGGGGGCGACCTTCGATGTCGTGATCTCCAACCACGTGCTTCACCACCTCGACGAGCACGACCTCCGCCGATTCCTCGACGACTCTGCATCGCTGACGACGGCGCTCTGCGCGCACTCCGACATCCGCCGCACCTCGCTCGCCTACACGGCGTATGCGGTCGGGATCACACCGATCGCGCCGGGGTCGTACTTGCGCACGGACGGTCTGCGCAGCATCCGTCGCTCGTTCACACCGGGCGAGTTGTCCGCGGTCCTGCAGCCCGGATGGGTGGTGCGAACGTCGCGGCCGTTCCGCGTGCTCGCCGTGCATCGGCCGGGGCGCACATGAGCCATCACGACGTGATCGTCGTCGGAGCCGGCCCCGCGGGACTGCTGGTGTCCACCGCGCTCGCGCGCCGCGGGGTGGATGTCGCGCTCTACGAGGCCCGTGAGACCGCGGGGGCGGGGAGCCGGGCGATCGGTGTCCATCCGCCGGTGCTCGCGGCTCTGGAGGCGTCCGGCGTGACGGAGCGGATCCTCGCCGGCGCGGCCCGCATCCCGCGCGGCCAGGCGCGCGACCGCAGCGGAGACGTCCTGGGCGAGGTGCGCTTCGACGGCCTCGGCACGCGATTCCCGTTCGTGGCGGCGGTTCCGCAGGCGATCACCGAGGCCGCCCTCGCGCACGATGGGCCGCCTCCGATCCGGGGACGCCGGGTGGATGCCGTCAGCGAGCGCATCGACCGCGTCGAGGTGCGCTTCGGGGACGATGTCGCCACGGCATCGGCCGTCGTCGTCGCAGCCGGGGTCAGCGGGCGACGTCTGGTGCCTGAGGCCCTTCCGCGAGCACGAAGCTACCGGGACCGCTATGTCATGGCCGACCTCCCCGGACCGACGGGTGAGCCCGACGGGCTCGCCGTCGTGACGCTCGACTCCGCCGGGGTCGTCGAGTCGTTCCCCCTGCCGGGCGGGGGCCGGCGGCTCGTCGCGTGGACCGGCCGAGCGACCGCCGACGACGGCCTCGCGGTCGAGACGCTTCGCACCGCGGTGGCCGCGCGCACGCGGAACATCCCCCTGGCCGACCTCATCCAGGATGCGACGGCCTTCGGCATCCGTCGTGTGCTCTCCCGTCGCATGCGCAGCGGGCGCGTCTTCGTGATCGGCGACGCCGCGCACGAGATCAGCCCCATCGGCGGGCAGGGCATGAATCTGGGGCTGCTGGATGCCGCGACCCTCGCGCCCGTGCTCGCCCGATGGCTGTCGGAGCCGGGTTCCGCGCAGGCGCTCGATGTCTGGGAGCGCCGTCGCCTGCAGTCCGCGCGGACGGCGGCGCGCATCTCGGGGCTCAACACCGCGCTCGGCCGCGGGCGGCGCGCCGCATCCCATCGCCTTCTCTCGGGCGCGGTGCGCGGATTCGCCGGGCGGCTCTCCCCCGTGCTGGCACGCGCGTACGCCATGGGCTTCGACGCCGAGGGGTGAGGAACGTCAGGCGCCGAGCCGGGTGGCGACGACGACCTCGGCTGTCAGCAGCAGCGCCCCGGCCATGACGAGCCGGAACGACAGGCGCCGCGGCTCGCGCACGAGCGAGACGACCAGTCCCCAGGCGGCCAGTGCGAGCACGCCGGCTGTGAGCACCCAGGTCGTGATCACGCCCGCCGTGCCGCCGACGTCCGTGCCGACGCGCACAACGATCGCTCCGACGGCAAGCGCGACGTAGGCGACGACGGCCGCGGTGCGGCGGCCGAGCCGGTGCGGCAGTCCGCGCACCCCGGTGAGCTCGTCATCCTCCAGATCCGGCAGCACGTTCGAGAAATGCACCGCGGTTCCGAGCGCGGCGCCGGCGATCCACGCCCAGACCGGCGCGACGTGGGGTTGCGGCAGCGCCAGCGTCGCGAGCGACGGGAAGACGCCGAATCCCACGGCGAAGCATGCCGCCGACCACACGGTGGACTTCAGCGCCGCGTTGTAGGCCCACCCGCAGGCCAGGAACACCGCGTGCGCGACCGCCATCCCCCATCCGAGCAGCGCGGAAAGACCGAGTGCGACCGCGACCGCGACGACAGCCGTGATCCAGGCGGCGCGCACCGGCGCGTGCTCGCGCGCGAGCGGCTTGTCCGTGCGCGCCGCGACGCGATCCCGGGGCGCGTCGATCAGATCGTTCGAGAGTCCGATCGACACTTGGCCGAAGAAGACCGAGACCGTGAGGACGACGAGCGACGAGATGCCGACGCCGACTGCGAGTCCGAGAGCGAGGGCGATCGTCGTGACGACGAGGGTCGGGCCGGGATGCGTCGACCGCCAGAGAGTCGCGACCACATTGGGGCGGCCGCGCTTCGAACTCTCCGTGACGGCGGGTGTCATGGACCCACGCTACGGCTACCCGGTGGAGGATGGGTCGATGAAGGAGCGCGTCCTCGACCTGGTCTTCCTGATCGGCGTCCTGTTCAAGGGCATCGACGGACTGGCGGAGCTGATCGGCGGGGTCGTGCTGCTCATCGTGACGCCGGCCAAGCTCATCGGCGCCGCCGAAGATCTCACCGCGTCCGAGCTCGCCGAGGACCCGCACGACCTGCTCGCGAATCTGCTGCTGCACGGCGTGGCGCACCTGAGTGCGGGCGGGAAGACCTTCATCGCGGCCTACCTCCTGGTGCACGGCGTGGTGAAGCTCGCGATCGTCGTCGCGCTGCTCGTCGGCTCCCGCAGGATCTACCCGTGGGCAATGGCCGCCCTGGGACTGTTCCTCATCTTCCAGATCTACGAGATGGTCACGCAGCCGTCGGTCGGCGTCGCGATCCTCACGGTGTTCGATGCGGTGATCATCTGGCTGACGTGGCGCGAATGGAGGCGCGGCCGCGAGCTGCGCGACACCTGGCGGGGCACGGTGGCCTGGGTGTTCCATCGGACGCCCGCGCCCGAATCGGAATGAGCTACGCGCGGTTCCGATCGAGACCGTCGAACCGCGCGGTCTGGCTGCGAACGGCCTCGGTGACGCGCTCGAGGAAGCTCGTGATGATGCTCGCCTCCGAGGCGGTGAGGGATGCCGAGATCTCCCGCAGGCGGGCCGTCAGCGGGTCGATCTCATCCGGCTTGATCGTGCGATCGAACGTGACCACCTGCTTGCTCCGCCGATCGGCCGGATGCGGCCCGACGCTGAGGAACCGCTTGGCGACGAGCCTGTCGAGGAGCGTCGTCACAGACGACGGCGACAGATGGAGCTGGTCGGCGATCATCCTGGGCGTGACCGCGATGCCGTCATCCCCCAGCTCCGACACGTAGCGCAGCGCGGCGCGGTCGGTGTCGTTCAGGCCGGACTGCCCGGCCCTCTGGCGCCCCAGACGGGCCTCCGCGAGTCGCAGGCGCTCGACTGCATCGGTCAGCGTGCGGACCTCGTCGACAGTCGCTCCGCCGTCTTCACTGACCATGCCTGAACGATACCGAACATTACTCGGAAATCGAAATATGAGAAACCTCACATTTCGGCTCCGAATATTACGGAACCGAACTATCATGGGAATCGCGTAACCGTGCCCCAGCGGTCGCGACGACCCAGAGGAGCCGGAGATGGGCAAGTTCCACTACAACGCCACGACCCGGGCGGAGATCGACGACCGACTCCTGCTCCATCTCCAGATCGTGATCGGCACCAAGCTGCGGCGAGGCGAGGCGTTCCCGTTCACATGGAAAGGCGACGCGAGCCTCGGTGGGGGGCACATCACCGTGTGGGTGAGCGCCTCCTCCACTCTGATCTACCGCTATCACGGCAGCCGCACGCCTTCCGTGAACGGCCAGTGGCTCGAGGCGCTCATGAACGCCGCGAACTCCCCCGCCGGCCTCTACCCTGTGAGCGAGCCCGCGGCTGTGTCGCGGAGGGACGCCATCGGACCGGACGAGCAACTCACTCTGGAACTCGTTCCCTGATCCGCCGCCCGGCCGGCGTGTCCCCAGCACGCCCCCAGCAGCCGGCCGGGCGCGCGAGGTCGCTTCATCGTCTGAGCCAGGGTGCTCGATGTCGTGAGACGGCTGACGCCGGCGCGTCCGGATGTCCGCTCCCCCGCGTAGCGTCGTCGCATGACGTTCTTCGGCATGCTCGAGACCCCGGTCGGCATGATCGGCGTCGAGAGCGACGGCGACGCGATCACCCGGGTCAGGTGGATGCAGGTGCCCCAACCGCCCGGGTCCTCCCCCGATCCGGTGCTCGCCGAGGCGCTGCGCGAGCTGACCGCGTACTTCGCCGGTGACCTGACGCGGTTCGATGTGCCGGTGGCCATTCCCGCTCGACCCGATCCGACGAATGCTGTGCTGAGCACGCTCCACGGCACGGTTGCGTACGGCGAGTCGGTGACGTACGGCGAACTGGCGACGCGCAGCGGCGGTGCGGTGCCGGCGCGGGCCATCGGCTCGATCATGGGCGCGAACCCGATCGCGATCATCGTGCCGTGCCACCGAGTGGTGGCCGCGGACGGCCTCGGCGGCTACTCGGGAGGCACACCGGGTCAGCGTCGTTCGACCAAGCGCTGGCTGCTCGCACACGAGGGCGCGCTGCCGCCCTCCCTGTTCTAGGACCCTTCGTCGAACTCGCGCCGCAGATACTTCGGCGCCTGCACGCGCCAGGACTCTGTGACGAGCTCGGTGAAGTGGTCGGGGTCGATGCGCTGCATCCTGAAGGCGATCTTCGGCTCGCCCCAAGGCGTCGTCCGCGGCAGGAACACGTCCGGTGCCATCTCGCGGAGGGCGAATGCCTCGACGTCGTCGGCGAGCTTCACGGCCACCACGAGCTCCGTCGCCATGATCTCGCGCACCTGCTCCGGGACACTCGGCCACGGTGCGCACTCCCACGCGTACAGCTTGCGGCGCACGAACCACGCGGCGCCGCCCGTCATCGCGCGCTCTTCACTTCCCGGCAGGCGGTCCGCGATGATGCGCAGATCGTCGAGGCTGACCACCTTCGAAGGCTAATCGGGACTCCCGACATCGCGAACGGAAGCGTAGGTTGTCCTCACGACCTGTCGGCAGCCGCTTGCGATCAGCATCGTCCCGGCCCGACGGCCGCGAGGAGGGCGACATGATCGAGACAGCACCTGCGGGGTGGTACGGGCTGCCGGGCGGGGGCAGCCGGTTCTGGGACGGACGGATGTGGACGCCCGACGTCCTCGGCGCGCCCTCGCACGCAGCGGAGTACGAAGCTCTCTCGCCGGATCTGCCGCCGCCTCAGACCCTGGTGATGGAGCCGCCGGCAATGGAGACGATGGTGATGGAGCCGCTCACGACGGCGGTGCCGGCGGGCTGGTACGCGAACGCGTCCGGGGTCCTGCAGTGGTGGGACGGCACGGCGTGGGGACCGCTGGAGCCGCGTGCCGGAGCGGGTCGACGTCGGGCGAAGGAGGCGGGGATCGCGTACGTCTTCTTCCTCCTGCTCGGCGGGGTCGCTGCGCACCGGTTCTACCTGGGGCTGACGGGGTCGGCCATCGCCTTCAACATCATCTGGTGGGGCGGGTGGATGCTGTCTCCTCTCCTCATCGGCATCCCGTTCGTCATCGCAGGCGGTTTCTGGCTCTTCATCGACCTCTTCCGCATCCCGTTCCTGACGCGTTCCGTGAATGCCCAGCGCGGCTAGGACCCCGAGAAGTGCGCACGTGGGACGCGTGCTAACGTCGTCCCGATCGTTGTCGACCGACAGGAGGTGAGACCCATGAACGCAGTACCGCAATGGGTGCTCCCCCGGCAGGAACGATCCTGCGACTGAGGTAGTCGCACGGGAGCGCCGACAGGCATATCGCGAAAGGCGACTCCCATGAACACCTCCTCCACCTCTCACAACGCGTCCACGTCTCCGACCGCGGGCAACTGGCCGATGCCGGATCAGCGGTTCGATGTCGTGGGCTCCGGTTGCGCTCACAAGCGCGCCCTCGTCCTCGCAGGCGGCGGCGCGGCAGGCAACGCCTGGGCGCTCGGCGTCGTCGCCGGCCTCGCGGACGGCGGCCTCGACGTCACCCGGGCCGACCTCGTGATCGGCACGTCGTCCGGTTCGACCGTGGCCGCGCAGGTCACGAGCGGAATCCGTCCCGCCGACCTGTACGCGTCGATCCTCGCCGAGCGGGCGCCGGCACGCGGCGGCTCCCCTCTCCGGGGACCCGCGGGCGCCGTCACGGGTCAGAGCTACCTCGACTGGTCGGACGCGATCATCGCGTCCGCGTCGGACGCCTCCGACATGCGGCGCAGGATGGGCACCGCGGCGCTCGAGCGCGACGCATCCGACCGTGCGGACGGGATGCGATGGCGCGGCGTGGTCGCGGCCCGCCTCCCCGGCTCCGAGTGGCCCGCACAGCGCGTGCTGATCACGGCGGTCGACGCGCGCACCGGCGATCCGGTCGTCTTCGACCGCGACAGCGGCATCGACCTCGTGGATGCCGTGGCGGCGAGCACCTCCGCGATGAATCCGTACCCGATCGGCGAGAACCGGTACCTCAACGGGAGCTACCGGCGCAGCGAGAACGCCGACCTCGCCGCCGGCTATGGCCGCGTGCTCATCCTCGTCCCTTTCGGCGGGCGGACGCGCGTACCGCGTGAGTGGGGCATGGACCTCGCCGCCCAGGTCGCAGACCTCGAGGGCGGCGGCAGCGCGGTCGAGGCGGTGTTCCCGGATGCGTCGACCCAGGGCCTCTTCGACGCTAACGCGCTGGATCCGGCCACCCGGCTGCAGGCCGCCCGTGGTGGCTACGAGCAGGGCCGCTCGCTCGCGTCGACGCTCACTGACTTCTGGCGCTGATTCTCTCGCTCAGCCGTCCGCCGCGGCTCCGCACGCTGAGAGTTTTGCATGAGTGCACAGATTGGTGTTCTGCATCCTTGCATGCATGCAATTATGTAGGTACGCAATCTTACGAAGGAACATGATGTCTTCAACCGCAACAGCGCCCACGCGGACTGTGCGCGCATCCCGCCACACTCCCGGGTCCCCGATCATGACGCACCGGCAGATCATGCTGGTGATCGTCGGCCTGATGGCCGGCATGTTCCTCGCATCCCTCGACCAGACCATCGTGTCGACCGCCATCCGCACCATCGGCGACGACCTGCACGGTCTCGATCAGCAGGCATGGGTGACCACCGCCTACATGATCACGTCGACGATCATGGTGCCGATCTACGGCAAGCTCTCCGACGTCTTCGGACGCCGCCCGCTCTACCTCTTCGGCATCGCCGTGTTCATCGTCGGGTCGCTGCTGTCGAGTTTCTCGACCTCGATGATCGAGCTCGCCGCGTTCCGCGCCTTCCAGGGCATCGGCGCGGGTGCGCTCATGTCGCTGCCGCTGGCCATCATGGGCGACATCCTCGCTCCGCGTGAGCGCGCCAAGTACCAGGGCTTCTTCCTCGCGATCTTCGGTGTCTCGGCCGTCCTCGGCCCGCTTCTGGGCGGTGTCTTCGCCGGCGCGAGCGAGATCTTCGGCATTACCGGATGGCGCTGGGTCTTCCTCATCAACGTGCCGATCGGAATCATCGCCATCGGCATGGTCTTCGCATTCCTGCATCTGCCGAAGATCGGCGACCGGGCGAAGCCGCGCATCGATTGGTGGGGGGCCACGGCGGTCGTCGTCGCGCTCGTGCCGTTCCTCCTGGTCGCCGAGCAGGGCCGCACGTGGGGCTGGGACTCGACCGCATCCATCACCTGCTACGTCATCGGTGCGCTCGGCCTCATCGCATTCCTCCTCATCGAGCGACGCATGGGCGAGGATGCGATCATCCCGCTGAAGCTCTTCCGCTCCGGCACGTTCTCGATGGCGACGGGCCTCGGCTTCCTCATCGGCTTCGGCATGTTCGGCGCGATGCTCACCATCCCGCTCTACCTCCAGATCGTCGCCGGCCTCTCCCCGACCGCATCCGGGTTCGCGATGCTGCCGATGGTCCTCGGCCTCATGGTCTCGTCCATCGGGTCCGGTCAGCTCATCTCCCGCACAGGCAAGTACCGCTGGCTGCCGACCATCGGCATCGCGCTGGTCGCCGCGGGCTACGGCCTGCTGACGATGCTGAGGGTCGACTCGTCGATCTGGATGCTGTCCGCGATCATGGTGCTCGTCGGCCTCGGCCTCGGCATGGTCCAGCAGGCGCTGACCCTCGCCACGCAGGGCGCGGTCGAGCCGCGGGACATGGGTGTGGCGACGAGTGCCGCCACGTTCTTCCGCCAGATCGGCGGCACGCTCGGCACCGCGCTGCTCCTGTCGATCCTGTTCTCGGTCATGCCGACGCACATCAACACCGCGATGGCCGACAAGACGCAGCTGACCGCCGCGCTGGACGCCGCGATGAACCCGGCTGTCGCGGACAAGGCGAACAACAAGGGCGTCATGGACCAGATGTGGTCGAAGATCGTCGACCCGATCGAGAAGGGCACGCAGGAGGGTCTCGACAAAGCGACCGCTCAGGTGACCGCCGGCGTCAAGGTCGCCGTCACCCAGAAGGTGACCGCCGCGGTCGACGCGCAGGTCGTCGCCGGGCACCTCCCGCGGCTCGCGGCCGACTCGGTGATCGCGGAGCAGGTCGCGAAGGCGCTCCCCGATGCGACCGCCGCTGCGCTGCAGCAGGCCGCGGACAAAGCGGGCGTCTCCGTGATCGACGGCAAGCTCGCCGTCGACTACACGAACGCCGAGCAGCGCGCGGCGATCGTCGACAAGGTCGAGCCGACGATCGAGAAGAAGCTGAGGGCCACCTCGTCGTCCAGCTCATCCGACAGCTCGAGCATGAGCGACACGTCGTTCCTGAACGGCGCGGACAAGCAGCTGACGGTGCAGTTCCTCACCGGCTTCACCACGGCGACGAGTCCGGTGTACTGGACCGGTCTGCTCGTGATGCTCGTCGCGTTCGTGCTGTCGCTGTTCTTCAAGGCTCCCCCGCTGCGTCAGCGCTCTGCGCTGCAGGAGCAGGCCGACCAGCACGCCGCGCAGGTGGAAGCTGAGAAGACGGATGCCGAGAAGACAGATGACGAGGTCATCGCAGAGCTCGAGGAGCGGGTCAACACCTGACCCGTCACAATGGGAGGTGCACCGGCCGGACGAGTTCCGGCCGGTGCATCCCCGCAGAACGGATTGAGACGATGACGAACCTGCAGCCGGATTCGCTCCGCGAGCGCAAGAAGCGCGAGACGCGCGAGCGCATCCGCGAGGCCGCCGTCGAGCTGGCGGATGCGAAGGGCATCGCCGATACGACGGTCGAGGAGATCTGCGCCGCGGCCGATGTGTCCGTGCGCACGTTCTTCAACTACTTCCCGAGCAAGAACGCCGCGATCCTGGGCCTTCCCGTGCTCGTGATCACGGACGAAGCTCGTGCCGCGTTCCTCGAGAGTGAGGGCTCGCTCGTGGGCGACATCGTGACGCTGATCACTGGCCTCGGGATCGAGCTGCCGGCGAAGCACAAGCACGGGATCGTCAAGCGCCACCCGGAGCTTGCGTCGACGCTCATGGAGTGGGGCAGCCGGCACCGCAGCGACCTCATCTCGATCGTGGAGCAGCGGACGGATGCGCCGACCGCGCGGCTCGCCGTCGGCGCGGTGATGCTCGCATTCGGCGACGCGGCGTCGGAAGGCGGCGACCTCAGCGAGGACACGATCGTGGATGAGGTGCACCTGGCTCTCGACCGACTCGCCGGACTCCTCGCGGAGCGCACTCCGCGCTGAATCCTGCGCCGAGCCGCCTCTCGCCCGATCGTGCACTCGTCCGGTAGGACTGAAGCAACGACGAGGAGGCCATCGATGGAGCTGGACGATAAGCAGCGTGCGTTCCTGCAGGACCACCACAGTGCGGCGATGATCACGATCGCCCGCGGCGGCACCGCCAAGGCGGTGCGCGTCGGAGTCGCCCTCGTGGACGGCCGGATCTGGAGCAGCGGAACCGCCGCACGGGTGCGCACGAAGAGGCTGCGGCGCGATCCGCGGACCACGCTCTTCGTCTTCGATCCGGGACCGAGATTCCTGACGATCGAGGCGACGGTGACCATCCTCGACGGGAAGGATGCGCCGCAGAACAACGTGGAGCTCTTCCGCGTGATGCAGAGTCGTCCCGACGGCCCGCTCAACTGGTACGGCGACGAGCTCGACGAGGACGCCTTCCTGGCCCGCATGGTCGCCGAGGACCGGCTGATCTACGAGTTCGCCCCGGTGAAGGTCTACGGCACCGCGTAAGACCTCCCACACCGCTGGCTACCTCGCCCGAGGCAGCCTGTCCATCTCCTCGCGGTTCGATCGTCATCAGGTGAGACGGGCATCCCGCCCGCTCGCTGAGAGACGGACCGAGAAACCCCATGAGCAGAATCTATGTCGCAAACCACGTGACCCTCGACGGTGTGATGCAGGCACCCGGCCGGCCGGAGGAGGATGTCCGAGGCGGCTTCTCGCGAGGCGGCTGGGCGAGCGCCCGATCCAACGATGAGGTCGCTGCCGCGCTCGGCGAGCGCGTGATGGCGGCGGGCGGGATGCGTCTCCTGCTCGGGCACCGAAGCTACGACGACATGCTCACGCACTGGAACTCGGAGGGCGGACCGTTCAAGGACGGCCTCAACAGCGCACCGAAGTACGTCGTGAGCGGCTCGGCTTCGACATCACTGCCGTGGCCGAACTCGACCCTCGTCTCTCCCGACGTGGCATCCGGCGTCGCGGAGGTGAAGGCAGGACAGGGCCCGGACTTGTGCATCATGGGCAGCGGCGCCTTGATCCAGACGCTGCTCACACACGGTCTGATCGATGAGTTCCTGCTCTTCGTCCACCCGATCATCCTGGGCACCGGGCGACGACTCTTCCCGGACGGTGGTGCGACCGCGGATCTGAGACTCCTCACCACCTCGAGCACACGCACGGGGGTCGCCATCGCACACTTCGAGGTCAGGACCGCAGGCCCCAGAATTTGACGCAGCGATGCTCATCCCGCGAGTCAGCGAACTGACCCGGTCAGGGCGGTCAATGGGCGTCGACCGCCACCGAAGCGAGCACGGAAGGAGGGGGGTCAGGCGTTGGCGACGACATTGATGACGTTGCCGTCGAGGTCGCGGAAGAAGAACCGGCGCACGCCCCACACCTCGTCCGTGAGGGGATGGAGGACCTCCAGGCCAGCGGCCACGACTCGTTCGTGGACCGCGTCGACGTCGGCAGGGGTTTGAACCCCGACGCTGACGACGGGATTGCGAGGCGCGGCCACGTCCGTCGTTATCAGCTGCAGCTGAACCGCCGGTGATTCGGGTGATGCGAGATTGCCGATCCACCCCAGATCCATGCCCACGACCAGGTCGAAGAGTTCCGCATACAGCGCGGCAGCTCGTGCGGTGTCGCTGACGGGAAGATCGGGCACGATCCGGACGACTGTCACGGTTGGACTCTACCGAGCGACGCCGACATCGGTTACCGCCCCACTTCGGGCCTCGCCTCAATGCTGCTTCAGATGGCACGGCTCGGGGCTCAAGCGCTCGCCGAGCGTTGCCGCCGACTCGGTCATGAACACAACAGCGTCCTCGACGGTGGCGCACACGGGAACATCGTGGTGCGGATCGGGTGGGAGGCCCTCACACCGCGCCCGCGCGGGCCTTCCGGCGGCGCAGCACCAGCACGAGCAGCACGATCGCCACCGCTTGCAGCACGCCGACGATCGTGATGAGCGCGGGAACGTTCGCGTACAGGGCGCCCGCGACGATAGCGCCGGCGAGCGCACCGGCACCCTGGAAAACCGCGAACCAGCCGTACGCCGACCCGCCCCGACCACTGGGGGCGAGCTCGGCGACGAGGGCCTTCACCGTGGAATCCTGCACGCCGGATGCCGCACCCCACAGCACGACGCCCGACATCACGGCGACGAGGGTCGTGCCGAGCGACAGTCCGGGCACGAACGCGGTGAGAATCGGGACGGCGAGCAGCACCGCCGGACCCCAGCGGTCGTACGCCCACCCGGTCACGAGCGCCGAGACCGCCGCAGCTGCCATTCCCACCGCGTACACAAGCGGTATGGCGGGAAGCGCGACGAGGTCGGTCTGGACCAGGTGGAACGACACGATGCTGTAACTGAGAAGGCCGAAGGTCGTGAGGCCCGCGAAAAGGGAGAACAGGAGGAACGTGCCGTACGTCTTGCGGGCAGGGCCCGAGGCGGTTACGGGCGCGGGAGCGGACGGCTGGTGCGATGCCGCGGGCACAGCATCCGCTCGCCGATACAGGCTTGGATCGGGCACCCGCGCCCACAGCCAGAACAGCAGGACCATCGCGACGGCGGCGGGGATGATGAGCACCAGGAACGCCGGCCAGAGGGTGCCGACGACCGCGGTGATCCCGGCGACGAGCAGAGGTCCGGAGAATGCGCCGATCTGATCGAGCGTCTTGTGTACCCCGAACCCTCGGCCGGCGCCCACGGCCTGGGCGGCGTCGGCCAGCAGCACCGTCTTCGCGGGGGCGCGCACGGCCTTGCCGGTGCGCTCGATCAGCAGCAGCGCGCACGCCACGGCGAGGCCGACCGACCCGAGCAACGGGGTGATCGCGAAAAGGGGCACCGATATCGCGGTCATCGCATACCCGACGATCGTGAAGGTCCAGTACGCCCGGGTGCGGTCGGACCAGGGACCGGTTACCAGACGCAAGAGCAGCGCGAGCGCCTCCGCGCCGCCGGCGACGACGCCCACGAGCACCGCCGACGCGCCGAGCCCCGCGAGCAGGGCGCCGCTGACTGATGCGGCGCCGTCGGCGACCATGTCGATCGCGAGACTCACGAAACCCAAGCCGATGACCATCGACCACGGCGCGAGGCGAGGCGCTCGAGTATGCGCGCGGTCCGGGGGCGCGGGGCGGTCAGGTCTCGTCATCTCGCGCCCAGCCTACGGCCGGGGGCTCGGCGCGTTTCAGCTTGCCGCGCTCTCGCAAGCGGGACCCAGCGATATGAGCAGGTCGGCTTCGACCGGTGACGACCTCGATCCGGCCACGCCGACGTGAGTGACGTCCATTCCGGTTACGGATCGGTTTATCCACGTGCTCGATCCCTGATGGCGGAGTGTTCCCGATCGGCGCCGCCAGGAACAGCTCGACGGGCGTACCCTGGCCCCCGAACGCGACGGCTTTCATCGGGAGAGAACAACGCGATGTATTCGATCAGGCAAGCTATCCAAGAACACTGGCGCGCATCGGAAGTCGGCGACGTCACGACCGAACACGCGATCTACGCCGACGATGCAGTGCTCGACTACCCGCAGTCCGGCGAGCGCTTCCGTGGGCGCGCGACGATCGCGGCACAGCGTGGAGGCCATCCGGCCGAGCGCCACTTCACGGTCCTGCGCATCGAGGGCGAGGGCTCGCTGTGGGTGAGCGAATGCATCATCAGCTACGACGGAGCACCGAGTTTCTCGGTGTCGATCATGGAGTTCGCCGACGGACGGGTCTCTCACGAGACTCAGTACTTCGCGGACCCATTCGGCGCGCCCGACGCTCGACTCGCACTGGCGGAACCCATGCCGGGACGCGAGATCCGGCGCCCCCAGCCATGACTCGGCAGGGCCAGGATGCATCCTCGAATTCCGCACCTTCCCCATAGGACCGGCACGAGAACGCGGACCGCCAACGGCTCGTGCCAACCAACCGCACACCAGGCACACCGCCCGCAAAGGGACCCCCGCGCGCGATTCTGGCGTTGACCTGTCCTCTTTCGTCCAGGAGTCGTGAGGCTGTCGTGCGAGGATCGGATTCATGAGCATCCTCGTCAACGTGGACAACTTCGCCCTCGCTGAAACGCATCGCATGATGCGCGATCTGCAGGCGAACGCAGGGGGCGCGGGCAGATTCCTCCATAATCGTCAGCCGGCTGCGATCGACGAGCAGACGGTGATCCGCCTGAACCGAGACACGCTGTACAGCTTCGCCGTGGTCGACATCAGCGCCGGTGCCACGCTCACTCTTCCCGAGCATGGTGAGCGGTACCTGTCCGCGATGGTCGTCAATGAGCACCACTACATCGATGCCGTCTTCCACGACGCCGGCCAGTACATGCTCACCGTCGCCCAGTTCGGTACGCCTCATGTCGTGCTCGCGGTCCGCATCCTCGTCGACCCCACCGATCCGGCGGATGTGGCCGCCGTCGCCCACCTGCAGGATCAGATCGGACTCGAAACCGGCTCGTCCGAGCCGTTCGTGATGCCGGACTACGACACCACGACCCTCGACGAGACGCGGGATGCTCTGCTCGCCCTGGCACGCAACCTCACCGGTTTCGACCGGACCTTCGGCGCGCGGGAGCAGGTCGACCCCGTTCGCCACCTCATCGGCACGGCCGCGGGATGGGGCGGGCTGCCCTCCACCGAGGCGAGCTACATCGGCGTGGACCCGCGCCTTCCTGTCGGGCGGTACGAGCTGACCGTCGGCGAGGTCCCGGTAGACGGGTTCTGGTCGATCTCGGTGTACAACGCTGCGGGGTTCTTCGAACCGAACGATCGCGGCGCGTACACGATCAACAACATCACCGGCGTGCGCAACGGCGACGGAACCATCACCGTCCGCTTCGGCGACTACCCCGCGGACGTCCCCAACGCGCTCCCCATCACCGAGGGATGGAACTACCTCGTGCGGTTGTACCGCCCACGCCCGGAGATCCTCAACGGCGAGTGGACCTTCCCCACCCTCAGCCGATAAGCCCCGCGGGGACATTGCACGCTTGAGGACCCCTTCACGTTCGGATTCAGGCACATTCCTCGCCTCGTCGCCGTGATCTTCGCAAACCCAAATTTTGCTAGATAAGCTAGCTAAATGGATCAGACAGACAACCCGGCCACCTTCTCGGATCGCATCCGCCAGGTGGCAGTCGTCATCGGCACCGTCCTGGCGGTGGTCGGTGCGTTCATCGGTTCCGGCGCCGCGGGCGGCACGCCTATCCAGGACGCCGCGGGAGGGGCGTTCGCTGCCGACGCCACGATGCTCGCTCCTGCTGTGCCCGCGTTCTCGATCTGGTCGGCGATCTACCTCGGTCTCATCGCCTACGCCGTCTATCAAGCGCTTCCTCGGCAGGCGGGGCGCGCCGTCCACCGCGCCGTGGGATGGTGGGCGCTGGCCTCGGTGCTGCTGAACGCGGCGTGGATCCTCGTCGTGCAGGCCGGGCTCATCCCCCTCTCGCTTGTCGTGATCGCGGTGCTCCTGGCGGTCCTGGTCGTGATCCTGGCGCGGCTGCGGGTGATTCGCGCGCGCGGCTGGGCGGAAGCGATCGTCGTGCACGGCACGATGGGCCTCTACCTCGGGTGGGTCCTCATCGCGACGGTGGCGAACGTCGCGGTTGTCCTTGTTCGCGTCGGCTTCACAGGCGCAGTGGTCGGACCCGAGGCATGGGGTGTGATCGTCCTCATCACGGCAGGAGCGATCGCGGCCGCTCTGGCAGTCTGGGATCGCGGGCGCTTCGCACCGGCGTTCGCCACGGCATGGGGCGTCTTCTGGATTGGAGTCGCCCGTGCGAGCGGGACGCCTCACTCGTGGATGGTCGCCGTGACGGCTTTCGTCGTGGCGGGCGTGATTCTCGTCGTGACAGTCGTGACACGTCTTGCACAACGCACGACGTAGCTTCGCGTGGCGACAGTCTCCGTTGGGGTGCGGTTATCGACTTCGGCATCCCTGCCGTTGACCAGACCCGCTCCAGCACTTCGTGCGCGACGTCGCAACAAGGTGCTCGCGAAGGACGTTCCAGCGGCTCCCGGTGTCTCGCAGAGGAACCCGCTGGGGTTCAGTCGTCGCCATTCAGACGTTGAAGCGGAACGATGACGGCGAAATCATCACCCGACATAAATCGCCAAATTACCTGATCAGCGGCTGTTTTTTTCAACACTTGCATGCAGGCGAAATCCTATAGATGCAAGATTCTTGCGGACTTTTTGCGGACTAGATGGGTTCTTCACGAGCGAGGTTGCAGTGCGTTGAGCGGGCAGCGTCACCCCAGGCACGGCGACGAGGACGTCGCGCGGATCATCGACCTCACCGCCCCCCCCGCTCGCGAGAAGACAGGCCCGCCGCGGCTGTTGGAGACGGTCGAGGGCCGCTCGAACGCGGTGTTGAAGCAGTGGCAGGTCTACGTCGCCGACGACGCCCTGGACCCGTGCGGAGCAAGACCCCACAGGGCACCGGGGTTCTCCGCACCCTGCACGTTCCTCGACCGCGCCCGCACCAGCCCCGGTCCCGCAGGCGATCAGCGCGATAGCCCGCCGCCCTGCGAAGGGGACAAGCCTGGGACCACCCACGGAGCGGACGCCTCCATCGCCTGCTGCCGAGCTGCCCGCCGTAGTTCCGCTTCCGCGGCGCGCATCGCGTCCTGCATCGTGAGCTCGGTCGTCCCGCGCATCATCGTCGCCGCGATGTTGTCGCGCGCGTCCTCGTCGCTGTGGGCAACCGCGATCGCGACGTTGTGGTGACGCCCGCGCGTCAGCCCGACATACAGGCCCGCGGCGTCGACATCCGGCCCCACGACGGCGGCATCCATGGTCTCGCCCTGGATGCCGTGCACCGTTGACGCGTAGGCGAGTTGCACGTGCTCGAGCGCGTAGTCGAGGCTCACGTGACGCAGCTCCCCGCTGTCGCCCGGCGACATCAGGGTGATGCCATCACCGGAGATGCTGCGCACGACCCACAGCGCACGGTTCTCGACGCCGGTGCGCGGGTCGTTGCGCCGGGTCTGCACGGTGTCGCCGACCAGGATGCGCTGCTCCCCCATCCCGAACGCGAGCACCGTGGGATCGAGCTCGCCGTCGTCCACCCGGCGCTGTTGGATCGCCTCGTTGATCGCATCCGCCCCCACGTTGCTGCCGGAGACCAGCGCGACCCGTCTCCCCCGCGTGTGCCACTCGAAGTAGGCCTCCACCATCGCATCGCGCGCTGCCTCCGCGCTCCGCACTCGTTGGACATGCCCGCCGTGGAGCAGCTCCCCCGCAACCGTGAGCGCGTCGGCGTGATCGCGAGGATCGCGCAGACGCAACGTGAGCGCGCCGTACGCAGGATCGCTGAACCGGTGCACGGTGTCGAGTTCGACGGATGCGGTCGCGTAGCGAACAGCGGATGCCATGGCTCCTGCGTGTCCGACCGGCAGCGCTTGGTGCGGGTCCCCGACCATCGCGACGCCCACCCGTTGTTCGAGCGCGAGATCCACAAGCACGGACGCGGTGTGCAGGTCTAGCATCCCGGCCTCATCCACAACGATGCGATCGCCCGGTCGGAGGACGAACTTCGAGGGACCCTGGTACATGACGCCTGTCCCCGGATCCGCTTCGCCGACCGCGAGACGCGTCCACACCTGCGCGCCTGCCGCGTCGGTGTTCCACCGGTATCCGTGGTCGGCAAGCAGGGCATGCAGGCTCGACGCTGCGGCACCCACTTCACGGGATGCGACGGATGCCGCCTTCCGCGTCGGCGCGACCACCAGCATCCGTCGGTGTTGCCATGCCAGCCCGGCGTACGCGACCCGCAGCATCGTCGTCTTGCCCGCGCCGGCCGGTCCGGTGATCGCGACGAGTCCACCCGTGCCGGCGATCGCACCGGCTGCCGCAAGCTGCGACGCATCGAGCTCGTCGACATCATCCGAGGATGCTGCCGCGCGTGCCAGTTCGTCTGGAAGAAGCGCACGTCCCGCCCATGCCAGCGCATCGAGCTGCCCTGCGAGCCCGATCTTCAACCGCATCGTCTCGGTCGCCATGAAAGCCTTCACGTGGCCGGGGATGTCGAGATCCCTCACCAGACGCACGGAGTTACGATTCGCTCGCCGGGCGATCGCGTCAATGGTGGCGGTGAGCTCGTCGCGCGGCGCAACGATTCCGCTGCGTGAGAGGGCACGCACCGCGCCGGCGCGAAGATCGAAGGAGCTGAACCGGCCGCCGGAACGGGTGGACCGCACGTCGGCATCGACGACCGCGGCGTCCGCGAGCAGATCCAGGTCCAGCGCGTCGAGCGGCGTCGCCTCGACCGCGACGGACGCGCGGTCGAGGCTGACTTCGGGGTTGAGGTTCGCCAGCTCGTCGCGGATGGCAGTCTCCCAGGACTGCTCGTCGAGGCTGGCGGGCTTGTTCGGTCGCGAGATCGCCCAAGCCCGGCGGTCGATCTGCGTCAGGACCCGGATGCTGGGGCTTGCCCCGCCGTGTTGGCTGCTCATTCCGCGATCAACGTGGCGCGGTTGGTCTCGATCTGTGCGGACCGCCGCGAGAAGCGCCGCACCACCACCGCGAGCTCTGCGACCTCGCCCTGATCGTCGAGGGTGAAACCGTGACGGGCGAGCGCGGCGATCCACTGCGGGTCGGTGCGCGCGGCGAGCTCGCCTTCGGCGTTGATCAGGGTGTGCAGCTTCATCGCCACCCGGGAGTCCACGTTGGACCACTTGCCGTCGGTACCGAGGACCTTCACGTTCAACCAGAGATGACGGTGGGCGTGCGGGTCCAACGCACGGGAGCGCCGGTGCTGCAGCTCGACGACCTCAATGCAGGTGATGTCTTCCCGGATGCGTCCGCCGTGGCCGCGGCGCGCGTTCAACTCCTGCAGCCAGGTACGCGTGATCTGGTCCCGCAGGCGATCTTGCAGCGCCTCGAACTCGGTTCCGAGCTCGGGATGCAGCAGCGCGGCGATGCTGTACGACTTGGGGTGGTTGAGCGTCGCGTCCAGCAGCAGATCTGCGTCCGGGCTCAGCCTCGGGGTTCCGCGCTCCTCCCCCGTCACCGGGTCACGCCCCGTGAGCCACACCCGCAACGCACTTGCCGACAGCTCGTCTTCGATGATCCCGTCCTGGGTGACGACGAAGCGCGAGACACTCGTGTCGTCCGCATTGCTGTAAGCCTCGAGCGCATCGGCCCCGGCCGACGGGTGGAGGTGTGCGTCGCAGGTCCCCTTGAGCGCATAGTCGATCGCGTGCCCGACTCCGCGAGAATCGACGCCCCTCTTCCAGGGCTGCAGACCACCCCTCATGGCGCCCAGGGTACGGCCATTTTTCCCTGATAGCGAGCCATTTCTTAGCTATGCTGGCGCTTGTCGGGCGATGCTGATTTGTGCGGTCCGGATCGGCCTCCCACCGATGGGTGCCTGCGTGCATTGATCCTTTCGTTGTTTGGTTGCGCCGCTCTTGCCATCCCGCGCGAAGTCCGCGCCGTGGTCTCGGCGGAACCCTCGACTGGCGGCTCCGGGATCGTCTCGTTCGTCGGCAGGACGGCATCCGATTGCTCCCTACCCGGGAGCCACTGCCCAAACGTTCCGGCCGAGATCTGCCAACAGGAATCCGGCGCGATGAGCGCCCCGCCCTCGCGCACACGCGCGCGCCGGTCATCTGCGACGACAAGCCGGGGAGTCTGGCAACCCCGGCGATCCGGTCAGGAATCCCCCAACCGTTCGGTCTGCCTGTCGATACCGCTTGGAGAACCCCGTTGCGCTCCACCCGGAGTGGCTGCGGCCCTGCGCACGCAACGGCCGAGGGCGAGACTTCACGGTCACCCGCCACGACAACGCCGTGGAGGCCGACAGCGCCAAGGTCACCTGCGGCCAAGTTCAGACCGGGGACGCCGGCGTGCACGTCGTCGAGTCGTACAGTGCGGGTGGGCGGCCGCGTCCCCTGCCGCGGGCTTCGACAGATCCGCTCACGTGATCCTGATTGAATTGATCCGCATACTCGCCGGCGGTCTTTCGCTGGCACCATGCTCGGAGCGGAGGACGCATGACGGTGCAGCAGCGGGCCCATGACTCGGCGACACCAGCCGACGCGACAGACCTGGCCGGCGGTTCCTGGTCGCTCGGATCGTTGCGGGTGAGCCGGATGGGCTTCGGTGCGATGCGGCTCGCGGCCGGTGCGGCGTTCACCGACGGGCCGAGCCGAGACCGGGCGGCATCCATCGCGGTGCTGCGCCGCGCCCGCGAGCTGGGGGTGACGCACTTCGACACGGCCGCGTTCTACTTCTCGTCGCTGCGCTCAGCGAACGAGATGATCAACGCCGCCTTCCCTGACCACGACGACGACATCGTCGTCGCCACGAAGGTGGGTCCGGGTCGGGATGCCGCAGGCGACTGGACCGATCCCGCCCGCCCCGACCAGCTGCGCGGGCAGGTCGAGGAGAACCTCCGTCAGCTCGGCCGCGACCGGCTCGACCTCGTGTACCTGCGGGTGTTCGGATCGGACTCGATCGGCGAGCTGTTCGGCGTGCTGGCCGACCTGCGCACCGAGGGCCTGATCGGCAGCCTCGGCATCTCGAACGTGTCCCCAGCACAACTGGACGAAGCATGCGAGATCGCTCCCGTCGTCAGCGTGCAGAACCGGTTCGGGCTCGACCAGCGCACCCCGCAGACCCTCGCGGTGCTCGAGGAAACCACCCGCCGCGGGATCGCGTTCGTGCCGTTCTTCGCGATGGCCGGAGCTGCCGGCGGGCGCGGGCGGACCTCCGAGACGAACCCAGTGGTGACCGAGCTCGCGAATGCGCGCGGGGTTTCGGAGGCGCAGATCCGGCTCGCCTGGACGCTGCATCAGGGTCCGAACGTGCTCGCGATCCCGGGCACCGGTGACATCCGGCACCTGGAAGAGAACGTCGCGGCCGCCGACATCCGCTTCACCCAAGAGGAAGTGGACGCCCTCAACCCTTGACCCAGCCGACACGCTGAACGGGTTGCCGGGCAGATCGCACGCGGCCGTCTCGAGGTCCACCAACCGCGGCCAACGACCGACCACACATCACGCGACCAACACGGGGGCCGTAGAGCCGGCTACCGCACGATGAGGGACCGGCTGCCGTGCACTCGGTCTCGGCGACATCGCAGGGAGGGGGATATCGACGTGGCCGCCGACCCCGGCTGGTAGGGACACCGCCGGTCACGGCAGGCGGTCAGTCGGCGGGATCCGCGAGCCGCCCTGCGTGCGCGTCGCCCGGGCGGTGGTCTGAGGCAGAGCCCTCCAAGAGGGAGCTACCTCCAGTAGCCGCGCTTCTTTGCCTCGAGCACGGCCCACAGGAATACGGCGCCCAGCACGAAGTAGATGGCGCAGGCGTACTTGGCCTCCATGGTCAGACCGAACATCGTGACGGAACCGCTGGAAGCCGTCCCGAACCCTCCGATGCCGACGAAGAGCAACACGGTGGCGAGACCGGTGAAGATCCAGCCGGACCGCTTGACGTCCTTAGGGGTGGGTGTGGGGGTCGGGGTGGGCCTGGTCAAGATGCTGCTCCTCACGTGTGATGGTGTTGGGAGGACGATATTCATCACCGCCGTGCACGCCGAGGACCAAGGTCCTACATCCGCGGGCTCCGGAGAGTTGACCTGACCCGGATGTGAGCATCCGCTACAGAGCACTCCCAAGCCCGAGGAGCACTCGGCGCGGATCATCTCCGTGCTGCCGGCCATTCAAGGATGAACCGCACATCAGCTCCCTCAACGCGTCGGATGCACCCCTGATTTCGGCCCGCGGTCGGCACAGCCGAGGGGCGCTCGGTTATGGACCGACGATCGTGCGGTGAGTGACTCGCGATGATGTCCGAGGTTGTACTCTCCTTCGCTTGCCCGAGAGTCTCCTCGTGGCGGAAGAAGAGAAGCGGCACCACGCACCCACACTTGACTCAGCTAGATGTTCTTCCCCGTGAGGTTGTGAACGCGTTGGGCGGGGGTTGAGCCTTCGAGCGCGGTGTGGGGTCGATGGTGATTGTAGTGATGCAGCCAGTCGTTGTAGGTCGCGGCGCGGGCGGCGTCTGAG
>NZ_JBWAXO010000006.1:0-340110 GCF_056135325.1 Microbacterium sp. sgz311019 | reverse complement strand
CCTGCCAGTCACCCTCGGCATCAACGGCTCCATCACGGACCACACCTCGTCAGAGATCTCCTGTCGCGTCACCGCACAAGACTCACCCAGCGGAGAGCGAAATCTCTTGATCAACACGGCCTAGGCCGGTGAACACTCACGGTCCGCGCTGACAGGGAGGGCCATCGAATGCTCACCCATGCACATCGAACCAAAAATCCGGCGTGAGACCGATGCTACGTCGTCAACGCACCCATTCCCGCTCGCGACCGCCGGCATTCGAGCAGTGCCCGAATAGGGATCCGAAGGCCGCAAGCCGCGTCGCGTGTGACGTGATTCGCACCCGACGCCGTCGATGCAGGACGTTCCTGCGAGGTGTGCCTCCTGGGTCATCCCCGTAGGTGTGCCGCCGGCGTTCTGTGCCGGCCTGGCGGGTTGGCCTGCCGAAGGCGATAATCCTGCCGTGGCAGAGATCAAGACTCAGCCGACGACCGCGAACGTCCGGGAGTTCCTCGACGCGGCGACGCCGGCGCGACGGCGAGAGGACGGCCTCGCACTGGCCGAGATCTTCCGTGAGGTCACCGGCACCGAGCCGATCCTCTGGGGTCCGTCGATCGTCGGGTACGGCAGCTACCGGTACGTCTCACCATCAGACCCGAAGCGGCGGGGTGACTGGCCGAAGACAGGATTCTCACCGCGCAGGGCGCAACTCTCGCTCTACGGCTTGAAGGACCTTCCCGACGGCGCGGCGCTGCTTCCGCAGCTGGGGGGATTCACGGAGGGTGCCGGATGCATTTACGTGAAGAAGCTCGACGACATCGACCTCGAAGTCCTGCGACAGCTGATCCGCATCGCCTGGGAACGGGAGGACGATCCAGGCGCCTGACCACGACGAACCCGCAGGGTGCGGGGATGCGCATGACACGAGGCCCGCTCGTGGCCACACGTCGTGTGCCGTGATCTTCGCCGAGACCGCACCCCCAGGTCGCCCGGGCATCCGCGATCACCGCCAGTGCACAGGCACTCCTCGAGGACCGTGCGCGTGGTGCCTCCACCGGGCAATGCCCGCTTATGGATCCTGACCGACGCGCAAGCGAGCGGCTACAGCCCGGACAGGCCGACTTGCGACTCTGGTGCGACCTCAGGGCGCGCAGGTGTCGGCTCAACGGTTGCGGTGTGCGACTCAAGCAGAGCCAGGTCGCGTCGGATCCGCACGGTCAACTGAGCGCGGGCCGCCGAGTTCTCCGCGAGCGGAAGGGACGGAATTACCTCTTCGAGCGCGATCCGGTGCAGGTCAACGAGAGCTTCCACGAGGTGGCCGCGCGTGGGACGCGGGATCTCGAGCACAGACTCGGTGAGCCGTCGGAGCTCGCTAATCCACTCGGCCGAAACTCGCGCTGGCAAGGGGGTGCGATAGGCATCACGCCATTTTGGGGCTGCTTCAGCAACGGCAACGGGAGGGCTGACTGTTCCATCTCTTGCGATGACAGAGACGAGAGTGCCTGCAGGCGCCGAAGTGATGATCTGCTCGACCGTCGAGATCTCGGCATCGTTTTCGGCTCGAAGCGACACTTGAGCAGGTCGAGTGGCAGCAGCGCTCCGCTCCATGCGGGCAGCAGTTGCCAAGAGGCTCTCCGCTCCTGGCAGGGCTAGTGCTATGACACGGTTCTGGAACCCGGCCCTTTCGAAGAGATTCAGAGCGGCGATCGCGTCGTTAACGGTTCGGAACGAGTCCTCGAGAATGATCGATGTCCGACGTTCTCGGGCGTAGGTGAGCGAGGCGCTGATCCAGCTACGTATGACGTCGCGTCCCTGTGATTCATGGAGGAATGGCGTCAGGTCGGCAGCTCGAAGCACGACTGCCCGCCCCGAGAGTTCGTCGAGCAGCCTTCCGACTTCCCGGGATCTGCCGGCGCCGGCCTGACCGACCAGGAGCACAAACTCGGGCCTCTGCTGCTCCTCAGCCACGCCGTCGAACAGGAACGGTCTGATCTCAGTCACGAAGATGTCGTCAGCCATCGCGCTGCTCCTGACGGAGCTGGGCGATGCGAGTCGCGAGACGACGGGTATGCGCATCCACCGCTTTGCGGTCGAAACCGTCGACCGCAAGCGTCTCGCGGCGCACCGCGCCGGCCTCGGCGCGCATCCCCGCGGAGGCGGCCGCATCATCGCGTGCTCGAGCGATGAGCATGGTCTGGAGAATGACGGCGAGGTCGCGCAGCTCCTCATACGCGACGATGTCGTCCGGGCGCCAGGACGTGCGGATCGTCGCATCCCGATCGTCCGTCATTCCTGCCTCCGAGATCACCTCTCGGGCAGTCTATGGCGGTGGTCGCGTTGGGCACCCGCGACGAACCGTGCGGCTAGGAGCGGATCGCGCCTCCTCGGAAGCCCTGTCCTGCTATGGCTGACTGCGCGTCGTCGAGCTTTCTGCCGATGCGCTGAGCATCGGATGCGGCGGCAGTCAGCGCCTCCACGGCTCGGGCGACGGCCTGCACGGGGTCGGATCCATCGCCTTGATACACGTCGTAGTTCGCGAGGGTCGATCCGAGGCCTCGGGCGAGCTGCGACAGCGCCTGCGCGAGTCCGTATCCGGTCGCGACCTTGAGGTCGCCGAGGACTTGATACATCACGGGTGCGGGGATGCCGGCATCCATAACCATCGTCGCGTGGTTGATCACCCGAGCGGTTCGGTCGTCACCTCAGGCCACCGCAGGATGACTGAGCTGCTCGAACGTGGTGTCGTTGGTGATGGGCCGTTCGGCCACCGCCCGGGCACGCACCAGGTACATGCGCAGCAGTTCGCGCCCCAGCGAGCGGGGCAGGTCCTGGATGGGTGTCCCGATTCTCTCGGCAGCGTGCTCGGCGGCGGACCATGCCCAGATCACCTGGTATCGGCTGAGCTCGATGCAGTCCAGTCCGTACGCCGCGTAGATGATGCGTTCGGCGATCGCGGCATATTCGGCGGGAGTGGGCGTCACGTCGATGGTTTCCATGGTTGTTGTCCTTTCCTCCTCGTGCCTTTCGGCAGCTGCCGATTCACGCGGACGCGCGCGGCGGTCCAGGGTGCGGCGCAGCCGCATCGCGTAGCGACGCGTCAGCGCCCTTGACGGCTGGAAGAGGCCGCGTACACTCTCGTCGGCGAAAGATCCCGGGGATGACGCGGCCGGTGGCTACCTCTCGGTGCCGAACTTGGACTCGGGCGACTCGAGGATCTTCAGGTCCCGGATGAAGAGTTGCCGGTCTTGCTCGGGGTCGATGATGAGCAGGCGGATGCGGTCCCGAAATCCCGCCTGGTAACCAGGTGAAAGACTGCGCAACGGGACCATGCACCACTCCACGTCGTCGTCGACCCTGTATCCCGGAAGGTCGCGGGCCTTGTCGGGGTAGTAGGTGAAGGCTGCGTACGCGACACGTGCGATGGTCGCCTCGATCTCGGACCGGTCCAACATCGTGTCCTCCATCTCGCGGTCGAGTCACCTCGCGCGGTAGCCGCGGTGTCTCAATTCTGATTCGGACACCCGCCACGGCTCGACGCCACGCGAGGGGTTGACGCTGCAGGCTCATAGTCCGAGTCCGCCGGTCTCGGGATCCAATGGCACCTGAGTCGGAGCCCATCTGTCGACGACTGCTGCATTGCGGCGGCGTGGTCTGCCGCGCAAACGGTCGTTGATCGCGCGAGCGATGATGTCCATGCGGGCCGCTTCCTGCTCCTCGCGTTCGCGCTCAAGGCGTTCATGTGCTCGCGCTGCGTGGCGCGTCTCCACGCGTTTCCGAAACTCGGGGTCGTCCGCGAGGCGGAACCGAAGGCGGGCGTTCGCGCACTCGGCCTTCCATGCGGCGAGAAGGTCGGGCGGCGTCGGCTCGCCGTGTTCCTGGCGAATCCGGCGGATCTCGGCCGCAGGCCAACTCCGTTGAAAGAACGCGTCCGCATCTTCTTGAGATGCGCGGATGGTCTCGGGCGGGTCTTTATGGATGCGCCGTGCCGGCAGGCCGAGCTCACGGCGTCGCCGTTCCCGGTCGTTCCATCGTTTCGTCGCTTCCTGGTGCCGCTTGTTGTTCTCCGGGTCAGACCGCCATGCCCTGTTGAAGGCAGCCTTCCGTTCCGGGTGCGCTTGCGTGTATCGGCGGTTGTACTCGGCGCGTCGCGCGGGGTCGACGTGGTTGTGTTCGCGCTGCTTGGCGAGGATCGCGTCCCGGTTGCGCTGGTAGTAGTCGCGGTTGATCTGCTTACGTCGTTCTCGGTTGTTGTCCGCCCAGCGGCGGCGGTTCTCGCGCACCCGCTCCGGGTTTGCGGCTGCCCACGCCTGGACCCTCTCGGTTTCCGCGCGGCGCCGTTCGGCGAGCACCTCTCGTCGAACCCGTGCGGTGCGGCGTCCTTCAGCCAGTTCGGCGAGCACATCGCCTCGCGTCGCGTTTGTGTGAGCGATGCGAGCCCGCTCGCAGTCGCGACCAAAAGCGTCGAGAAGGGCCTGCGGCGTGCCGTATTCGTCAAGAAGTCTGCTGAGCCTGTCCGTCGGCCACGAAGCAGCGAAGAACGCGTCCGCCTCGGCGTCGTGCATGACGCGCTCAGCCGTCACCCGGACCAGGGCTGGCGTGTCGAGCTCCCGTTGGAAGAAGGCATCCGCTTGCTGTTGACGGTCGCCGCGCCCGGATGGTCCGTCTTGAGGGTGAGTAGTCATGAGGGGCTGCCGAGCGAATGTGCGTCCCGAAAGCTGGAGCAGCACGTTCGGCAGCCGCGGAGGTGCGCGGGCGACGTTCCGAGACCCGAGGAAGCCGGCATCGGAACGCCGGCCGCGCACACGCTGAGACGTGCCATCCGTCAGCCCTCCTGCCCAGGGCCGGTACCGTGTCGGGCGGTGCCTTCGAGCCACTCGACGACCTCTTCGAGCACATACAGCACCGATTTGCCCGCTTTGCGGTAGCGAGGGCCCGTCCCCTGGTGACGCCACATCGCGAGCTTGGTCATGCTCAGGGTCGGGAATTCGTCCGCAATCTGCTGGGGCGTCCGGTAGCTATGAGCGAGGCGGTTCGCGACGTCGATGTCCATGGTTCCCCTCCAATGCATAACTTCGACGAGCTTTGACATCGGTCTACTCGCTGTGTTTTACTTTGTCAAGCATCAGCAATAGCAGAAGCGTGACGCGGAGAGGCAGACTGAGGAGGTGAAGATCGACGTGCGTACACCCGATGGATCACCGGTGGGATGGCAGGCCGCCACTCACTCTGTCGGCACCGCGTTGCGCATCGTGCCGCAGTACCGGGTCGAGGCCGAAGACGAGCACACAGGACTCGGCCACACGGTCGACGTTGAATATGACCGTGACGAAGGTCGCTTCGTGGTGCGGCAGGTCGCCACGCGATCTCTCGCAGGCGGTGAGATCACGGGCACCGAGCTTCGACGGGTGCGACTCGCCGAGATCGTGCAGGCTGCGGCGCCGCAATGCGTAGCGTTCACCCTCGGAGATGACGAGATGGTCACCGCCGCTGACGTGAGCGCTGCAGAGGGGCGACTTCTCCCCCACTGGTTGGCCGAATCGCTCAACCCCGTGTCCGAGAGCCGCAACATAGCTGAGCCCGCGCGCACGGAGCTTCGCGAAGCGCGGCTGGACGCTGTACAGCTCGTCTACGGCGTGGCTGCGTTGACCGGGCAGCCGCCCGCCAAGGCGATCGAACGCGAACTCGGCGTCGCGCCGCGCACCGCTGCCCACTGGATCCGCCTCGCCCGCACCGCGGGCCGACTGGAGGGCCTGGGGTACGCGGCCGGTCGCCCGCCGCGTGGCTAGCATTCAGGAGTACTCGACCAAAGACGGCAAGCGTTACCTCGTTCGATACAAGAAGCCCAACGGCACGCACGGCAACAAACGGGGCTTCACCCGCAAGGCCGACGCGAAGGAGTTCCTCGCAAGCGTCACGACCCAGATCACCCGGCGGGAGTTCATCGATCCGCGGAGCGGAGACGTTCGCATTGGCGAGCTGGGCGCCGCTTGGATTGAGGACCAGCGCGCCACGCTGAAAGCGTCGACATTCCACTCCGTGGAGTCCGCGTGGCGAACCCATGTTCAACCGCGCTGGTCAGGGATCAAGGTGGCCGATGTGCGCCACAGCGATATCCGTGCTTGGGTCGCCGAACTCTCTTCCAAACGGAGCGCATCCACCGTGCTTCGCGCGCATGGTGTCCTGTCGGGGATCCTCGATGTCGCGGCGCGTGACCGACGCATCGCGGGAAACCCAGCAAGGGGGGTTCCGATGCCTCGCAAGACGCGGAAGCGCCGGTACTACCTCTCTCACGCGCAGGTAGCCGAGCTGGCGCAGGAATCGCGATTCCCTGAGCTCATCTACTTCCTCGCCTACACGGGTCTGCGGTGGGGTGAGGCAACGGCGCTCCGCGTGTTGCACGTCGACCTCAACCGCCAGCGCGTCTTTGTCGAAGAGAATGCGGTACGTGTCTCGGGTCGGCTTGTTGTGGGCACGCCGAAGACACACGTCACCCGGACGGTGCCGATCCCGCCCTTCCTCATGCCCTACTTCGACACCGTCGTATCGCTGCGTGGGCCGGAGGCGCTCGTCTTCGGTGACGGCGCAACGCACCTACTCCTGCCGAATTCGCGAGACGGATGGTTCGCGGCCGCCGTGCGTCGCTGTCAGCGGAAGGACACCCGCTTTCCGCGCATCACGCCGCACGACCTTCGGCACACGACCGCGAGCCTCGCGATCAGCTCGGGCGCGAACGTGAAGGCCGTGCAGCGGATGCTCGGCCATGCGTCCGCGGCGATGACCTTGGACACCTACGCCGACCTCTTCGAGGACGACCTCGATGCTGTCTCGACTGCACTGGAAGTCGCCCGCCGGAACGCGGCTGCGAACCCGGCTCAACCCGTGATTTACCCAAACTTTACCCACGAGGCGTTGGAACGACATGACGAAGGCCCCGCCATCCCTTGAAACGACTGGGATGTCGGGGCCTCGCACGGTGGCGGTGACGGTGGGATTTGAACCCACGGTAGGGGGTTACCCTACACAACTTTTCGAGAGTTGCACCTTCGGCCGCTCGGACACGTCACCGCCGACAAGTGTACGCGACGGCACCGGAACCCGCGAATCGACGCATCACGACACCCGAGCGAGCGCACCGCCGAGGAGCTCCACCACAGCCGAGGGCTCCGGCATTGCGACGGCGAACCAGTAGATCGCGGTGAAACCGGCATCCCTCAGCCTCTCCGTCTCGCGCACGACCTCGTCGACGGTCGACTCCTGCGTGATGTGCGCCATCGCGGTCTTCTCGATCTCGGCCTCGTCGCGGCCGAGATCGTCGCAGTGGCGGCGCAGCACGTCGAGCTTCGCGGCGACGTCCGCCGCGGCGGAGATGTTGCAGGCGTCCGCGTACTGCGCGACGAGGCGCAGCGTCTTGCGCTCCCCTCCCCCGCCGATCATGAGATAGGGATGCGGGCGCGAGATGCTCTGCGGCGAGTTCAGCGTGCGCTCCAGGTGATAGTGGGCGCCGTCGAAGGGCTCCTCCGAGTCGGACCACATCTGCAGGCAGATCCGGATCGTCTCTTCCAACTGCTCGAAGCGCTCCGCGATCGGCGGGAACTCGAAGCCCAGGCCGCGCGACTCCCACTCGTTCCACGCGGCGCCGATGCCGAGCCCCATCCGGCCGCCGGACAGCACGTCGAGCGTCGTCACCGCTTTCGCGAGCAGCGCCGGCTCACGGTAGATGACGCCCGTCACGAGCGTGTGCAGCAGGGCCGTCCGCGTGTGCGCCGCGATGAATCCCAGCGCGGCGTACGCCTCGAGCATCTCGTTGCTCTCGGGTCCGATCATCCGCAACTGCCAGAAGTGATCCATCACGGTGATGCGCTGGATGCCGGCATCCTCCGCATCACGGACGTGCTTCGCGAGTGCCGGGCCGAGCTGTGCCGGTCCGCTGTTCCAGGTGAAATCGGCGATGTGCAGGCCATAGTCCATGTCTGCAGGCTACGGCCCGGAGAGTCAGGCGTCGAGGAAAGGCTGGTGGTGGTAGCCGGTGGGATCGAGCACGGCGACGGTCGACTCCGGCACCTCGAGGAAGATGCCCGGGAGGTCGTTGAGCGGCTCCGACACCACGACCTGGGCGTGATCGCCGAACTGCGACAGCTTCTCGGCATCCGGATACATCGTCCGCAGCGTCGGGATGTCGGCGGAGTGGAAGAGCGTCCGCGAGCGTCCCTGGGAGGAGTAGCGGAACGCCCACAGCGTCTCGCCATCCGAGACGGCGATCGTGCCCTGCATCGGGAACTGGATGCCGGCCCCGTGGCCGGCCTCCTCCACCCGCCTGATCGCGGCGCCCATGGCCGTGATCGGGTCGTCCATGAGGCCGTACGTGAGCGCGAGGTGGAAGAGCACCTCCGTATCGGTCGTGCCCTTGATCTCGGTGTACAGGGCCGGGTCGACCTCGAACGTCAGCTCGCGCTTGATCTTGCCGAACTGCGAGATCGCGCCGTTGTGCATGAAGAGCCAGTTCTCGTGCCGGAACGGGTGGCAGTTCGTCTGCTGGATGGGCGGCGCGGCCGCCGCACGCACATGGGTCAGGAACAGCGGGCTCGTGACGGCGCGGCTGATCTCGAGGAGGTTGGCGTCGTTCCACGCGGGCTCGATGCTCCGGAACACGTGGGGACGCCCCGCATCCACCCCCTCGCCCCTGTGGGCCGGATACCAGCCGAGTCCGAACCCGTCGCCGTTCACGGTCTCCGCGCCGAGCGGCGAATTGAGCGACATCGCGACGATCGAGTGCTGTGTCTCGACGATGAGAGATGAGGGATGCAGCGGCTCCCCCGTGTAGGCCAACCAACGGCACATCGCGTTCCCCTTTGCTCGTGATCCCGGTCCTGCTGATCCCCTCGGCCCCACCCTGCCAGACTGTGCGCATGAGCGTGATCGAGAACTCGAAAGTGACGATCGTCGGCGCCGGCAGCGTCGGGTCCAGCGCGGCCTACGCGGCCCTCATCCGCGGCTCCGCTCGGCACGTCGCCCTGTACGACATCGCCGCCGCGAAGGTGGATGCCGAGGTCCTCGACCTCGCGCACGGCACCCAGTTCACCGGCTCCAGCGACATCGTCGGCGGGAGCGACCTGTCGGTGGTCGAAGGATCGCACGTCGTCGTGATCACCGCCGGCGCGAAGCAGGATCCCGGGCAGACGCGCATCGAGCTCGCCGGCGTCAACGCCGGGATCATGAAGCGGATGATGCCGCAGCTGCTCGAGGCGGCGCCGAACGCGATCTATGTCATCGTGACCAACCCCTGCGATGTGCTCACGGTCCTGGCGCAGGAGGCGACCGGCCTGCCGCCCGAGCGCATCTTCTCGTCGGGCACGGTGCTCGACACCTCGCGGCTGCGGTGGCAGCTCGCTCAGCGCGCGGGCGTCTCGGCGAGCTCGGTGCACGCGTACATCGTGGGCGAGCACGGCGACACCGAGTTCCCGCTGTGGTCGACGGCATCCATCGGGACCGTGCCCATCCTCGACTGGCGACCGGATGAAGGTGACCCGATGTCCGTCGACGAGCTCGACAGGATCGCGGTCGATGTGCGCGACGCGGCCTACAAGGTCATCCAGGGCAAGGGCGCGACGAACTACGCCATCGGCCTGTCCACCGCCCGCATCATCGAGGCCATTCTGAACGACGAGCGCGCCGTGATGCCCGTGTCGACCGTGCTGCATGATTTCCACGGGATCGACGGCGTTGCGCTGTCGGTTCCGTCGATCGTGAGCTCGGCGGGCGCCGTGCCCGTGCGCGAGACGACGTTCTCAGCGAGCGAGCTGGGGCTTCTGCGGCGCTCCGCGGACACGCTGAGCCAGGTGGCCGCCTCGCTGCGCTGAGGCCCGCCCGCACTGCGACGGACTTCTGGAGGCACGCGGAGCGCTCAGCCTGAGACATCCGCGGGAGCGCAGAAGTCCGCGGGTGAGCGCGGGACGACGGGGATGTCGCCGCCTCCGCCTACTCTGATCCCATGGCCTCCCGACGCTCTGCCGCACCCTCGCCGTTCCGGTGCACAGAGTGCGGGTGGACGACGCTGCGCTGGGCCGGCCGATGCGGTGAGTGCCAGCAATGGGGCACGGTCGTCGAGGCCGCCGAGCAGACCGGCATCGTCAAGACCGTGACGGCGGCGAGCCCGGTGCGCGCCGCTCGTCCCATCACCGAGATCGACACCGCCGACACTCCGCGGCGCACGAGCGGGGTCGCCGAGTTCGATCGCGTGCTCGGCGGCGGCATCGTCCCCGGGGCGGCGATCCTGCTGTCCGGAGAGCCGGGCGTCGGCAAGTCGACGTTGCTGCTCGAGGTGGCGGCGCAGAGCGCGCGCGCCGGGCGCCGCGTCCTCTACGCCAGCGGGGAGGAGTCGACAGCCCAGGTGCGGCTGCGCGCCGAGCGCACCGGCGCGCTCCACGACGAGCTCTACCTTGCCGCGGAGACAGACCTGGCGACGATCCTCGGACACGTCGACGAGGTTCAGCCCGAGCTGCTCATCGTCGACTCCGTGCAGACCGTCTCGTCCGGCGTCTCCGAGGGCATGGCCGGACACCCGAGCCAGGTGCGGGAGGTCGCATCCACCCTCATCCGGCTGGCGAAGGAACGCGCGCTGCCCGTCGTCATCGTGGGACACGTCACGAAAGACGGCTCGATCGCGGGTCCCCGCATCCTGGAGCATCTCGTGGATGTCGTGTGCCACTTCGAGGGCGACCGCCACACGGCGCTGCGGTTCGTGCGAGCTCTCAAGAACCGCTTCGGGCCGACGGACGAGGTCGGATGCTTCGAGATGACCGGCAGCGGCATCGCCGAGGTGCCCGACCCGAGCCGGCTCTTCCTCGGCCACGGCTCCCCCGAACCCGGGACGTGCGTCACGATCGCGCTCGAGGGACGGCGCGCGATGCCCGTCGAGGTGCAGGCGCTGACGGTTCCGAGCTCGGCCCCGAATCCGCGGCGGATCGTCAGCGGCGTGGACTCGGCCCGGGTCGCCATGATCCTCGCCGTGCTCGAGCGACGGGCAGGGCTGCGGCTCTCGGACCAGGACGTCTACGTGTCGACCGTCGGCGGAGTCCGCCTCGTCGAGCCCGGCGCCGACCTGGCCATCGCGATCGCCATCGCCAGCTCCGTGCGCGGACAGGCGGTGCGGCACGACATCGCGGCCGTCGGCGAGCTGAGCCTCGCTGGCGAGGTGCGTCCGGTCACGAGCGTGGCGCACCGCCGCGCTGAGGCGACTCGCCTCGGCTACAAGACGATCATCGACGAAGGGTCGGGATCGCTGACCGGGGCTTTGCGCGATCTCACCGTGCGACCCCCACGGCCCGTCCGCGAGGAGATTCCGGCGTTCTGACGGGTCAGGCGTGAAGAAGAGCGCGGAGGATCTCGCCGGGCGAGGCCTGCATCGGATGCGGACCGGCGATGTCGAAGAACACGACGGCGACGTCGTCGCGATGCTCGGCGAGGTAGGTGCGCAACCACGCCGGCGACCGCAGACCCGCGGTGGGCGGAAGGCTCGCCGGCTTGTTCTCCGCATCGCTGAACAGCAGCAGGGCGACCTCGCCCGTCTCAGGATTCAGGTGCGTCCACACCTGCTCGTCGTCCGAGGAATCGATGAGCGGCACGACGGTCGGCCCATGCCGCAGCGCGAACGCGATCGCGGCGATATCGCGGGTCTGAAGCGCATCGGCGAGCGCCGTGTTGCGCAGGTCGGCGGGGTCGTCCGCACGCGGACTCCGGGATGCGGCGGCCATCGCTCCAGCGTAACCGGCGCTGAGTAGCCCGGCCTGTCCCCCGAGCCCTGGTCGGCGCGAAGTGCTGGCACAAAAGGAGGACCCCCTCTAGGCTCTGGGGAAGCCGTCAGGGGGTCCGGGCCTCGCACTGTCGTGGTCGGTCGAAAGATATCGGGCCGGCTCGGCGCTGCTGGGGACAGCTACGACGTCTGCGTGACCACTTCAGGTTATGTGAATGCAATAGGCGCTCGCGTCCCCTTTTTGGGGGACATTTTGAACAGAATATATCCTAATAAAGGATGAATTGTGTGGTCTGAGCGGACGCGATTCCGCCGATTTCAACGCCGAGATGATATGACGCGCCGCCCCCCGGCGCCTTCGGCCGACTCGGCGAATTGCACGTCGATACGGACGATCGCGTGCGGTCCCACGTGAGCGGAGACGCGCTCTGCACGGTCTGCCCTGCCTTGATGAGGACGACCATGTCGCTGGGCTCCGACTGGCAGTCGGTCGACCGCCACCACGTATCGCTGCCGCTGGTGACCGTGTACTTCTGCGTCGTCGTGCCCACGTTCATCGTGCAGTCCTTGACGCCGTGGTTCGTCAGCCGGATCGACAGCTTGGGGTTCTGCCCGCCGGGGTAGGTGTTCTGGTCGGTCACGGCATCCACCGTCACGTTCGCGGAGGTGCAGGGCGCCGCGGTCGCGGTCGCCGCGTGGGTCGCGGTCGGCGTCGGAGTCGCGGTCGGCGTCGGGTCGAGCGGCGGTGCCGCGGTCGGAGAGGGGGTGGATGCCGAGGGCACCGGCAACGCCGTCATCCCGGTGGCGCCCACCGCCGGGGAGGGTCCGCCCGCGTCGGCCGCCCTGCTCGCCCAGGGCTTCGCGATGAGCAGCCACACGCCCGCGATGATGAGGATGAGGACCAGCAGCACGACGAGCCGGCGACGCCGGTAGACCGCCGGCGAATGCCGGCGACGCGGCTGCTGACTGGTCATGATTCCAGGCTAAGCGCGGCGAGCGACGCCACCGGGATCGGCGCGCGTCGTGCAGATATCACGGCCGAGCGTCAGACGAGCCGCTTGAGCATCCGCGTGTTGCCCAGCGTGTTCGGCTTGACGTGCGCGAGGTCGAGGAACTCCGCGACGCCCTCATCCGGGCTGCGCAGCAGCTGAGAGTACACGTCCGGGTCGACCACTTGCTCCCCGATCGGGGCGAACCCGTGACGCGTGAAGAAGTCGACCTCGAACGTCAGACAGAAAAGGCGCGAGAGGCCGAGCGCACGGGCGTTGTCCTCGAGTCCCTGAACTATGGCTTTGCCCACGCCGTGATGCAGCCACTCGTCCTCGACGATCAGGGTGCGGATCTCGCCGAGGTCCTCCCACATGACGTGGAGGGCGCCGCAGCCGATCAGCGTGCCATCGGCCTCGGCGACGAGGAACTGCTGCAACGATTCGTACAGCAGGACGATGTCCTTGCCCAACAGGATGCGTCGCTGGACGTACGGCTCCAGCATCGCCTGTATGCCGCGGACATCGGACGAGCGTGCCGGCCGCACGCTGAAGCTGCTCATCGTTCCAGCGTAATCACCCGGCAGCGTGCTCCCGGAAGCGACGAGAGGGTGGATGCTTCCGCATCCACCCTCTCGATCGCTCTGACGTCCGTCAGTTGCCGTTGACCGCCATGTCCGGCGTGGCCGAGATCTCGCCGCCTCCGGCGATGCCGATCGCGACCTTCTCGCCGCGCGGCGCGGTGTCGAACACGAACTCTCCGTTCTGCGCATCCACCTTCACGTGGTCGCCGGGGTTGAGCTGGCCGTGCAGGATCTGCTCGCTGAGCCGGTCCTCGACCTCGCGCTGCATGGCGCGGCGCAGCGGACGCGCACCGAGGGTCGGGTCGAAGCCGATCTCGATGAGCTTGTCCTTCGCCGCGTCCGTCAGCTCCACCGTCATGTCGCGGTCGAGCAGGCGCTCGCCGAGACGCTTGGTGAACAGACCCACGATCTGGCGCAGCTCGTCCTTGCTCAGCTGCGGGAACACGATGATGTCGTCCACGCGGTTGAGGAACTCGGGCTTGAAGTGCCGCTTGAGCTCTTCGTCGACCTTGCCCTTCATCCGGTCGTACGAGGTCTGCGGGTTGCCCTCGACCTGGAAGCCCACGGGCCCCCCGGCGATCGCCGACGACCCGAGGTTCGTCGTCATGATGATGACCGTGTTCTTGAAGTCGACGACCCGGCCCTGACCGTCGGTCAGGCGACCCTCTTCGAGGATCTGCAGCAGCGAGTTGAAGATGTCCGGGTGCGCCTTCTCGATCTCGTCGAAGAGCACGACCGAGAACGGCTTGCGCCGCACCTTCTCGGTGAGCTGGCCCCCCTCTTCGAATCCGACGAACCCGGGAGGGGCTCCGAACAGCCGCGAGACGGTGTGCTTCTCGCCGAACTCCGACATGTCGAGCGAGATCAGCGCGCCCTCGTCGTCGAACAGGAACTCCGCGAGCGCCTTGGCGAGCTCGGTCTTGCCGACGCCCGTGGGGCCGGCGAAGATGAACGATCCCGATGGACGCTTCGGATCCTTGAGGCCGGCGCGCTGACGACGGATCGTCTTCGCGAGCGCGGCGATCGCCTCCTCCTGGCCGATGACGCGCTGGTGCAGCGCCTTCTCCATGAAGACGAGACGGCTCGACTCCTCCTCGGTGAGCTTGAACACCGGGATGCCGGTCGCCTGCGCGAGCACCTCGGCGATCAGGCCCTCGTCCACCACCGCGTGGCTGGCGACGTCGCCGCTGCGCCACTGCTTCTCGAGGCGAAGACGCTCGGCGAGCAGGGACTTCTCCTCGTCGCGCAGGGATGCGGCCTTCTCGAAGTCCTGCTCCTCGGAGGCCTGCTCCTTCGCGCTGCGGATGGAGGCGATCTTCTCGTCGAACTCGCGCAGCTCGGGCGGGCTCGACAGGATCGACAGGCGCAGGCGGGCGCCTGCCTCGTCGATGAGGTCGATGGCCTTGTCGGGCAGGAAGCGGTCGCTGATGTACCGGTCGGCGAGGTTCGCCGCAGCGACGATCGCACCGTCGGTGATCTGCACCTTGTGGTGCGCCTCGTAGCGGTCGCGCAGACCCTTCAGGATGTTGATGGCGTGCGGCAGCGAGGGCTCGGCGACCTGGATCGGCTGGAACCGGCGCTCGAGAGCAGCATCCTTCTCGAAGTGCTTGCGGTACTCGTCGAGCGTGGTGGCGCCGATCGTCTGGAGCTCGCCGCGCGCGAGCAGCGGCTTGAGGATGGATGCGGCGTCGATCGCGCCCTCGGCGGCGCCGGCGCCCACGAGCGTGTGGATCTCGTCGATGAAGACGATGATGTCGCCGCGGGTGCGGATCTCCTTCGTGACCTTCTTCAGCCGTTCCTCGAAGTCGCCGCGGTAGCGGGAGCCCGCGATGAGCGAGCCGAGGTCGAGGGAGTACAGCTGCTTGTCCTTCAGCGTCTCGGGGACATCGCCCTTGACGATCGCCTGGGCGAGGCCCTCCACGACGGCGGTCTTGCCGACGCCGGGCTCACCGATCAGGACGGGGTTGTTCTTCGAGCGTCGCGACAGGATCTGCATGACGCGCTCGATCTCCTTCTCGCGCCCGATCACCGGGTCGAGCTTGCCCTCGCGGGCGGCCTGGGTCAGGTTCCGCCCGAACTGATCGAGCACCTGGGATCCTCCCTGTGCGGCCGCCTGCTGTTCGTGCGCAGCGCCAGAGACCGCGGCCGGCTCCTTGCCCTGGTACCCACTGAGAAGCTGAATGACCTGCTGGCGCACCTTGTTCAGGTCGGCGCCGAGCTTCACGAGCACCTGGGCGGCCACGCCCTCGCCCTCGCGGATGAGGCCGAGCAGGATGTGCTCGGTCCCGATGTAGTTGTGGCCCAGCTGCAGCGCCTCGCGAAGAGACAGCTCGAGCACCTTCTTGGCACGGGGCGTGAACGGGATGTGGCCCGTGGGCTGCTGCTGGCCCTGCCCGATGATGTCCTGCACCTGCTCGCGGACGGCGTCCAGCGAGATGCCGAGGGACTCGAGCGCCTTGGCTGCGACACCCTCGCCCTCGTGGATGAGGCCGAGCAGGATGTGCTCCGTGCCGATGTAGTTGTGGTTGAGCATCTTCGCCTCTTCCTGGGCGAGCACAACCACACGACGGGCACGATCCGTGAATCTCTCGAACATCGTCGACTCCTCCCGGCGCACTGGTGGCGCCGTGCTTCGAGCGTAACCAGCGCTCGCCGAGCGCGCGCCCGTGTTCGCCAGGGGCATAGCGTTCGCTCGATCGGGCGTGGAGAGCCCGCGGGCGGACGCGACGAAGGATGCGCCGTCTCAGCGACGCTGCCTGGATCGGGTCAGCGCGTGCCGAGCATGTCCGTGGTTCCTGCGGCGCCGGCTCCCAGGAAGGCGACCTTGACGGCGGCGCCCGTGATGGTCGACGGCACCGCAGTGAGACCGGCGCGGGGGACCATGTCCATCGTGCAGGCGGTGTCCGCGGATGCCGAGAGCTGCACCACGACGGTCGCCGAGCCGGTCGCGGTCACCGAGGCGACGGAGGGCGGGCAGGTCGACGAACCCCACGTGGCGAAGGCGAAGCTTCCGTCGGGGATGTCGGACCCACCGGCGGTGCCTTCGACCCAGCCGGCGCTCGGCGCGTTCTCGCCGGCCGCCGCAGGCGTCGATGAGAGTGCCGTGAGCTTCACCGTTCCGGAGAGCGCGCCCTTGGCGACGATCTGGACGTCCTTGGTCGGGTCGACCCCGGCCGGCAGGGCGACGTACGACGCGCGAGGAGCGAAGTCGGCGGTGCACGCCGTCTTCCCCGATGGCAGGCTGAACTCGACCGTCACGGTCTGGCCGCTCGCGGAGGCATCGCCGGCCTTGGGCGGGCAGGTCGAGCTCCCCATGCTCACGACCGCCGTACCCTTGCCGGCATCCAGCCAGGCGGCGCCCACGGCCGCCGTGCCCGGGGCGGATGCGGACTCGGACGGCGAAGCGGAGCTGGAGCCCGGAGAGGGGTTCGAGGCGCATCCCACGAGCCCGCCGAATACCAGAGCGACGATCATGAGAGCGCCACCCGAAATGCGTGCAGAACGAGACATCGGAGTCCCCCTTCTCCCCATTGAGCACCATGTTGCCGGAAATGCGCGTGCAAAGGGATGCCCGACACCCTTTCGTTAGGTGTGCGGCATCCATTTCGCCACCATGTGAGCGGAAAGGGCGTCACCGGCGCGCGTCTCCTGCGCCGTTTCATTCGCACGCAGGTCGCTATTGGAGTGCCGAGGTCAGCCGGGCGAGGTTGTCGAGCACGGTCGATCGCAGGGGCTGCTGCATCCATTCGTCCAGCGTGAGTTCGCGGCTGAGGCTGCGGTACTTGTCCTCGACGCCGCGCAGCTCCTCCACGAACTCGGTGCCGCGCACGAGCATCGAGATCTCCATGTTGAGACCGAACGAGCGCATATCCATGTTGCTGGAGCCGAAGATCGCGATCTCATCATCGATCGACATGGACTTCGAGTGCAGGATGTAGGGCTTCTTGTACATCCAGATCTTCACTCCCGCGCGCAGCAGCACCTCGTAGTAGGAGCGCTGCGCGTGGTAGACGATCGCCTGGTCGCCCTCCTCCGACACGAAGAGCTCGACCTGCAGTCCGCGGTTGCACGCCGTCGTGATCGCCAGCAGCAGCGCCTCGTCCGGCACGAAGTAGGGGCTGACGACGATGACCTTGCGCTGCGCCGAGTGCATGAGACCGAGGAAGAGCCGGAGGTTGTTCTCGAAGTCGAACCCCGGCCCGGACGGCACGATCTGGCAGTCGAGGTCACCGGGTCCGGTCGTCACCGAGAAGAGCTCCCGTTCGGTCTCGATGACCTCGTCGGTCTCGCTGTACCAGTCGGAGAGGAACACGGCATCGATGGATGCGACGACCGGCCCCTCCATGCGCGCCATGAGGTCGACCCAGTGCAGGCCGCGCTTGATGTTCTTCCGCAGGTTGTACGTGGAATCGGTCACATTCTGCGAGCCCATGAATGCGACGAGCCCGTCGACCACGAGCAGCTTGCGGTGGTTGCGGAGGTCGGGCCGCTGGTAGCGCCCCTTGAAGGGCTGCACCGGCAGCATGAGATGCCACTCGGCGCCCATCGCGGTCAGCCGCTTGAGGGTGCGCTTGTAGTAGGGCTTGCCGCGATTGGCCCAATGGTCGAGCAGCACGCGCACCTGGACGCCGCGGGCCGCCGCACCCTCGAGGGCGCTGAAGAACCCCTCGGTCGACGCATCCGCCTGCAGGATGTAGAACTCGCAGTGCACGAAGGACTGCGCCCGCTCGATCGCAGACGCCATCGCGTCGAGACTCTCCTGGTACTCGGAGATGAGGTGCGCGGAGTTGTCGCCCGTGATCGGCATGGCGCCCAACGTGCGGTTCAGGGTCACCAGGGACGTGAACCATTCCGGGGCGTGCGGGCGCAGCGTGCCGAAGGCGAGCTGCTCGCTCGTCTGGCGGATGTAGTCGTTGATGTCGCGCTGCTTCCGGCGGCGCTTGCGCGGCAGGCGCGGGTTGCCGATCAGCAGGAACAGGAGCACGCCCACGAGGGGGATGAAGTAGATCGCCAGCAGCCAGGCGGTCGCAGACCCCGGCCGGCGGTTGCGCGGAACGACGATGATCGCACCGATGCGGACCGCGAGGTCGAAGATGAAGACGAGCACCAGCCACCACGTCGCCGAGAACGTGATCGTCAGCACTCGCGCCTCCCTGGGATGTCATCCCAGCGTAGCGGGGGCGCCCCGCGCGGCCGGGATGCGAGACCCCGGCGGAGAGGTCAGTGCTCGGATGCCGCGGGCATGCCGCGCTTGGCGCGCTCTTCGGCCTCGATCTTGGCGTAGACCTTGCGCTCGGTGCGGTCGGCGCGGACGGCCGCGCGGAGCACGAAGAAGAACAGGGCGCTCACGATGAGGGTCGGTGCGATCGACCACACGATGGCTTCCCAGTAATTCATGCCATCCATGCTACGCCCGGGTCGGCCACGGTCTCCTCCACGTCCGCCGTCCGCCGGCCCCCGGCTCACCGCCGCGCAGACGGCTCGGCGCGCGGCATCCATCGCCCTCAGGCTCGACGGCATGACCACGATCGTCCGCGCGCACAGCCCCGCGCACTTCCTCACCCTCGTCCCCGAGATGCTCGGCTTCACCCCGAGCGAGAGCCTCGTCCTCATCCCCTTCGAGCGCGGGCGCAGCCTCGGCGCGATGCGGTTCGACCTGCCGCACGGTGCCGACGCCGGCGGGGCCGAGCGGAACGAGATCGACCGCATCGCCTCCACCTGCATCGGCATGGTGTGCAAGGTCTCCAGGGCGGACGGGTTCACGATCGTCGTGTACACCGAGGAGAGCTATGCCCCGGATGCACCGCAGGCTGCGCTCGTGGCCGCCCTGCTATCGCGGGCGGATGCGTGCGGCCTGCGCGTCGTCGACGCCTTGTGCGTCGCATCCGACGCGTGGGGGTCGTATCTTGACGCCGACTGCCCAGAGGGCGGGCGAGCGCTCTCGGACCTGGGTGTGGACCCGGCCTCCGCGCCGAATCCCGATCAATCCGCCGGCGCGCAGCTCCCGGAATCCGACCTGGCCGAGCGCGAGCGCGTCGCGCGGGCGCTGAAGAGCCTCGGCCAGGCCGTGCGACTGGTGACCGACCAGCCGGATGAGACGGATGACGCGCGCGTCGATCCCGCCGCGCTCACCGCCGTCTGCGCGCTCAACGACATCCCGCTGCTGTTCGAGACGGCTCTGGACTGGGACGCGGCATCCGTCGACGCGTTCGACGCGGCGTCCATGATCTACTGCCTCGCGCGGCCGACCCTCCGCGATGTCGCCCTGATCCAGTGGTGTGACGACCTCTCCGCAGGCGATCGGGCGCTCGACGCCCAGCTCGACTGGGAGGAGGGCGACGACTACCCGTCGGACCTCGCGTGCCGCATGTGGGGCGAGGGCCGACGGCCCGCGAGCGAACGTCTCCGCACGGCACTCGAGCTCGTGCGCAGGCTCGTCGCCGTCGCGCCGCGACAGGACCGGCCGGGACCGCTCGCCGTCTGCGCCTGGCTGTCATGGGCGCTCGGGAGCTCCACACACGCGGAGGTCTACTGCACGCAGGCGCTCGAGATCGAGCGGGAGCACGGCCTCGCGGAGATCGTCCTCGCCTTCGTGATCAACACCCACCTCCCGGAGTGGGCGTTCGACCCCGATGCGTCGTCCCGCCCGGCGGCGATTACCTCGGGAGGCGCAGGCGCTACTTGACGAGCGGGAAGAGGATCGTCTCGCGGATGCCGAGACCGGTGATCGCCATCATGAGCCGGTCGATGCCCATGCCCATCCCGCCCGACGGCGGCATTCCGTGCTCGAGCGCGCGCAGGAAGTCCTCGTCGATGCGCATGGCCTCGTCATCGCCGCGGGCGGCGAGCTTCGCCTGCTCGACGAAGCGCTCGCGCTGGATGACGGGGTCCACGAGCTCGGAGTAGCCGGTCGCGAGCTCGAAGCCGCGGACGTACAGGTCCCACTTCTCGACCACGCCCGCGATGGAGCGGTGATCGCGCACGAGCGGGCTCGTGTCGACCGGGAAGTCCATGACGAACGTCGGACTGGTGAGGCCGCCCTTGACGAAGTGCTCCCACAGCTCCTCGACCCACTTGCCGTGGGTCGCGTGCGGAGGCGTGTCGACGCCGTGGGCGGCGCCCAGCGCGGCGAGCTCCTCGACCGGGGTCTGCGGGGTGATGTCCTGCCCGGCAGCGTCGGACAGCGAGCCGTACATCGAGATGCGATCCCACTCGCCGCCGAGGTCGTAGACAGTACCGTCGGCCCACGTGACCATGGTCGAGCCGGCGACGGCGATCGCCGCGTTCTGGATCAGCTCCTGGGTGAGGTCGGCGATGCCGCTGTAATCGCTGTAGGCCTGGTAGGCCTCGAGCATCGCGAACTCGGGGCTGTGGGTGGAGTCCGCACCCTCGTTGCGGAAGTTCCGGTTGATCTCGAACACCCGCTCGATGCCGCCCACGACGGCGCGCTTGAGGAAGAGCTCCGGCGCGATGCGCATGAACAGCTCGGTGTCGAAGGCGTTCGACTGCGTGATGAAGGGACGGGCGGATGCGCCGCCCGGCTGCGTCTGCAGCATCGGGGTCTCGACCTCGACGAAGTCGTGCGCCTCGAACGTGCGGCGCAGGCTCGCGTTGACCTTGGCGCGAGCGCGCACGGTCTGGCGTGCCTGGTCGCGCACGATGAGGTCGAGGAAGCGGCTGCGGACCCGGCTCTCCTCGCTGAGCTCGGTGTACATGTTCGGCAGCGGCAGCAGCGCTTTGGCGGCCATCGCCCAGTCGGACACCATGATCGACAGCTCGCCGCGGCGGCTGGAGATCACCTCGCCGCGCACGAACACGTGGTCGCCGAGGTCCACGAGCTCCTTCCACGCCTGCAGCGACTCCTCCCCGACGGCAGCGAGCGAGACCATCGCCTGGATGCGCTGCCCGTCGCCGGACTGGAGGGATGCGAAGCACAGCTTGCCGGTGTTCCGGCTGAAGACGACACGGCCGGCGACGGCTGCGGTGACGCCGGTCTCCGCCCCCGCCTCGAGATCGGCGTACTGCTCGCGCAGCGCGGGGATGGTGTCGGTCACGCCGACGCTGACCGGGTATGGGCCGCCCGCGGCATCCGTCCGTTCGGAGATCAGCCGTTCGCGCTTGGCGCGGCGCACGGCCTTCTGCTCGAAGATGTCCTCTTCGGTCGGCTCGGCGGGCGCGCCGTCGGCGGGCGCAGTCGTATCGGTCATGTCGGCAGGCTCCTCGGGAAAGTCGCGGTCCAGCTTATCGGCGCGCCCCTCCGCGGTTGCTGAGCCCTCAGCGCCGCACGGAACGCCGACGGCTCATCCGAGCAGGATGGGCGTGTTGTCGACGAACCGGTGACCGCCGATCGTGCCCGCGATGAGCGCGATCGCCGGGCCGGTGCGATTCTCGTCGGCGGGGAGGAAGGTGTCGGGATCGACCACACTCAGGTACTCGAGTCGCACGCGCGGCTCGCCCATGAGGGTCGACTGCGCTGCGGCGATGCAGGCGTCGACACCGCGATCGGCGTTGGCGGCCGCCGCGTCGAGCGCCACCGTCAGCTTGCGCGCGGCGCTGCGGTCCGCCTCGTCGAGGAAGGCGAGACGCGTCGAGATCGGCACGCCGTCGTCGTCGCGCACGGTCGGGATGGCGTCGATCTCGACGTCCAGGAACAGGTCGCGCACCATCCGCCGCACGAGGAACACGCGCTGGCGGTCGCGCTCGCCATACACGGCGACATGCGGCTTGACGATGTTCATCAGCATCGCCTCGATCGTCAGGAGTGCGTCGAAGTAGGTCGCGCGGGCGCTCCCCTCGTAGCGCAGGCCCAGATCGCCCGCCGAGACCTTCGTGGTGTCAGCTCCGCGCGGCAGGAGCTCGGCCGCATCCGGCCCGAACATGACATCGACGCCGAGCGACTCGAGCAGTCGCTCATCGTCGTCCAGCGTGCGGGGATACGCCTCCAGCTCGGCCGCATTCCGGAAGCGCAACGGGTTCGCGAAGACCGTCACCACGACGACGTCGGCCAGCTCCTTCGCGCGGTGCACCAGATCGATGTGCCCGTCGTGGAGCGATCCGAGCGTCGTGACGTGCGCGATGCGCGCATCCGGACCCGCCGAGCGGATGGTGTCGAGCCGGGCGCGCAGCGCATCGACGGTCGTGATCATCTTTGGAGCGTAGCGGCCCCCGCGCCCTTCATCCGTCCAGCTCGTCGGGCTCGATCCGGTCCACCTCCGAGAGCGGATCGGCGTCGCGGAGGGCGAGGTCGACCGTGGCGTGCACGAGGGCGGACAGATACGAGCCGGGCTCGGCGACACCGGCCTGCCGCAGGAGACCCGCGGCTTGGCGCACGATCGAGCGTGAGAAGGTGGTCGCCGTCGCGATCGCCTCGGCGTACGCGGGCCGGTCGGCATCCGCGACCACTACCGGCTCGCATCCCATCTCCACCGCGAGCGCCTGCGCGATCGGCAGCACCGGACCGGGCGCGGTGACGGCGGCGTAGGCGTCGCGCAGCATCCGGAGATCCATCGAGGTGCCCGTGAACGCGATGGCCGGATGCACTGCCAGCGGGATCGCCCCCCGCCGGGCGGCCGGCCCGAGCACCTCCAGGCCGTGCGCCGGGTCGGTGTGCATCACGAGCTGCCCCAGCTGCCAGGCCTCGAGCTCCGCGAGTCCGGACACGAGCCCCGGCAGCTCGTCGTGCGGCACCGCGATGACGACGAGCTCGCTGCGCCGGACGATCTCGAGCGCGTCGAGGACCGGCGCACCCGGGAGGACGGCGCCGGCGCGCTCGTCGTGCGCGCCGGTCGTGATGCCGATGATGGCGTGGCCGGCGCCGGCGAGGGCGGCGCCGATCACGGGACCCACGCGGCCCGCGCCGATGATCCCGACGCCGAGGCGCCCGTCGCGGTTCATACCGGTGCTCCGGCGGTCTCGCCGGTCGCGCCGGCCCAGCGGTGGCTGCGATCGGTGGATGCGGCGGCCACCGCGGCCGCCTCCACCTCCGCGAACGCCGCCAGCGCCGCATCCCGGTCGATGCCGGTGAGGTGCCCGGAGACCCGGCCGGGGACCGTGTGGACGTGGAGGGACGCGACACGGAACGCGCGGGCGATCGGGCCCTGCGTCATGTCGATGCTCTGCGTGCGCGCGAGCGGGAAGACGGCCAGTCGACGGTGCAGCCGTCCGCGGCGGAGGAACAGCGCATCCGGAGTCACGCGGAAACCGTTGCGCCGCCACGACAGGAGGTGCAGCAGGCGCGCGCGACGCGGTGTCGTGGTGTACGGGTCGTCGTCTGCGCCCTCCCCGCGCCCGCTCCGCGGCGCGTGGGCCCGGATCCCGTGGGCGACGATCAGCGGCCACTCGCTCTCCGGGAGGCCGGGCAGCAGCAGGTGGAGCACGCGCTCGACGTCAGCGCGGGTGCCGACGGGCAGCACACGGGTCGCCTCCTCTTCGGCGCGGCTGTCGCTGCCGGCACGATGGCCCGACAGGCGGTTGATCGTGATGCGCCACCAGCCCGCCGGCCGCCACAGCAGCGGCTGGGTGATCTGCACGGCATGCACCCGTCCCGGCGGCAGGATCTCGGTGATCGTGGTGAAGAGGCCGAACGTGATGCGCACGCCGTCGGGCGTCGGCGCGATCGAGTAGCGCAGAGCGCGTGTGATCTGGCGCACCCAGTAGGTGCCGAAGCCGATCAGCGCCGGGATGAAGCTGACGAGCAGCCACGGCGTGCCGACGCTCGCGCCCCACACGATGAGACCCAGCAGGACGAGCAGCACGAACGTCGAGCGACTCAGCAGGTGGGATGCGACGAGCCGCCCCACTGGAATGGAGACGACGGATGCGGGCTCCGCCACCGGAGCCTCGGGACCCCACACGAGCCCGTCGAGCGCCGCGGACACGGTCGCCGCCGCGGCCGCGGTGCGCGTGGGCGCCGATGCACCGCCGGCCGCCGCATCCACTCCCGCCTTCGCCAGTCGCAGACCCGAGGCGAGGCGCAGGATGTCGGCGCGCACGGCCTCGGCGTTCGACGTGGAGAGATACTCGAGCCTCACGTTCGCGTCGGAGCCTGCGCCGACGACCTCGAGCTTCGCCATGCCGCACAGACGCGCCAGCATCGGCCGAGTGAGGTTCACGCCCTGCACGCGGTCGAGGGGAGCCCGGCGGTGGCTGCGGAAGAGCACGCCGTGACGCTCCTCGACGTGGTCGCCCGTGATGCGGAACGTGTGGAATCGCCACGACACGTAGAACAGCCCGATGAGCACCATCACGACGATGAGCACTGCGGTGAGGGCGAGGACCACGAGGTTGTGCCGCAGCACGAAGTCGACGGGATCGCCGGGCGCCTCCTCGGTCGGCACGTCGGGAGCGACCACAGGCAGGAAGAGCGCGATCAGACGGTCGCGCAGATTCGAGATGACGAGACCGGCGACCACGACGAGCACCAGTCCCCCGCGGAACAGCGGAGTGAGCGGGTGCATGCGGTGCCACTCGCCGTCGCTGAGCGGCGTGCGAGGCATGGGCTGACGGGTCATCACAGCCCGGTCCGGCGGGACTCCGCCACCCGGATGAGGGTGTCGCGCAGCTCCTCGGCCGCCTCCTGCGTCAGGCCGGGGAGCTCCACGCCCGTCGATGCGGCGGCCGTCACGAGCTTCAGCCGTGCGATGCCGAAGCCGCGGTCGAGCGGGCCGTGCTCGATGTCGACGAGCTGCATCCGGCCGTACGGCACGGCGACGGAGCGCTGCCAGAGGATGCCGCGCCGGAAGACCAGGTCGTCCTGACGCAGCTGATAGCCGAACGCGCGCACCTGCCGCGGGGCGATCGCGATCATGATCGCGACGACGAGAAGCGCGGGGCCGGCGGGGATCCACACCCAGACCCAGCCTGCCAGGAGGGCGAGGAGCGTCGCCGCGACCGCGATGACGGCGAACAGCCCGGTCAGCGTGATGAGCCGGACCCACATGTACGAGCGGGCGAGCTGATGCCATGTGCCGTCGCCGAGCGGGAGGCGGGAGGCGGAGCGCGGCTCGAGCATGCGAGGGAACGTGTCGCGGTCGAGGGCGGACGGGACCTGCGCATCCCGAGCGGCCCTCATGACCGGCGCCGATGCGCCCGGGACCTGCGGCTCAGTGCGAGTGGGCGGGGGGCTCGGCGTCGCGGGCTCCGGGGTGCTCATCGTCGTCGCCGTCCTTCCGGATTGTGCAGAGGTGCTCCGCCACCAGGCCGGCTACGAGCAGGATGCCGCCGCACACAGCCGTCGCGATGATGACGCCCCATGAGCCTACCGACGGCGTCACCGGACGGCTCGACAGGAAGAGCACCAGTCCCACGGCGAATCCGCCGACGGCCGCGCCCACGATGCTCGAGGCCTTCGCGAGCATCGCGACCCGCAGCGCGCGGAACGGGTTGACCTGCGCCTTCGACAGGCCGCGGGTGGCTCGCCTGATGGGGACCGCGAGCAGGATGTCGACGGCACCGAGCAGGATCAGCAGGATCGGCAGCGTGACCGTGGGCGTGAAGGTCGCCCGGCCGGCGGACGTGAGGATCTGGTCGGTCAGGAACCCGACGCCGATCCCGACGACGGCGGCGATGACGAGTGGAACGGCACCCGTGCGCTTCATGCCCCGGCCCCCGTCGCCTCGTCGCCGGGCGCCGGCTCACCGGGCGCCGGCGGCTCCGCGGCACGGCGGGCGAGCAGGGCGTCGACGCGGCCCGAACCAGGGAGCACCGCATCCGGATCCACCTGCAGCCAGGGCCCGAGCACGAAGTCGCGCTGCCCGGCCCGCGGGTGCGGCAGCGTCAGGGCCGGATCGGCGCTGACGACGTCGCCGTACGCGACGAGGTCGAGGTCGAGCGTGCGCGACCCCCAGCGGCCCTCCGTGGCCCGGTCGCGCCCGTGGCGCGTCTCGATCGCCTGCAGGTACGACAGCAGCACGGTGGGCGCGAGGCGCGTCGTCACGAGCGCGACCGCGTTGAGGTACGGCGGGGCGGACTCGTCCGCGCCGGTCAGCGTCATCGCGACCGATTCGATCGGGGCGGATGCGACGACCCCGTCGGTCAGCGGCAGGCGGCGCAGCTCCTCCACGGCGGCGGCAAGCGTGGCCTCGCGGTCGCCGAGGTTCGCGCCCAGCGCGACGACGGCGGTGACGGTCTGCGCGCTCGACGGCGGCACGTCGCCGTGGAAGCCGGCGGCGAGGCGGCGATCCGGCCAGCGGAAGCCGCCGCTCACGCAGCACTCCTTTCGATCGTCACCGAGACGTCGGAGAACGGGACCGCGATGGGCGCCTGCGGCTTGTGGACGGTCACTCGCACGCGGTGGACGAGTGGCTCGGAGAGCAGAGCATCGGCAAGCAGCTGCGCCAGCCGCTCGAGGAGGTTGACAGGCTCGCCCGCGACGATCGCCACGATGCGCTCCGCGACCTCGCCGTAGTGCACGGTGTCCGTGACCTGATCGGTGTCCGCGGCGCGTGCGGTATCGAGGAACAGCGTCGCATCCACGACGAACTCCTGGCCCTCGCGGCGCTCGTGCTCGTACACGCCGTGATACCCGGTCGCCCGAACCCCCGTGAGCGTGATCTCGTCGAACGAGTTCATCGCGCCTCCCCCGTCCACAGCTGCGCGATGCGCAGGGCATCCCGGGTCGCGGCGACGTCGTGGACGCGGACCGCCCATGCGCCGGCTTGCGCTGCGAGCACGCTCGTGACGGCCGTGGCGAGGTCGCGGCGGTCGGTCGACGGTTCCGCATCGGCGGCGGCGGACAGCGCCTCGGTCAGGAACCGCTTGCGGCTCGTCCCCACGAGCAGGCGCGGACCGAGCAGGGACAGATCGGGAAGGCGTCGGAGCACGTCCCAATTCTGCCCGCCCCGCTTGCCGAATCCGATGCCGGGATCGATGATCATCCGCTCCTGCGGGATGCCGGCGGCCGCCGCATCCGTCATGCGCTGCGTGAGCTCCGCGACGACCTCGGCGACGATGTCCTCGTACTGGGCGTGGGCGTACATGTCGACCGACGGTCCCCGCCAGTGCCCGAGTGCGATCTCGGCGTCCGTACCGGCGACCGCGGGCAGCATCTCAGGGTCGGCGAGGCCGCCCGAGACATCGTTGACGATCCGCGCGCCGGCGGTGATCGCCGCGAGCGCGGTGGACGCGTTCATCGTGTCGATGCTCACCACCCCGCCCCACCCGGCGAGGGCCTCGATCACCGGGATGACGCGCTCCCGCTCGACCTCGGGCGAGACCCGCTGCGCTCCCGGGCGCGTCGACTCCCCGCCCACGTCGAGGATGTCGGCGCCGTCGGCCAGCAGCTTGCGGCCGTGGTCGATGGCCGCCGCGTGATCAAGGTAGCGGCCGCCGTCGCTGAACGAGTCGGGGGTCACGTTCACGATCCCCATGACCTGGACGGCGGGTCCCACGGACCGGACGGCGTGCGGAGCGCGCTCGCTCAACGGCCGGATCCCGCTCCGATGAGGGCGATGAGCTCGGCGCGGGCCGCCGGCTCGGCCAGCTCGCCGCGCGCGGCGATCGTGACAGTGGATGCGTCGGCCTGCTGCTCACCGCGGGCGGTGACGCACTGGTGCGCGGCATCGAGCACGACGAGCACGCCCCGGCAGTCGAGCGAGCCCATGATCGTGTCCGCGATCTGCTCCCCCAGGCGCTCCTGCACCTGGGGGCGGGAGGCGAGGATGCCGACGACCTTCGGCAGCGCGCCGAGTCCGACGACCTGCTCCCCGGGCAGGTACGCGATGTGGGCGTGCCCGGTGAAGGGCAGGAGATGGTGCTCGCACATGCTGCGGAAGCGGATGTCGCGCAGCATCACCGCGCCGGAGGGCACGGTGTCGGGCGCGGGCCCGGACGACACCGTGATGGTGTGCGCGAGGGGGGCCGCGGCATCCTGCCCCACACCGGCGAAGAACTCGGCGTAGGCATCGGCCACACGCTGGGGGGTCTGCCGCAGTCCGGGGCGATCGGGGTCCTCCCCGATCGCCCCCAGCAGTTCGTGCACGAGCGCGCGGACGCGCTCACGATCGACGGTCACGCCGGCTACGCCGTCGCGGGGCGAGCCTGTCCGGTCGGGCGGCGGCGCGGCGCCTTCTCGTGCGAGCCGTCCGCTTCGGTCGAAGCCGCCACGCCCGCAGGGAGGGCACGGCGCGGGATCTCGACGGGGGGCAGTGCCGAGGTCGGGCGCTCGCTGCTCGACAGCCATTGCGGGCGCGGCGGGAGCTTCTTGACGTCTGTGAAGATCTCTGCGATCTCGTTGTGGTCCAGCGTCTCCTTCTCGAGGAGCGCGAGGGCGAGCTTGTCGAGGATGTCGCGGTTGTCGTTGAGGACCTGGTACGCCTCATTGTGCGCCTGCTCGATGAGGTCGCGCACCTGGACGTCGATGCGCTCTGCGACGGTCTCGGAGTACTCGCGGCCGTGACCCATGTCACGGCCCATGAAGACCTCGCCCGAGGCGGCGCCGAGCTTCACAGGACCGACATCGGTCGTCATGCCGTACTCGGTGACCATCTTGCGGGCGATGTTCGTCGCCTTCTCGATGTCGTTGGAGGCACCGGTCGTGGGGTCGTGGAACACGATCTCCTCGGCGACCCGGCCGCCCATCGCCCACGCGAGCTGGTCCTGCAGCTCGTTGCGGGTGACGGAGTACTTGTCGTCGAGCGGCATCACCATCGTGTAGCCGAGGGCCTTGCCGCGCGGCAGGATCGTGATCTTCGTCACGGGGTCGGAGTAGTTCATCGCCGCGGCGGTGAGGGCGTGACCGCCCTCGTGGTAGGCCGTGATGAGCTTCTCCTTGTCCCGCATGACGCGGGTGCGGCGCTGGGGGCCGGCGATGACGCGGTCGATCGCCTCGTCGAGCGCGCGGTTGTCGATGAGCTGCGCGTTCGAGCGGGCCGTGAGCAGTGCGGCCTCGTTGAGGACGTTGGCGAGGTCGGCGCCGGTGAAGCCCGGCGTCTTGCGCGCGACGACCTCGAGGTCGACCGAGTCGGCCAGGGGCTTGCCGCGGCCGTGCACCTCGAGGATCGTCTGGCGACCCTTGAGGTCGGGGGCGTCGACGCCGATCTGGCGGTCGAAGCGGCCGGGACGCAGCAGTGCCGGGTCGAGGATGTCGGGGCGGTTCGTCGCCGCGATGACGATGACGTTCGCCTTGGGGTCGAAGCCGTCCATCTCCACGAGCATCTGGTTCAGCGTCTGCTCGCGCTCGTCGTGACCGCCGCCGAGGCCGGCGCCGCGGTGACGGCCGACCGCGTCGATCTCGTCGATGAAGATGATGGCCGGGGCGTTCTCCTTCGCCTGGTTGAAGAGGTCGCGCACGCGGCTGGCGCCGACGCCGACGAACATCTCCACGAAGTCCGAGCCCGAGATCGAGTAGAACGGCACGCCCGCCTCACCCGCGACGGCGCGGGCGAGCAGCGTCTTGCCGGTGCCGGGAGGGCCGTACAGCAGCACACCCTTCGGGATGCGCGCGCCGACAGCCTGGAAGCGAGCCGGGTCCTTCAGGAAGTCCTTGATCTCCTGCAGCTCCTCGATCGCCTCGTCGGCGCCGGCGACGTCGCCGAAGCTGACCTGCGGCATCTCCTTCGTCACGAGCTTGGCACGCGACTTGCCGAACTGCATGACCTTGCTGCCCCCGCCCTGGGCGCTCGAGAGCAGGAACCAGAACAGCAGGCCGAGGAGCACCATGGGCAGCGCGAGCGACAGGAAGCCGTCGAACCAGGACGCCTTCGGCACCTCGTCGTTGAACCCGCCCTTCGGGTCGGCCGCGTTGATCGCGTTGACGACCTCGCTCGCACGCGCCGTGACGTAGTAGAACTGCACGTCCTCGGCGCCCTTGTACGGCTCGGAGAGCTTCATGTCGACCCGCTGGTCGCCGTCGGTGTTCGTGACCGACGTCACCGTGGTGCCCTTCAGCAGTTGAAGACCCTCCTGGGTCGAGATCTGCTTCGCTCCACCCAGGCTGGTGATGAGCGAGAAGCCCACGAACAGCAGGAACCCGATCAGGATCACGTAGATGATCGGGTTGCGAGTGATCTTCTTGAAGTCCATGGTGCGGGGGGAGCCCCGGTCCCTTCGTCACGAACCGTCGCTGCTGACGGTCTTCTCAGGCTAGCGCGGTGTCATGGACGAGGCCTGTGGATTCGCCCACGGCTGAACGAGTGCGCGGGCGGTGCTCGGACTGCGTCAGGCGTAGACGTGCGGCGCGAGGACGGCGACGTCGCGGAGGTTGCGATAGCTCTCCGCATAGTCGAGCCCGTAGCCGACGACGAACTCGTTCGGGATGTCGAAGCCGACGTACCTGCACTCGACGTGGACCTTCGCAGCATCCGGTTTGCGGAGCAGGGCGAACACCTCGACGGATGCCGCCCCCCGGGACTCGAAGTTCTCCAGCAACCAGCTCAGGGTGAGCCCGGAGTCGATGATGTCCTCGACGATCAGGACGTCGCGGCCGGTGAGGTCCTCGTCGAGGTCCTTGCGGATCTGCACGACGCCGCTCGACTTCGTGCCCGCACCGTACGAGGACACCGCCATCCAGTCCATCGGGGCGACCATCGGCAGGGCCCGCGCGAAGTCGGCCATCACCATGACCGCGCCCTTGAGCACGCCGACCAGCAGCAGGTTCTTGTCGGTGTAGTCGACAGCGACCTGCGCGGCGACCTCGCGCAGCCGCTCCTGGATCTGCTCCTCGGTGACGAGGACATCGGTCAGCTGGTCGGAGATGTCGGCCGCGCGCATGCCTGAAGCCTAGTGTCCGCCCCGTCCAGCCGCGGGGTCCCCGTCAGCCGTGGAGGTCGGCGATCACGATCTTCTTCATCTGCAGCATCGCCGGAAAGGCCCCCGGTTCCTTCAGCAACTCGCCGATGTTCGCAGGGACGACCTGCCAGCTCACGCCGAACGCGTCGCGGCACCATCCGCACTGCTCGGCCGCCGGGTCCTGGGACAGCACGTTCCAGAAGCGGTCGATCTCGTCCTGGCTGTCGCACTGCACGATCAGCGAGATGCCCTCGCTGAACGTGAAGTCCTGCTCGGCGCCGGAGTCCATCGCCGCGAACCACTGCCCAGCCAGCTCGACATCACCGAACATCACCGCGCCCGCGGTCGCGGGGCCGGTGGTCTCGGTGTACTCGGCCGTCGTCCCTCGCGAGCCGCCGAACACCTCTGCGTAGGTGGTGAGCGCCTCACTCGCGCGGTTCTGGTTCGACCCGGAGAACATGAGGTTCGGCACCACGGGCGGCCGTGGCGGTCCGCCGGGGTTCGCGAGCATCAACTGCCACGAGACGCCGAAGCGGTCCTGCACCCAGCCATACCACGGGCTGTACGGGTACTCGCCGAGCGGGATCATGACGTTGCCGTCGTCGGCCAGGATCGCCCATGTCCGGTCGAGCTCCGCTCGAGCGCCGTCGGCGTCGCCGCCCTTGGCATCGCTGAAGTCCAGCATGAACGAGATGGAGGGGTTGGGCGCGAACTCGTCTCCCCCGTTGAGCAGGTTGAGCCGGTAGCCGCCGACCTCGAGGTCGATCGTGATCGTCTTGCCGGCCATGTCCCGCTGGAAGTCGAGGAGCCCCTCGCTCGGATACCTCTCCGACTGCGCGATACGGGTGTCGGGGAGGGCCGCGACGTAGAACTCGGCCATCTCGTCGGCGTTCCGTCGGCACCAGATGCTGGGAATGATCTTCTGCATGAGATGAGTCCTCTCAGATCGTCACCTCCAGCGTCGTGCACCCCATCGGCTCGATCAAGGGGTTGCCCCGCCGTCACCCCGCGGTGAAGACGATGCGGCCGCCCTCGCGGCTGGCCCGGCATCCGGGCAGGTCGATGGGCCCCTGTCCCGCCCAGTCGGTGGCCAGTCGGGCGACCTCGACGGTCTGCACCCGGGTGAGGCTCGTGCCGAACTCTGCCGCGACGACGTGCCGGATGATGCGGTTCCGCAGAGCGGCCGGATTCGCCGCAAGCGCGGCGGCCGACACGGAGATGCCGGCCTCGGCGTGCTCCACGATGTCCTCGATCGTCTCGTCGATCATCTCGGCGAAGGCCTCGGCATCCTCCCGCAGCTGCTCGGCGGTGCGGGCGAGCGCCTCCGCGACGCCTGGGCCGAGCTCCGCCTCGAGCGTCGGCAGCACGGTGCGGCGCACCCGCACTCGGGCGAAGGTCGGGTCGTCGTTGTGCGGGTCGTCCCACGGCCGGAGGCCTTCGGCTGCGCACGCGGCACGGGTCGTCGCGCGACGCACCCCGAGCAGTGGACGCAGCACCTGGATGCCGTCGCGCTCGGATGCCGAGGCCATCCCCTGCAGGCTCGCCGCCCCGGAACCCCGGGCAAGACCGAGCAGCACCGTCTCGGCCTGGTCGTCGAGCGTGTGCCCGGTGAGGATCGCCGTGGCGCCGGACTCGCGTGCGGACGCGAGGAGCGCTGCATAGCGCGCCGCGCGCGCGGCCGCCTCGACACCTCCCCGGCCCTCCACCTCGACACGGACGACGGATGCCTCGACCCCGAGGCCGCGCGCGGCGGCGGCCGACGCCTCCGCGATCTGCGCCGATCCGTCCTGCAGGCCGTGGTCCACGACGACGGCCCGCACGGCGAGCCCGAGCTTCGGCCCCTCGAAGGCCGACGCGGCCGTCAGCGCCAGACTGTCGGCACCGCCGGACAGCGCCACGACGATCTCGCCCTGCCGACCCTGCAGCGCCCGCCGCACGGCGAGGCGGACGTCGGCGACGGCGGGATCGAGCCCGGGACGATGCATGAGGTCCACGGTAGGGCGCCTGCTGTCCCTGCGGTCGCTCGGCGAGGCGAGGCTCTGCGCCGCATCCTCATCCCGGTTCATCCGCTGATCGACCATGCCTCCATCGTGTCGAGCGAGGGTGCGGACCGCCAGCGGTGGGCGGGATGACGCGCGCGACTAGGCTTGACCGGCATCCCCTTGATCTTCCGAAGGAGCACTTATGGGCGCGTACGACGCCGTCATCGAGATCCCGCGCGGCAGCCGCGTGAAGTACGAAGTCGACCACGAGACCGGGCACGTCCACCTGGACCGCATCCTGTACACGGTCTTCGGATACCCCGCGGACTACGGCTTCTTCGACAAGACGCTCGGCGAGGACGGCGACCCGCTCGACGTCCTGCTCCTGCTCGACGAGACCCTGTTCCCCGGCGTGCACGCGACGGTGCGCCCGGTCGGCGTGCTCAAGATGAGCGACGAGGCCGGCGGCGACGACAAGGTGGTCGCCGTGCTCGCGAAGGACCCGCGCTGGAACCACATCCAGGACGTCGACGACATCGCCGAGTACACGAAGAAGGAGATCACCCACTTCTTCGAGCACTACAAGGACCTCGAGCCCGGCAAGTGGGTCAAGGTCGACGCCTGGGCGAACGCGGCCGAGGCGGAGCGCCTCGTCGGCGAGGCGATCGCGCGGTACAGCCACGGTCACTGACAGACGCTGAAGCGAAGGGATGCCGTCCGCCTCGGGCGACGGCATCCCTTCGTCGTCTGGATCAGACCGAGATTCCCCGGTCCGCCATGAAGGGCACGGGGTTGACCGGCGTGCCGTTCACGTGGATCTCGTAGTGCAGGTGGCAGCCGAACGAGTGGCCGGTGTTGCCCACGTAGGCGATGACTTGGCCGGCGCTGACCCGCTGACCCGAGCGCACCTGGATGCCGCCGTCGACGATGTGGCCGTAGCCGGTCTCGACGCCGCCGCCGTGGTCGATCTGGACGTAGTTGCCGTAGCCGCCGTTGTTGCCGGCGAACTCGACGACCCCGCCTGCGGCGGCGACGATCGGGTAACCGCAGCCGGGCGCCAGGTCGACGCCGTAGTGGTAGCTGGTCGCGCAATAGTTCGCGCTGCATTGCACGGAGCGCGGCCCGAAGCCGGAGCTCTGCGGACCACTCGTGGGACGGCACCATCCAGAGGACGCGACGCCACCACCACCGCCGCCACCGCCCCCGCCGCCCTTCGCGGCCGCGGCTGCGGCAGCAGCGCGTGCCGCGGCCAGCTCCTGCTGTCGCTTGATCTCCGCCTGGCGACGGGCCTCGACACCGGCCTGGTAGCCGGCGACGGTCGCCGTCGTCGCATCCTTCAGCGCGGCCAGCTGCGCGTTGAGGTCGTCGAGGTGCTGGCTCTGCGCGTCGACTGCAGCTTGCGCCGCGTCGGAGGCCGCCTGCGCGGCGACCATCTTCTGCTGCGCGACCTGCTGCAGCCGATCGCGCTCGTTGCGCGCCCGCTGGGCCTGGTCGCTGAGGCTCTTCGCCGAGTCCCGCGCGGTGACGGCCTCGGCGTACACGTTCTGGTTGCGCTCGAGCAGCTTGTCCATCGTGCCGAGCCGGGCGAGGATGTCGTCGGCCGTCGTCGCCGAGCCGGACAGGAAGAGCTGCATGGCGGTGTCGTCGCCGCCGTTGCGGTACAGCTGGGATGCGACCCGTCCGGCGTGCTGCGCCGCGGTCTTGGCCTTCGCCTCCTGCGCGTCGGCCTGGTCCTGCAGCTCCTGCGCGCGCTGTGCGGCGTCGAAGTAGGCCTGCTGGGCGGCGTAGAAGTCCGCACCGGCCTGTCGAGCGGCAGCCTGCTTGTTGGCCGCGTCGGCCTGCAGAGCGGTGATGAGGTTCTGGATGTTGGTGATCTCGCCGGCCTTGGCGGCCTCGTTCGCCTTGGCCCGCTGCACGTCGTCCCAGGACGGGTACGAGTCGGCCCACGCCCGCGGGAGCGACCCGGCGGCGGTCGCGGCGAGGGTCGCGAGACCCAGTACGCCCACGCCGATCGCGGCCCGACGGGTCAGGTCGGGCCACAGCACGCGACGCTCACGCGCCGTGGGCGCGCAGTCGCAGTCTTCCGCTCGGATTTCGTCTCCGAGGTCGTCGGTCGGCATCCCCCGCCTCCTCCCGCCTTCGGGCACAACATCAGTCACACTAGCAACAACCGTCACAGGTTTGTGGGATTCAGGCACTTTCCATGATGCGCCTCACGCCCGCAGGGCGACAGCCCCACGCCGGAGAAGCGGCAGAGGCCGTGCTCGTAGAGTGGCTCGATTCGCGTTCTCGTAGATGTTCCCTTATGCTTGATCTCCGGTAAGCCTGAGCCTCCGAGGTTCACCCGGCCCCATCGTTTAGCGGCCTAGGACGCCGCCCTTTCACGGCGGTAGCACGGGTTCGAATCCCGTTGGGGTCACTCTCACCACCACAATTTCACAAGCATGGCCCTGTAGCGCAGTTGGTTAGCGTGCCGCCCTGTCACGGCGGAGGTCGCGGGTTCAAGTCCCGTCAGGGTCGCTCCGAGCGACGGGCCCTTTCATTGCAGAGGGCCTTTCGTTTAGGACACGACATTCCTCGATGCCGTGCGGCTCTGTAGCTCAGTTGGTAGAGCGTTCGACTGAAAATCGAAAGGTCACCGGATCGATGCCGGTCGGAGCCACAAGGGCGATCGTTACAATCGTCCCAGAAACCCTCGCGTAGCTTCTACATCGCGGGGGTTTCGCCTTTCCGCGGAATCACTGCGATCGCGGGAAGTGCTGACTCGGAAACACCACGCTCAGCCGCCCCTGCGGCGGTCTCAGATCGCGAGACTCAGGTCGTCGGCGGGTGCTCTTGCCCACGATTTGCCTACGAACGAATCGTGAGCAGCGCGATCGAGAGCGATCGAGACGGACGTCAGGTCCTCCGGAAAGAGCCTGTGACCGCTCTTCAGCTTGTCGCGGCGAATGACCGTCGGAAGGCATTGACGTGCGCCGCTCTGGTCTTCGCTTTCCGCAGGGTGGCCTGTCGTCTCTAGGCGAAGGGAGTTGCGGGTGACCACTGCAGATTCACCTGCAGTGGTCACCCGCAACCCGGGTATTCATGAACCGCCGAGGTTATCCGAACGTGCCGCCGAGAGTCGTCCAGGCGCTCCAGCCGACGCCGGCCGTCCACGTCTTCTGCCACGGGTGGTCGTCGAGACCCCGCACGAATACATCGGTGCGTCCGGGCTTCGCCGCGGTCGCGGGCGCACCTGCGAACTGGCCGGCAGTCGGACCGCCGAGAGCGGCCCAGCCACTCCACGTCGTGCCACCCGAAGCATTCTGATAGAGCTGATTGTCGGTTCCGCGCACGTAGACTGTGATGTTCCCGTTGCCGTCGGCTGCGGCTGCGGGGTTGTCCACGAGGGTGCCGCCGAGATTGGCCCAGCCACTCCAGCCGACCCCCGAGGTCCAGGTCTTCTGCCAGAGGTGGTCGTCAAGGCCCCGCACGAACACGTCGGTTCGACCGGCCTTGGCGGCGACTGCCGGTGCTCCGGTGAAGAACCCGCCACTGGGGCCGCCGAGCGCGGTCCAACCGCTCCAGACGCCGCCGTTGAGCGCGTTCTGATACAGCTGGTTGTCCGGCCCGCGCGTGTAGACGGAGATGCTTCCGCTGCCGTCAGCGGCCGCCGCCGGGCTGTCCGCCAGAGTGCCACCGAGGGCACTCCAGCCGCTCCAGCCGACGCCTGACGTCCAGGTCTTCTGCCACAGTTGGTCGTCGAGACCCCGGACGAACACATCGGTACGTCCCACTTTCGCCGCTGTTGCCGGCGCACCGGCGAATGTCCCGCCACTCGGTCCGCCGAGCGCTGCCCAGCCGCTCCAGGCGCCGCCGCTGGATGCGTCCTGCCACAGCTGGTTGTCGGTACCGCGCAGGTGCAACGTGATGTTCCCCGTGGAGTCGGACGCGGCGCCAGGCCCATTCTTGGTGGGTGCCGGGGGCAGACCCCACGCGTCTGTGGTGGGGACCACGCGCGACCATACCTTGATCGCCGTCGCTCCGCCTGCCGACTCGAAAGGGCCGGGGAACGGATTCGCGGTGTTCCGAGCCACGCCGAGGTAGTCGGTGGCGACCGACATGGACGAGCCGTCCGGGTTGGTGAAGTTCTGCTGCGACGTGGGCGTGTTGGCCAGCGAGGCGGTGCTCACCAGTGCCTGAACGGTCTTCCAGTTGTCATCGCGCGGAACGGTGAGGTACCAACCGTCCGCCTTCTTCTCGAGGAGCGGGTAGTAGTCGACCGTTGTCGCATACACCCCGTTGCTTTCCTTGGAGGACGCTGTCGAGCCCTGCGTGTAGACGTTCGCCTTCATAGAGATTGCGTTCGTGCCGCTCGCGCTGTCCCAGATCGTGAGGTTCACCGGTCTGCCGAGGATGTTGTTCGCCCACTGCTGCCCACCCAGCGGGATCGCCGCTTGGTTGACGGTCGTCGTCGTGTGCGGGGTGAACCACGGGGTTTGCCGCCCGTCGCTGGTGGCGGCTGTCGTGCCGGCAACCAGGTTGTGCGCCCACGCCACGCCGTCGGAGGCGCAGCTGAATGCGGCCGACGAGAGCATGAGGTTGTTGGCCAGGAACAGCGGCCCGTGGTCGACCTCGAAGAAGCAGTCAGAGGCGTTGTGGTGCATCAGGTTGCCAAGGATGCGCGTTCCCTGCGCCATCCAGTCGCACCAGATCGCGTTCACCGCGGTGCAGTCGTGGATGTGGTTGCTCGAGATCACGGTGTCGATGGCGGCGTGGATCTTGATGCCCGCCATTTCGGCGCCCGTCCAGATGCCCTGCGTGTCGATCTGGTAGATCTCGTTGTCGGTGATCGTGCTGCCGATGGCGCCGAGCGAGCCGACGACTCCGGTCTGTCCGCAGTGGTGGATGGTGTTGCCGCGGACGATGTGGCTGCCGATGTTCGCGAAGGTCCACCGGCTTGCTGGTGTTCCGTCCGAACCGATGGTCTGCGCGTCGGAGATGGTGGAGTAGTAGCCGTTGGTGGTGCCGCGCAGGCCGTCGTATTGGTCGGAGTACTTGCCGAGCGCGATTCCCGAGCAGCGCGAGTAGGCGATCTCGTTGTTCTCGATGATCCAGCCCTTGCACCAGTAGGCGCTGACGAGGCCCCATTGGCCCATGGTCGGGGCGGCCCAGTTCGTTGCCGCGTTCGTCAGTGTGAACCCGCTGATGGTGATGTAGTCGCACAGGGCGGCGGACGGCTTGAGCACCGTGGCCCGCACGCCGACCTCGACCGATCCGTTGTTGGGGTTCGAGCCCGCGGGGAACTTCGCGGTGATGACGGTGTTGCCTGCGGCGTTGTACTGCGGGGTGTAGCTGGGCGCGGTGCCGTCGACGAGTCCGTCGACGTCGGACCACCACGACGCTGACGCCGACGAGCTGACCGCGGCCGCGCTGGTCGCCTGCGGCAGCCACGCACCGTTGAGGTACACCATGCCGCGGCGGTGAATACGACCCTTCCCATCGAACCAGTCGCCGTGGACCTGTTCGGCGTAGGGGTGGAACCCCCCGAAGTAGCTGTTCGGGATCGTCAGGGTCCAGATATCGGTGGTGCCGGTGACTTTGGTCCACCCGGTGAACACGTCGGAACCTGTGACCGTGACCGCGGCGCCGGTCGCGGCCTGGTAGGTGATCCGGGCGGCGTCCGAGGTCCCGCCGCGGGGGAAGATGACTTCTTCGCGGTACACCCCCGCGCCGACGATCACGGTGTCGCCCGCGTTAGCCTTCTGCGCTGCGGCGTTGATCGTGCGAAGCGGCAGCTTGTCGTCCGTGCCCGCGTTCGCGTCGTTGCCGGTCGTTGCCACGTAGTAGGTCGTCGGCGTCGTGTCCGCGAAGGCCGTCAACGGCTTCGGGAAATCCAGCAACACCATCGCTGCGCCCGTGCTGGCCCCCAGGGCCAGCAGCGCCCGCCGTGAGATCTCGAAACGGGTCTTGGCAACATCATCTGAGTTGGCCACGCTGCATCCTCCATTGGTCAGACCGGTCAGACAGCAAGCGCCGTCCGGGCCCGATCGTATCGACGCGACCACGTCCACAGATCCCTATAGAAACTTCCGACATCCACCTTTCGAAACAGTTGCGGCGAACAGGATGAGTGTGTATTCGGTGACCCCAGATCGCCTCAGTCGCGCGACGTGAATCCGCGGACCCGACCGGACGCTGTGATAGCTGACCGCGCCTACGCGACGCGCGTCATACGCAGCGAGCTTCGCCGCCGCCAGGTCAAGGCCATCATCCCGGACAAGCGAGACCAGATCGCCGCACGGAAGCGGCGAGGCAGCCGCGGCGGACGCCCGGCGGGGTTCGACGCCGACGCATACCGCGGTCGAAACGTCACCGATCGGGCGCACTGGTCCGGCTGAATCGAGCCCCCTCGGCCCCCGCAGAGCACCCCTCCGGGTGCCCCGCGGGGGCCGCGAGATCATCCCAGTCCCGCGCTGAGGGTCCCTCCGCCGGGGGCGGCCCACGTACCCCATCCACCGGATGACGTCCACGTCAACTGCCACAGCTGATTGTCGGTGCCGTGCGCGAACACATCCATTCGAGCGGACTGCGTGATGACACTCGCGGATCCGAACACGATCCCGTTGTTCGGCGCGCCGAGCCGCACCCAGCCCCCCCAGCCCTGAGGCGTCCACTGTTTGCCCCACACCGCGTTATCGACCCCTCGGGCCACGATCATCAGGCGATCCGCGGTGGCGTCCCACGATGCGGCAGGGCTGTCAGCCAGGGTGGCGCCGAGCGTACCCCAAACGCCCCATCCGGCGGACGCGGTCCAGGTTCGCTGCCACAGCTGATTATCCGTTCCCCGGACGAACACATCCATGCGACCAGTGGTCGCGGTCAGCGCGGGGGCGCCCGTGAACACACCTCCCGTCGGACCACCAAGGGTCTGCCAGGCACTCCAACCGGTCGAGGGCGACCACACGATCTCCGCGAGCTGGCTATCGGTACGCCGCGCCACAATGGCGATGTTGCCGCTCGGGTCATAGCTCGCCGACGGGGTGTCCGCGACGCTGCCCCCGAGCAGGACCCACCCCGACCAGGCGCCTGCCGTCCTGGTCCAGTAGTTCTGCCACAACTGGTTATCGGTGCCGCGTACGAAGATGTCGGTCCGGTCGTTGGTCGCGATCACCGTCGGAGAGCTGGCCGCAACGCCGTTCACGGGGCCACCGAGTGGGACCCATGAGCTCCAAGTACTGGTGTTCCAGACCTTCTGATAAACCTGATTGTTCGCATCGCGGGCCACAACCACCATGCTCCCGGCAGGGCTGATCGTCGAGAGCGCGCTCGATGACGGCGGTGCCACGGGTTGCGGGTTGTTGAAGACACGGAACGAATCCACAGTGATGCTCCAGCTGGAGCCGGCGCCATTGCTGGCCGGCGGCGCCGTCGCGGTCACCTTCACGTACCGGGCTTGCTGCGGAGCGAACTGATCCGTCCTCAGCCCCGACGACTTGGCCATGTTCTGGTTGGCACTGCTGCGAGTCGTGACCGTCGTCCAGTTGGCGCCGTCGGTGGATGTCGCAATTGCGTATTGGGACGCATAATTCTGTCCCCAGGCAACCTCAACCGCGTCGATCGTCTGCACCGAACCCAGGTCCACCTGGTACCACTTGGCGTTCGTATCCGACAACGACGAGTAACTCGAGTCGTACGCGCCCGACAGCGGGTTCGACGCGCTCGAGCCAGAAGCCGTACTGCTCGCGGTGGCCGTGCCCCCACTGGCCAGATCGGTCAGGCCGAACGTCGGGGCCGAGATGACCGCTTGTGCACCGCTCAACGTCGACCCGATGTCGAGCAGCGCACCGTTGGTGCTCGAGGTCTGCGCGAAGTCGGCGAGGTTGTACCGCCCGAAGATCCCCCGCTGGGGGTCGCGATTCGACCAGGCCAGCTGTCCGTTCGCCTTCATCCAGTTCACAGCGGTATTCACCGTGGACGCCATCGTGGACTCGTTACTGGTGGTGTAGATGAATCTGCCCGTCCAATCCAGCAGATCCCGCTTGAACACCGACGATGAGTCGTTATAGGACTCCGAGGTCAAGTAGCCGTTGGCGTTCGTGAGGTTGTACAGGTCGGTGTTCGTCGACACACTCCCGTCCGGCGCATCCGGACGATTCGGGTTGTGGGTCATGACACGCGTCAGCACGAGCTTGCCCGCGTCCAGGATCTGACTCCGAGTAGTCCCCGAGGTGCGCTGGTAGGCCTCGGCCGCGGCGCCGAGCATGCTGCCGGCGTTGTACGACCAGCTGTTGTAGTCGATCGCGGACGTGCCGTTGTGGAACGGCGTGTAGGTGCCGCCTTGGGGGTTGTTGAGCCCCCGCGCGTTGTAGACATCACCCGTTTGCAGGTCGACAAGATTGCCCTGGTTCACCGCCCAGTTCCACATGGCGGCGGCCTCCTGGGCGTAGGACGTGCCCGCCTTCGCGCCCGACGTCGGGTACTGGTCGCTCAGCTCATAGGCAAGCTGGATCAGGCCAAAGGTCAGGTATCCCGCGGTGTAGGTATTGCCCTGCCACCAGCCGCCGTTGTTGTACCAGACAGCCACCGAGCTGCCGTCCTGCGCGGTCGACATGTCGTGGTAGCCCTCCTGGTACTCGCAATCGAAGACCGTCTTCGCCGCGTCGCTGTACTTCTGGATGCCCGTGGCCTGATACGCCGCGTACAGCGGGAGAGCGGTCCACATCGCGTCGTCGTACGAGAACTCAGCTGTACCGGCCAGCTTCATGTTCGAGCACCAATTCGAAACCGGTCCCCACCTGGTCGAATCCCCCGTCACCAACGTGGTCGTCAGGAAGTCGTACATCTTCGAGATCAGCTGCAGATCGCTGGCTTTGCCGTAGCGCTCGTAGTCGCTCACGATGCTCATCAGGGCCGACCCGGCGAACCACCCTGGATACCCGGTGTGATCGGTGTTCTTGTAGAGCCGCCCGTTCTGCCAGAACTGGGCAACCCAGTTCTGCATTTCCTGACTCGGATCGTCGTAGAGGCCGAACGTCGTCGAGGGCGTATCCGCCTGCGCACTGAGGGGTCGCAGCGATAAACCCGTCATCAAGAGGATGGCGGCGAGGAGAAGCGACAAAGACTTCACCAGCTTTGCGGTAGGACGTGCAGACATCAGACCTCTTCGTCTCGAATTTGTATACTTGTATTGCACAATACGGAGCGTTCCCGCGCCGCGCTAGCCCCGGGACAAGCCACCAGAGAACGCGGCCGCGGCGGCCTCGTTCGCGCAGCTCTTCCACGGTTGTGGTGCTCAGGCGCCGGACCGGCAGCGACGTTTCGCGTTGATCTCTTCCGCGTGCTCTGCGTGCCACCCGATGGAAATGTGAAGCGCCGAATGCGCTCAGCGCCGTTCCACCGCGTCGTCGGCGTGACGCAAGACGATCTCGGCCCGGCGCACGCCGCGGCGCACGCCCGTGACGAGCAGGACGGAACGCGCCGCTACGGCGAGGATGACGACCGTGACGAGAGCGAGCAGCATCCATGCGATGAGCTGCCAGCCGGGGAACGCCGCGACGGCCGCCCACTCGGCCCCGTATCCTCCGGCGGCGGCGAGCGGGAACGTGAACGACCAGAACCCGAGGGTGAACGAGAGCCGTCGGTAGCGCGGGATGAGGGCGACCTGCTGCAGCGCCATCACCACGAGCAGGCCGAGCAGTGCCATCGAGAGGATGTCCGCATGCTCGCCGTTGATCGTGAACCACGCAGTCCCGGCGACGGCGGGCGGGGCGAGCAGGATGGCGCACGTCGGGGTGAGAGCGTCCGGCAGCGGTGTGAAGAACGCCAGCCGTGCCAGCAGGACGGTGGAGATGACGATCCAGAAGAACACGCCGACCGCGAACGCCCCGATGGCGAGGACGGGCAGGCCGATCGTGAAGGACGTGGTCGCGGCGATGAGTCCGGCGGCGACGGTCGGCAGCAGGTATCCGCCGTGGAAGGCTTCCGGCGGGAGGCTTCCGGTGTGCCAGAAGGCCAGGATCCATCCGGCGAGGATGGCCGCGACACCGATCGAGGCGATCACGAGGATCTCGCCGGCGAGCGGGACGAACCGGTAGAGGTCGGCTCCGAGCACCATCCCGACCACGGGCACCAACGCGGCGATGGGGCCCTGCGCGGGATGCCGGAGTTGCTGGGCGAACGACTCGGCGCTGCGCGCTCCTCGGCGGAGGTGCGCGACGATCAGCCAGATCCAGGCGATCGCGACCACCACCCAGAGAGCCTGTCCGATGGCGTCCGGCACGCCCAAGAGCCGACCAGCGCCCGTCCAGACCACGGCCAGCCCGGCGAGCCCGAAAGCGATCGCCAGGGTATTGAGCGGGATGCGCTGCGCGGGGCTCATCGGACCACCGCCGCTTCGAGCTCAGCCGCCAGCTCGTTCGCAGGACGCTCGTTCGGCTCGGCCAGCCCTGTCAGGATCTCACCGAAGTGGCGGCTCAGCTCGGCGAGCATCTCGTCGTCGATGTCGCGCACACCGTGGACGACCAGCGGAGCGCGCCAGCGCATCCCGAGCCGGTGCGCCGTCGCCCGGAGCGGGGCGAGGATGGCGTCGTACTCGTAGCTGTGCAACTCGCCCGGGCGGTACCCGCTCTCGGCGCCGCCGGTCGTCGTCACGACGCGCAGCGTCTTTCCCGCCAGAGCGCCAGGGGCGCCCGTGCCGTACGCCCAGCCGCGCGTCATGACGGTATCCAGCCAGTTCTTCAGCGGCCCGGGCACCGAGTACCAGTACGTCGGATAGAGGAGGACCACGTCGTCCGCGCGCGAGAGCGCGGCCTGCTCGGCGAGGACGTCGGTGACGCCTCCGGGATAGAGGTCGGCGAGGATGCGGACATCCACGGAGGGGATGTCCGCGGCCGCCGCCGTCAGGGCGGCGTTGACGCGCGAGGCGGTCAGGTCGGGGTGCCCGACGATCAGGGCGGTGCTCACGATGGTTCCTCTCGATTGCCGGCCGGATTGATTGCCAGCGCCGGTGTCCAGTTCTTCGAAGCCATGACTCCACTCTCGTGGCGGACAGCGAATCTGCCCAGGAAGAATCAGGTCGTGATGCCCACACATCCAGCCAACTTCGCCCGACGCGTGCTGGCGGGCGTTGCGGACGGCTACGCGCCTGAGCGCACCTGCTCCGCATAGACGGACGGACTCGAACCGACTCTCGCGACGAACACCCGCCGCAGCGTCTCGGAGGTGCCGAAGCCGCTCCGAGCGGCGGCCTCGGCGACCGTCGCACCGTCTTGCAGCATCATCTGGGCGGCTTCGATCCGGATGAGCTCCACATAGCGAGCCGGCGTCGTACCGATGTCGTCGTGGAACAGCCGGCTGAGGCTCCGTGGACTCACGTTCGCGATCGCGCTCATGCGGGCGAGCGAGTAGTCGCCGGCCGGGTCGGCCGCGATCGCGTCCATCAGCCCGCGCAGAGGGTTGTCGGCCGCCAGGTGCTCCCGAGACGGTGCGGAGAACTGGGACTGGCTGCCGGGCCGTTGCAGGAAGACCACCATCTGCCGGGCAACCTGACGGGCGATCTGCGGCCCCCAGTCGTCCTCCACGATCGCGAGCGCGAGGTCTATCCCCGAGCTGACGCCGGCCGACGTGATGATGTTGCCATCCCGCACGAAAAGGGCATCGGCATCCACCCGCACCAGCGGGAACGCTGCGGCGAACTGCGCGGCGCGAGTCCAATGCGTGGTGGCTCTGCGGTGGTCGAGCAACCCCACCTGAGCCAGGAGGAACGAGCCGGTGCACACCGACGCGATGCGCTCGGCTCCGCCTGTGAGCGTGACGACCGCGTCGGTGAGCGCCCGATCGAACGGTTGGGAGATCATTCCGTACGCTCCCGGCACGATCACGGTGTCGAGGTGGCCCGCTTCCGCCGCGGGCAGTTCAGCGGTCAGGACCAGGCCGTTCGACGCCTTCACATTGCGCCCGTCCGCCGAGACGAGCACGGTCTGATAGTTCGCGCCGAAGGTGTTGGCGTGCGAGAACACGTCGGCCGGACCCGCGACATCGATCATCGTGACGTCGTCGTAGACCAGGATGCCCATCCGCCTGCGTTCGGACACGTGTCCTCCAGACGATCGAGGTTCGAGCCGCCCAGGCAGGACCGACGGCGCGTCGCCCTCATTCTGCACCCGGGCGGTCTCGGGCACACCCGGGGCGTGCAGGCTTCACGCTCTCCCATGAGCAGCTGCGCTTCCACTCGGCGGCGGGCTTGTCACTTCGCATTCTGCCCAGATCGCGGGCGTCGTCGCCCACGATCTGAGCGCGAACGGGGCAGGTCGGGGAATTTTCCAAACTCCCTATTTGATCGGCGCGGGCCCCGCGCTATAGTGTCCGCGAGAGTCGTACACGACGAGCACCCTTCAATACCCGAAGCGCTCGTCACCTCACCTGGGGATGTTGAGGGTGCGAATCTCGTACACCACGGATGTGGGATCCGCGGTGCTGGGGAATGAAGTAGGACCGCATGTTCAGTGCGCTCTCTTTGTGCGCTGCCGACGCTGGGTGTGGGCAGTGACGACGGCGACTGAGTCGCCTCTGGCGACGCAGATGACGGCGACCATGCCGATGTTGCGGAGTGCGGCGGGGGCGCCGCGTGCGGCGGCCGCGCCGCGCGTCGCGCCCGCGCTGGAACGCCGGCTGGCCTGGCAGAGACGGTATCGGCGGAGACTGCGCTTCGCCGACATCTCGGTCGTGGTGGTCTCCGTCGCCATCGCCGCGCTGGCGCAGGGTGCCACCGTCATCGGAGCCGGACCCGTGGACGTGACCGCCTCGCCGTGGCAGGACGCGCGTGTGTCGTTCGTCACCGCCACGATCTGGCTCACGCTGCTCGCGGTCTTGAAGACCCGCGACGAGAGGATCATCGGGCACGGGACGTCGGAGTACCGTCGCGTCATCCGGTCGACCGCCCTGTCGTTCGGCATCCTCGCCATCGGCTTCGTCGTGATGCAGACCGAGAGCATCCGGACGGAGCTGCTCGTGGCCCTTCCGGTCGGCATGGCGGGCCTTGTCATCGCGCGGCGGATGTCGCGGCGCTGGCTCGTGCATCAGCGCGAGGCGGGCGAGTTCGTGTCACGCGCCGTCGTCGCGGGGACGCGGGCGGACGTCGAATACGTCGCGAGGACGGTGCATGCCAGCGGTGTCTGCGGGTACCACGTGCTCGGCGTCGTGCTCGACGGCGATCCGGCGAAGAGCATCGACGTGGGCGGCCACACGATCCGCGCACTCGGCAGCATGGACACCGTGGCGCGGGTCGCCGAAGAGCTCGGAGCGGATGCCGTGATCATCGCGAGCTCCCGCCGGGACGATCCGGAGTACATCAAGCACCTCGCGTGGCAGCTCGAAGGATCCGCGGCCGAACTCGTGCTCTCGAGCCCTCTCGCCGATGTCGCCGGCCCGCGGATGACCCTTCAGCCGATCGAGGGACTCCCGCTCGTCCATGTGGCGATCCCCACCTTCGAGGGCGGACGCTATGCCCTCAAGCGCACGATGGACATCGCGATCTCCGCGATGGCACTGCTGGTGGTCGCGATCTTCGTCCCGATCATCGCGCTGGCAATCAAACTCGACAGCAAGGGAGACGTCTTCTTCCGACAGGACCGGGTCGGGCGCGACGGGCGGATCTTCAGGATCGTGAAGTTCCGCACGATGGGCATGGATGCGGAGGCGCGGCAGTCCGAGCTGGCGAACAGCAATGAGGGAGCCGGACTGCTCTTCAAGATGAAGTCCGATCCACGCGTGACGCATGTCGGCGCCATCCTCCGGCGATACTCGCTGGACGAGCTTCCGCAGTTCTGGAACGTGCTCGTCGGGGACATGAGCGTCGTCGGGCCGCGCCCGCCCCTGGTCTCCGAGGTGCAGGCATACGACGGCACCGTCTGCCGGCGCCTGTACATCAAGCCCGGAATCACCGGGCTGTGGCAGGTGAGCGGGCGCAGCGACCTGTCGTGGGATGACAGCATCCGCCTCGACCTCCGCTATGTCGAGAACTGGTCCGTGACGAGCGACCTGCTGCTCATATGCCGCACGGTCAAGATCATGCTGAGGCCGGAGGGTGCTTACTGACTTCCGGGCGTGGTGGAGATCCCCCGCCCGATCGACTGGGGATCTGCGGCCTGATCCCTCACGCGACGCACCCGCGACGTGTGCGGCCGTAGATCCCCTCTACCTCCTCGAACGCCCGCCTGCGCCGGCGTCGCTCGCCGGCCCTCCGTCCGGCGGATACCGGAACGACGAAGGTCGTTGAGATGGCTCGGGATGAGACTGGTGCGAAAGGACTGACGCGCGGCATGAAGACCGCCCTGATCGCAGTCGGAGCCGTCGTCCTGATCGGAGCGGTCGCGAGCGCCTCGCTGCTGTCGGCGGGAGGCGCAACCTCCTCGGCACAGGCGCCATCGGGACCGGCATCCACCGCGTCGTCCACCTCGTCTTCCACCGCGTCGTCGGCCTCCCCGCCATCCGGGGCCGAGCGGGGTGCGCCGCCCAGTGGCACGCCGGGACCCGTGCCCGGGAGGACGCCGACCTCGGGCAGCGAGGTGCCGCCCCCGACCACGGCTCCGGCGCACGCCCTGCCCCCGGTGACGCAGGCGCCGCCCCTGCTGTCGGCGCCGCTGCCCGCATCCGCCACGAAGTCGGGCGGACTGGTGGGCGGCTTCCCGACGAAGATCATGGGGCCTGCAGCGCGAACCAGCGTCGTCTCCAGCTCGATCGCGACCGAAGGCCGCGTCATGCAGGTCTCACTCGTGGGGCGATCCACCTCGACTCCGGCCGACATCCGCACCCACTACGCCCTGCTGTGGGCGTCGCTGGGACTCGTCTTCCAGCAGACGTCGGACGGGACGACCGCGTTCCGCAGCCCCTACGACTCTCTGACCCTGTCGTTCGAGCCGAGCGGCACGGGCACGCGCTACACCGTCTTCGGCGTCTTCCGCACCCGGTGAGCTCGCATGTCCCTCTCCTTCTCCCGTAAGCCCGTGCAAGGGGACACCGAGACGTCGGAGGGCCGCGCGATGCCCGCGCCGGTCCTCCGGCGGACCGGCATCCTCACCTGCGACCAGGAGTCGACGTGAGCAGGCGACTGACCTGGCTGCTGATCGCGGTCGTCTCGCTCATCGCCGTCGGCTCGACGATGGCGGTGGGAGTGTTCGCGTGGGCCCGCTACTCGTCCCAGCCGAGCGACCCGGCTCGCGCACAGACGGCGACGTCGGCCGACTGGGCGTCGGGCGACCGCATCGTCTTCCGGAGCACGGCGCGCGGCCAGGGCTACGGACTCGTGGCGAGCGTGCCGCTCGCCCGACCGGAGGCTTCCCGCGCTCTGACCGACGTCCCGTGCGACCGGGTGGACGCCATCGCCTCCGCGTTCGTGTGCCTGCGGTCCGAGCGCGGGCTCACACCCGCCTACGACGGCTCGCTGTACGACGACGCCGGCCGGCAGCGTCTCACGTGGCCGTTGCCCGGCATCCCGAGCCGTGCTCGATTCTCGCCGGACGGAACACTCGTCGCGACGACCGCGTTCGAGACCGGCGCGTCCTATGCCACCGTCCGGTTCTCGACCGAGGCCGAGATCCGCCGTGTGAGCGACGGGACGATCGTCGGCAGCCTCGAGGATTTCGCGTTCATCGTGGACGGGCAGCGGATCGCGCCCCCCGATCGCAACTTCTGGGGCGTCACGTTCTCGAGCGACGACGACACCTTCTACGCCACCGCCGCCACCTCGGACAGGACCTATCTCGTGCGCGGCGATCTGACGGCCCGCACGCTGACCGCGATCGCCGACACGGTGGAATGCCCGTCGCTGTCACCCGACGGCACGCGGATCGCGTTCAAGCGGGTGACCGGCGGCTCGGGCGCCACGGTGCATTGGACGCCCGCCGTGCTCGACCTCGCATCCGGCCGCGTGACCGTGCTCGGCTCGGAGAAACGCAGCGTCGACGACCAGATCGCGTGGCTCGACGACACCACCCTTCTCTACGGCCTCCCGAACAGCACTCCCGGAGACAGCGACGTGTGGGCGCTCGCCGCAGACGGGAAGGGCCCGCCGACGCTGCTCATCGAGCACGCGTGGTCGCCGTCCGTCGTCCGGACGGGGTGACCCGTCGCAGACACCGTCCGCCCGATCCGTGAGGAGGCCCATCGACATGGTCAGCGTCATCATCGCCGCGCACAATGAGGAGGCGGTCCTCGGCGCGTGCCTGGATGCCGTGCTCGGGACCACCCGCACCCGGCCCCTGGAGGTCATCGTGACCGCGAACGGATGCACCGATCGCACCGCGGCGATCGCGGCCTCGCGCGACGTCGTGGTCATCGATCGGCCGGAGCCGGGCAAGGCCGCGGCCCTCAACGCCGCCGACGCGGTGGCATCGTCCGCACCGCGGATCTACCTCGACGCCGACATCATCCCGCCCCCGGGCGCGATCGACGCGCTCGTCGCCGCGTTGACGGACGCGCCGGGCACACTCGTCGCGGTGCCCGGCCGGCGCGTGGCCACGCGGGGCAGAGCCTGGCCGGTGTGCGCCTACTACCGGATCAATGAGCGGCTGCCCGCCTTCCGGACCGGGCTCTTCGGTCGCGGGTTCATCGCGGTCTCCGAGCGGGGACGGGCGCGCTTCGGGACGTTCCCGGAGATGGTGGCCGACGACCTGTTCCTCGATTCGCAGTTCTCCGACGTCGAGAAGAAGCAGGTGGATGACGTCGAGATCGTGGTGGAGGCCCCCTTCACGTCGCGCGACCTCGTCAAGCGCCTGACGCGCGTGCGCCGCGGCAACGCCGCGATGCGTGCGGCGGCGGATGACAGCTCCATCGAGGCCGCCGTCAGGCCGTCGGACCGCTGGGCGTGGCTGCGGGAGGTCGTGCTCCGCGACCCGGCTCTGATTCCGGATGCCGTTCCCTACGTCGCGATCACGCTGGTCGCGGCCGTGCGATCGCGGCGCTCCGCCCGCTCGGGCGATGGCTGGGGACGCGACGAGAGCACGCGCACGCCTCAGCCGGCGGGCAGAGCGTGACGCCGATGAGGATCAACCTGTGCTTCCACGGGATCGGGGACGATCCCCTCGAGCGCGAGCCGGGCGAGTCCCGGTACTGGATCACCACGGAGCTGCTCCACCGGATCCTCGACGAGGTGGCGCAACACCCGGACGTCGCCCTGAGCTTCGACGACGGCAATCGATCCGACGTCGACATCGCTCTGCCCGCGCTGCTCTCCCGCAGCCTCGACGCCACGTTCTTCGCGCTCGCGGGCCGGCTCGACGACGATGCGAGCCTGACTCCGGCGGACCTTCGCGACCTCCGGTCATGCGGCATGAGGATCGGGTCCCACGGGTGGGACCACACGCCCTGGCCGGATCTGAGCGACGAGGACGCGCGGCGCGAGCTGACCGATGCCCGCGTCGCCCTGGAGGAGGCGAGCGGCGGCGCGATCCCCGACGCCGCCCTTCCGTTGGGGCGCTACGACCGCCGGCTGCTCGTCAGCCTCAAGCGCCTCGGCTACGACACGGTCTATACGAGCGACCGATTCCCGGCACGACGGAGCGCGTGGCTCCAGGCTCGGTACAGCGTGACAGCGGCGGACACGGTCGACTCGGTGCGCGCTCTCCTCGGCCATCGGCCGGGACCGGAGGATGCGGTGAAACTCGCGAAGAGCGTCGTCAAGCGCCTCCGCTGACCCCGTCAGTTCGCAGCTGGCTCGCGCACCGCGCGTGCGCGCCGCAGCCTCCGCAGGACCAGCACCCACGCCAGGACGGCACCCACGACCGCGCCGGCGGTGTTCGCGAGCACGTCGCGAACACTCGCCTCGCGCGACGGGATGACGATCTGCACCAGTTCCACGCCGGCCGACACCAGCAGCGCGAGGACGACGCCCAGCCAGCGCGGTCGCGTCAGGAGCGTCAGCAGGAATCCGAGCGGCACGAACAGCAGGATGTTCGCGGTGAACTCCACCCAGCCGGAGCCGAACCACGTCAATCCGAGGGCCGACCGCAGCCACGAGTCGATCCCGTTGACGATGCCGCTGTACGACAGGGGTGCGAGGAGCACCGCACCCGCACAGGCCCCGTAGATGAGGAGGCCGACCAGCGCCCAGCGCCGCAACCAGGCGTTTTCACAGGGCATAGGCAGATTCCCTCTTCTGAGCCGAGAACACGGGTGTTGGACCGTTCAAAACCTGTAGCCGTGCCCCCGTCTGGCACGTGAGAATCCTCTCATCCCTTTGGAGACGGCGTGAGTGTCGCGGAGACTACCAGAGGCGGACCCCCCCCACCCGCTGCAACCCTCCCCCGACCCCCGGATTGTTATGACCCGAAAAGCTCTCCGCGCCCGCGCGCGCTTCCGCACCCGCCTCCGCCGTACCAACATCGCGATCGCCGCCGGCATCGCGGCGCTGGTCGCGGTCGCAGGAATCGCGATTGCCCCCGCGATCGCGGCACCCACCACGACCAGCATCTTCTCCAAGTCACTGACCCCCCAGGTCGCCGTCGACCAGGACCGCAAGGCCGTCGAACTCGGCATCCGGTTCAGCCCCCAGCAGTCCGGCACCGTCACGAGCCTGCAGTACTACCAGGGGCGCGGCGACACCGGTGTCAAGACCGCCACGCTGTGGACCGCCGGCGGCACCGTGCTCGCCCAGGTGTCGTTCACGCCGTCCAGCACGGTGGGGTGGCGCACGGTTCCGCTGAAGGCAGCCGTGCCGCTGTCAGCGGGAAAGACGTACGTCGCCTCCTACAACGCCCCCGCGGGACGCTATCCCGTCACCGAGAGGGACCTGACGACGGCGAAGACCCAGAACGGGTTCGCGCTGACCTCCGGCGCGGGCGTCTACCGCTACGGAACGACGGGAAAGGTCCCCACCTCGACGTACCGGGGCTCCAACTACCTCGTCGACATCGTCTACCAGTCGTCCACGCCGACGACGACGCCCACCCCGAGCGCGACGCCCAGTGCGACGGCGACCAGCACGCTGAGTCCCACCCCGTCGCCCTCCTCGTCGAGCACGACCACGCCGACGCCCACGCCGACGACGTCGCCCACGGCGACGCCCACACCCACCCCAACGGCAACGCCCCCGGCGCAGCCAGGCGGTTTCGTGGTCCTCGGACGCTCCTTCCCCTCATCGGCGACGACGGGAGTCCCTGCAGGAACCGTGCTCACTCCGTACACCGGGCCCTGCACGATCCAGACCGCGGGTGCCGTGATCGACTCCAAGACGGTCAACTGCGACCTGCGCATCCTCGCCAAGGGGATCGTGATCAAGAACTCGCTGATCAACGGCAGCGTGTATGCGGACTACACCGACAACGTGGGATCGTTCAGCATCACGGACAGCAAGGTGGTCGCCTGGAACGGCCCGGGGACCGGAATCGGCGACGCCTACTTCACGGCGACGCGGGTCGAGGTGGTCGGGGGAACCCGCTCCATCAACTGCTACGCGAACTGCACGGTCACGGGTTCCTACGTACACGGCCAGTTCCATGACACGTCGGGCGTGAACCACGAGTCCGGCATCCGCGTGAACACGAACAGCAACGTCGTCGGCAATACGATCGCGTGCGACGCGCCGGACTATCCGCCGGACGCGGGATGCTCGGCAGCCCTCACCGGGTACCCGGACTTCGACCCGGTGCAGAACAACACGATCGACGGCAACCTCTTCATCGCCGGCTCGGGCGGGTACTGCTCGTACGGCGGATCGACCGCAGGAAAGCCGTACTCCGGACAGACGAAGAACATCCGGTTCACGAACAACATCTGGCAGCGCGGCACCGAGATGGGTGCCGGGGGCCGTGGATATGTGTGCGGGTACTGGGGGCCGATCACGTCCTTCGACATCAACGCCCCCGGCGCGATCTGGACCAACAACCTGTATGACGACGGTTCGGCAGTCGCTCCGGCGAACTGACGGTCGAATGGAGTGGTGATCGGCGCTCGCGCCGATCACCACTCCACCAGGGTGAGTTCGCTGTAGAGGTAGTCGACGACGAATCCGGTCCCCTGCTGCGGCGCCCGGAACATCTTCACGCGCGGCGCACGGAGTCTCCACCCCACCCCGCGGGGTGTGAAGCCGAGCACGCGATGCTCTGCCAAGGTCGCGGGGAACCCCCGTCGCAGCAGATGACCGGCCACCGCGCCCCACTTCTCACGAAGGAGGTCGACGTCGCCGCCGACGTAGAGAGGGCTCGCGAAGATCGGCAGCCGCTTCCGTCGATCGCGCCGGAACATGAGGTAGGCGTACCGGTCGCCGTCCGGGGCGCGAACGACGGCGTGGCGCGCCGCGGGCGCCGCACGATGATCCCGATAGACGTCGGCGTCGATGCCCGTGAGAACGGACTCGATGACGGCCGGGTCGCCCGTGACGGACGCGGGAGAGAAGACCCCGGGCACGACGTTGCTGATCACGGTCGTCGCGGTGTCCAGCCTCGTGAATCCCAGCCGTTCGTTCATCGCGGGGACGTTTCCGCTCGGAGAGAGGTCCGTGAACACGTACCCGGCCTGCCGGAGCAGCGCGCGGACCAGTGCGAGCGACTGGACCCGGTACTCCTCCTGGACGCAGAAGGCTGCCAGGTTGCAGACGCTGACCTCGCCATCCTGCCCCGATCGTGTGGAGTAGATCGCGACATAGACGCCGACCGTCTCACCGCCGTGCAGGATGCGGTAGCCATGGTTCGGCCCGCGCATGGCCCAGGGCGGGCGGACGATCGCCGACCACTGAGCGGCGGTCACTCGCCGGTTGAGGTTCTCGTGCAGGAACGCGCTGACTGCGGCGGCATCCTCGGCGTGGATCGGCACGATCTGGGTTGCCGATGCGGTCCGCCCGGGCGACGTCTCACTCGGCAAGACTCACCAATTCGGGTGAACGGGCAGCGGCTGCACGTCGAGCGACACGATCGCCGCCGCTTCTCGGGCGGAGGCGCTCGAGGAGGATCACCACGGAGACGGTCGCGCCGATCCCCAGCAGGGCGATCATGCCGTAGGCGCGGGGCCGGCTGCCCCCGACGTGATAGATGACCGTCGACTGCGGCGCGGCGGTCGCGATGATGTCGTTCACGGGCGCCACGCCCTTCGCGCGCTGCATGGCGAAGAGCTCGGAACTGACCGCTCGGATCAGTCGCTCCTGGCGGGCACGAACGACCTCGCGATCCGGGGAGACGACTTCGAGATCCAGCGTCTGGCTCACGAAGTTCGTCGCCCACTGTCCGCCGGTGTCGGGCAGCCGGAGCGACCAGCCGTCTCGCACCCCGGTGCCGACGATCGTCACGTCCGGGGAGGCGTACTTCGTCACCTTCCCCGGTCCGCCCACCAGCTTCGCCACGACGCCCGCGGTGTCGACGATGTCCTCGGATTGGGTCTGGAGCGCGTTCGGATAGGTCGAACTGGTCGGGGCGAGGAACACGATCTGCGTCCGCGTGTAGTAGACACCCTTGTCGCTCCACGACCACAGCGCGAAAACCGCTGTGCAGACAGCACCAGCGAGCACAATGGGCCACCATCGCAGCATTGCGCGCAGCAATTCCCAGAGAGTCATGAGTTCCCCCGATCTAGAATAGAGCCAGGGACGCTGGGGTCTGGGGGCCTCGGCATTGCACGACAAGGTCGAAACGACGCAGAGGGGACTGCCGCGATGATGGATGTCGCGCGTGCACTGGGGCGCAGATGGTACGTGCTGCTCGTCGGCCTTCTCGTCACCGCGGGTCTCGCGATCGGAGCGTATACGGTGACGCCGCCGCAGTACACCGCCCGCGGGCTGGTGCTGCTGCTGCCCTCGGAGGCGAGTGTCGGGAAAGGTGGCAACCCTTTCCTCGCGCTCGGCGGCTTGGATCAACCGGCCGGAATTCTCGTCGCCTATTTCTCGAGTTCGCTCGCCAAAGAAGACATCGCGAGTCGTGCACCCACGGCGACGTTCGACGTCGCGGTCGACGACTCGACGCGGGGCCCGGTCATCGCCATCGATGTCACCGATCGCAGCTCCTCAGAGACGCTGGATACGTTGAACTACATCGCGGATCAGGTGCCGGTTCAACTCGGACGATTGCAGCAAGAGGTGGCCACGCCGTCGAGCGCGATCATCACGTCCATGCCGCTGGTCATCGACGACAAAGCGAAGAAGGACAATTCGGGAGTGATCCGGATCGTCATCGCCGCGGCGATCATGGGAATCCTCCTCACGGGCATCGTGACGTTCGCGCTGGACGGCTTCCTGCTTCGGGCGCGGATGCGCCGAGCCGCACTCGCCGCCGGCGACAACGGGGCGGAGCCCGAGACATCGGGCGACTCCGTTCCACCGGGAGTCGGCGACCCCGCGCAAGCGCGACCGCGACGGCCGGATTGGCGATCGAAGCGCGACGCTCCGGGGGTGGTCGCTTCGAGCCTCCCCGTCCTGGCAGTGCCCGAGGCCGCGAGCACTCCAGCGATCGGCCTCGGTGACGATCCCCTTCGAGGACGACGCGATTGACGAGGGAGCTCGTCCGGTCTGACCGGAGAGTCGTGCCGACCCGCACCGACGCGGTCGGCTGGCTGACGGTGTACGTCATCCTGCTTCTGTTCATCCCGACTCGATTGGTCATCGGTCCTCTCGCGAGCGCCGGTGCGCCTTCGATGCTCTTCGGGCTGGGCAGCCTCGTGCTCTGGCTGCTCATCCGTCTGGGGGCGGTGAGGCCCCCACCCATGGACAGCCAGCCGATCCGGATCGCGCTCGGAGTCTTCCTGGCCTGTGCCGGCATCTCCTATGTTCTGGCCATGTCCGGGCCCATGAGCCCGGACGAGATCAGTCCGGGCGACGTCGCTCTGCTCTCGCTCGCCTCGTGGACGGGCACCCTTCTCCTGACGCACGACGACATCGGACGGCGCAGCCGGCTCGAGCTGCTCCTGTGGCGCCTGACCGTCTGCGGCGGTCTGATCGCGCTGCTCGGTTTCGTCCAGGTCCTGACACGACAGGTCTGGGTGGACCAGCTGTCCATCCCGGGGCTGACCGGCAGTCCGGGCTACAGCCTCAACGGTCGTGGCGGATTCCCCCGCCCATCGGGCACCGCGACGCATCCCATCGAGTACGGAACGCTCGTGGCGATGCTTCTCCCGCTCGCGTTGTACGTGGGTTTCCACCAACGCGAACGCGGACCCGTACGGTGGCTGCCGGCGGCCGCCCTGATCGCGATCGTCCCGGTGACCTCGTCCCGCTCGGCGTATCTCGGGGCCGCGGTCGGCATCCTCATCTGCCTGTTCGGATGGACGGCGGAGCGCCGCATCCGGATGCTCGCGTTGATCGTCGCGGGAGTGGCCGCGATGGGCATCATCACTCCGAACCTGTTCAGTTCGATCATCGGCCTCTTCGCGGGCGCGGCGAACGATCCCAGCATCGCATCGCGGACGGACAGCTTCTCTCTGGCGTTCGAGTTCATCGCACGCAAGCCCTGGTTCGGGCGAGGGCTCGGGACCCTTCTTCCGAAGTACCGGATCTTCGACAACCAGTATCTCGGCCTCCTCGTCACCATCGGCCTGGTCGGCACGCTGGCATTCGTGCTGCTGGCCGTGACCACCATCGCGACGATGCTGCGCCTGCGTGCCGCGCTCCGGGACCAGCGCTCCCGCGACCTGGCGCTGGCTTTCACGGCGGCGGTGACGACCGGCTTCGTCTGCCTCTTCTTCTTCGATGCGTTCGCGTTCCCCATGACCATGGGGCTGCTGTTCCTCACCATCGGGATGGGCGGCGCATTGCGCAGGATCGAGCGATCCGGATCCGATGTCGGGGGGTACGCATCGTGACCGCGGCGCAGACGGATGTCGCTGCGGTCGTCGTGACGTACAACAGCGAGGATCACATCGCCGCGCTCCTGGACAGCATCCCGGCCGCGATGGGCGACCTGACATACTCGGTGGTCGTCGTCGACAACGGCTCGCAGGATGCCACTCTCGAAGTCCTCGATGCGCGCCTCGATTGCCGCGTGATCCGCTCCACCAATGTCGGCTACGCGGCCGGCATGAATCGCGGCGTCGAGAACTCGCCCGAGGCGCGCGCCATCCTCATCCTCAATCCCGATGCCGCGCTGGAGGAGGGATGCGTTCCCTCGATGCTCGAGGTGCTGAATCGACCCGGGATCGGGATCGTGGCACCGCGCGTGAGCGAGGCGGACGGAAGCCTATCGCCGACCCTCCGGCGCGGACCGACGCTCGCCCGGGTCGGCGGCCTGAGCTTCACCGGGCTGCCCGCCTTCACGGAGCGCATCGAGGATCCCCGGGAGTACGAGACCGAGCACAAGGTCGACTGGGCCGTCGGCGCGATCCTGCTCGTGGACGCGGAGCTCTACCGAGAGCTGCACGGCATGGACGAGTCGTACTTCCTCTACTCGGAGGAGACGGACTTCAGCCTGCGGGCGAGGGACGCCGGCTTCGCCACGGTCTATACGCCGACGGCCCGCGCCGTGCACATCGGCGGCGGGTCGGGTGAGAGCGCGACGACCCACACGATGAAGATCCTGAATCGCGTGCGCATCTATCGCCGCCGCACCGGCGACGTGCGCGCCTCCGCCTACTACGCGATGACCGTGCTCATCGAACTGCGCCGAGCTCTTCTCGGTCACGAGAAGTCATGGCCCACCCTCCGGGCGCTCGTGCGCCCGTCCCAGCGCCCGCCGATGCTCGGCGCGAGCGAGAAGATCCTGCCGCGCTAGACCGGAACGGGGAATCGGATGACGAAGGTCTTGTTGGTCGCACCGACGTGCGACGGCGAGGACATCGGGGAATCCTGGGTGGCCTACCAATGGGCCCGGATGCTCGCGGAGCGCTTCGACCTCACCCTGCTGACGACCTTCAAGCGCGGGCACCGCGCTCCCTCCGAGCAGCTGCCGGACGTCGAGGTCGTCGAATGGGAGGAGCCTGCGGGGGTCGGCCGCTTCGAGCGCCTGAACAGCCTCATGGAACCGGGCTACGCGCCGTTCTACCTCAGAGGACGACGATGGCTGAAGCGCAGGCTGGCAGACGGTGAGGGCTTCGACATCGCACACCAGGCCGTGCCGGTCGCGATGCGGTATCCGTCGCCGGCGGCGGGCCTCGGCATCCCGTTCATCATCGGACCGGTGGGCGGCAGCCTGGAGTCGCCGCCCGCCTTCGCCGAGGAGGAGGGCGCCACCCCCTGGTATCAGCGACTGCGCAGCCTCGACTCGTGGCGGATCAGAAGGGATCCCGTGCTGCGCCGGACGTATGAGAGCGCGGACTGCGTGGTCGGCGTCGCACCCTACGTCAGCGACTTCCTGGAGGGACTTCGCCTGAAGCGCTTCGAGATCATGAGCGAGACCGCGGTGCACGAGGTGAAGCCGCCGGTCGATCGGTCGGGACGTGAGGGGCCGGTCCGGCTCCTGCATGTCGGACGCATCGTCCGCACGAAGGGGCTTCGAGACGTCATCCGGGCGATGGGGATGCTGCCCGAGCTGGACCTCGTGCTCGACGTCCTCGGCGACGGCAATGACCGTGCGAACTGCGAGGCGCTGGTGGCCGAACTCGGGCTCGACGGCCGCGTCGTGTTCCACGGCTCTGTTCCTCGCGGCGAGGTGGACGCCTTCTACGAGAGGGCAGACGTCTTCGTGTTCCCGAGCTATCGCGAGCCCGGCGGAAACGTCAGCCTCGAGGCGATGGCCTATGGACTGCCGCTGATCGTCTGCGAGCGCGGCGGACCGGGCGCGAACGTCGACGACACCTGCGCGTTCCGCGTGACCGCACAGTCGCCGGAGCAGCTCGCCGAAGACTGTGCCGCGTCGATACGGACCCTCGCCACGGACCGGGACCTGCGGCTGCGGATGGGCGCGGCGGCACGCACTCACGCCGAGAAGAACCACCTGTGGAGTTCCCGTCTGGACCGCATGAGCGACCTCTACGACGAGCTCATCGCGCAGCGGAAGGCGGGGTCCGCGCGACCAGGACGCTCGTGACGAACCCGACAGAGCTCGGTCGTGGGTCGATCCCGCCGGAGAGCACCCCGTCGATCCACTTGTCCTCCACGAATCCGAGATCGGCCAGGGCTTCAAGCTCGGACGGATGCTCGCGCCACCGCTCGACCACCTTGGCGGCGAGAACCGTCCCACCTGCGGGCGGGCGATTGCCTCGACGCACGCGCTGGAGCGCCTTGCGGCTCAGCCGCTGACCGGTTCGGAGCGTCTGCGTGACGGGGTCCCAGACGGACGGATGAGCGTAGGCCGCGGGGCTGGGACGGCCCTCGAGCGGAATCCGGCCCAACTCGGGATCGAGCTCCAGCTGCAGCGCCGCGAGGAATCGCGCGTGCGCCTTGCACTCGGGCGTCAATCGACGGCTGAGCGCGAGGAAGTCGTGATCCAGCATCGGGTTGATGACCACGCGCTGATAGCCGACAGCCGTGTCGGTCGCGCCGGCCCATCGCTGCATGCGGTGCCGGAGGTAGAGCTCGTCGGTCGCGCGGAACCACTCATCGCCGCCCGCTCGGAGCGCTTCATAGACCTCGTCGTTCGCCGCCTCGCGACTCCAGGCCGCGAAGTCCTCGGTGAGCAGCCCCGGCTCGACAGCCTCGTTGACGAACATCCGCCACGCTGCGAGCTGCTCCGCATCCTTCCGCGTATACGGGCGATCGCGGACGCGACCCACGTAGTAGAAGCCCCGCGCGACCTCGCCACCGAGGCCGGAGATGCGAACCCCCTGGGCGAAGCTCCGCTCGGCCACGCCCAGAGCGGCGAGCGCGACGGGATCCGACATCCCGTCGAGCCGCACCGCCGCTTCGAGACACAGGGTCCATGCCTCCTCCGGATCGAGCGCGCTCAGGTCGGCGAGACCGTGGACCTCGTGCGCGATGCGGTAACGGGCGCTGATGTCGCCGGCGATGGCGACATCCCCACTTCCCGGAACGCCCAGAGTCATCGCCCGCAGGCCGCGACGGCGCGAGACCGGGATCGCGCTGAGGAGCAGCCGGGAGTCGAGGCCTCCCGTCAGCTGCAGCACGGCATCCGGATGGTCATCGAGGACGGCGGCGAGCGATGCGCGCAGCAGGTTCGCGGCCTCTTGGACCGCTCGGGCGAGTGTGACCGGCTCGGCCGGAGCCTCGACCGCGGGGCTCACCCGCACCCCATCCGCCCCCAGGTGCGCGATCGCGCCCGCAGCGAGCTTCCTGACCCCCGCATGAAGGGTGCGTTCGCCGAGCTGCCAGCCGAGCAGGGATTGCGCGGCGACGCCGACAGGATCGAGCTCCGCCCTCTGCATCCACCCGGCCAGGAGGGCCGATGTGGAGAGCACGCCCGATCCGCCGCTCCCGGCCTCGCTGTGGAACAGCTGGCGGAAGCCCATGGAGTCGGCGACCATCGTGACGCCGTCCTGTCCCGCCGATGCGGCGGCGAAGGGCGGCAGCATCGAGATCAGGGCGCCCGGATCCCGGAGCATCTGCGCGGCCACGTCGTCGGCCGGCACAGCTCCTGTCGTCCGCCTGACCACGCGGGAGAGGATCTGCACGTCCGACGACGCGACGGGCGCTGTGCCCCAGCGGAGAAGGTGCACCGGGCCGCGCCGGCTCGTGCTACCGAGTGTCGCAGCCATCTCCGGCGGCACAGCGACGTCCGTGGTCGCGAGGAACCCCGGCAGGGGCGCGCCCGGTCCCACGTCTCTAGCCCGCCGCCAGCTTGCCGTCGACGAAGTCGCTGAGAGTGCCCAGCGTCTCGAACAGCTCGGGGCCGAACTCATCGTCGTCGATGGTGATGCCGAAGCGGTCCTCGAGGGCCGCGACGAGAGCGACCACGCCGAAGGAGTCGAGCTCGGGCAGTGCGCCGAGCAGCTCCGTGTCGCGTGAGATCGTCTCGGGTCGCTGCGGCAGCTCCAGAGCATCGACGAGCACCGTGCGGACGGAGTCGAGGGTGTCGGTCGTCTGGGTCATGTCGTTTCCTTTTCTCTAGCGGTCAGACGAGAACTTCGGCGGGCGCGGGGTGGCCGAGGAATGCGGTCGGGCTCGCCGTCAGCCCGTAGGCCCCCTGCTGGAAGATCACGACGAGGTCGTCGATCTCGGCCGGAGGGAGCTCGATGTCGTCGGCCAGCAGATCCAAGGGCGTGCACAGGCAGCCGACCACGGTGGCGTGCTCGCGCGGGTCTGCATCCATCCGGTTGCCGACGATCACGGGGTAGTTGCGGCGGATGGCCTGCCCGAAGTTGCCCGACGCCGCGAGCTGGTGGTGCATCCCGCCGTCGACGACGAGATAGGTGCGTCCGCGCGAGATCTTGCGGTCGAGCACGCGGGTGACGTAGACGCCGCTCTCCCCCACGAGGTAGCGGCCCAGCTCGATCACCGTCGCCGCCTCGGGCAGGCGCTCGGCGACGGCACCGTTCACGAGGTCGTGAAGCGAGCGCGCGAGAGCGGCGACATCGAGCGGGCGGTCCCGCTCGGTGTACGGGATGCCGAACCCGCCGCCGAGGTTCACGTACCGCACCGGTGTGGGCAGGTGCTCGGCCAGAGCGCTCACGAGGTCGACGGTGCGTCGTTGGGCCTCCGCGATGATCTGCGCGTCGAGGTTCTGGGAGCCCGCGAAGACATGGAATCCGAGGAGGTCGAGACCGGACTCCCGGAACTCGCGCAGCACGTCGGGCACCGCCTCGGCATCGATCCCGAACTGCTGAGGGCCGCCCCCCATCCGCATGCCCGAGCCCTTGACGGCGAAATCGGGGTTCACGCGCACGGCGATGCGGGGCGTCAGGCCGAGGTCTTCACCGGCGGCGATCACGCGGAGGATCTCGGTGACCGACTCGACCTCGACGATCACGCCTGCGGCCACCGCCTGGCGGATCTCGGCGGGCGCCTTGCCGGGGCCTGCGAAGCTCACGTTCTGCGGCCGGACCACGCTGTCGAGAGCCGTCTGCATCTCGAGCCCGGACGCCACATCGATCCGGTCGACCCGCCGTGCGAGGTGCTGCACCACGGCGGGCATGGGGTTCGCCTTCATGGCGTAGCTGATCTCCACGCTCGCCGGCAGGAGCTCACGCAGCCGGGCGATCCGCTCGTCGAGGAGGCGACGGTCGTACGCGAAGAAGGGGGTGGAGCCGACGCGCGCCGCAAGGCGGGACAGCGGCATCCCCCCGACGCTGAGCTCGCCGCCGACGACGCCGAACGCGGCGACGTGCTCCTGGACGTTCATGCCGACACCTGCGCCTTCAGGAGATTGCGGTCGAACTTGCCGTTGGGCGAGCGCGGAAGCTCGTCGCGCACGTCGACGTGCGACGGCACCATGTACAGGGGCAGCACCCGACGCAGGACCGTGATGAGCGTGGCGGCCTCGAGGTCTTCGAGGGCAGGCGTCGCCACCAGCACGACCCGATGCCCGATGCCGGGCTCTTCCACCCCGAGAGCCACGGCGTCGCGCACGAGGCCGGTCGCGTACGCCGCCTCCTCGATCTCGGTGGGGCTCACCCGGTATCCGGAGGTCTTGATCATCTCGTCGGCGCGACCGACGAAGTACAGGAAGCCGTCCTCGTCCGCCACGACGGTGTCTCCGGACCACACGGCCATCTCCGGCGCCCGCCAGTCCTGGCCGGCATGGACGACGGGGCGGTAGCGCTCGGCCGTGCGCACCGGGTCGTTCCAGTAGCCGAGACCGACCAGAGCGCCGCGGTGGACCAGCTCGCCCTCCTCCCCCGGCTCACAGGGCGTGCCGTCCGGGCGCAGCACGAGGATCTCGGCGTTCGGGATGGCCTTGCCGATGGAGTCGGGGCGCCGCTCGATCTCGGCGGGATCGAGGTAGGTGGAGCGGAACGCCTCCGTCAGTCCGTACATGAGGTACGGGTCGGCCGAGGTGAAGATGGAGCGGAGCCGGCCGAGGAGGGTGCGTGGCATCCGTCCGCCCGTGTTCGCCCAGTACCGGATGCGGCGCGCCGCATCGTCCGGCCATTCGACGTCGGCGATCTGCAGCCACAGCGGGGGCACCCCGGTGATGCCCGTCACACCGTGACGGGCGCACAGCCTGGGCACATCGTGCGGCACGAGGTAGTTCGTCAGCACGCAGTGCGCGCCGACGCAGAAGGCCGTGGTGACCTGGCTGAGACCGGCGTCGAAGCTGAGCGGCAGCACACTCAGGATGACGTCGTCCGCGGTGTTCCGCAGGTAGCAGCTGACGCTCTCTGCGCCCATGAGGAGGTTGCGATGGCTCAGGACGACGCCTTTCGGTCGCCCGGTGCTTCCCGAGGTGTAAAGGATCGCGGCCGGGTCGATGTCGATCGCCGCCGAGGCGGGCAGGTGGACGGGACCCCGCGATTCCGGCCACGCGTGGATCTCGAGTCCGAGCCCCGGGAGGGACGTGGCAGACCCGACGACGACGACCTTCTCGATGGCGGTGTCGGCGAGCGTTCCCGCCAGCTGGCCGAGGCGATCGACGGAGGTCACGAGGATGCGGGCGCCGCTGTCCCGAAGGATGTGGCCGACCTGCGGCGGCTTGAGCACATGGTTGACCGGGACGAAGATGCCGTCGGCCGCGGAGACGCCGAAGATCGCGGCCACGGTCTCGATGCGCTTCTCCAGATAGATCGCGACCCGATCGCCGCGGGTCAGGCCGAGGCCGACGAGCTGCGCCGCGGCCGCGCGAACCTGTCGCCAGAGCTGTCCATAGGACACGACGTCGCTCTTGTACGTGAGAGCCGGGTTGTCGGGCGCGACGGAGGCGCGCTCGGCGAGGAGGTCGTGGAGGTGGATGCGCACGGTCATGGTGCCCTCCGCTCGATCAGGTAGCGGTCGAATTGCTCGCGGTCGTCGAGGTCGACGTACCGTCGACCCTGCGCATCCGTCTCGGCGACGCCTGTCTCCTCGGGCACCGCGGGCCCCGGCCGGCTGAAGCCCGACACCTCATCGAACACGGCGACGTAGGCCTCGGCCTGAGGCCTCCAGTCGAGCTGGGAGGCCACGCGCTCACGCCCCCTGCGACCGAGCTCCGCACGCAGAGCGGGGTCATCGATCAGCCTCTCTATCGCATCGGCGAAGCCCGCGATGTCGCCCGATCGCACGTACATCAGGCTGTCTCCGCCCGAGACGCGCGTCTCGGCGAGGTCGAACGAGACCGACGGCAAGCCGTATGCCATGTACTCCATCGTCTTGTTCATGGTGGAGAGGTCGTTGAGGGGCGTCTTCAGGTCCGGGCACACGCCGATGTCGGAGCGGCTGAGGTGCTCGGCGATGGCCACCCGGTCGACGCGCCCTGTGAAGGTGACGTGGTCGTCGAGCCCGAGAGCGGTCGACTGCCGCTTCAGATCCTCGAGGCAGTCCCCGAAGCCCATGAGCGTCGCGGTGACGTTCGAGCGCCCGCGCCGGTGTACGAGCTCCTCCATGACGAGCAGCACCTGGTCAACCCCGTCCTGCGGGCCCATGATGCCGAGGTAGGCCAGATTGACCTGATCCACCGGTCGCGGATTCTCGGGGTAGATCGGCCGCATCCGACGAGTGTCGGGCCCGCTCCGCACCACGGTGACGTGGCCTGGACGGCGGTCGCCCCGCCGGAGCGCGATGGCCTTGTAGGACTCGTTCGTCGAGATGACGCGGTCCGCGGAGCGGAACGTCCGCCGCTCGAGCCAGGTGAGCGCGGCGAACTGCAGCTTCTGCGCGGAGCCCGTCGGCGTGCCGAAGCGGGAGATGAACAGCTCCGGGTTCAGGTCGTGGTGGTCGAACACGAAGCGCACCCCGCGGATTCGCCACAGAAGCGCCAGCAGCCAGTACGTGTCGGGGGGATTGCAGGCCTGGATGATGTCGAATCGCCGCCGACGCCACGCCGCGACGGAGAGTCGTGCCGTTCGCGCCCAGCTGTACGCGAACTCCCAGGCGAAGCCGAAGAAGCCCTCGGCCTCGCGAGCGGGCGCGTACTTGTAGATGTCCACGCCGTCGATGTGCTGGCGTGCGGGATCGCCCGGACCCTTGGGGCAGATCACGCTCACCCGGTATCCGCGGGCGATCAGCGCCTGGCACTCCAGCCACACTCGCCGGTCCAGGGGAACCGGCAGGTTCTGCACGATGATCAGCACGTGCGGAGCTTCATCTGATCGACGCATCGGCCTAGCCCCTCGCCCCAGAGCCGTACACGTCGTCCTCGATGATGGCGACGACCGCGCGCCGCGTCGGCTCCCATGATCGTCCGACCACGGACCGCGCCGCCGCTGTCGCTTCCCCATCGATGTCGGCTGCCGTGACAGCCGCGCTGAGCTCCTGGGCGAGGGAGTCGGCGGTCGGCTCGGCCCATCTGACGTGCGGGTTCGAGAGCACCAGGTGTGCGAGCTCCATGTCGTTGACGACGGGGATGTTCCCGGCGGCGAGCATCTCCTCGGCGACGAGGGTGATGTTCGTGAACGACATCGCCAGTCCGCTGATCGTGCGCCCGTAGAGGTCGTTCAGCTCTGCGGTCGTGAGTCTGCCGTGGAAGGTGATCGGGATGCTGAGGCCTCGTGGAGGTGCGCCGTAGACGTGGATCCGCTGTTCGGGGTGCAGACGGTGGAAGAGCATGAGTGCGACGCACGCGAGTTCATAGCCGCGCCGCGGAAAATCGGGCCGGCAGTAGAACACGATGCCCGCCCGAGGCGTCGGTGGATCGGGGAGACGATAGGCCTCGGAGTCGCACCCGAACGGGACGACGTCACTCGCGAGCCCCGTGGCCTCCGAGATCATCTCACCGAGCATCGGCCCGAGCGCGATCCTGCGGAACGGGAGCCGGTAGGTCATCGCAGCGAGCTCGTACTCCGCGCCGTGGCCGTAGAAGTAGGGCTCGTAGTCCTGGATGAAGTAAAGCCGGCGCATGGGGATGCGGCCGTGCTTGACGATCACATGCGCCGACTCCCACGACGTCGCCACTGCTGCATCCACCCCGTCGATGCCCGCCCGCGCATCGCGGATGACAGGCCCGATCCATGGCCAGTGCGACCGGATGCGCGCCGTGAGCCGCGCGACGTCGACGCCGTGCCGGTCGTAGATGAAGACGACGCATCGGTGGCCTCGCGCCTCGAGCGCCTGGATCATGCGGAAGAGAGTCGTGTGCCCTCCTGAGCCGGGCGCGGGCGGGGTCATCACCCAGCCGATCGTCATGGGGACATCACGGGCGAGATGCGCGCGGGGAACGGGAAGCTCGGACGGGACTCCGGTCAGGACGTCCTCCAGATCCAGGTTGAAGCGCAGCTCGCCGGCTCCGGACGACAGGTACGCACGCTGCGCGAGGCGCTGCGCGAGTCCCCGCGGCCCGACGTCTCGCGCACGACGCGCCTTCGACACCGCCTCCGATATGGAATCCATCCCCCACATGCTCCGAGCCCCCCACTCGTCAGATGCCGAACACGTACCAGCGGGTGCGGTACCGCTCATCCCGCAGCCGGCGTCCGACCCTCCCCAGGAGCGCGCGGGACCGGACCGCTCCGCCCACTCCGTCACCACGACGACTCCGCCCCGCGTCGACCGCCGGCCACGTCGCGGCGGCGAAGTCGAGGAGCGGTTCGATCTCGACGTACGGGCGCCCGTGGTCCTGCGCCGCGCGGGCGTAGCGCAGCGCGTCCTCGGCGAGGGCGTGTCGAGCGGCGTCCGCCAGCGCGGCGGACTCCCCGGCATCCAGGCCGCCCTTCGACAGCGCGCGCTCGAACGCCGCCTTTCGTGCATTCAGATCCACGAGCGCCCCGGCGCCCTCGGTCTCGCTCATGCTCTCGGCGTGCTCGCGGTGAAGAGCCTGATCCGCCCCTCGCACGTAGCCGATGTCGCCCCAGGCCGCGGCGCGCAGGGAGAGCTCCATGTCCGGGGCGTACGGGACGTCCGGGTCCATCGCACCCGTGCGGGCCAGGAACTCGCTGCGAACGACCATCTCGGGATTGGTGATCGCGCTCGCGCCCCGCCTGCAGCGCTCCGCCAGCCAGTCGCGACCCGCCCAGAGCTCCCAGCTCACATCCCGCACCCGAGGCGCGGGGGGCGCGCCCGTGAAGTGCCGCGGATGCCCGTACACGAGCATCACCTCCGGGTGCTTCTCGAACAGGGCGGCGGCGCGCGCCAGCGAGCCGGGCGTCAGCAGGTCGTCGGCGTCCAGCTTGACCACGAGTGCGCCCGAGGCTGCCGCCCAGCCGGTGTTGAAGGAGCGGACGTGTCCGCTGTTCACCTCGTTCCGGATGACCCGCACCCGGGCATCGACGGCAGCCAGGTCGGTGGCCACCCGGTGGCTGTCATCGGTCGAGCGATCGTCGACGACGATCACCTCGACGTCCACGTGCCTCTGGTCGAGTGCGCTCGAGACGGCCTCGCCGAGATAGCGTCCGTAGTTGAAGCACGGGATCACGACGGACACCCGCACGGGGCGCTGGGGCGCGAGCGGCGGGGACGCCACCCTCGCCGAACGCGGGCGGGAGGACAGGGACGCCGCCAGGCGCAGGAGTCGCCCGTCGAGCGCGTGATTCTCCTGGTAGTCCCGCCAGCGGTCGGTCAGTTCCCGTCTCACCGTGCAGCCCCTTCCAGTTTCGCGGGTCGGATCTGTCGGATGTGGTTCAACGCCCACGGCCACATCAGGAGCCCGTACACGAGGATCGAGCCGAGTCCGCCGATCAGGACGGCCGGCAATGGCTGAGGCACGAGCAGCCGTGCGGCCAGGGCCACCGCGACCGCCGGGATGGTGGCGACCGTCGGCCACCACGACGCCTTGACGACGGTGCGAACACGGACACCTGCTGTCTTCAGCGCGACCAGGTACGCGGGCAGGATGACGACGACCGCGACGACCACGTGCACCCAGCCGGCGCCCACGATCCCGTAGGCACTGGCGGCGAGGATCATGCCGATGATGAGGATGACGAGCCACAGGATCTGGATCCACAGGACGGGGCGCGACCGGCCCCGTGCATAGAGATACCCGGCGAAGACGTCGAACGCGACGCGCAGGCTCCCGTAGAGGCCCAGGGCGGCGAGCACCGGCGCCGCGGGCAGCCATTTCGCGCCGTAGACGACCTCGATGATCGGAGCGCTGAGCGCCGCGAGCACGGCACCGGCCGGCAGGGCCCCGGCCCACGCGAGCGACGTCACGGTCGCCAGTTCGTCGCTGCTCGCGCCCTTGCGGGAGAAGTAGGGAAGCGAGACGGAGCGGACCATCTGCGAGAGGGCGCTCATCGGCCAGCTCGAGATGTTGAAGGCGAGCACGTAGAACCCCAGCGCCGTCGCCCCCGCCACGCGGGCGAGCACGATGTTGTCGACGTTGAGGAGCGTCCACGACAGCAGGTTCGCGGCCGTGATGGGCAGTCCGAACGCGAGGACCGGCCCGATGATCGCCCGATCGATCGCGTAGCGCGGTCTCACACGCGCCAGCACGAACTGCAGCGACGACGAGACGAGTTGCGCAGCCACCCGCCCGATCGCGAGTCCCATCACACCGAATCCGAGGGAGACGAGCACGAGCGTCACCGTGGTGGACACCGCGAAGTCGGCGACTCCGACGAAGAACATCTGCTTCTGCTGGAAACGTCGCTGCAAGTACGCGAACGGGACGACGGTGGCGCCGCCGAGCACCAGCGTCAGTGAGAGCACGGCGATCGCAGGTGCCGCAGCCGGGGTCCCGAGCAATGCCGCAAGCGAAGAGCTCGTCGCGATCATCACGGCCGTCATGACCGCTCCGCTCGCCAAGCCCAGCGATGCGACGGTCGGTGCCATCCGGTCGGGCTTGTCCGTACGGATCAGTCCCGCTGACAGCCCGAGGTCCGCGATCGTCAGGAGGATCGACTGCACCGCGAGCGCGACTGCATACACGCCGAACTGCTGGGGGGCGAGCACCCGTGCGAGGACGATCCCGACCACCAGGCCACCGAGCCGCAGCACGACCGTACTCAGGCCGCTCCACGCTGCCGCGCGGGCGGCCCTCGAGCGGAGGGAACGATCGAGGTCAGCCATCGAGGCCCCCCTCGACCACGCACCGCTCCCACGCGCGCACGGATTCGCATCCCAGCGCCTCTGCCACACGCGCGCACACGTCAGGTGGAGACGTCCGCCAGGCAGGCGAGCCATCCAGCCGGCTCTCGACGGGGGCCACGGCCTGGGCATCCTCCAGGACGACGAACACTGCGGCCTGACTCAGCTGATGCTCGTCGAGCAACGCGGCACCCCGACGCCCGGCGATCGTCAGCGATGACCCGAGCGCGGCGATCCGTCCGAGGATCTTGGGGTCCGCACCCGATCGCAGCCCCCACGGGGCGAAGCCGGCCGCGGACGGCACGCGGGGCTCGCATCCTATGCGGACGAGGCTGACCTCTGAAGGGTCGGATGCCACGAGCTCCGCCGCTCGACGAGCGACGTCGTCGCTCACCAGGATGAGGAGGACGGCATCCAGTGAGCGGCCCCCGATCAATGAGAAGACGGCCTGGCGACGGGGAACGATCTCACGCCCGCGGGCCTTCGCCCACTCCCGGGCGACGCGACGCCGAGCGCGTTCGACGATCCTGCGCGAACGCCCGCGGACCACGAGAGCACCGCCGCGGCTGCGTGGAGGCACCGCCGTCGCGCCGCTCGCCGGGGTCCGACCGCCGGGCTCTGCCAGCGCTGCGACACGCGAGGCCAGGGCCGGCTGTCCGCATGCGACGAGGTCGGCGACGAGTGCGGCTGCCCATGCACTCCATGGCTCGATTCCCATTCCAGGATGCAGTGTCCGGTGCCGTCCGCCGGTTCCACCCGGAACGCGCACATCGGCGACGCGAGCGACCACGTCACGCGTGCGCTCCAGCTCGGGGTGCTCGAGGGTCGGATACTCCGAGGCGAGCTCAGCGGCCAGCAGCGCATCGCCCTGACACAGGGCCGCTCGCACGAGCCACGCCCATTCCACCGGGTCGGGGTGGGATGCACCGTGCGGCTTGCGCACCACGCTGGTGCAGTACTCGAGGATCGCTCGTGCATCGGCGGGCCGGCCCATCCGGACCCAGCAGCGCGCAAGACCCAGGGCCGCCTCGGGTTCGAAGTGGTAGTTGAGCACCTCGGCGAACCGTTCGGCCCCGAGGTTCGGATCGCCATCTGCCAGCAGGGTCTCGCCTTCTGCGACCAGTCGGCGGTCGACGCCTGGCGGCGCCAGAACGCCGACGGGTCGCCCGGGCTGCGCTTCGTCCTCCAGTGTCAGCGGGGCGAAGAGAGCGGTCTGGACGATCCGCTCGCCCTCGCGCTTGAGCCGGCTCAGTTCATACCACTGGCGAATCTGATTCCGGTTCTCGATCGAGTGGTGTTCGTGCGCGAAACGCTGCCCCTCGTCCGCAATGCGCTTCAGCGCCTCGCGGTCGTCCAGGAGGTACTCGACCTTCTCGACCACGTCGGTGGCGTCGGCGAAGACGCAGTTCACCATGTCGACGAAGCCGGCGGCCTCGACCGCAGGTGTGCGCTCGGTCAGCAGCAACGCCCCCGACGCGGGGATTTCGAGGTGCTTCCGCACGAGATCTTCGGCGATGGTCCCGCAGGTCGGCACGATGAGCGCCGAACTCAAGGTCCGAGCGTACGTCTCGCCCGTGGGCATCGCATTCGCTGCACTCCGGTCGAACCATCCGGCGTGCGGGATGTCACGCACGGGGAACCGGTCGCGCAAGAGGCGGTCGACCTGCACCCGCCAGGGGTAGTTCGTCTCTCGACTGCCGCTCAGGACGATCGTCTGCGTCTTGCCGCCCGGATAGGTGTGGAAGACGGATCGATCCGCGAAGTTCGGCCACGCGAAGGTGCGGTCTGCGATATCCGGCGTATACCCCGTCGTCGATACGCCGATCGAGAAGAAGGTCTCGACGCCCCAATCATCCATGTCGGAGAGGAACACACCGCGCGTCAGGCAGTAGGCATCCGCATCGAGCAGCCCGATCTTCGGAATCTCCGGATGCCGATCCGTGTGTGTGATTCGGCGCCCCGCGCGCGCGTACACCCCCGACTCGAACAACGCGATGTCCGGATGAACGCGGTCGACCACTTCGTCGTAGTCAGCGTTGTCGTCGATGACGACGACGTCGAAGAACTGACGCAAGCACCGCACATGGTCTGCGAAGTGCCCGGTGATGAAATCGGGCAGATCGTTGTCATTGATCCGGAAGAAGACCATCCTCGGCGTGACCGATGACTCCTCGCGCCCGCTGGTGGTCCTTTCCGCGGTCGCCGACACGTTGCTCATCGATGCCCCACAGTCGAGGAGACGGCAGCCTGCAGGACCTGGGCGACGCGCTCCTGCTGTTCCTCGGCCAGGTGGGGGAACATCGGCAGCGACAGGATGCGGTCCGCCGCCGCCTCCGCGACGGGGAATTGTCCGCGCCGGTATCCCAGGCACGCGTATGCCTCGGTGAGATGCACAGGAGTCGGATAGTGGATGCCGGCCCCCACGCCGGCATCGGCGAGCTCCGCGATCACGCGATCACGCTCGTCGACCCGCACGACGTAGAGGTGCCAGACATCCGCGTTGCCCGGGCGCACCCTCGGCAGGAGCACGCCGTCGACCCCCGCCAGCAGCTCGGCGTAGCGGGCCGCCGCAACACGGCGTGCGGCGTTCCATCGGTCGAGGCGGCGCAGCTTCGCGCGCAGCACGGTCGCCTGGATCGCGTCCAGCCGCGAGTTCACGCCGATGCGGTCGTGGACGTACTTCGAAGAGCTGCCGTGGGCGGCGACGTTCCGCACGAACGCGGCGATCTCGGGGTCATCGGTCAGGACGGCGCCGGCGTCGCCGGCGGCGCCGAGGTTCTTGCCGGGGTAGAAGCTCGTCGCCGCGACTCGTCCCATCGTCCCGGCGCGTCCCGCCGGCGAGCGAGCGCCCTGCGCCTGCGCGGCATCCTCCACCACGACGAGGCCGTGCCGCTCGGCGAGCGGGAGGATGCGTTCCATCGGCGCGGTCTGGCCGAACAGATGCACCGGCACGATGGCGCGCGTGCGACGGGTGATCGCGGCCTCCACGGCATCCGGATCGATCAGCAGCTGCGCATCGTCGACGTCGACGAACACCGGGATGCCACCGGCGCGCGAGACGGCCTCGGCCGTCGCGATGAAGGTGTTGGCCGGCATGATGACCTCGTCGCCGGGTCCGACTCCGACGGCGCGGAAGGCGAGCTCGAGCGCATCCGTGCCGTTCCCGACGCCGACCACGTGCCCCACGCCGAGGTAGTCGGCGTACTCGCGCTCGAAGGCCTCGACCTCGTCGCCGCCGATGAAGCCGGCCGCGGCGAACTGGCGCTGCCACTGCGGCAGCACCTCATCGGCGATCTCGGCCTGCTGCGCGGCCAGATCGAGGAACGGCACCCGCTCGGTCATTCGGGACCTCCGAGGTGTCGCGCGGGCACCCCCGCCCACGTCTGCCCGCCGGGCACGTCGTGGATCACGACGGACCCCATGCCCACCGTCGCCGCCTCGCCGATGGTCGCGCCCTGTCTCACGGACGCGTTCATGCCGATATATGCCGATTCGTGTATGCGAACACCGCCTCCGAGGACGACGCCGGCCGCGAGCGTGGAGAAGTCGTCGATCTCGTCGTCGTGCGTGATCACGCAGTTCGGCATGACGACGACATGTGCGCCGAGCCGGGCGTCGGCCGTCACCACGACGCCGTCGAGGAGGATGCATCCCGGGCCGATGTCGCTCGACCGCCCGATGCGCGCGGATCGGGCGATGTACGTCGCGAAGCGGGCAGCATCCACACCGCAGGCGGCATAGCTCCTCACGATCTCGCGGCGGCACGCGCTCGGCCCGACGCAGACGAGCAGCAGCTCCGGCCGGTCGATCGCCTCCGGAAGCGATCCGATGACCGGCACACCGCCGACCTCGGATCCGTGCAGCATCTCATCGTCATCGAGGATGCCGACGACACCCGGAATGCCCGCCGCGAGCACCTCGCGCGCGAGACCGCTCGCCCCGATGAGCAGCACGCCGGCGCTCATGATCGCACCGGGTCGCGGAGCACGGCGATCACCCGCTCCTGATCCGCCTCGGTCAGCGCGTGATGCATCGGCAGGATGAGCGTCGCGTCGGTGAGCCGCTCGGTGACGGGAAGGCTGTCGGCGGAAGGGAGCCCCCGGTACGGGGGCTGGCGGTGCGCGGCCATGATGCCGCGGCGCGCCGAGATGTCCGAGCGGGCCAGCGCCTCCAGCAGGCCCTCTCGATGGGTCGGATAGCCGTCGCCGACCTCCACCCAGAACGACTGGAAGTTGGTGCTCCCCTGTGCGGGATCGGCGACCGCGCGCAGGCCCGGGATCTCGGCGATCGCGGAGTGGTAGCGTGCGGCGATCTCGCGCCGCCGCACCACCAGCTCGGGCAGCCGCCCGAGCTGCACGAGGCCCACGGCGGCCTGGAGATCCGTCATCCGGTAGTTGAACCCCACCTCGGTGTACTCCTCCGGCGGGGCGAGGAGGGCCTTGTGGCGGTCGGCGGCCGAGACGCTCATGGCGTGCTCGCGCAGATGCCGCGCCCGCGCGGCCCAGTCCGCGCGGGCGGTGGTGATCATCCCGCCCTCCCCGGTGGTGAGGAGCTTGCGCGGATGGAACGACCACGCCGCGATGTCGGCGCCCGCGCCCACGGGCCGTCCCTTGTACGTGGACCCGGCGGCGCACGCGGCATCCTCGATCACGACGATGCCGAGCGGATCCGCGACGGCGCGGATGCCGTCGAGGTCGACCGGGACTCCTCCCTGGTCGACCGCGATGACCGCTCGCGTGGCCGACGTCAGCGCATCCCACACCGTCTCGCCGGTGACGTTGCCGGTGACGGGGTCGACATCGGCGAAGACCGGCTCCGCCCCGACGTACCGGACCACGTTCGTGGTCGCGATGAACGAGAAGGACGGGACGACGACGTGATCGCCCGGCCCGATTCCTGCGACGATGAGCGCGAGGTGCAGGGCTGTCGTGCAGCTCGTCGTGGCGACGGCGAAGGGCGCCTGCATCGCCCCGGCGAACTCCGTCTCGAAGCGCGCGACGCGCGGACCCTGGGCCACCCATCCGCTCGCGATCGTCTCGGCGACCGCATCCACCTCCTCCTGCCCGAGCCAGGGGACCATGACATCGATGCGATCGGCCATCAGAGGCTCACCGCCCGGCCCGCTGCGATCTCCTCGCGCAGCGGCCGCCACCAGTCGACGAGCATGCCGAGCCCGTCCTCGAGTCCGATCGTCGGCGTCCAGCCGAGGTCGCGCTCGGCGGCGCCGATGTCGGCGAGCCGCCGGACGACGCCGTTCACCGCGCGCTCGGGTCCGTGCTCGACGCCGAGGTCCGAGCCCATCACCCGCAGCAGCGCCTCGGCCAGCTCGAGCAGGCTCGTCTCGGTTCCGCTCGCGATGTTGTAGGTGCCCGCGGTGACGTCGCTCTGCGCTGCGAGGACGTTCGCCCGTGCGATGTCGGGCACGCATACGAAGTCCATCGTCTGCAGCCCGTCCCCGAACACGAGCGGCGGCCGGCCGTCGGTGATGCGCTCCATCCACCGGACGAGCACCTCGGTGTAGAGACCGTGCACGTCCATCCGCGGACCGTAGACGTTGAAGTAGCGCAGCAGCACGTAATCGAGGCCGTGCATCGCGCGGAAGCTCCGGATGAGCCCTTCGTTGAACGTCTTGGCGGCGCCGTAGAGCGTGTCGTTGTTCTCGTGGTGGTGCCGCTCGCCGGTCGGGAACTCCTCCGCCAGGCCGTAGACGGAGGCGCTCGATGCCGACACGAGCTTGTCCACGCGGTGGCGCGCGGCGGACTCGACCACGTTGAACGTCCCGTCGACGAGCACCTCGAGCGCGAGGCGCGGCTCCTCCGCGCACTGCGTGATCCGGATGGCGGCCTGGTGGAACACGATGTCCTTGCCCGCGACGACTTCGTCGACGACCGCCCGGTCGCGGATGTCGCCGACCACGAGCGTCGTGCGGCCCGTTGCGATGGCATCGTCGAGGTTGGCGATCCGACCGCGCACGAGGTTGTCGAGCACGTCGACGTGCGCGGCGCCGGCCTCGAGCAGATGGTCGACGAGCGTCGAGCCGATCGTTCCCGCACCGCCGGTGACGAGGATGTCCGCTCCCTCGATGCGGGTCACCGGATCGTCTCCCCCCCGAGCGGGACCAGCTCGGTCGGCGATGTCAGATCGACGGCCACCGGGGCGCCACCGGCCTGCAGGCTCGCCGTGGCGCTCTCGAGCACGGACAGCACCCGGAGCCCGGCCACGCCCGAGGTCCGTGCATCCCGCCCTTCGCGGATGGCCGCCGCGAACTCCGTCGCGACCCCGGCGAGGGCCTCCCGCTCGGGAAGTGCGGGCGCCCAGGTGTCGCCCAGACGGTAGGAGATGTTGGCATCGCGCGCGTCTGAGGTGGTCGCCTTCGTGACCTGGGACAGCTCGACACCGCGGTCGTAGACGCTCACGCGCTGCTGCGGCGTGAGGTCGTCCCACACGAGCGTCCGCTTGGTGCCGCCGATCACCATGTGGCGGATCTTCGTCGGGCTGAGCCAGTTCACGTGGACGTGTGCGATCGCCCCGCCGTCGAGCGGCATGGTGAGGTAGCCGATGCACGACTTCCCCGTGCCGAGCGGATCCGCCCCGTGCGCCGCGACACTGGCGGCGTCGAGCCCATGGGGCAGCACGAAGTCCATGATCGAGAGGTCGTGCGGCGCGAGGTCCCAGAACACATCCACGTCGGGCTGGATGAGCCCCAGGTTGATCCGCACACTGTCGACGAACAGGATGTCGCCGAGGAAGTCCTCCGCGATGAGCTCCCGCATCTTCAGCACGGCCGGCGTGTAGCAGAACGTGTGGTCGGTCATGAGGACGAGTCCGTTCGACCGGGCGCGCTCGACCATCTCCATCCCGCGCCCGCGCTCGTCGGCCAGCGGCTTCTCGACGATGACGTGCTTGCCCGCGTCCAGTCCGGCCAGCACGATCGGATGGTGGGTGCGAGCCGGTGTGGCGACGGCGATCGCATCGACCGACGGGTCGGCCAGCACCTCCGCGAGGCTCGAGGAGACGGGCACCCCGCCCACGGCATCCGAGACCCGCTGCGCCCGGTCGAGATCGAGGTCGCAGATGACGGCGAGGTTCCACTCCGCGCTCGCACGAAAGTTGCGTGCCAGATTCGGCCCCCAGTAGCCCGCCCCCACCACGGCCACGTTCAGACGCGACGACGTCGCGCGCTGCGCATCCATCCAGGTCTCCCCTCCTGCTGATCCGACATCAGTTCCGCCGACCCCCGCCGGTCAGGTGTCCGGAACGAAGACCACGTCGACCCAGAACTTGTTCGAGCTGGTGGTGCTGGGAAAACCCGTGCCGTAGACGTATGCCCCGCCGACGGCGATCGTGGAGAGCGCGCCATTGGTCACGCTGAGCAGCAGGGCGCCCGTGGTCACCGCGTAGTACGTCGACGTTCCGTACAGGCCGACGCGATACTCGGAGCCGACGGTCAGGCGCACGGGTGTCGAGAGGGTGGCCGTCTGCCAGCCGGATCCGGTCTCGTTCGAGAACGTGACGGTTGCCAGCCTCGTCCCCGTGGAGCTCCACAGGTAGCCGGTGTGCGTTCCCGTGTTCGAGGAACCCTTGTAGAACCGGATGGAGGTCACGACGCCCGCGGCGCTCGTCTTGAACCGCGTGCCGACCTGGATCGCCTGCGTCGCCTTGGCGTTCAGGGTCGCCGGGGTTCCCGACGGGAAGAGGCTCACCGGCTTGCCGGAGGTCGCGAACGACCAGGTGCCGTTCGCCACCGCACCGCTGTTCGCGGTCACCGTCGCTGTGTAGGTGGTCGACCAGGCCAGCTGCGCCGTCGGCGTGAAGGTGACCACGCCGGTCGTGGCGTTGAAGCTCGACGTCCCCGCGACCGCGGTGGTGCCTGCCTTGAGCGTCAGCGTGCCGGAGGTGGCGTTGGCAAGGGTCGCCGTCACCTTCACGGTCGTCGGGTCGACGCTCTTCGCCGAGGCGACCGGCGTGGTCGCCGTCAGGGTGGCCGCGGGACGCGTCGTGAACGTCCAGGTCCCCCCGGTCACCGCCGCGCCGTTGGCGCTGGCGGTGACCGAATACGTCGTGCCGTACGCGAGTGCCGCGGTCGGACTGAACGTGACGACACCCGTCGTCGCGTTGAAGGCCGATGTCCCCGCGACCGCGGAGCCGGCCGCCGTGACCGCGAGCGTCGCCGACGACGCGTTCGCGAGGGTCGCCGTGATCGTGGCGGTGGCCGGATCGACGTTCGTCGCCGATGCGGCCGGGGTGGTCGCTGTCATGGCCGACGCAGGGGTGCTCGCGACGAACTCGACGTCGACGAAGTAGTTCGTGGAGTTGTACGTCGAGGTCGGCTTCCCGGAGGTGCCGTACACGTAGAGCCCGTTGTTCGGCGATCCGGCGGTGAGCGGGCCGCTCGTGAGGGGCGAGGTGAACACGCCGGCCTGATACGAGTAGTTCCCGTTCGGCGCAACGTAGGACACCGTGTACGTCACCCCGGTGGCCAGCTGCACCGGGGTGCTCAGCGTCGCGCTCTGCCATCCGCTCGCGCTCTCGTGCGCGAACGTGACCGTGGCGAGCGGCGTCGTCGGGTCGGAGCCCCACAGCCAGCCGATGTGGGTCCCGGTGTTCGTCGACGCCTTGTAGAACCGGATCGCGGTGACCTGGCCGGGGACGGATGTCGTGAAGCTCATGCCGAGCACCACCGAGGACGTGTCGCCCGTCGCCGTCGAGGCGCCGGGCTCTGGCTGTGCACCGAAGAAGGTGATCACCGGCGCGCTCGCCGATGATGCGGTCGAGAACGACCACGACACGTTCGCGCCGGGGCCGCCATTGGCACCCTGGATCGCCGTCGCGGCGACGGCCACGATGCCCCCCGCGGGCAGCGCGGCGCCCGCCGTGAACGTGAAGGTCTTCTGGTCGGCGCTCCACGCGGTGGTGCCCGCCAGGACGGTGCCGCCGCTCGACACCGTGATCTGGGCGGATGCGACGGCGGAGTCGAACGTGCCGGAGATGGTCGTCGCGGTCGCCACGCCGGTCGCGCCGTCCGCCGGCGTGGCGGCGGTGAGCGCGGGCCCGTTCGCGGCCGCCTGGAACACGACGTCCACACCGTATCCGGCGCTGGACGTGCTCGTCGGGAAGCCTCCGGCGTAGCTGTACACGGACCCGTTGGCCGGCACCTGCAACGGTCCGCGCGTGTACGACGCGCTGAACTGTCCCGCCGTCACGGCGTACTCGCCGACCGGTGCCGTGTACGACGCGACATACTGCGCGCCCGCCGTCACGGAGACCGGCTGCGAGAGGGTCGCGGTCTGCCAGCCCTGCGTCGACTCGTTGGTGTAGGTGACCGTCGCCAGCGCGGTGCCGGACGCGCTCCACAGCGTGCCGGTGTGCGTCCCGGTGTTGGCGCTGCCCTTGTAGAACCGCAGGGCCGTGATGGTTCCCGCCACGGATGGAGTGAACTGCACGCCCAAGGTCACCGGTGCCGAGTCGTTCGCCGACCCGATGGCGGGGACCGTGGCGTCGGGGAACAGCTGGCACGGGCACGTTCCCGCCGGCGGCGTCGTTGCCGCCGACGTGAACGACCAGCTGTTCCCGCCGCTGAATCCGATGCCCGACGAATCGGTCGCCGTGACCGTCGCCGTGTACAGGGTGGACGGATTCAGCGCTGCCGACGGCGTGAACGTCACGGTGCGCGATGTCGGGTCGTAGGCGACAGAGCCGGCAGCCGCGGTGCCGGACGGATCCTTCAGGGTGAGCGCAACGGAGGACGACACCACCGCCCGCGAGATCACGGCGGACACTGCGCCGGTCGGCGGATTGCTCGTCGAACCGGGGAGCGGCGTCATCCCGGAGATGCGCAGCGGCGAATCGTCGGTCTGGGTGAAGACCGCGTCGACGTAGTAGTTCGCCTCCTGGTACGTGGCGGCGGGCATCACGCCGACGGTCCCGTAGACGCCGGGGGCGTTCGGACCGACACCGGAGGCGATGGTCAGCGGTGAGGTTGCCTGCGCGCGGTACGGCCAGTACAGCGTCGTGGCCGCGTATCCGCCGTTCGGCGCCGAATACGACACGGTGTACTTGTGGCCCCCCGTGACGGCGACGGATGCCGAGAACGATGCCGTCTGCCATCCCGTCGCCGTCTCGCCTGTGAAGGTCACCTGTGCGAGCCGCTGACCGGTGCCGCTGTCCCACAGCGACCCCACGTGCGTGCCCGTGTTGGCGGACCCCTTGTAGAAGCGGACGCCCGTGACGAAGCCGTCGGTCGCCGGGGTGAACTGGAGCCCGAGCTCCACGGCGCTCGTGTCGGCGGCGGACGGCGTCGCAGGGACGACCACGCCGAGCGCCGAGTAAGGACCGGTGACGGTGATGCCCCGGCTGGTGCCCGCGGGCGAGAAGTTCCCGCTGTCGTCGATGGCCCGGGCGATGACCGGCACCGCGCCGGCCCCCTGCTGGATGTAGGTGTAGCTCCAGGATGCGGTGCCGGTGGCGGGATGCCACGTGGTGCCGCCGTCCGTCGAGACCTCGACACCGGCGACGACACCGCCGACGTCCGACGCCGTGCCGGTCACCGTGACCGAGGTGCCGCTCGCGATCGTTGCGCCGGCGGCGGGACTCGTGATCGCCGCCGTCGGCGGCGTCGTGTCGGTGCTCGGCGCTGCGGCCGTCAGCCCGCTCATGAGCGAGCCGGGCTGCGCCCCCATGTCGGCGAGCAGGTTGACCTCCGCCTGCTGCATCCGCACATCTGCCGGGTCTCCCGCGCCGTCGTGATTCTGGCTGAGGCCCCAGCCCCACTGGATGCTGCCGGCAGAGAAGACGAGCGCGCCGCTCGCAGCCTTGTACAGCGTGACATGGTGGGCGGTCGTACCCGGCTGCACCACGTTTCCGTAGTCCATCAAGTACGCCGATGTGGGGCCGATCGTCGTGGAGAGGTCGACGAGCCCCACCGGCCGGAAGCCGTTGTCGATGTCCTCATCGGACTCGTAGCCCACGGTGTGCTGCGCGAGCGCCTGCGTGGTCCCCGCGGCGAGCGACGTCAGGCTCGTGTTCCGCCACAGCCGGGTCTGGCCTTGAGCGGCCGTGACCGTGACGGGCAGGTCGACGGAGTTGGCCATGAAGATGGTGCCGGTGACGGCGTTCTCCGGCGAACTGCCGCCGTTCGCAGCCGTCGCGAAGCGAGGATCGCGCCACGTTCCGGTCCACTCGGGCGTGGAGGTGTCGATCTTCCCGCCCCCGGGGTTCGCGGCATTGCCCCACGTCTCCTTGTACGAGACCAGCGTGCGGTAGGGCGTGCTCGTGCCGCTCGCCGAGGATGCCTCGTAGCGCGTATGCCAGTACATCTCGTTCCCGGAAAGGAACTGGAGATTCACGCCGGCGTCGCGCGCTGCCTGGACGTTGGCTCGCTGGGCGGCGGACCAGTACTCGTCGTGGCCGACGGAGAGGAACACGCTGTGATTGCGCAGCAGCGATCCGAAGCGGTCGGTGTCGACACCGGCGATGTAGCTGACGTCGTATCCGTTCTGCTCCAGGAACTGGACCGTGGCGAACTCGCCGCTGAAATAGAAGTCGCGCCCGCTGTTGTTGCCACGGGTCGCGAACGGCCGGTTGTAGCTGATCTTGTAGGCGCGGTTGTTCGCACCGCCTTGATAGAAGTCCGCGCCACCGTAGGTGTTGTACGCCTCCCAGGTCGGGTCGGATGTTTGGAAGACGATGTCCGAGTGGCTTGCGTCGTTGCGCACGATGAAGATGATCTGGCTCCGGTCGCCGTTGTCGCTGCGAGTGAGCAAGGCGATGTATACGCCGGAGACCGCATCCGAGGGCACGCCCCAGGATGCCGAGAGCCCCCAGTTGCCGCAGTCATACAGTTCTGTGGTCGTGTCCGATATGCACTGCGGCTGCACTTGCGGCAGCGTTGCGGACGGGGTCACCGAGGTGATGTACCGCGCGCCGTTCCCCTGGTAATAGCCGGTCCGGTAGATGTCGATCTTGTACGCGCTGGCGCTCGTGTCGACCTTGAAGCCGATCGTGTCGCCGGCGTTGACGCTGATGTCGGTCGCGAAGCCCTGTATGTCCGCCGCGCCGGCGCCGCCGCCGTCGAGGTCCCACACGCTGTCAGGCGTTCCCGGCTTCGAGTTCTCGCACACGATCGGATTGATCGTGGCGCCGCACGAACTGCCGGTACTCGCCTGCGCGGGCGGTGCAACGCTCGCGAGAAGGCCTGTCACGAGGACGACAAGTCCCGTGAGTGCCAGTATTCGAATTCCGTGCGATCGGCGTGCGTGCACGGACAAGGCCGTATTCGCCATTGGTTCCCCAGTCCCCAATGTCAGCGCATGACCAAACCCCAGCCGGCCATGCCGTCATTTTGGACGGTGTTCGCCGATCCCCATCGCGGATACCGTGTCCGCCGGTGAGTCTACGCGCAGGAGTGCCCACTGTCACCCACCAGATTCGACCACTGCCCGCGGCCGCCTCTGCCGCCGGGGCCTGCGGCCGCCTATGCTGGCCGACACACCGGACCACGAGACGAGACGAGGGATGCGGATGCCGGACTCTGACAGCCCCCTCATCCAGCCGACCGCCGACGTCGACGAGCGCGCTCGGATCGGCGCCCGCACGCGGATCTGGCATCTCGCCCAGGTGCGCGAGGGCGCCCGTATCGGCGCGGACTGCACCATCGGCCGCGGTGCGTACGTCGGACCAGATGTCGTGCTCGGCGACAGCTGCAAGCTGCAGAACTACGCCCTGGTCTATGAGCCGGCGCGCCTCGGCGACGGCGTCTTCATCGGGCCGGCGGCGGTGCTGACGAACGACGAGTTCCCGCGCGCCGTCACTCCGGACGGCACGCTGAAGTCGGCGGCCGACTGGCACGCCGTGGGCGTGACCATCGGCGACGGGGCCTCGATCGGCGCGCGGGCGGTGTGCATCGCCCCGGTGACGATCGGGGCGTGGGCGCTGGTCGCGGCCGGTGCGGTGGTCACGAAAGACGTCCCCGCCCATGCGCTCGTCGTCGGAGTGCCGGCACGCCGCATCGGCTGGGTCGGGCGCGCCGGGCGGCCGCTCGAGCGCGACGGCGACGACTGGCTGTGCCCCGAGACCGGCGAGCGCTACCGCCAGGAGGACGAGACGCTGACGCGCCTCGACTGAATCGGCGAGCGGCCGCGAGTCAGCCGACGCGCACGAACGTCTGCTGCCAGCCCGTCGACCCGTTCGGGGCGATGGGCGCCCGCCTCTCCTCCTGCAGGCGGCCGTCGCGATCGGTCGCGCGCACCGACAGTGTGTGCCCGCCGGCCGTCGCGTTCCAGGGGAGCGACCACTGCACCCATGTGTCCGCGCTGACCGGATTCGAGAGCTTCGCGTCCTGCCACCCGCCGCCGTCGATCTGGACCTCGACGCGACGGATGCCGACACCCTGCGCCCATGCCACTCCGGCGATGACCGTGGGGCCGGGCGCGAGGGTGCGGTCGACGCGCGGGGTATCGATCCGGCTGGAGAGCTTGATGGGCGCCTTCGCACTGTAGCCGCGGGGCGTCCAGTACGCCTGATCGGCGTCGAACGTCGTGACCTTCAGCCGCGTGAGCCACTTTGTGGCCGACACGTACCCGTAGAGCCCCGGCACGACCATCCGGACCGGGAAGCCGTGTTCGAGCGGGAGCGGCTCCCCGTTCATGCCGACGGCGAGGATCGCAGCCCGGCGCGGATCCGTCAGCGCCGACAGCGGCGTGCCGGCGCTGAAGCCGTCGATGCTGCGCGAGAGCACCATGTCGGCGCCCCGGCGCGGACGGGCGAGTGCGAGCACGTCCCGCACCGGGACTCCGAGCCAGCGCGCGGTGCCGACCAGATCGCCGCCGACCTCGTTCGACACGCAGGTGAGCGTGATCGCGTGCTCGTGGAGCCCCATGCCGAGCAGCTCGTCGAAGGTCAGCTCCACCCGCTTCTCGACGAGGCCGTCGATGACGAGGCGCCAGGCCGCGGGATCCACCGCAGGCACGCTGAGAGCCGTGTCGACCCGGTAGAAGTCGGAGTTCGGCGTGAACAGCGGCGAGATGCCCCGCACGGAGAGCTCGGCGCCGGCGGGCACCGTGATGCGCGACGCGGGAGCGGGCAGGCGCAGGCGTGCCCGGACGGCGGCGATGGATGACGAGCCCGCCGACACGATCCGTGCTCCCGCGAGCGCCGCGACCGCGGCGAGCCCGGCGATCGACGTCAGCACGAGGAAGCGCCGGCGGTCGGCGCCGGCCGCGGGCGGCGCCTCCGTCGCTCGCCATCGGCGCAGCAGGGCAACGAGGATCCGGAGGACGACCGATCCGGCCACGAAGCCGGCGAGCGGGGGCAGGACGGCCAGGGCGCCGGCGTCGGCGCGCGTGGCCGCCGCCGCAGCCGCAGCCACGCCGGCGAGCGCGAACAGTGCCACACCGGCCCACCTCCGCCAGAGCTCCAGGACGCCCGCAGCGGCCGCAGCCGCCAGCGCGGCCGCGGCGACGGTCGAGAGCAGGAAGAGCTTGTCGTTCGAGCCGAACAGGGCGATGGCCCATTCCTTCGCCCAGCGCGGCACGATGTCGACGACGACCGAGCCCACGGCCAGGAGCGGGCTGGCGCCCGGGGCCGCGGCGAGGGCGACGAGTTCCGAGACGGCGAGGAAGACCGCGCCGCTGACGGCACCGGCCAGCGCGGCCCAAGCGATGTCGGCCCAGCGGACGCGGGCGATTGGTTTCGATGGCACGACGGATGTTCGTCGCGGACACCCGTTGCGGATTGGCCCAATCCGATCGGCGGACGGCGCCGAAGCACTTTTTGACCGCCTGGATCGGGTCGGTCTCGAAGGACTCTCGCACCAAGGAGAAGGAAATGCGCACCACGAAGATGTCCCTTGCCGCTGCCGGCGTTCTCGCCGCGGCCGTCCTCGCACTCACAGCCTGCACCTCGAGCTCCGGCTCGTCCTCGATGGACTCGAGCGCGCCGAAGGCGACGTCCACGCCGTCGGCAGAGGCGACGATGGACCCCGCCGCGGACCTCGTCGGTCCCGGCTGCGCGGCCTACGCCCAGCAGGTGCCGTCGGGCGCCGGCTCCGTCTCGGGCATGGCGCAGGATCCGGTGGCGACGGCGGCGAGCAACAACCCGCTGCTCACGACGCTGGTGGCCGCGGTCTCCGGCAAGCTCAACCCGAAGGTCAACCTCGTCGACACGCTGAACGGCGGGCAGTTCACCGTCTTCGCGCCCGTCGACGATGCCTTCAAGAAGATCGACGCCGCCACCATCGACAGCCTGAAGACGGATGCGGGGGCGGCGACGCTGACCTCGATCCTCACCTACCACGTCGTGGCCGGCGAGATCTCCCCGCAGGACATCGTGGGCACGCACAAGACCGTCGAGGGCAGCGATCTCACGGTGACCGGCTCCGGTGACTCGCTCAAGGTGAACGACGCCACGGTCATCTGCGGCGGCGTGCACACGGCCAACGCCACCGTCTACCTCATCGACGGCGTGCTGCTGCCGCCGACCAAGTAGTCGCGGGCGACCCGAACTGAAGCAGCCGGATCGACGCAGGTCGATCCGGCTGCTTCGTCGTGTGCGGTTCCCCGGGCACCTCGTCCGTCACACACCGTCGGCGTAACGTCGCATCCATGGACCAGGGACAGACCGGGACACAGGTGTGCATCGCGGGTGGAGGTCCCGCCGGCGTCATGCTCGGGCTGCTCCTCGCGCGTCGGGGAATCGACGTGACCGTCCTCGAGAAGCACGACGACTTCTTCCGCGACTTCCGCGGCGACACGGTGCACCCGTCCACGCTGAACCTCATCGACGACCTCGGGCTGCGCGCCGGGTTCGACGCCATCCCGCACGTTCCCCTCCCCCGGCTGGACGCCGTGATCAACGGCATCCGCCTGCACGCGATCGACCTCACCACCCTGCCGAAGCCGAACAGCTTCCTCACGCTCATGCCGCAGTGGGATCTCCTCGACCTGCTCGCCGAGGCAGGGGCGGAGCATCCGTCGTTCCACCTGCGCATGGGGGTCGAGGCGGCGGGCGTCCTCGAGGAGAAGGGCCGCGTCGTCGGCGTCCGCACGTCGGCGGGCGAGGACATCCCCGCCGAGCTGACGATCGCCGCCGACGGGAGGAGCTCGACGCTCCGACGCGCCCTCGGTCTCACCCCACGGGAGTACGGCGTGCCGATCGACGTGCTGTGGTTCCGCATCCCCCGGCCGTCCGTGCCGCTGCCGGACACCCTCCTGTGGGCGAACGAGGGCGGGCTGCTCGTCACGATCCCCCGGCCCGACTACCTGCAGTGCGGGCTGCTCATCCCGAAGGGCGGATTCGAGGAGGTGACGGCCGCCGGCGTGGCGGCCTTCCGCTCCCGCATCGCGGATCTCTCCCCGCGGCTGACGGAGTCGGTGCTGGCGATCGAGAGCCTCGACGAGGTCAAGCTGCTCTCGGTGCAGGTCGACCGACTCGATCAGTGGTGGCGGCCCGGCGCGCTGTGCATCGGGGATGCCGCGCACGCGATGTCGCCCGTGTTCGGCGTCGGCATCAACTACGCGATCCAGGATGCCGTCGCCACGGCGCGGCTCGTCGTGCCGGCACTGCGCACCCCCGGCTCGCTCGACCGGGCGGAGGCCGTCGACCGCGCGTGCGCGGCGGTGCAGGAGCGGCGCCAGGCGCCCACCGCCGCGATGCAGCGGATGCAGCGGGGTGTGCACCAGGCGATCTCGACCCAGGGGATCGCGAAGATCGTCGACAACCCGCCGACCCGCGGTCAGCGGGTTGCACTGCGGGTGGTCCTGCCGATCCTGCGGCGCGCGGCCGCGCGGCTCATCGGCTACGGCTTCCGGCCCGAGCGGCTCCGCTCCTCGGCATAGCCTGCCCCGGGACTCGGCATCGCTCGCCTTCAGAGTGATCAGACGCGGTGCCGGACGGCGCGGGTCACGTCGACGAGCAGGGCGCCGACCTTCGTGCCGATGCACAGGCTGACGAACGTCATCGGCGTGGCCGAGAGCGCCTCGGGGTCGAACGACGCGAGCGCGACGAGCCCGACGGTCCCCGGGACGAGCAGCAGGAACGCCGGCTGGAACGACACCGTCGCCGGCACGGCCAGCGTCACCTGCTCGAGCAGACGCGCCGCGACGAACAGCGCGGCCGCGGCGACCCCGGTGGCCACGATGCTGCCGACGAGCGGCGTCGCGAGGGCCAGCACGGCGTAGGTGCACATCATCACGAGGATGTTGACGAGCGTCAGCCGGAAGCCCGCGCCGAAGGCCAGCCCGATGCCGACCGCGACGAAGACAACCCCGACCCACGCGAGCCACAGGGGCGGCAGGGCCTCCCACCCGACGCCGGCGGACGTGACCTGTGCGGCCTCGCCGACGAGAGCGGCGGAATCCGGGTTCACGCGGAGTCCGGTGAGCGCTCCCCCGGCGATGATCCCCGCGGTCATGAAGCCCAGGATGATGATGCCGTAGACGAGCCGCGCCGAACCGGTCACGATATCGGTCGCTGTGAGCTCGAGCAGGGCGTTGGTGATCAGGGCTCCCGGCACGATGATCGCGATCGGGGCGCAGACGGCGAACAGCGGCACCGGCCCGAGGCCGAGCCAGCCCGCGCTGAGTCCGACGACGATCGTCGACACGAACGTCGCGACGAAGGGGATGATCGCCGCCGCCGAGGGCACCCGGGTCATGAGCCGCGTGATGAGTCCGACGAGCGCTCCGACGAGCGTCGCCACCACGATCGCCCACCACGGGCACCGGAACAGCACGGCGAGGCCCGCCGAGATGAGCGCGCTGCCGGCGATCCACTGCAGGGCCGGATGGTGGCGACGGATGCCGCGGATCCGCGCGATCTGCGCGGGCACCTCGGCCAGGGCGACCGTGCGCTTCTCGAGCCGCTGCGTGAGCAGACTCGCGTGCGCGGCCTGGCGGAACGACAGCTCCTCTGACCCGGCGTCCGCCATCGTGACGGCGCCGGGGACCTCGGGCTCGTTGACGATCACGAGCTCGGGCAGGACGGAGAAGGTCGCACGCGAGCCGGGGGATGCGGCATCCCGCACCTGCTCGAGCGCAGCGCGCACGTCCGTCACCGACGTGCCGGCGTCGAGGAGCAGGGCGCCCAGATCGCCGAGGACGACGTCCGACGCGCGCGCAGTGCTGCTCAGCTCAGAGGGCATGCCCCCATTGTGGCGGTGCTACGACGCGATGACTCAGAGCTCGCCCGGCGACATCGCCTGCGAGTCGATCTCGTCCATCAGCTCGCGAGCGGCGCTGCGGGCGCCGGCGCGGCGGGGGGCGTAGACGACGAGCGAATGGAACAGGAACCGCACGACGAACGCGACGACCAGCGTGATCGCCGTGGCGATGACCGCGGAGATGTGCCACCCGGCGACCATGGCCGCCATGATCGGGATGCGGATCGCGGCCTCGACGTTGTTGAACCCGAAGGACTTCGCGAAGCGCGACCAGACGCCGCTCGCCTCCTCCCGCATGTCCTGGAACACGAAGTGCTCCTGCATGAGGAAGTTGCCGATGATCGTGACCTCGGCCGCGACGATCGCCGCCCAGACCGACCCCACGCCCATGTGGATGAGCGCCCACAGGATCGCGAGGTTCGCCACGGCGCCCAGGACGCCGATGAACGCGAACAGCGACATCTTGCCGAAGCGCAGCATCGTCAGCTGCATCAGGAAGCTGAGGCCCTGCCCGAAGGAGGCCTTCGACTCCCCCGCGTGCCGGTCGGCGAACCGGAAGGGGACCTCGGCGACGCGCAGCGGCTTGCGCGCCAGGATCTCGAGGAGGATCTTGAAGCCGCGCGGCTTCAGCCCGTCGAGGTCGATCGCGGTGCGGTCGACCAGGAAGAACCCGGTCATCGGGTCGGAGACGTCCCTCAGGCGGATGGGGAACATCGCCTTCGTCACCGCGGTGGATGCGCGCGAGACGAGCACCCGGCCGCGGTCGGCCAGACCGTCCGCCGCGCCGTCACCGGCATAGCGCGATGCCACGACGAGGTCCACATCGCCGCGGTGGAACCGGTGCACGAGCAGGGGGATCTCCTCCGGCGGGTGCTGCAGGTCGCCGTCCATGACGATGCAGACATCCGCCGACGCCGCCCGCATGCCTTCCACGACGGCTCCGCCGAGTCCGCCGGTCGCGTGCTCGCGGTGGATCAGACGGACGGGCAGGGATGCGGATGCGGCGACCTCCCGAATCGTCTCGGGAGTCGCATCCGTGCTGTCGTCGACGAAGAGGATCTCGGTGTCCGCGGCATCCACCGTCTGGGTGATCCGGCGGACCAGCTCTGCCACGTTCGGCGCCTCGTTGTAGGTCGGCACGATGATGGTGAGGTTCATCGGGGATCTTCCGGATCGGCGGAGCCCGAAGCTGGTGCTGGGGACTAGGACCATGGTTCCATGCCTGCTGCGGCGGAGCGAAGCCCAGGTCAAGACCCACACTCACCCCACAGGCTTTACCGAGGGAGGACTTAAGACCCGCTTCCGGGCCCTGACGGCGCCCAGCGCCTGCCCAGCGGAGCCCCCGTAACCTGGAAGGCATGACGACGTCCTCGACCATCACCATGTACGGCGCCGACTGGTGCCGCGACTGCATCCGCACCAAGAAGCAGCTCGACGAGCTCGGTGTGGAGTACCTCTACGTGGACCTGGTGGCCGACCCGGCCGCGGCAGATGTCGCCCGCGACATCTCCGGCCGCACGAACATCCCCGTCGTCGTCTACCCCGACGCGACGCATCACGTCGAGCCCTCGAACGCCGACGTGGAGTCGAAGCTCCGCGAGCTGGCGCTGCTCTGACGCGGGGTGCCACGGCCTCACTAGGCTGAGGCCGTGGACGAGGGAGTCGAACGCAACACCCGAACGATCGAGCAGTCGGTCGTCACCGACTTCTCCGACCGGATGAGCTACGGCGGCTATCTGGAGCTGTCGACGCTGCTGTCCGCGCAGCATCCGCTCAGCGATCCCGAGCATCCTGACGAGCTGCTGTTCATCATCCAGCACCAGACGACCGAGCTCTGGCTCAAGCTGGTGCTGCACGAGCTGGAGGCGGCGAGCGCCCACCTGCGCGCCGATGAGCTCGCGCCGGCGCTGAAGGGCATCGCCCGGGTCAAGCACATCCAGAAGACGCTGACCGAGCAGTGGTCGGTGCTCGCGACCCTCACACCCTCCGAGTACGCCCAGTTCCGGGGCGTGCTGGGCAACGCGAGCGGCTTCCAGTCGGCGCAGTACCGCGCGATCGAATTCCGCCTCGGCAACAAGAACGCCGGGATGCTGCGGGTGTTCGCGAACGATCCGGCCAGCCTCGCGGTCGTCCGGTCGGCGCTCGAGTCCCCGAGCCTCTACGACGAGTTCCTGCGTCTCCTCGCTCGCGCGGGCTACGACGTCCCCGCCGAGGTGCTCGAGCGCGACGTCACGCAGGCGTGGGTCCTCCAGCCGGCTCTGGTCGACCTCTTCGCGCGCATCTACGCGGATCCGACGGAGAACTGGGCCGCGTACGAGACGTGCGAGGAACTCGTCGACCTGGAGGACAACTTCCAGCTGTGGCGCTTCCGCCACCTGAAGACCGTCGAGCGGATCATCGGCCACAAGCGCGGCACGGGCGGCTCGAGCGGCGTGCCGTTCCTGCAGCGGGCGCTGAGCCTCACGTTCTTCCCCGAGCTGTACGCGGTGCGGACGGAGATCGGCGCATGACCGACCTCGACGCACTGCAGGAGCTGCTCGGACCCCGCGCCTACCCGGCTCATCTCGCACTCGACGGCGCACACGGCACGGCGCTGCCGCCGCTGGCGGATCACCACGTCCACCTGCACCTCATCGATGAGAGCGAGCTGGCCGCCCACGGGATCGCGGCCGTGGTCGACCTCGGCGGCAACCCCGTCGCCCTCGCACACCGGCTCTCATCCATTCCCCGCGTGGCATACGCCGGCGCCTTCCTCACCGCACCCGGCGGCTACCCGTCCGGGCGGCCGTGGGCACCAGAGGGCATCTGGCGCGAGGTGCGCTCGGCCTCGCATGCCGCAGGCGCGGCCGGCGGCGCGGCCACGCTGGTCGACGAGCAGGCGGAGTTCGGCGCATCCGTCGTCAAGGTGTCGCTCAACGCCGCCGCCGGACCTGTCTTCGATGCCGCCGTCCTGACGGCCCTCGTCGCGCGGGCGCACGAGCGCGGACTTCCCGTCGTCGCGCACGTCGAGGGCCGGGGGATGGCGCGGCTCGCGATCGAGCACGGAGTCGACGTCCTCGCGCACACCCCGTTCTCCGAGCCCGTCGACCATGACCTGATCGTCCGGGCGGTCGCCACGCGCCAGCGCTGGATCTCGACGCTCGACATCCACGAGGGCGATGACCGCGAGCGCGCCGCCGCGAACCTCGGGGCCTTCGCGGCCGCAGGCGGGACGGTCCTCTACGGCACCGACCTCGGCAACGGCGATCGGGCGCCCGGCGTCAGCGCGGGCGAGCTGCGCGCCCTGCACGACGCGGGCATCCGAGGGCCGGAGCTCATCGCGGCGCTGACCGATCCCTGGCCCGCGCAGGAGCCGCCGCACGGCGTCGCGACGTTCGTTCCGGGACCTGCGCCGGACGAGGCGACCGGCATCCCGGAGTGGCTCGCGACCGCGCGCGTCGTGCCCCGCGAAGAGCTCGCGCCCGACACTCACTGATCAGCACCAACACCCCCGAGGAGCCGCGATGTCGGACCTTGACCCCACGATGGCGCTCGAGGCGAGAGTGCTCGACGACGCCGACCCGCTGCGCGCCCACCGCGATGCGTTCGTCGGCGCGGAGTCCTCCCTCGTCTACTTCGACGGCAACTCGCTCGGCCGGCCGCTGCGGGCGAGCGCCGAGCGCCTCGAGCGCTTCGTCCGCGAGGAGTGGGGCGGCCGGCTCATCCGCGGATGGGACGAATCGTGGATGCAGCTCCCCTTCGAGATCGGCGACACGATCGGCCGCGTCGCCATCGGCGCGCGCCCCGGGCAGACGGTCATCGGCGACTCCACGACCGTCCTCCTCTACAAGCTGGTGCGCGCCGCGTTCGACGCCCAGCGAGCGAGCGACCCGGCGCGCGTGGAGATCGTGGTCGACCGCGACAACTTCCCGACCGACCGTTATCTCATCGAGGGGATCGCCGCCGAGCGCGGCGGGCAGGTGCGATGGATCGAGGTCGACCGCGCGTCGGGCGTGACCGAGGACGCGCTGCGCGACGCGATCGGACCCCGGACGGCGGTCGTCGTGCTCAGTCACGTCGCGTACCGGTCGGGGTATCTGGCGGATGCGGCTGCCTTCACCGCGATCGCCCACGACGCCGGCGCCCTGATCCTGTGGGATCTGTGCCATTCCGCCGGCTCCGTCCCGGTCGAGGCGGACGCGTGGGGCTTCGACCTCGCCGTCGGCTGCACGTACAAGTACCTCAACGGCGGCCCCGGCTCGCCGGCCTTCGCCTACGTCGCACACCGGCACCAGGCATCCCTCACCCAGCCGATCCAGGGATGGATGGGGTCCGCCGACGTCTTCGCGATGGGTCCCGAGTACGTTCCGGCGCCGGGGATGCGCCGCTTCCTCTCCGGCACCCCGCCCATCACCGGCATGCTCGCCGTCCAGGACACCCTCGACCTCATCGACGAGGTGGGCATCGAGGCGATCCGGCAGAAGTCGATCGCCCTCACCGAGTTCGCGATCGCCGTCGCCGACCGCGACCTCGCGCCGCTCGGCGTCACGATCGCCTCGCCACGGCACGCCGCGCGCCGCGGCGGACACGTCACCCTCGCCCACCCGCTCATGCGCGAGGCGACCGCGCGGCTGTGGGAGCAGGACGTCATCCCCGACTACCGCGACCCGCACGGCCTGCGGATCGGCCTCTCGCCGCTGTCGACGAGCTTCGCCGAGACGGAGGCGGGTCTGCTCCGCGTGGTCGAGGTGCTGCGCGGGCTCGGAGCCGACGGCCCCTGATACCCACTCCGCCGACCCGCTGACTTGCCCTATCTGCACGCGACACCCCCGGCCGCGTCGTGCACCTAGGGCAAGTCATCGAGTTGTGAGCGTCGCCGTTGGCACTGCGTCGCAGGAACTGCGGCATCGAGTCCCATTCTCTTCGCAGCATCTGCGACGTAGGCTGAGGTGTGCCACGCCCGAAGGAGAGCGTTTCCGTGAGCCCTGCCAAGACCACCTCGAAGCCCGCCGAGCTCGCCGCGGACGTGCGCTCGACGCTCGACGCCGCCATCGCCGACCTCCAGGAGGGCACCCGCACCTGGGCCGCCCTCACGCTCGATCAGCGCGCTCGCCTGCTCGACCGCGTGCGCGCCGCGGTGGTCGCGAACGCCGACGACTGGGCCGATGCCGCCTCGATGTCGAAAGGCCTGGAGTCCGGGCATCCGCTCCGTGGTGAGGAGTGGATGTCGGGCCCCTACGCAGCCCTCGGCGGCCTCGACGGCTACATCTCGAGCCTGAAGGCCCTGGCGCGCGGCGCGAGCCCGCTCGACGGGGTCACGACGTCCTCGGCGCCCGGCGACCGAGTGCGCGTCGAGGCGTTCCCGGCTTCGGGCATGGACCGCCTGCTGCTGTCGGGCTTCACGGGAGAGCTGTGGCTCGTGCCCGGGGTGACCGAGGCCCAGGCGCGGTCCGAGGCGGGACTCGGCCAGCTGCGCGCGACGGAGAACACCGGGGTGGGTCTCGTCCTCGGCGCCGGGAACATCACCTCGATCCCGTTCCTCGACGTGCTCTACGAGCTGATCGCGGAGAACCGGGTCTCGATCCTCAAGGTCAACCCCACACAGGACGCGGTCGTGCCGGTGTTCGAGCGCGCGCTCGCGCCGCTCATCGAGCTCGGCCTGCTGCGCATCGTCCAGGGCGGCGGGGATGTCGGCGCCTACCTGACGCAGCATCCGTCCATCTCGCACGTCCACATCACGGGCTCCGCCGTCACCTTCGACGCCATCGTGTGGGGCGTCGGCGCCGAGGCCGCGAAGCGGCGCACGGCCGACGACCCCGGGCTGCGCGTGCCGATCACCGCCGAGCTCGGCGGCGTCTCGCCGATCATCGTCGTTCCGGGCGCCTGGACCGATGCCGACCTGAAGTACCAGGCCGAGCACGTCGCGACCATGCGCCTGCACAACTGCGGCCACAACTGCATCGCCGGCCAGGTCGTCATCCTCTCGAGCGACTGGCCGCAGCGCGACGCGTTCATCGCCGCGATGAAGACGGCCCTGCACGCGGCGCCGGATCGACCGCTGTGGTACCCCCGCAGCGACGAGAAGCTGGATGCCGCGGCCACCCACTACCCCGACGCGCACTGGAACACCGAGCGCACACGGGCGCTCGTCGACCTGACCGCCGGCGGAGACGCGACAGCCCTCCACACGACGGAGTACTTCTCCCCCGTGCTGGGGGTGGTGCAGGTGCCGGGCACCGGGCAGGAGTTCCTCGACAACGCCGTCGCGCACGCGAACGACGAGCTCGCCGGCACCCTCGGCGCCAACGTCCTCATCGACCCGGCGACGGAGGCCGCCCTCGGCACGGGCTTCGAGCGCGCGATCGCCGACCTGCGCTACGGCGGCATCGCGATCAACACGTGGACGGGTGTCGTCTTCGCGACGCCGATCCTCTCGTGGGGCGCCTTCCCCGGCGCGACGCTGCGGGATGTGGAGAGCGGCCTCGGCGTCGTCCACAACACCCTGCTGCTCGACCGCGTCGAGCGCTCCATCCTGCGCGGACCGTTCCGGCCTTTCCCGCGGGCCGTCGGCGGCAGAGGCCGCTTCACGATCCTGCCGAAGCCGCCGTGGTTCGTCGACGCCCGCACAGGCGCCTCGGTCGGCGAGGGCCTCACCCGCTGGCACATGACCCGCAGCGTCCCCCGGCTCATCGCGACCCTGACCCAGGCGATGCGCTCGTGAGCGCCGATCTCGCCGCGGACTACATCATCGTCGGTGCCGGATCCGCCGGCGCGGCACTGGCTGCGCGCCTGAGCGAGGACCCGCAGGTGTCGGTGCTGCTGCTCGAGGCCGGCGGTCCCGACACCGCCATGGAGCTGCACGTCCCCGCCGCCTTCTCGAAGCTCTTCCGCGGCGCCTACGACTGGAACTACGACACCGTCCCGCAGCCTCACCTCGAGGACCGCACGATCTTCTGGCCGCGCGGCAAGACCCTCGGCGGATCGTCGTCGCTCAACGCGATGATGTGGGTGCGCGGTTTCGCGGCGGACTACGACGAGTGGGCGCAGACCGCCGGCGACGGCTGGTCGTGGGATGCCCTCGTCCCCTATTTCCGCAAGGTCGAGCGCACGCAGGATCCCGTGCACGAGACGCAGGGCATCGACGGCGCGCAGGCCGTCGAGCACCAGCGCGACCCGCGCCCGCACACGGCCGCGTTCCTCCGCGCGGCGGCCGAGGCCGGCTTCCCCGTCACCCCGCCCAACCTTCCCGTCGGCCAGGGCTTCTCGCAGACCATGGTGAGCGAGCATCGCGGGGGGCGCGCATCCACCGCCGACGCGTATCTGAAGCCGGCGAAGGGCCGCCGCAATCTGACCATCGTCACGAACGCCCTCGTACGCCGGGTGACCTTCGGCCCCACGCCCACTCCCCCCGTCGCTGACGCGCCAGGCGGAGCCTCCGGGCGCGTGGGCCCGGCCACCCGGGCCACCGGGGTGTACGTCGAGATCGACGGCATCACGCGGCACGCGACGGCGCACCGCGAGGTCATCCTCTCCGGCGGCGCGATCAACACGCCGCAGCTGCTCATGCTCAGCGGCATCGGCCCGGCCGGGCACCTCGCCGAGCACGGCATCCCCGTCGTCGTCGACGCCCCCGAGGTCGGCGCCAACCTCCAGGACCACCTCGTCGCAGGGCTCGCACCGCAGGCCAAGGGCGGCACCCTCTACACCGCCGAGAAGGCGGGCCAGCTCGTCAACTACCTCCTGCGGCGCAAGGGGATGCTGACCTCCAACGTCGCCGAGGCGTACGGGTTCGTGCGCACCTCCGTCGCCGATGCGCGGGGGATGGGCGAGGGCCTCCCCGACATCGAGATCATCTTCGCGCCGGTGCCCTACGTCGGCGAGGGCCTTGTGCCGACGCCCGCCGAGGGCATCACGGTGGGCGCGATCCTGCTGCGGCCCGTGAGCCGGGGAACGATCCGCCTGGCGTCGGCCGACCCGCGCGACAAGCCGCTCATCGACCCCGCCTACCTCTCCGACGCCGACGGGATGGATGCCGCGGCCCTCGCCGAGGGCCTCCACGCCTGCGAGCGGCTGCTGTCGACGCAGGCACTGGGCGAGCTCACGACGGACGGCTGGGTGCAGCCGGTCGGCGGCGAGACCATGAGCTCCGAGGAGCGCGTCGAGCTGTCGATGCGTCGCTACTCGCACACCCTGTACCACCCGGTGGGCACGGTGCGGATGGGGATGGATGCCGCGGCCCCGGTCGACCCCGAGCTGCGCGTGCGCGGCGTCGAGGGGCTGCGGGTGGCCGACGCATCCGTCATGCCGACGGTCATTCGCGGGCACACCAACGCACCCTCGATCGTCATCGGCGTGAAGGCCGCGGACCTCATCCTCGGCTGACCCCCGGAGGGGCCGGGGTCACTCGGCGAAGCGGTCCGTCGCGGCCCGCAGCGCCGTGGCGATGCCGGGCTCGGACGCGGCATGCCCGGCATCCGGGACGACCACGTACTCGGCCTCCGGCCACGCCTGGTGCAGATCCCACGCGGTCATGATCGGCGTGCAGACGTCGTAGCGGCCCTGCACGATCACCGCCGGGATGTCGCGGACCTTGTCGACCTGGGCGATGAGCTGGCCCTCGTCGAAGAAGCCGCCGTGCATGAAGTAGTGGTTCTCGATGCGCGCGAACGCCGTCGCCGCCGCAGGCCTGGTCATCGCCGCGACGAGGTCGGGGTCCGGCTGCAGTGTGAGGGTGGAGGCCTCCCAGCCCGACCACGCGACCGCTGCCGGCACGTGGATCGCCGGATCGGGGTCGATGAGCCGCCGATGGTACGCCTCGATGAGCCGCCCGCGCTCGAGCAGCGCGATCGGCGCGAGGAACTTCTCCCACTCGTCCGGGAAGATCGCGCTCGCGCCGCCCTCGTAGAACCACTCGAGCTCGTGCGCGCGCAGCGTGAAGACGCCCCGGAGCACGATCTCGCTGACGACCTCGGGGTACGCCTCGGCGTAGGCGAGCGCGAGGGCGCTCCCCCACGATCCGCCGAACACCTGCCACCTCTGGATGCCGAGGTTCTTGCGCAGCAGCTCCATGTCGGCGACGAGGTGCCATGTGGTGTTGTGCTTGAGATCCGCGTCCGGTGCGCTCGCGCTCGGCGTGCTGCGCCCGCATCCCCGCTGGTCGAACATGATGATGCGGTACTTCATCGGGTCGAAGAACCGGCGGTGCCACGGCGAGGTGCCGGCACCCGGGCCGCCATGGAGGAACACGACGGGCTTGCCGTCGGGATTGCCGCTCTGCTCCCAGTACACGCGATTGCCCTCGCCGGCGAGGAGCATGCCGGTCTCATAGGGATCGATCGTCGGATAGAGGATGTCGTCGAGGTGTGCGGCCCCGTTGCTCACAGCGACCTCCCCGACACGGAGAACACGTGGCGGGCGCCGAGACACGTGCTGCCGTCTCTGACGGCGAATCCGGCCCCGCGACGACGGGCGCTGTTCCCCCCGACGTTCGCATTGTCGTTGAACGTCATGCCTTTCACGCTACCCCGCGCAGCCCGGACGGCCGGGCATTTCCGGTCTAGGCTCGGCCCATGGCGCACTCTCCGACGACCATCACCATCACCGGCGCGGGGGGCCAGATCGGCTACGCGCTCCTGTTCCGCATCGCCGCCGGTGACATGCTCGGACCCGATCGTGCCGTGCGGCTGCGGCTGCTGGAGATCCCGCAGGGGGTGCGCTCGGCCGAGGGCGCCGCGCTCGAGCTGCAGGACTGCGCGTTCCCGCTGCTGCAGTCGATCGACGTGACCGATGACATCGGCCGCGGCTTCGAGGGCGCCGACCTGGCGCTTCTCGTGGGCGCTCGGCCCCGGACAGCCGGAATGGAGCGGGCGGATCTGCTCGCGGCCAACGCGGGCATCTTCGGCCCGCAGGGCGCTGCCATCGCCGCGCATGCCGCGGACGGCATCCGCGTGGTGACGGTCGGCAACCCCGCCAACACGAACGCCCTCATCGCGCAGGCGTCGGCGGACGGCGTCCCGCCCGAGCGTTTCACGGCCCTCACGCGGCTGGACCACAACCGTGCGGTCGGGCAGCTCGCGGCGCAGCTGGATGCGCGGCCCGACGGCATCCGCGACGTCACGATCTGGGGCAACCACTCGGCGACGCAGTTCCCGGATGTGTCGCACGCCACCGCCGACGGCACCCCTGTCCTCGCGCTGCTGGCCGAACGGCTCGGACCGGAGGCGGCCGCGCAGTGGCTCGACGACGAGTTCGTGCCGCGCGTGGCGAAGCGAGGTGCCGAGATCATCGAGGTCCGCGGCTCGTCATCGGTCGCATCCGCCGCCAACGCGGCGATCGACCACGTGCGCGACCTCGTGCTGGGCCGGCCGGCCGATGCCGGCTGGACATCCGCGGCCCTCGTCTCGCGCGGCGAGTACGGTGTGCCCGAGGGGCTCGTCTGCTCGTTCCCTGTGCGCTCCGACGGCACCGGATACCGGGTGGTGGAGGGGCTCGACCTCGACGCCCGCGCACGCGCGCGGATCGACGCCTCCGTCGCCGAACTCGTCGCGGAGCGCGCTGCCGTTCAGGAGCTCGGCATCCTCTGATGGACCTGCTGGTCCCCCTGCTCCTCGGCATCCTCGCGATCGCGGCGTCGACCGCCGTCGGTGGGCGGCTCGGCGTCGCGTCCCCGCTGCTCCTTCTGGCCGTGGGCATCGCCGTCGGGTATCTGCCGTTCGTGCACCTGCCCGAGGTGAACCCGGAGTGGATCCTCGTCGGCGTCCTGCCCCCGCTGCTCTACTCGGCCGCGGTCAACCTCCCGGCGATCGAGTTCCGGAGGGATCTGCGCCCCATTGCGGGGCTCGCAGTCGTGCTCGTCGTCGTGAGCTCGCTGCTGCTCGGTGTGTTCTTCTGGGCGGTCGTGCCCGGCCTGAGCCTCGCCCTCGGCATCGCCCTCGGTGCCATCCTCAGCCCGACGGATGCGGTGGCCACGACGATCGCGAAGCGCCTCGGCATCGCTCCCCGCGTGGTGACGCTGCTCGAGGGCGAGAGCCTGCTCAACGACGCCACCGCCCTCGTGCTCCTGGGGACCGCGATCACCGCCATCGCCGGGCGCTTCTCGTTCGGCGCCACCCTGGGCGCCTTCATCTGGAGCGTCTTCATCGCGGTGCTGATCGGCGCCGCCGTCGGCTGGCTGTCGATGCGCCTGCGTGTGTGGGTGCGCAGCTCCGCGGCCAACACCGCGGTGAGCTTCACCGTCCCGTTCATCGCCTACCTGCCCACCGAGCACCTGGGCGGATCGGGCCTCGTGGCGGCCGTGGCCGCCGGCCTCGTCACCAGCCAGCTCGCACCGAGCCGCCTGACCCCCGGGCAGCGGATGTCGGACACCCTCAACTGGCGCACGATCGAGCTCGTGCTCGAGGGTGCGGTGTTCCTCCTCATGGGGCTCGAGCTGCGCGAGATCGTCAACGACAACCTGCAGGGCGAGAACGGGCTCTGGCACGCGGTCTGGCTCGCCCTCGGCGCGCTCGGCATCGTGCTCGTCGTCCGGGCCGCGTACGTGACGTTCGTCGTCTGGAGCCAGGGCCGGCGGTCGCGGCGGCTCGACCGCGACCGCTTCGAGGCGTTCAGTCAGCACCTGGATGCGGTGGAGGCGGGCGAGGCGGGCGACGTGTCCAGCGTGCCGGTCGATGTGCCGGTCGTCTCCCCCAGCGTGATCGCGGGTCCGGTGACCAACCCCGAGCGCGGACCGCGTCGCAGGCTGCCGCACGATCCGGTGGAGCGCGAGCGGCTCCTCGCGCGGGCGCGCAGCCGGGTGACGCGGGCGCTCGCCGACATCGACTACTACCAGGCGGCTCCGCTCGACTGGCGGCAGGGCACGGTCATCGTCTGGGGTGGGATGCGGGGCGTGGTGACCCTCGCCGCCGCCCAGACCCTGCCGCGCGACGGCGACCGCGCCCTCCTCGTCTTCGTGGCCTTCCTCGTGGCGGCCGTGAGCCTGACGCTGCAGGGATTCAGCCTCCCGTGGGTCGTACGGCGCCTCGGACTCGCGGACAGGCCCGCGGAACCCGTGGGCGGCGGGCTCGAAGAGCTCGACGACCAGCTGCGGGAGGCGGCCGTCGTCTCCCTCACCACAGGGCGGCTCGTGGACAGCGACGGACGCCCGTTCGACCAGGAGCTCCTCGCACGCGTCGGAGAGCGCTACGCGCAGCGGCCCATCGACCGCGAGGCCGACGCGACGAAGGCGCAGCTCGAGCTGCGGCTCGCCATCATCCGGGCGATGCGCGAGCGGCTGGAGGCGCTGACGCACGAGGGCACGTACTCCACCTCGGTGCTCCGGCACGCCCGGGCGGAGCTCGACGCCGACCAGATCGGCGCGCAGCTGCGGCTCGACGAGCCCACCTGAGCCGGGTACGGGTGCCCGCCCCGTGGGAGAGAATGGACCCGAGGGGGTTCTCGTGACGAACGACATGGATGCAGCGTCGCCGATGACGCTGCGTGCCGCTGATGCCGGCGCCGCCGAGGGCGGCGATGCGCTGACCAGCCCCATCGACCTGCCGCACGCGGCGGCCGAGTGCCCCCGGTGCTTCACAGAGCTGCAGGCCGACCGCAACTGGTGGCTCGCCCGCCCCGCGGGCGCGCGCCTCGTCGGGCTCGTCGTCTCCCGCGACGACATGCCCTCGGTGGTCGAGCAGCGCAACGACCTGACCCGCTTCGGCGTGCCCATCGACGGGTTCCGTCATCCGGCGCCCGAGACCCTCGAGTCGTGGGAGGAGCGGCTCGGGCGACTGTTCGGCACACTCCGCCGCGGAGACGTGGTGGTCGTGGCCGGCGCGCATGCCCTCGGCCGTGACACCGACGAGGAGACCCGCACCTTCAAGGCGCTGCGCGCCCAGGGCATCGTCGTGAAGGTGCTCGACCACGGCGAGCGCCACCTCCTCGACATCGACTGACGCAACGCGAGCCCGCAGCGAAATGCCGAGCCCGCATCCGATTCGCGGGAATCGGATGCGGGCTCGGTAAACGAGTGCGGGCTCGCGTCAGTGGCCGGAGATGCCCTGGGCCAGCTGCGAGTCGACCTGCTGCAGTGTGTCGGCCGCCTTGTTCAGGAACTGGCTCATGCCGTCGAGGCCGTTGACCGCCTGCGTCGTTCCGGTCGTGAACTTCTGGTATGACTCGTGGAATGCGCCCGAGGCCGAGTCGGTCACGAAGCCGCCGTTGACCAGGTTGTTCACGAGGGCCTGCAGCTCGTGCAGCTTCGAGATGATGTCGTCCTTGCCCGCGTTCAGTCGGCCGGCGGCCTGCTGCATGTCGGCGTAGGTGACGTTCATGTTCGCCATGAGTATGTGCTCCTTGGAATTCACCGGGTGGCCCATCCGGCCGACCTCATATCTCCGACCGTACCTGCGCCGTTTGGATGATCACATGGGGAGGACTCCCCATGCCTCACGCCTTCGGCTTCGCCGGCTTCTTCTTCGCGGCGGACTTCGCGGCCACGTTCTCGGGGCGATTCGGCCAGGACAATTCGTAGACGGTGCCCTGGAGGGCGGACGGCATGACCGTCGCGTACGAGCGGCGGCGACGCCAGATCTCGAACAGGAACCACGCGGCGAGCGCGACGGTGACGGCGACGCAGACCGGCACAGCAGCACCGGTCGCCGGCCACAGGGCCCAGCCGAGCGTGAACCAGTACAGCAGCCCCCAGATGCAGCCGAGGGCGAGCGTGCCGCCGTTGATGATCCAGCCGTTGAACTGGACCATCGTCACGATCTTCGACCAGCGAGTCAGCCGCACGGGAACCAGAGACAGCGACACCCCGGTGAACGCAGTGGCCGCGCCGCCGAGGGCCTCGCCGCCGCGCGTGCGCGTGCTCAACGACAGCTGCTCATGGCGATAGGCGGGGTTGAGCGAACGCGCGAAGAGCGTGGCGGCGGCCAGCAGCAGACCGAGTGCCGCAAGGACGAGGTACACGGTCAGGATGCCTATGACCGCCGCCGCGAGCGGGATGGCGATCGGCGCGAGCCACGCATCCGATGAATGCCATCCGGACGATCTCCCCAGTCCGCCGTCGGCCGTGGCGCTGCCCAGAGCACCCCAGAGCGCGACGATCGTCGCGAACACGACGGCCCCGAGGAGGAGCAGCCACAGCAGGGTCATCCCGAGATAGCCGAATACGCGCCCGATCACCCGCGCGCCGCTCGGCTCGACGGGCGGCACGAGGAACGCCGGCTCGCGCAGCGGATCGATCGTCACGGGCGCAGTCTTCGCACGCGGGAGCCGCGGCGCCCTGTCGCCGCTCACCGTGCCGCCTCCTCGGCAGGAATCGCCCAGTGGATGGATGATGCGATCATGTCGAACAGCTGCGTGATGAGGTCCACCCCCGGGCAGTCGGGCACGGAGACCATCGCGCACACGAGCCCCTCACCCGGCGCGGCGAACCAGTACGTGAGGTCGAGCGTCGTGGTCTCGGTGTCGCCGACCATGCGCTGCCGCACCGTCGCCTGCCGCACAGTGGGCACGGGCACCGATTCGATGGGCGTCGCCGCGGGGAATGCCACCATCAGTCGATCGCCGGGATCGCCCGCCGACGGTGCTGCCGGCGGCCATTCGAGGTCGTACGTGATGAGCGAGGCGGGAAACGGCAGGCCGGGCAGCAGCTCGAACGAGAGGGCGTACAGGGTGGCACCCGCCGTGCGGGCGCGCGTCGCGTTCGCGAGCAGCTCCTCGCGCGCGTCGCGGCGGAGAGAGGCGAGCCGGTCGTCGCGCGGCACGCGCTCCTTGACGATCCGGCGCACGCGCTCTTTCAGCGCCTGCTCATCATCCATGGGAACGGATGCCCACGTGCCGGGAACGATGAGCGCGTAACGGTGGTGGGCCGATCCCACCGTCTGCGTGGCGGCCTGCTCAGGCATCCGCATCCCCCACCGTCACCGCGAGCGTCTGCGCGATCGCCCACGTCTGCGACGGCATGTCCTCGAAAGCGCCGATGCTCTCCGCCGTGAACGACAGGTGCGCGAACTCGGACGCGCCGGACGGGAAGACGAAGAACTCGACCGTCTCGACGACGGCCTCCTCCGCGTCGGCCGTCGGCGTCGAAGTCACCCGGTAGACGCCGACGAAGGGTCCGGCATCGAGCAGTCCGTTCCAGATCCGCTGATCGAGCAGGGTGTCGCCGGGCTGGACGAAGTCGCCGCGGCCGAACGCATCCTCGACGGCGACCGGTCCGTCGATGCCGCCGGGCTCGAGCGGCCAGTTGAGGGCGACGAGACCCGCGCTGCAGTACCCCGACTGCGGCACCGGCACCCACACGAGCGCACTGACCTCGTCACCGACCCGCGACGAGAGATTCGCCTGCAGGCGCAGGAGCTGCTCGCGCAGCGCCTCTGCCGAGAGTCCGTCGAGCGACCAGGCCGCGAGGAGCCCGTCCGCCCATGGCTCGCCCGCATCCGCATGCGCAGGTACGGCGTGCCACGTGTCGTCGAGGGTGAGGGAGATGCCCGTGATGGGGGCCAGGTTGCTCGTCGTCATACTCTCGTCTCGGTGGTCCAGTCCAGGGTAACCGGACCGCGCGTCTCTACCGTCCGGCCCCGGTCAGCCTGCTCCAGTCGCTGGGGATCTTCCCCGATTCGTCCACGAGCTTCGGCACCTGGCGGATGCCCGACACCGGTTCAAGTCCCAGCGACTTCGCGATGCTGAAGCCGCGATCGGACCACAGATCGAGCGGGCTGTGCAGGTTGCCGGCGGCGATGCGGTCGTTCTCCGCGCGGTTGGCCGCCGACAGGCCGTTCAAGACGTCGGTGCCGACCTTGCCGACCTGGAGCGACGTGGCCCCCAGCATCGACTTCACCACGGCGGGGTCCTTCAGCAGCTCCGGGTACTCCTTGATGATCCGCAGCGACTGGTTGAGATCCCTGCCGAGGCCGAGACCGTGCTGGAGGTCGTAGAGCTTGTTGCCGACGAGGGTGCGGACACCGTCGGTCTTGAACGCCTTCACGTCGGCCGTGAACGAGTCCTTGAACGCCGTCAGGACGGTCGAGCGGCCGTGCGCGAACGTGTCGAACGCCTTACGGCCGTCGCGGAGTACCGTGCGCGCCGCGGCCTGGCTCATGTACGCCTCGGTTCCGTACTTCGCGTTCTGCAGCACGCGCATCTCGGTGCGGACGTTCTTGCCCTCGGCGCGGAGCACAGAGGCGGCCTTGACGACGACGGTCGCCTTCGCGCCCTTGGCCGCGAGCGCGATGAGCTTTCCGCCGGCGAGCGTGAGCACGGCACCGACCGCGGCGAGAATGACGTCCCCCCACGACCCCTCACCGTTCGCGACCTTGACGATCGCGTCGATGAGGTCGAGCACCGCCCCCACCGCCGCGAGGACGAGCAGGACCTGCCCCAGGATCGGCACCCACGACAGGAAGATCGCGAGCACGCCCGCGATGTCGCAGATCGTCTTCAGGATGTGGAACAGCGCGTCGCCCCAGTCATCCCACCAACTGTCCTCGAGACCGTGGTTGTTCTTGTCGACGACCTCGACGATCGCGGTGATCGCTGCGCGCGCCGCGTTGTTCTTCTCCTCGAGCGCCTGGTGCCACTGCCCTTGGGCCGATGCGAGGGCGGCATCCGCGTCGTCGGCATGGTTCTTCGCGTGCGTGGCGGCCGTCTGAGCGCTGGCACGATCGGCATCCGCCGCCGTGTCGACGCTGTCGGCGGCCCGGGAGGCCGCCCGGTGCGCGGCCTCCGCCTCGCCCTCCTTCGCGGTGATCGCCGAGATCGCGGTGGCCGCGTGCTGCTGCGCGAGATCGAGCGCGGTGGCGTATGTCAGCAGCGCCTCGGCGGTCTTCTGGTACCGCTCACGGGCCTTGTCGATGTCCTCGCCGACCGACTTGGCGGTGTCGCGCAGGGCATCGACGGCCTCCGACGTCATGTCGTGCTGCTCGCCGATGGCCTTCAGCGTGTTCGCCGAGCGCGCGATCGCGTTGCCGATGTTCCGGTAGTGCGTCGCCTTCGCCTTCAGCGCCGTGGGGTCGCCCGTCAACGGGCGGTAGGGCGCATCGCTCACGGGGTTCCCTTCTTGCCGGTGACGCCGTCCTTCGTCGACTGAGCCTCGCCATCTTGGAGCGCCTTCGCGAGACCGGCATCCACCCTCGTGAAGCCGTCGGTGATCGACGCGACCGACTTCGTGAGGTTCTCGGCGGCCTCGGTCATCTTCTTGCGCTTGTCGTTCCACTTGTGTGCGAAGTCGCGCACGTGCCCGGCGAGCTCGTCATGCCCGGTCGCCGCGGCGACGGCATCCGAGAAGTCGTCCGCGTTCTTGAACTCGGACGCGATCGCGGCGAGATCGCGGTGCAGCGTGTCCAGCCGCCCGAGGTCGATCTTCAGATCCGACATGCGTGCGCTCCTTCCGTCCGTGCCACGCTATTCGCCGTCGCGGCATCGCCGCGATGGGGAGACATCCCCATGGGTCACCCCACCATCGGCAGCTGGGCCCGTTCGTGCCCGCCCTTGGCGATGTAGACGCCGCGACCCGGGGGGAACTCGGCGCGCTGCATGCGCGGCAGCGGGGTCTTCAGCAGCAGGTCACCCTCGAGGGCCTCCGGCTGCAGGAGCAGCCCGCGGCGGCCGTTCTTGACCTCGGCGAGCAGTGGCCAGCTCGACCCCCACGCGCTCGTCTCCGCCTCGGCCAGCAGGAAGTGGTCGCTGCGGCGCACCGCCTTGATGAGGTCGACGAGCGGCATGTCCGCGGACGACTGCAAGTAGTCGCCGATCGCCTCGACGAACACGCCGATCCTGCCCTCGGTGTCGGGGTCGGTGATGGCGGCCTCGAGGTTCCGGGCGAGGGCTGCGGCCTCCTCCGGCGTGGTCGCGGTCGCGGCCCACGCGCGGGAGCGGACGAGCGGAGACCGGGCGCCGCCGATGAAGTACAGGCGGGCGGCGGGGTCGAACCGGCCGAGCGCCTCCGCCACGGCGGCGATCGCCGTCGTGCGCCCGCTCGCCGGCGGCCCGGCCAGCAGCATCGTCCCGTTCGGGTCGAACGCGAGTGCGCCGAGGTCGGACTCGCCGATGCCGAGGACCGGGCGGCCGCCGGCCGATGACGGCAGCTCGGACTGCACGTACTCGACAGGCATCGCGCCGATGCGCGGAGCATCCGCGACCCCCGCACGCCGCATGGCGGCGGCGAACTTCGCCGTGTGGGCGGCCTGCTCCGACACGCTGCGCGTGCCTCCGAGCACCGCGAGCTGGGTCTCGTAGCCGTCGACGACGGCGCGTCCGGGCGGCGACGTGGCAGAGAGGATGTCGCCCGGCACATCGAGCAGCGAGTAGCCGTCGTCGGCGAGGCGCAGCACGATCCGGCGCTGGATGCTCGACGCGACCGAGGAGGGCACGGCGCCCGCACGGTCGGCCGTGATGGCGACGTGGATGCCGAGCTGCCGCCCGTCCGTCAGCACATCGCGGAACACGTCGTACCACTGCGACCGCCCGGCGGCGGCCTCGTAGTCGTCGCGGAAGCTCGGGAAGCCGTCGATGAGGAGCAGGATGCGCGGCTCGTCGGGGCGTTCCGCAAGCCGGCGGTACTCCGTGATGCTCGCCGCGTTGGCGGCGGCGAATCGTGCCGCACGGTCTTCGAGCTGAGCCTTGAGCATGCGCAGCAGACGGACGGTGCGCTCGGTGTCGTCGGCGCCGATGACCGCGCCGACGTGCGGCAGCTGCTCGAGCATGCGCAGGCCGCCCGCCCCGAAGTCGAGGGCGTAGACGTGCACCGGCCCACCCCGCGGGGTGATCGCGGCCGCGCACGCGAGGGTGCGCAGGGCCACGGACTTGCCGGAGCCGCCCGTGCCGAAGATCGCGATGTTGCCGTCGGCGTCGGGGTCGAACGACAGCGAGACCTGCTGCTGCCGCTCGGGCATGTCGGCGACGCCGAACATCAGCTGCGCGTCGGTGCGCTGGCGCAGGAGCGACAGGTCGTAGACGGCGGCCAGCTCGTCGAGCCACGGACGGCGGGGCGCGGGGATCGCCGCGATCTGCTGGGCGCCGCGCATGGATGCGACGAGCCGCTGCTGGTCGGTGGGCCCGGGGTCGCGGGGCGCCGCATCCTCGTTCCGGTTCGGCTCCTCCCAGCGCACCTCGCCGCCGAAGCGCAGCTCGGCGACCTCGACGACGGCCTGCTCGGGCTCGCGGCTCGTCCAGCCCCCGGCGTAGCCGGACTGGAAGAGCGCGAGGCGACCGGGACCGGTCTTCGCCATGCCGCGGCCGGGGAGCCCCGGGTCGAAGTGCGCCGCATCCTTCACGCCGACGACGTCGTCCGAGTCGGACTCATCCGCCATGCGCAGCGCCACCCGCAGATTGGTGTTGGCGCGGAGGTTGTCGCGGATCACGCCGGCCGGGCGCTGGGTCGCCATGATCAGGTGGATGCCGAGCGACCGGCCGCGCTGGGCGATGTCGACGACGCCGTCCACGAACTCCGGCACCTCGCCCACCAGGGCCGCGAACTCGTCGATGACGAGCACGAGGGCCGGCGGGCATTCCGGATCGCCGCGCTTCTCCAGCTCGAGGAGGTCCTTCGCCTTCTTGCGGTTGAGGAGGTGCTCGCGGTGGTGCAGCTCGGCGCGCAGGCTCGTGAGCGCCCGGCGCACGAGGTGCGGGCTGAGGTCGGTCACGAGCCCGACGCAGTGCGGCAGGTCGACGCAGTCGGCGAAGGCCGAGCCGCCCTTGTAGTCGACGAACAGGAACGTGACGCGATCGGGGCTGTACTCGGCGGCCATGCCGAGCACCCACGCCTGCAGGAACTCCGACTTGCCCGCACCGGTCGTGCCGCCGACGAGGGCATGCGGACCCTGGGCGCGCAGATCGATGTGCAGGGGATCCGCGCCGCTCGAGCCGACGATCGCGCGCAGGCGCCCGGCCCGGCGGGGCGCCGGAGCGAGGCCGCCGTGATCGTGTACGCCGACGCGATCGAGGATCGAGGCGTTCTGGCGCCAGCGGTCCACCACGGCGTCGGGTGACTCGGCGAGCTCATGGCCGAGGAGCGTCACGAGCGACACGGTCCGCGGGAGGTCGCTGGAGTCCACGGCGAGGGCGCCCGCATCCACCACCGCCGCCATGCGCCGCGCGAAGTCGAGTGCGTGTGCGCCAGGCACGTGCTCGGTGACGACGTCCTCGATCGTCTCGCCGAGCCGGACGAAGCCGACCGTGGCGACGCCCGGCCGCTCGTCGAACGAGACGTAGGTGCGGCAGGCGGCGGGGAGGGATGCCACGTCCCGCGAGATCCAGATCGGGTAGACGCCCGCATCGGCGGCTCGCTCCGCGAGCTGCACGAGGCGGGCGCGATCGACAGCGACGTCGTCCGACACGAGCACCACGACAGCCGGCACCGGCGCGCGTTGCGGCTCGCCGCCGGTGCCCACGGTCGCGCCGCGGGTCAGCGCCGCCTGCTCGGTCAGGATCGCGCCGCGGGCCGCCGCGGCATCCCGCTGCGTGAGCCGGCTCTCGACGAGGCCCTCGAGCGCGGACAGCAGCGCGCCCGCGCTCGCGGCGCCGTCGGCGAGGTGGCCCCCATCGATGGGGCTCTGCGCCGAGGAGGTGTGCGGCATCCACTTCAGCCACTCCAAGGGCGCTGACCACGACGGCGCGACCAGGGCCGCCACCACGAGCTCCGCCGGCGAATGCAGGGCCGTCAGCTGCACGAGCACGGAGTTCACGGCGCCGGAGGCCTGCTCCGGGGTGCCCGCGATGCCCAGGGCACCGGCATCGTGCAGGTTGTCGATGATCGGCACGTCGGGGATGGTGCGGTGCTCGTCGACGACCGCATCGAGCCGCTCCTGGAACTCCTGAAGGATCTCGCCGCGCGCGGCCGTCTGGATCGTGTTGCGGCTCGGCATCGCTCCGACGCCCAGCCGGACGTTGAGGAACGACCAGTGCTCCGGACGCCGCGTCCACAGCAGCGGACCGCGGGCCAGCGCCTGCTCGTACGCCTCGAGGGTCGAGGGGGACTCGGCGTTGCGCTGCGCGTGCTCGCGCACCCGCTCCTCGCCGAGCAGCGTCGTGAGGCTCTCGAGGCGCTCATCGAAGACGGCGATCGCCCTTCTGAGCCGCCGCTTCTCGCGCGTGCGGCCACTGAGGTAGTTGCCGACGAGCATGACCGGGGTCAGGAGCACGAACAGGAGAGAGCTCGGGTTCCCCGTGAAGAAGAACATCGCACCGCCCAGCAGCACCGGCACGAGCATCGCGAGCAGCGGGAACGGCTGGTCGGGCTTGTCGGCGGGCACCTCGGGCGCCGCGAACTCCTCGCCGGCGTACCGGGCCTCGACCTTCGGCGAGCGGTTGAAGAGGACGGGACCGGCCTTCTCGGGCACGCCTCCGGAGGCGGGGCGAGTCGGCGAGACCTCGATGACGAGCGTCGTGTCGCCGACCAGCAGCGTCTCGCGGCGGTCGACGCGGATGCGCGGCACCAGCCCGCCGTCGACCATCAGGCCGTTGGCCGAGCCGAGATCGACGATCTCGACGGCATCGGACGCCTCGAACCGCAGGTGGCGCTTGGAGACCATCGGGTCATGCAGCTCGATGTCGACCCCGCCGCTCGCACCGGGCACCGCTCCCCCACGCCCCAGCACGGTCGTGCCCTCGGAGAGGGGGAACTCGGCACCGGCGTCGGGACCGGCGATCACCCGGACGCGGGCGACCGGAGGACGATCGATGGATGCGGCGCGCCCGGCCTCGACGAGCGCGACCGCGGCGCCGGAGGCGATCGGGGACTCGCCCACCGCCGCCTCGGGGGCGAGGACCGCCGCAGCGCCCTGACCGGGCGCGGTCGCGGCGAGGGTGAGGGTGCGCTCCCCCGTGGGCGCGGGGCCCGTCGGGTCGAGGCGGGCGATGGCCTCGGCGACATCCGACATCGTGGCGGCGGCATCCGTCGTCACGACGATGTCCGCCGGCGGACCTGCCACGCGGTTGAGGGTCAGCTTGAGGCGCATCGGTCTCCAGTCACGCGTCGTCGGGGTCGGCGGCCTGCGCCTGATCGAGGAGAGGGAGGTCGTCGCGGGTCACGAGCCGCGCGGCGACCGCGTACTCGACGAGCCGCACACGTCGGTTCGTCGCGTAGGAGCCGACGCCGCCGCGCAGGCCCGGAACGCCGATGCGGTCGAGCTTGTCGCAGACGTTGTCGAGCTTGCGGTTGAAGCGGGTGATGGTCCAGCCGAGCCGTGCAGCGGCGTTCGCCGACGTCGGCAGCTCGCTCATGCCGGCACCTTCGCGGCGGAGGATCGGCTCGGCGAGCGCGAGGATCATCATCCGCTGGCTGAGGGTCAGCGGCACATCGCCGATGGTGGACTGCCCGTCGCCGTCCTCGAACACCGCGACCGGGCGAAACGCCGGCTCGCTCGCGTGGATCGTGAACTCGTAGGTCGTCGCTCCGGCGCTGAAGATGACCGCCGTCGCGGCGAACACGATCGGCAGGCGCGCGCCGGGCGCCAGCCACGCCTGCACGCGGCCGGCGGCATCCGTCACGGTCGCCGCCAGCCGGCTGCCGACGTTCGAGAGCAGCCACAGCCCGTCGACCCGCTCGATCGCCAGGAAGTGCCGGTGCAGGAACGGGTTGTCGTCGATCGCGAGGTCGCCCTCGCGGCCGACGAGGAACGCCTGCTCCGGTGAGACCTCGAACAGCTCCCCGGCGAAGTCGACGGTGAGACCGCCGGCGCTCACGGGGCGCATCCCGTCGTCTCGGTGGAGGACGTGCCGTCGGCGCGGACGGCGACCACCTGCACGCACGTGCGGCCGCCGGAGTCCGCGGGAACCGTCACCGAGGTCTTGTCGGTGCGCTGGGTGTCGGCATCCTGGCCCGGCACGTCCACATTCCAGAGGTAGGCGTCCCCCGGGTGCGGGTCGGGGTTGGTCCAGGTGAACGTGACGGCCCCGGCTCCGGGGACCCCCTTCAGGTCGGCGACCGGAGCGACGACGGCGGAGATCGGGTCCTGGGGCACGGCCGTCGGCGACGGGCTCTTGCGCGCGGAGGGGGCTCCGGCCGTGGCGAGGGATGCCGCCACCACCACGACGGCGACGACCACGGCCGCTGCCCCGGCGATGAGTCCCCACGTGAGTCTGCGGCGCCTGCCGACGGGCGCGCGGGCGGCCGGTGCCGGCTGCGGCTCCTCGAAGGCGACGGATGCCGGCGGCACGGCGACCGGCGCGCGCGCGACGGTCACGTCGGCGGCCGGCGCCTCCCTGCGCACGGTATCCGCCGCCGCGGGCATCCCCGCGCGCACGACCGTGTGGTCGACGGTCTCGGCCGGCGGGCGCACCGACGGCACCGTCACGGCGGACGGGCGGGTGCGTCCGGCCGCGGGAGTCGTCTCGGGACTGATCGACATGACGCCGCGCACGCGGGTGCGCCCGTCGTCCTCGTCCTCGTCGAGCTCCTCCGGGGCCCCGTCATCCAGGATGTCGATCGGCGTGACGGAGTGCGCCAGCTCGATCTGGACCGTCTGGAGCGCCCGCGCGAACGCCAGTGCGCTCTCGTAGCGGTCGGCGGGGTTCTTCGCCATCGACCGCTCCAGCACGTGCTGGAGGGAGGCAGGCACGTCGGCACGGCCGATCGGCGGCAGGGGCAGCGACTCGATGCGCTCGATGAGGTCGACGCCGGCGTTCCGCTGTCCGGGGAGCTCGAACGGCGATCGCCCCGCCAGCAGCGAGTAGACCGTGGCGCCGAGCGCGTACACGTCGGAGCGCACGTCGCTGCGCGGAGTGTCGGCGAACGACTCCGGCGGCGACCACGGGATCGACAGGCCCGCCGACTCCCCCGCGGCACCGGTCGTCGACGCGATGCCGAAGTCCGTCAGCGCGGGGCGGTTGTACTCGGTGACGAGGATGTTCGCCGGCTTGATGTCGCGGTGCAGGACGCCCGCGCGATGGGCCGTCTCCACGGCGGCCGCCACCGGGATGCCGACCCGCAGCGCCTCGGCGACCGAGAACGCCTCGCGCCGGTGCCGCGCCTGCAGGTTCGGCTTCGGGCAGTACTCCATCACGAGGTACGGGCGGCCGTCGCGCGAGACTCCGGCCTGGTAGATCGTGACGATCGCGGGATGCGTCGACAGCATCGCCATGACGTTCGCCTCGTCGGTGAACTCCTGCACCGACGAGCTGGACATCCGGTCGGGGAGCAGCACCTTCACCGCGACGTTGCGCCGCGGAAGCTCCTGCTCGTAGAGGAAGACGTCGGCGAATCCGCCCGAGCCGAGGACGTCCAGCTGGCGGAACCCCGGCAGGTCCGGCGGCGCCATCGGCGCGCGCTTGGCGCCGGACGGCGAGGTGGATGCGGGCGTCATGACAGATCCTCGATCGTCACGGTGACCCCGTCGCCGAGGTCGATGGCATCGCCGATGACGACGACGGTCGACTCCCCGGGATGCAGCCGAACGGGGTCGCTGCCCGGCCGCAGCAGCATCGACCCGTTCGTCGTGTGCAGGTCGGTGGCGACGACGGCCCCCGCCTCGACGCGCAGCTCGAGATGGCTGCGCGAGATGTCCTGCTGCGGGCTCTCGACGGCGACGAGGTGTGGCAGATCGGTGCCCGAGACGCGAGTGGACCGCGGGCGCCGGCCGATCACGACCGTGCGATCGAGCGACAGCACCGCACCGGTGGACAGCCGGATGCGAGCCGGCGCGGGCGGACGCGGCGGCGCGAGCGGCTCCTCGTCCACGCCGCGCAGCGCGCGGGCCTGCGCGAGCGAGATCGTGGCGCCGTCGTGGTCGCCGGGGGCGTCCGGCGTCGACTCGGGCTGCGGTTCGTCGGGCTCTTCCTCCGGCCGCACGGCCGCCTCCTCGACCGAGCGCATGATCGTCGCGCCCCAGAGGTGGTCGTAGCCGGTCGTATCAGACGGGGCCGGTTCGTCCGCGTCCCGTGGAGCGAGGCCGGTGTCGATCGGCAGCAGGGTGTCGGCGGGGTCCGTGTGACCCGTGGCGGCGGAGAGCACGGCGGACGAGTCGATGATGCCGGTCGCCGCGGCCAGGTGTGACGGCGCGGGCTCCGGTGCGGCCACGGGCTCCGGTGCGGGTGCGGCATCCGCCCCCCTCTCGGCGGTCCACGCGATGCGCGAGGCGAACACGACACCCGCCGTCAGGGGGAGGATCGCGTCGGCGGTCGCGTCGGCGAGCGCGATCCGGACGCCGCGCGCTCCGGGCAGCACGCGCTCGACCCACGTCGTCACGCCGGTTCCGGAGATCCCCTCCACGCCGTCCGATCGCACGACGACGGCTCCGCGGAGCGCCAGACGGATGCCGCCCGGCTCGGCGACGGCGACTGCGAAGTCGGGGAGGTTCGTGAGGGATGCGCCGCAGGCATCGGCGAGCGCACCCAGGATCGAGCCGAGCTCTGCCGAGGCGGCGACCGCCTCCCAGAGCCCGGCCGCCGCGGCCGGGTCGAGCTCACGGTCGACCACGACCACGGCGTGCCCGGAGACGAGCGCCGCCGCGCGGCCGGGAGCGTACTGCGCGCTCATGCCATCACCTCTCGCGGTCGGGTGTCGCCGTCGGCGTGCTCGTCGAGCCCGACGGGAACGCTCCGGGGACCGCCGGCGCGGCGCGCCCGTGTCGCGGTGACGTCCACGACGATCGCGGTGATGTTGTCGCGGCCGCCGTTGTCGAGCGCCGCGTGGACGAGACGCTCGGCCGCGGCCTGCGGCCGCGCCTCGGCGCGGAGGACGGCCTCGATCGCCGCGGCATCCACCTCGCTCGAGAGCCCGTCGGAGCACACCAGCACGCGGTCGCCACGGGATGCGGGCAGCAGCCAGAAGTCCGGCTCCCCCGCGCTTCCGGCGCCGATCGCGCGCGTGATGACATTGCGGCGGGAGTCGTGGGCCGCGGCATCCTCGTCCAGCTGGCCCAGGTCGACCAGCTCCTGCACGACCGAGTGGTCTACCGAGACCTGCTCGAACCCACCGTCGCTCAGCAGGTACGTGCGCGAGTCGCCCAGATTCATCGCGAGCCAGTAGCCCTCGCCGTCGATGTCGGCGACGACGACTCCGGCGAGTGTCGTCCCCGCGCCCTCCGCACCCTCCGACTCCGACAGTGCGTCGACCCGCTCGCGGGCCCTGGCGAGCGCCGCCTGGACGTCGTCGATGCCGAGGCTCGGACGACCGACGAGCGTCGCGAACTCCTCGACGACGATGGCGCTGGCGACCTCGCCCGCCCGATGGCCGCCCATCCCGTCGGCGACGACGAACACCGGCGCTGCGGCGAGGTGCGAGTCCTCGTTGATCTTGCGACGCAGGCCGACGTGGGTCGCCGCACCTGCGACGACGGTGAGCGGGGATGCCCCGGTCATGCGAGCTCCTCGACGGTCAGGGAGCGGTCGCCGATCTCGACGCGGTCGCCGGCCTGCAGGCGCACGCGCTCCGCGGGATCGAGCGGGATCGAGGAGCCGGCGCGCTGCAGCACGGTTCCGTTCGTGGAGTGTCGATCCGCGATCCAGGTCCCGGTGTCGTCGGTGTCTGCCTCGAAGTGCGTCTTGGACAGGGAGAGTGTCTCGTCGCGCACGGCGATCGCGGTGGTGCCGGGCTCGGCGATGGGGTTGCGGCCGAAAACCGTGCGGCCGTAGATCGCCGTGCGGGTGCCGTCGTCCCACACGAGCGCGAGTCGCACGGGCGCGTCGGAGCGGAGGGATGCGGTCGCCCGCGTCGCATCCAGATCCTCCGCCTCGCCGGGCGCGGAGGGGGGCGGAGCGTCAGCCGGGGCTGCGGTCGGGGCTGCCGCAGCGGCCGGGGCCGGGGCTGCCTCGGCGGCCGGGGCCGGGGCTGCCTCGGCGGGGGGCGCCGTCGACTCAGGGACCTCGGGCGCCGCGGTGGTGGCACGCGCCGCGCCACCCGGCACCTGCGAGATGATTCCGACGTCCTGCACGGGGATGACCGGTGCCACGGCCACCGGAGGCGCGGGCGCAGGGACCGGCGGCAGGGCGACGGGCTCTTCGCCGGAGTGGGGGTCGGTGTGCATCAGGTCGGCGACGCTCGCGGCCGGAACGGTCGGAAACGTCGTGTGCGCCGACGCCGTCCGCGTCGAAGGGTCCGCCACGAGGAACGGATTCGGTGTCGCGACCGGCTGCGGGAACACTGCCGCGGCAGCCGCCGGGGCGGGCTCGGCCCCAGGCCGGGTGCGCTCGACCACGGCGGCGCCCGCGGCACGGTCGTGCCATCCGCGCCGGCGCGCGCTGCCGTCGAAGAGCGGCGTGACGTACCCGACGACGATCGCGCACGCCGCCCACCACACGATGTTGCGCAGCAGCGCGCGCCGGAATCCGATCGGGGTCGCCGCCTCGGCATCCACGATCACGATCCGCAGGAGGCGCTGGCCGATCGATCCGTGTCCGGCCTGCATAACGGTGTAGACGAGCGCCCACGCGATCGAGACGACGATCGTGAACACGGACGCCAGCAGCACACCCCACGCGAGAGTGACGGCATTCGCCGACGCCCCGCCGAGCATGATGAACACCGCGCCGAGGCCCCACGCGAGAAGGACGATGACGCCGGCGACCGCGGCATCGACGGCGTAGGCGGCCGCCCGCACCCCGATCGATGCGGGCACCGACGTCGGCGCGAGCGGTTTCACGCGCTCGGAGGCGGGTGTGGAGACGGTCATGGGCGATCCTTCGGGGCGGTGCGTGGGGGCGAATCGGGCGCTGACGACGAACGGGGGACGATGGATGCCGCGGGCGTCCGCCCGCTGCGCAGCGAGCGGATGCTGAGCCGAGCCCCGAGCCGCCGCCAGAAGGACCGGTCGGCGGTCATGCCGCCCACGATCGCGTCGACCTCCGTCCAGAATCGGGCGACGTCGTCGGCCGTCGGCTCGGCCGGTCCGAAGACCTGGGCATCGGCCGCGCGGGCGAGGGTCGCGACGGCGGGCTGGTCGAACGCGGTGGCGACGGCCGACGCATCCTCCGCCCTCGTCGCACCCGACGCGAGGGGCGTGCCGAGGTCGAGCGCGCGATCGACGAGCTCGTCCCATCCGCCGCTGATGCGATCGCTCGGCCGCGGAGCCTCGCGCCGCCTGCGGCGCCGGACGCCCTTGACGAGCCCCATGGCGACGAACGGCGCGAGCAGCAGCGCGATGACCGCGAGCGTGCCGCCGCCGATCGCCAGCGCCGCTCCGACCCAGCCGGGAAGGGTGCTGTTGCGGTCGTCCTTGCCGCGGTCGTCCGGGATGCTCGGCGGCTGGTCCGCCGGCTCCTGCGCGGGCGGCGGCGGCTGCAGCACCTGGGGTTTCGGCTGCGTCTTGGGAGTCGTCGTCTCCTCGGTGGGCACGCGGTCTTTGGCGGGAGTCGGGTCGAAGGGCACCCAGCCGACGCCCTGGAAGGCGACCTCGACCCACGCGTGGAGGGTGTCGCTGTTCGCGGTGAAGACGCCAGGCGCCGACGCATCCTTGGGATGGAAGCCGAGCACGACCCGGGCCGGGATCCCGAGCTCCTGCGCGAACAGCGCCATCGCGACGGCGTACTGCTCGTCGTCGCCGACCATCTGCTGCGCGCCGACGAGGGCCGCGAGGCGGCCCGCGCCGTGACCTGCGAGCGAGCGCGGCTGACCCTCGAGGCCGTCGCTGTAGTACCCGCCGTCGGCGAAGTGCTTCTGGAGCGCGCGCACCTGGGCGATGGGCGTCGAGGCATCGCCCACAGCCTTGCTGGCCAGCTCGGCGAACGCCTGTGGGATGCCGTGCTGCGCCGGCATCCTGATCGGCGCGAACGGGGTCTTCGCAAGGCTCGCGTCGGAGTGCTCCGCCGGGATCACGGCATGGATCTCGTACGAGTCGCCCTTCTGCAGGGGAGTGGTGTCGACCGCGGTCTGGGTGGACTCGTTGTAGAAGGCCGTGCGGCGCAGGGCGTCGGCGCGCGGACCGCCGAACGTGATGCTCCGCGCCGCGCCGACGCCTGGAACCCACACGCCGCTGTATCCGTCGATGGAGACGCGGACGGTCGCCTCGGTGCCCGTCGCATCCGCCGACATGCTGGTGCGCGCCGGGCTGAACGCGCTCGATGTGCCGGCGCCCGAGTCGGAGACGTCGTAGACCGTGCCGGAGTAGGCATCCATCGCGGCGACGCGGACGCGGGCGCCCTTGGGCAGTCCCGAGACCGTGAACAGCGGCGTCTTCGTGTAGTCGCGCACATAGCCGCGGTAGGACTGCAGCGGGCTCGCGTAGTGGTGCACATCGAACGGCGCGATCACCACGTCGCGCAGCACATAGCGGGTGGTCGGCGGTGCCGCGACGGCGCCGGCGGCCGCTCCGCAGCCGATGGCGAGGGCGAGGATGCCGGCCCCCGCCGCGATGCGGCGGCCGGACCCCGCGCGGGTCGGCGCGCCGTCCGAGTCGACGGCGACCGCGGCCGCGGCGGGCGCCCAGGCCCGGCGGATCGCGAGCCAGGCGATCGCCACCGCGCCGAACACGACGCCCTGCGCGAGCGGGGCGGCGGGCTGCGAGGTGCCGAGGGCGATCTGACCGACGAGGTAGGCCGTGGCCGGGATGAGCGCCCACGCGGGAGTCCGCAGGCGCAGGCCCAGTGAACCCACGAGCACGGCGGCGACGAGGCTCAGCAGGGAGGGGACGATCAGGAAGCCGTCGGAGGCCGACACGGGCGCCGGCGTCGTGATCAGCTGCTTGAACGACTCGACCGCGCCCGCGCCGAGGCCGCGCAGCGTGTCGAGCGTGGGGACGACTCCGCCGAGAGCCGTGCCGGGCAGCGCGAGCGCCCCCCCGAAGAGGAAGTACGCGGCGACGACGACCGCGGCGACGACCAGCACGCTCCAGCGCAGGCGCGCACCGACGGCGGCGACGGTGAGGCCGAGCACCGCTCCCCCGACGGCCGCGATCAGATACGACGGGCCGTCGAACGTCGGCGCGAAGCCCACGATCGGGACGGCGAGCAGCAGGGCCGACGCCGTGAGATCGAGCACCCACCGGCGCGCGGGAAGCGTCTCGGGGCTCGTGCCGGCGCTCACGCGAGCACCTTCGAGAGCGCGAGCGGCAGCTGCTCGAGCGCGCCCACCGTCACGACATCGGCGTCGCCCAGGCGCCGCAGCGAGGGCTCGGCACCGAGGTCGGCGACGAGCGCGAGCACGCGGGCGCCCTGGGGAGCACGGGCGCACGCAGCGCGCAGGCGCGCCGCATCCACCGCGGATCCGGTGACGAGGACGACGATGGCCGCCAGCGGGACGGATGCCACCACCGACGTCGCGAGGTCGTCGATCGACCCCTGCCGCGGACGGGAGGGCTGCAGGGCGGAGAGCCCGTCGAGGAACTGCTTGCCGGACTGCGCCGGGATCGTCGCCCCCTGGACGTGGACATCCACGCGGCGCGAGTCGAGCAGAGCCCGCAGTCCCAGGGATCCGGCCGCGGAGATCGCCAGCTCGAACTCGTCCGGCTCGCGGTAGTCGGCGGGGCTCCGGCTGAGGCCGATCGCGAAGTGCGAGCGCCGCGTCTCCTCGTACTGGCGCATCATGAGCTGGCCCGTGCGGGCGGTCGAGCGCCAATGCACGTGCCGCAGGTCGTCGCCCGGCACGTACTCGCGGAGGGCATGGAACGAGACGTCGTCGCGCGAGAGGTCGGTGGCCGCCATCCCCTCGAGGTCGCGGACGAAGCCGAGCGACTGACCTGCGAACAGCACCGTGCGCGGGTGGACGTACAGGTCGACGGCGGTGCCCCGATGCTGGATGCGCTCGAAGAGCCCGAGCGCGTCGCCGCGGACGACGCTCACCGGGCCCACGGGCAGCACGCCCCTGCGCTGGGTCGGGATCGCGAAGAGCTCCTCCACCGACTCCCCGGCCGACAGTCGCTTGACCGCGAACTCCCCGCGGCCGGATCCGACGGGCAGGACGACTGTCGCGGGCAGGATCGCCCGCGACCCGTCGTTGGCGAGGGTCAGGGCGCCCACCGCGCGCTCGCCGACGACCACGCGCGTGCGGCCGAGGTCGAGCGTCACAGCATAGGTCGACCGGCCGATGAGGAAGAGCGCGCCGAGGGCGAGCGTCGTCGTGACGACGACGGCCGCGATCGTGAGCTCCTGCCAGCCGAGCGCCGAGCCGGCCGCCCACAGGACCACGGCGGCGCCGATCAGGATCCAGCCGATGGGACGCACGACGCGCAGGATGCGCCCGACGGCTGCGGGGGCCGGGACGGCGAAGGCCGCGGCTGCGCGCGCAGGAGCGGCAGCATCCCGCCGTCTCGCCGCCCGGCGCGCCCCGAGTGCCTCCGTCGCCATCACGCCGCCGATCGCGCCTGCGGGGCCGCCACCTGCTCGAGCACGCGGGCGATGACGGCCTCGGCGGTCGTGCCGCCGAACTCGGCCTCGGGCTCGAGCACGATCCGATGCGTCCAGACGTACGGGGCCAGGGCCTTGATGTCGTCGGGCAGGACGTAGTGACGCCCGGCGGCGGCGGCGAGCACCTTCGCGATGCGGATCATCGCGAGCGAGCCGCGCACCGAGACGCCGAGGCGCGTCGCCGCATCGTCGCGTGTCGCCTGCGAGAGCTGCGCGGCGTAGCGGAGCACGGCCGTGTCGACGTGAACGGTGGCGGCAAGGTCGGCCATGTCGGCGATCGCGCTCGTGGTGATGATCGCGGGCAGGTGCGCCGAGGGGTTGCGATCGGCGGCGCCGGCGAGGATGCGCTCGGCGACCTCCAGCGACGGGTAGCCGATGGAGGTCCGCACGAGGAAGCGGTCGAGCTGCGCCTCGGGCAGCTTGTACGTGCCGGCCTGCTCGATGGGGTTCTGCGTGGCGATCACGAGGAACGGGCGGCCGACCTCGTGCGGCTGCCCGTCGACGGTCACGCGAGACTCCTCCATGACTTCGAGGAGGGCCGACTGCGTCTTCGGCGAGGCGCGGTTGATCTCGTCCGCGAGCAGGATCGAGGCGAACACGGGTCCGCGATGGAACTCGAAGCGGTGGCTGTGCTGGTCGTAGATCGTGACACCGGTCACATCCGAGGGCAGCAGGTCGGGCGTGAACTGGATGCGGGAGTTCGTGCCCTGCACCGTCGCCGCAAGAGCCTTGGCCAGGCTCGTCTTGCCGGTTCCCGGAGCGTCCTCGAGGAGGACGTGCCCCTCGGCGAGCATGGCCGCCAGCACCAGGCCGATGACCTCGCGCTTGCCCATCAGCGCCTGGTCGACGTTGTCGACGAGGCGCGCGAAGGTGCCCTGGAACCAGGCGGCCTGTTCGGGGGTCATCGTCATGTCGTCCTCTATTCGTGTGTACGGGTGGTCACCACGTCGTGTGCGTGGCGTCCCCCCACCCGGCGATGTTGATCCAGAAGTCATAGCCCGCGCCGCCGAAGTAGCAGCCGAGCTGGACGGTGCCGTCCGACGGGACGTAGTAGGTGCGCTCGCCCCACCGGCCGCCGAAGGGGCCGGTGCCGTTGCACGACAGGGTGTAGTTGCCCGCCGGGAAGTTGTGCACGGTGACCGTGCCGTAGGCGCAGCCGGAGGACGAGCAGCCCGGCTGGCCCTGGGCGTTGCCGGTGTGGCCCGAGTCGGCGGTCGCCTGGGGCTTCGCCGCGGTCGTGGCGCTGTCGCTGGCCACCGCGGACACCTGGCCGGCGGCGTCGTACGCCCGAACGCGGATGGTGCCGGTGTGGCTGTAGCCGACGTTGTTGCGGATCGTGCTGCCGGTCATCGGCGAGGCCGTGGTCCACGCGCCGCCGTCGATGCTGTACTCGACTTTCGAGATGGCGCGGCCGTTGGCGGCCGGCGCGGACCAGCTGTACTTGATGTCCTGTCCGCTCGCCGTCGCGTTGGCGCCCGGCGTGTTCACCGGGCCGTACGGGACCGCGCCGTTCGAGGACGCGGAGGGGTCACCCGTGTAGCGCACGCCGTCCATCGACGTGTACGCCCGCAGGCGCACCGTGTAGGTCGTGCCGTTGTTCAATCCGCCGATGGTCGTGCCCGCGAGGGCCTTCCACGCGCCGCCGTTGAGCGAGTACTCGTAGTTCACCTCGCTCGCCGTCGCGCCGTTGCCGGGCGCGGGGCTGTACGCCACGACGATCGCGCTGTCGCCCTTCGGCGTGGAGGCGGTGACGTTCGTCGGCTGGCCCGGTGCGATGAAGGCGCGTTTGGGGGCGGATGCCGCGCTCCACGCGCTCCAGCCCGCCTTGTTCTGCGCGCGCACCTTGAAGGTGTAGTCGGTCGTCGAGGTCGGCAGCGGGATCGCCTGACGGGTCTGCGAGGCCGACACGGGAATGGTCCGCTGCACCGCGCCGCCCTGGAGCACCTGCACCTCGTAGCCCGCGATCGCGTCGCCGTTGCTCGCCGGGGCCGCCCACACGACCTCGATCTGCGCCTGCGGGGGCACAGGCTCGAGGCGGTTCGTCGTCGGCGCCGCGGGAACGGCGGGGGCGGCGGCCGGCGTCTCGCCGAGCGACCACGCACTCCACGACGAGGGTTCGGGCGCCTTGTTCACGGCCTGCACGCGCACCCGGTAGTCGGTGCCGTTCTCGAGGCCCGTCCAGGTGAGGGTGTTGCCCGTGACGCCGGTGCGCTGCACGGCGCCCGAGGGCGGCGCCGGCGAGATCTCGAGGTTGTACGACTCGACGGGCGAGCCGGGGGTGGTCGGCGTCTTCCACGAGACGGCGAGGCTCTTGTCGCCGAACGCCAGCGTCGGCGCGTCGGGCGTGTCCGGCCGTGCGTCGGGGCGTGCGGTCTCGCTCGGCAGCGACGCATCCGATGTCCCGACGCGGTTCGTCGCGGTGACCGTGAAGTTGTACTCGACGTTGTTGGTGAGCCCGTCCAGCGTGCAGGTGGTGGACGCACACGCCTTCGAGTACCCACCGGCCAGGGACCGGACGGTATAGCCGGTGATCTCTGCCCCGTTGTCGACGGGGGGCGTCCAGTTGAGCACCACCGTGCGGTCCTGCACGCTCGTCACCGTCGGCTTGCCCGGCTGACCCGGCCGCCCCTGCACGGTCAGGACGATGCGCCCCTCGACCTCACGGTCGACGTCGGCCGTGGCATCCTGCACGCGATAGCGCACGACGAGCGTGCCGACGTAGTCCTTCGCGATGGCGACGTCGACCTTCGACCCGCTGACGGTCGCCCGTCCATCGCCGGTCACGGTGGCCGCGGAGACGAGCCCGAGCGGCTTGTCCGGGAACGGGTTGAAGTCGTTCTCGAGCACGGGGACGCTCACGGTCGTGCCCTGGTGGGCCTCCGTGACCACATCGTCGTTCGCGGTGGCGAGCGGACGGGTGGATGCCGTGATGCTCACGGCTACCTCGCCGTCCACCGGGCCGGTGCGGCCGTCGGTCAGACGGATGTGCAGCGTCGCGCCCGTGCCCTTCTTCGCATCGGCCGGCGCGCTGACCGTGAGGGTGGAGCCGTCGATCGAGGCGTTCAATCCGCCCGGCGCACCGCCGACGAGCTGGTAGGCCATCCTGGCGAGGTCGCCCTTGTCGGGGTCGCTCGTGAGCCCGCGCAGATCGAGGGTCGCAGCATCCTCTCCCGGCGCGACGCTGAGCTGCCCGTTCACGAAGGTCGGCGGCTGGTCGTCGGGCGGCAGCACCGTGATCGGGATCGTGAGGGTCGCCTTGTGGCCCTTCGGGTCGTCGGGGCCGGTGCCGTCGGTGACCTCGAAGGTCAGCGCGTCGGGTCCGAAGTAGCCGGTGGCGGACGTGTAGACGAGCGTCGTCTGGTCCTTCACGAGGCCGTCGCCGTTGCCGTGCACGGTCGAGACCTTGGCGGCCTCCGTGACGACGACCCGTCCGCCGTCGGCGGCGCGGACGTAGTCGGCGAGCGGCACCTCGACGGTCTGGCCGCTCTTCACCTCGAGGGGCGTGGTCGAGCGCAGCGTCGGCGGCAGCGATCCCTTCGCCGGCACGCGGATGAAGGCCGATGCGGTCAGCCCGTCGGGGTCGGTGAGCGTGTACATCACCAGCTGGTCGGCATCGGTCAGCGTGACGCGCACCGTGCCACCGGAGACCACACGCGCCGACGACCCGTCGAGTGAGATCTTCAGCGCCGTGGTCGTGCCGTCCGGGTCCTCGTCGTTCTTCAGGACGTCGACGTCGGCGACGCCGCTGTGGACGACGGATGCGTCGACGCCGTCGTCGCGGGCGATGGGGGCGAGCAGCGGCACGTCGCCCTTGACGGTGACCTGCACGACGCCGATCGCCTCGGCGCCGCGGGCGTCGCGGATCGTGTACTGCAGAGACGTGGAGCCGACCTTGTCCGGCGCGGTGACGACGACGCGATCGCCCTGCACCTTCGCCGTGAGGCCCGCGGGAAGAACGAGCCCGCCGGTCACGAGCCCGATCTGGTCGCCGTCCGGGTCGGAGTCGTTGGCGAGCACGGGAACGGCGACCTCGCGACCGGGCCTGACGGTGATCGCGTCCTTGACCGCGTACGGCGCCTGGTTGACGCCGGGTGCCGGCGCGATGCCGACGCGCACGGTCGCCGTCGCCTCCGCGCCCAGGCGATCGCGCACCCGGTAGGTGAACGAGTCGTCACCCGAGCTGCCGGCGAGCGCCTCATAGACGATCTCGTCGGGACCGACGCTCATCACGCGGCCCTTCTGCGGAGCCGAGGCGATGCCGACGAGCGACACCGAGTCGCCGTCCGGGTCGATGCCGTCGAGCGGCACGGCGATGTGCACGGTGGCGCCGGCGAGGGTGCGGGCGACGAGCGCCTTCGGCAAGGGTGCCGCGTTCGTGTCGGCGTTGCGCGGCACGACCTGGATCGTGATGTAGCCCGCATCCTTCTGTCCGCTGTCGTTGACGACCTCGTACGTCGCGTGGACGGTGCCGGGGGTGTCCGAGGCGCGGAACCGCACGGTGTCCTGGGCGACGAAGATCTCACCCGACTTCGGGTCGGGCAGCGGTGCGACCAGCTGCGGGACGACGTGCAGCGTGCCGCCGTTGGGATCGTGGTCATTGGCGAGCACGGGGATGGTGACGACGTCGCCCGCGCGCACGACCGCGGTGTCGTCCTCGGCGACCGGCGGGCGCAGCGTGTCGGGCGCCGGGATCGGGATGACGACGATCGTCCCCGTGGCGGACTTGCGGCCGTTGGAGATCGTGTACTCCACGATCACCTGCCCGCTGAGGGCCCCCTGGTTGCCGATGCGGACGGTGTCGTGGTCGAGCACCGCTGCGGTGACGCCTGCGGCCGCCGGCACCTTGACGGACTGCACGACGAGGATGCCGCCGGAGGGATCGGAGTCGTTGGCCAGCACGTTCACGAGCACGTCGCCGCCGGCCTGCACCAGGGCGACGTCGCGGACCGCGACCGGCGGCAGGTCGCTGCCCTTGTCGTCGATGACGTCGACGCGCACGATGCCGGCGGCGGTCGGGGCACCGGCCGCGACGAGGTACTGCACGTAGTACGTGCCGATCGCGTCGGCACGCACCGTGAAGGTCCCGGCGGAGTAGTCGGGGCTGAGGCTGAGCCCCGCGACGTTGTCGACGCGGGTCAGGCGCAGCGGCTCGCTGCCCGCGGAGTAGTCGTTGGCCAGGGGCGCGACCGAGGCGGTGTCGCCGACGCGCACGACGATGTGGTCGGCATTGGTGATCGGCACGACCGAGCCCGCCGGGCGCACGTCGATGTGGAGCACGCCCTGGCCCGTCTTCGCGCCGTCGGAGACCTTGACGGCGACATCGCGGCGCCCGAGTGCGCCGCTGATCGCCCGGTACGTGAGCGTCCCGTCGGCCGCGACCTCGACCTCGTCGCCGACAGCCGGCTCGGCCGCGACGAGCGTCATCTCGTCGCCGTCGGGGTCGCGCCAGTCCGGCAGCACGTTGTACGTCAGGGTGCCGCCGGCCTCCATCGTGAGGGTCGTCGATCGCTTCTGCTCGGGAGCGCCGTTGACGTCCCAGCCGTGCACGGCGAGGGTCACCTGAGCCCGTGCGGAGCCGCCGCGCCCGTCATCCGCGGTGTAGCCGAACGAGTCTCCGCCCGTCGCGTCGTCGGGCACCTGCAGCTGCAGGGCGCCGCCGTCGTCGATGGGCTGGAGATCGCCGACCCGCGTCGTCAGCGGCGCGGATGCCGTGAGCACGTCGCCGTCGGGATCGGTGTCGTTCTCGAGCACCGGCAGGATCGTCGTGCGCCCTGGGCGCACGCCGAAGTCGTCGGGGTTGGCGACGGGAGGCGAGTTCTTGTCGCTGCGCTGCGGCAGCGACGTCTGCACCTGCTCGTCGGTCGTCTGCTCGTCCTGCTTCTGCTCCTTGCCCTCGGGGGGTGTGACGTCCTGCCAGTTGTCGACCTTCTGCAGCTTGTCGCTGGCCGCCCACGCCGAGCCGCCGAACACGTCGTTGAGCACGACGACATCGCGGTTGACGCGGAACCGCAGCTTGGACGAGCCGGTCGCACCCGGGATGGCCTTCGCCACGTCGTCGCCGGCGCCGGGGCAGTCGCGCACGTACCGAGACGAGCCCGACCAGGCCGCGTAGGTGCAGCCGGCGACCTGCACGGGCGATGCGGGGTCGCCCGAGCCGCGCGCGGAGGTCTTCCGCACCGCAGAGCCGTCGAGAGGCACGCGCAGCAGGTCCGTCGTGGTCGAGACGGCGACGACATCCACCCCGTCGGACGGCTGCTGCAGGGCGGCGCTGTCGGCATGCGCGATCGTCGCCTTCACACCATCGGCGGTGAGGATCTTCCCGCTCGCCGCATCCAGCACGACCGCCGTCGATCCGACGGCCGTGATCGAGGGCTGGGATCGCTCATTCAGCTCGCCGAGTGCATGCCGCTGCGGCGCGGCGGGGTTGCCCTGCTGGTCGGTGGGGATGTCGACGAGCTCGCGGTTCTTCGCCGAGACCGCGTGGACGATGCCGTCGCGGCCGACCGCGGCGGCCGCTCCGGCCCCGAGTGCGGCGATCGGCTTGGTCTTTCCCGTCGTGAACGACGAGATGGCGGATGCGGGCACCACCCACAGCTGCCCCTTGGTGCTGAGCACCGCCACCGCCGAGCCCCCGAGGGCGACCTTCGCACCCGAGGGCAGATGCCCGCTCGAGCCGAGCGCGACCATGGCCGGATCGACGGCCGTCGCCGTGGACGCGGTGGGATCGACCACGACGACCGTGCTGCCCGACTGCAGGACGTCGAGATCGCGTGAGGCGCCGCGTACGGCGCCGTCGAGCAGCTTCGACTCGTCGTTGTAGTGCCCCACGAGGAGGGCGCTGCCCTTGGTCACCCAGACGCCGCCATCGTTGAGGTCGACCTTGGTGGTCGGCATCCCCTGATAGAGGAAGGCCATCGCCGTCAGCGCGACCGCGGCCACCGTCACGATGCCGCCGGAGGCCAGCGCGCGAGGGCGCGACCGAAGCCGGGCGAGCAGCTTCATGAGGGACCTCCGGGTGCGCTGGGGAGCATCGGATCGGCGCTCCACACCAGCGACCGATCGATACCGGCGGGCGCGGAGGGCTTTTACACCATAGCCTGGAGGTTTCCCCACGGCGAATCCCGCCGATGGGTCTGTTTCCCCATGGACCCGGCGGGGGCCAGCAGGGATGCGGCGCCCCTCAGGCGCGCCAGCATCCCTCGATGTGGTCGTCGACCATGCCCGCGGACTGCATGAGCGCGTAGAGCGTCGTCGGCCCGACGAAGCGGAAGCCCAGCTTGCGGAGAGCCTTGCTCGCGGCCTCCGACGCGGGGGTGGTCGCCGGGAGATCGGCGAACGATGCCGGGCGCCGCGCGCTCGGCGACGGCGCGAACGACCAGAGCAGGGCATCGAGCTCACCCTCGGCCATGGCCGAGACGATCCTCGCGTTGGAGATGGCGGCCTCGATCTTGGCGCGATTGCGGACGATGCCGGCATCCCCCATCAGCCGCTCGATGTCGCCCTCGTCGAACGCGGCGACGACCTCGGGCTCGAAGCCGGCGAAGGCCGCCCGGAAGGCCGGACGCTTGCGCAGGATCGTGATCCAGCTGAGGCCGGCCTGGAACCCCTCGAGGGTCAGCTTCTCGTAGAGCGGCCGATCGCCGTGCAGCGGGCGGCCCCACTCCTCGTCGTGATAGCGGAGGTATTCCGGGTCGCTGCCGACCCACGCGCAGCGGGCGCGCCCGTCGGGTCCGGTGACGAGGTCGCGCACGGGTTCGGTCACGGGCACCACGCTATCCGGCGCCTCGGACGTTCCTCCACGGTCAAGAGAAATGATTGAAAGTGATTGCAATGAGCACCTTGCGTGCACGAAATGATCGATGTACTGTCGACGCTAAACGATTAACATCGTTCACGCCGTGTGCGACCCCCTATCTCGTCCGAAGGAGTACCTGATACCCATGCGCCACCTGTCCCCCCGCGGCCGCGCCCTCGCCGCCGCCTCCACCGCGGCCGCCGCCGCTCTCGCCCTCACCGCCTGTGCGGGCGGCAGCGCCGGCGGAAGCTCGTCCGAGAACGTCACGCTCTCCTACGCCATCTGGGATCAGAACCAGCAGCCGGCGATGCAGAAGATCGCCGACGCGTTCCACAAGGAGCACCCGAACGTGACGGTCAAGATCCAGCTCACGCCGAACAAGGAGTACTGGACGAAGCTGCAGACCGCCGTCTCGGGCGGCTCCGGCCCCGACGTGTTCTGGATGAACGGCCCCCACATCCAGCTCTACGCATCCAACGGCGTCCTCGCCCCGCTCGATGACCAGAAGATCCCCACCGCGGACTACCCGAAGAGCCTCGTCGATCTCTACACCTACGACGGCAAGCTGTACGGCGCTCCCAAGGACTTCGACACCATCGCGGTCTGGTACAACAAGGCGCTGTTCGACGCCGCCGGGCTCGCCTACCCGAAGGCCGGCTGGACCTGGCAGGACATGGCCGACACCGCCGCGAAGCTGACCGACAAGGCGAAGGGCGTGTACGGCGTCGCCGCCTCGCAGTACAGCCAGGAGAACTACTACGACTCGATCCCTCAGGCCGGCGGCTACGTCATCAGCCCCGACCACAAGAAGACGGGCTACGGCTCACCCGAGGCGCTGAAGGGCATCGAGTACTGGATCGACCTCATCAAGACCGGCAGCTCCCCCACCGCCCAGCAGATGACCGACACCGCACCCGAGGACATGTTCCTCTCCGGCAAGGTCGCCATGCTGCAGACCGGCTCCTGGGCGGCGATCGGCTACGCGCAGAACGCCGACATCGCCGACAAGGTGAACGTCGCGCCGCTGCCCGCAGGTCCCGCCGGCAACCAGAGCGTGATCCACGGTCTGGCCAACGTCGCGAACGCCAAGAGCCCGCATGCGACCGAGGCGAAGGAGTTCGCGGCCTTCGCGAGCGGCAAGCAGGCGTCGCAGATCCAGGCCGACACCGGCACCGTCATCCCCGCCTACAACGGCACCCAGGACGCGTGGGTGACGTCCATGCCGAAGTACGACCTGCACTACTACATCGACGCAGTGAAGGATGCCGTCCCCTACCCGGTCTCGAAGAACACCTCGGCCTGGACGCAGGACGAGACCGACATCCTCTCCCAGGTGTGGGCGGGCACGCTCGCGCCCGCGACGGGCATGAAGCAGCTCGCCGACAAGATGCAGGCCGCACTCGACGCCGAGCAGAAGAAGTGACATGTCCGATCTGATCGCGCAGCGCTCGAGCGCGCCGATCTCCGAGCTGGACCGGGGGCGCGTCACCGTGCGCGCCCCCGGCTCCCGCCGGAGGGGCCGCGGGCCGGGACAGTCGCCCCTGTGGGCGGTGCTGTTCATCGGCCCGACGGCGGTCGGCCTGCTCGTCTTCTACCTGTGGCCGACCATCCGCACCTTCACGATGTCGTTCACCGAGACCGGCCCATTCGGCGGCTCGACCTTCGTGGGACTCGCCAACTACGTGCGGCTGTTCCAGGACCCCGAGCTCGTCGGCGCACTGATCAACACCGCCGAGTACACGATCATCGCGCTCGTCGGCATCCCGATCGCCATCGCGATCGCGGCCCTGCTGAACACGACGGGCCTCAAGGGTCGCAGCGCGTATCGGACGCTCTACTTCATCCCGGTGGTCACGATGCCCGCAGCCATCGCGCTCGTGTGGCGCATGATCTACAACGGCGACTACGGCGTCCTCAACCAGTTCCTGCACCTCTTCGGGATCCAGGGGAAGTCCTGGCTGACCGACCCGACCACCGCTCTCGTCGCGATCGCGATCGTCGGCATCTGGGCGGGACTCGGCACGAACATCGTGATCTTCCTCGCCGGCCTGCAAGGCATCCCCGACACGATCCTCGAGGCGGCCGACCTCGACGGCGCGGGGCCGGTGCGGAAGTTCTTCTCGATCACCATCCCGCTGCTGAGCCCCTCGATCTTCTTCGTCAGCGTGGTCAGCGTGATCGGCGCACTGCAGGTCTTCGACCTCGTGTACATGATGCTCGGCAAGAGCAACCCCGCCCTGCCGAACACCCAGACGATCGTCTACCTCTTCTACCGGGCGGGCTTCATCGACAACGAACGCGGCTACGCCGCGGCGATCGCGTTCCTGCTGCTGATCATCATCCTGGTGCTGACCGTCATCCAGTTCCGTCTGCAGAAGAAGTGGGTGCACTATGAGTGAGCTCAGCCTCGACACCCGCGCCCTCACGAGCGCGACCGCCGAGCGCAGCGTGCCGGTCGCGCGACGCACGCGCGGTCACTGGGTCGTCCACACGATCCTGATCGTCGGCGCCGCCGTCATGATCTTCCCGTTCGTGTGGCAGACGCTCACGGCGTTCAAGACGTTCACCCAGTCGGTCGCGGTGCCGCCCGTCATCATTCCGCAGCCGTGGGTGTGGACGAACTTCACCGAGGTCTTCGCCTCCATGCCGTTCGGGCAGATGTTCCTGAACTCGGTGCTGCTGACGATCGGCCGCACGGTCGGCCAGGTCACCCTGTGCACGATGGCGGGCTACGGCTTCGCCCGCATCCCCTTCCGGGGCCGCAACCTCGTCTTCGTGGTGTTCCTGTCGGTGCTGATGGTGCCGTCGCAGCTCTACCTGCTGCCGCAGTACGAGATCATGGAGACCCTCGGCTGGCTGAACTCGCTGCAGGCGCTCGTCGTGCCCGGCATCTTCAGCGCGTTCGGCACGTTCCTGATGCGGCAGTTCTTCATGTCGATGCCCGCGGAGCTCGAGGAGGCGGCGCGCATCGACGGCGCCAACCCGTGGCAGACCTTCTGGCGGGTCATGCTGCCGCTCGCGAAGCCTGGCATCATCGCACTCGTGGTCTTCACCGTGCTGTGGTCGTGGAACGACCTGCTGTGGCCGCTCGTGGTGACCACCGACCCCGAGAAGATGCCGCTGTCGGTCGGGCTCTCGCAGCTCGTCGGCCTGCACAGCACGAACTACCCGGTGCTGATGGCGGGGGCGCTGCTGGCGACGCTGCCGATGCTCGTGACGTTCATGCTCCTGCAGAAGCAGTTCATCCAGGGCATCGCGTTCTCCGGAAGCAAGGGCTGACGGATGGCGAACCCCTGGCAGACATCGACGGCCACGGGCCACCGGCGGCCGACGCTGCGGGACGTCGCCGCCGAGGCGGGCGTGTCGACGGCGACGGTGTCGTACGTGTTCTCCGGCCGGCGCGCGAGCGGCGCCGGCATCGCGGAGGACACCGTGCGGCGCGTGCTGGAGGCGGCCGACCGCCTCAACTACCGGCCGAACACCGCGGCGCGCGCCATCCGCACGGGACGAACGGGCACCGTGCACCTGTCGCTGCACATGCTGAGCGACCCGTGGTCGCTGGCCGTGGCGGATGCCGTGAACACCGAGGCGAATCGGCACGGGCTGACGACGCTGATCCTGGCCGACGGCGACTGGAACGCCGCGCTCGATCGCATCGAGTGCGACGTGGCGTATCTCGACAGCGCACGCGGCGGCGAGGAGACCCGCGACAAGCTGCGCGCCCTCGCCGATCGGGGGCAGCACCTCGTCGTGTTCTCCGAGACACTCGAGCCCGACGGGTTCGACGTCATCCGCTCCGACGCGATCCCCGGATGCGACATGGCGATGGCGCACCTGCTCGAGGACCACACCCTCATCGGATGCCTCGCCGCCGAGGGGGCCGTCGCGGGCGCCGCCCGCGGCGTCACGCGGTACACCCCGTACATCCGGGGGCTCGAGGAGCACGGCATCCCGCTCGATCCGGGCCTGACTGCGAGCTACCGGGAGTCCAGCGCAAGCGCGTTCACGGCGGCGCTCGACCTGCTCTCCCGCCCGGTGCGCCCGACCGCGATCTACGCCACGACGGACTTCGCCGCCATCGCCGCCATCAATGCGGCGCACCGGCTCGGGCTGCGGGTACCGCACGACGTGGCCGTGATCGGCGTGGGAAACACCCCGGACGCCCACCTCATCGCCCCGACGCTGACCACCGTCGGACCCACGGACTTCTACCGCCGCCAGGCCGAGATCATCGTCCGCCGCGCGCTCGGCGAGGACGCCGAGCCGCCGCGCGTGCACGAGTTCGAATGGTCGCTCTTCCCGGGCGGCTCGACCGACCTGTCCGCGCCGCAGCGCTGACCCATCCCTTCCTCCGCGCCCGAGCGCGGACTGCTCGCCCTCTCTCAAGGAGCACACTCATGGACCTCTCCATCGGCATCGTGGGCTTCGGCGCCCGCAGCGGCAGCATGCGCGCCGAAGCCCACCGCCCCGGCCTCGGCTCGCGCATCACGGCGATCTGCGACAGCGCCGAGTCCGCTCGCACCGCGGCGCTGGCCGAATTCCCGGAGTCGCTGGTCACCGACTCGCTCGACGCGCTGCTCGCGAGCGGCATCGACGCCGTCCTCGTGCTGACCCCCGACGACTCGCACGCCGCGGTCGCGATCCGCGCGCTCGAAGCGGGCGTCGCGGTCTTCTGCGAGAAGCCGATGGCGATCGACCTGGATGACGCGGACGAGATGCTCCGCACCGCGATGCGCACCGGCACCCGCCTGTACATCGGGCACAACATGCGGCATATGCCGGTCGTCACCCTCATGCGCGAGCTCATCGCGGAGGGCCGCATCGGGCAGGTCAAGGCGATCTGGTGCCGTCACTTCGTGGGCCACGGCGGCGACTACTACTTCAAGGACTGGCACGCCGACCGCCGCCGCACCACGGGCCTCCTGCTGCAGAAGGGCGCCCACGATCTGGACGTGATCCACTGGCTCGCGGGAGCGTACGCTGATCGGGTGGCGGCGATGGGGTCCCTCAGCGTGTACGGAGACATCTCCGACCGACGCGACCGCTCCGGGGAGCGCATGCCCGACTGGTTCAGCCTCGACAACTGGCCGCCCGCATCGCTCAGCGGTCTGCATCCGGTCGTCGACGTCGAGGACGTCTCGATGGTGAACATGCACCTGTCCAACGGAGTGCTCGCCTCCTACCAGCAGTGCCACTTCACCCCGGACTACTGGCGCAACTACACGGTCATCGGCACCCAGGGCCGCATCGAGAACCTCGACGACGCCCCGGGCGGCACGGTCGCCCTGTGGAACCGGCGTCACCGCGGCGCGGCGGCCCCCGACGAGACCTTCGTCGTCCCCGACGTCGCCGACGCCGGCCACGGCGGCGCCGACGCGCTGCTCATGGCAGAATTCCTGCGGTTCGTCCGCGACGGAGGCCTCACCGAGACCTCCCCCATCGCTGCGCGCGAGGCCGTGGCCGCCGGCATCCTGGCGACCGCTTCCCTGCGTGGCGACGGGTCGGCCATCGCCGTCCCGTCGCTCGACCCTGACCTCGTCTCCTACTTCGAGCGGGGGCAGATCCCGTCCCACGGCGCCTATTCCCACAAGGAGACAGCCACCACATGAAAGCACTGCTCAAGCCCGCCCCCGGCCCCGGATTCGAATGGGTCGAGCGCCCCGAACCGCAGATCGGCCCCGCCGACGTGAAGATCCGGGTGCTCCGCACCGGGATCTGCGGCACAGACCTCCACATCCTCGGATGGGACGACTGGGCGGCCTCGAACATCCGCACTCCCCTGATCCCCGGGCACGAGTTCAGCGGTGAGGTCGTGGAGGTGGGCGAGCTGGTGCACGACATCTCCGTGGGCGACCTGGTCTCGGGCGAAGGGCACATCGTGTGCGGCATGTGCCGCAACTGCCGCGCCGGTCGGCGCCAGATGTGCATCCGCACCCAGGGCGTCGGCCTGCACCGCGACGGGGCGTTCGCCGAGTACATCGTCATCCCGGGTGCGAACGTCTGGGTCCACCACACGCAGATCGATCCCGACGTCGCGGCGATCTTCGACCCGCTCGGCAACGCCGTGCACACGGCGCTCGCATTCGACGTCGTCGGCGAGGACGTGCTGGTGACCGGATGCGGCCCCATCGGGCTCATGGCGATCGCCGTCGCGCGGCACGCCGGGGCGCGCTTCATCGTCGCGACCGACATCAGCCGGGCCCGCCTCGAGCTCGCCATCGGCATGGGGGCGGATGCCGTGGTCGACGTGTCGCGCGACTCGATCGGCGATGTCCAGCACGCGCTGAAGATGCGCGAGGGCTTCGACATCGGGCTCGAGATGAGCGGCGCCCCCTCGGCGCTCTCATCGATGATCGACAACATGACCCACGGCGCGCGCATCGCGATGCTGGGTCTGCCGAGCGAGCCCTTCCCCATCGACTGGGGCAAGGTGGTCACGCACATGCTGACCCTCAAGGGCATCTACGGCCGCGAGATGTTCGAGACGTGGAACTCGATGAGCGCGATGATGCAGACCAGCAAGATGCTGCGAGAGCGGGTCGCCTCGACGATCTCCGACCGCTACCCCGCCCATGAGTGGGAGCGCGCGTTCGCCGCGGCGAAGTCCGGGGGCGTCGGCAAGGTCATCCTGGACTGGACCCAGGTCTGAAGGGAAGGGATCCGAGCATGTACGGAGATGTGCGCGCGCAGCTGCGCGGCGAGCTGGACGACATCGAGCAGGCGGGTCTGACGAAGCGGGAGCGCGGCATCCACGGCCCGCAGAACACGCTGGTGGATGTCGCGGACCACGAGGTCCTCAACTTCTGCGCCAACAACTACCTCGGCCTCGCGGACGACCCGCGCATCGTCGCAGCCGCCCACCGCGGCCTCGACGACTGGGGATACGGCATGGCGAGCGTGCGCTTCATCTGCGGCACGCAGGACCAGCACCTCGACCTCGAGCGGCGGCTGGCGTCGTTCCTCGGGTACGACGACGCCATCCTGTTCTCGTCGTGCTTCGATGCGAACGGCGGAATCTTCGAGGTTCTCTTCGGCGCCGATGACGCGATCATCTCGGACGAGCTGAACCACGCCTCGATCATCGACGGCATCCGTCTGTCCAAGGCGCAGCGCTTCCGCTACAGGAACCGCGACATGGCCGACCTCGAGGCGAAGCTGAAGGACGCGTCGGACGCGCGCCGGCGGGTCATCGTCACGGACGGCGTCTTCTCGATGGACGGCTACTTCGCCCCGCTCGAGGCGATCTGCGATCTCGCCGAGACCTATGACGCGCTGGTGTTCGTCGACGACTCGCACGCCGTCGGCTTCGTCGGCGAGGGCGGACGAGGCACGCCGGAGCGCGCCGGAGTCCAGGGCCGCGTCGACATCACGACCGGAACATTCGGCAAGGCGCTCGGGGGCGCCTCGGGCGGCTACGTCGCCGCACACCAGGAGATCGTCGACCTCCTCCGTCAGCGCGCTCGGCCGTACCTGTTCTCCAACTCGCTCGCGCCGTCGATCGTCGCCGGGACGCTCCAGGCTCTCGACCTCCTCGCATCCTCGGGTGAGCTGCGCGAGCGTCTCGCCCGAAACGCCGCCCAGTTCCGGGCGGGGATGGATGCCGCGGGCTTCGACCTGCTTCCCGGCGAGCACCCGATCGTGCCGGTGATGTTCGGGGATGCCGTGCTCACCGGCCGGATCGCGGACGAGCTGCAGCGCCGCGGCGTGTACGTGACGCCGTTCTCATACCCCGTCGTGCCCAAGGGGCAGGCCCGCATCCGCGTGCAGCTCTCGGCCGCGCACACCGAGGACCAGATCCGCCGCTGCGTGGAGGCCTTCGCCGCCGCCCGCGACGCCGTCGCGTAGGCGCGAGCCCGAACGAGACGAAGGGCCACGGTTCCCCCGAACCGTGGCCCTTCCTTGCGCGCAAGCCCCCACGCGCGCGCAAGCGGCGGATCAGCTCTGGATCGAGCGCTCCGCGGGCTCGCCGTCGGCCGACTCGTCGTCGATCCCGGCGAGGATCGGGTCGAGTTCGGCCGAGGCCTGCTCGAACTGGGCCTGGTAGAGGCGCCAGTAGGCGCCGCGCGCGGCGATGAGCTCGTCGTGGCTGCCCTTCTCGACGATGTCGCCGTGCTCCATCACGAGGATGAGGTCGGCGTCGCGGATCGTCGAGAGTCGATGAGCGATCACGAACGATGTGCGCCCCTCGCGCAGGACGGCCATCGCGTGCTGGAGCAGCAGCTCGGTGCGCGTGTCGACCGAGCTCGTGGCCTCGTCGAGGATGAGCACCGCCGGCTGCGCAACGAACGCCCGGGCGATCGTGATCAGCTGCTTCTCGCCGGCCGAGACGTTCGACGCATCCTCGTCCAGCATCGTGTCGTAGCCGTCGGGCAGCGAGCGGACGAACCGGTCCACGCGCGTGGCGACCGCCGCGGCGACGACCTCCTCATCCGTGGCGGACTGGCGGCCGTAGCGGATGTTCTCCCGGATCGTGCCGGCGAACAGCCACGGGTCCTGCAGCACCATGCCCGTGCGCGAGCGCACGTCGTCGCGCGTCAGCACCGCGATGTCCTGGCCGTCGAGCAGGATCGACCCGCCGTCGAGCTCGTAGAACCGCATGAGCAGATTGACCAGGGTCGTCTTGCCGGCGCCCGTCGGGCCGACGATCGCGACCGTCTGCCCGGGCTCGACGCGGAACGAGAGGTCCTTGATCAGCGGGTGATCGGGCGAGTACGAGAAGTTGACGTGCTCGAACTCGATCACGCCGTTGCCCTCGACGAGCTCCGGCGAGTCCGCCGCATCCGGTCCCTGCTCGTCGGCGTCCAGCAGCTCGAAGACGCGCTCGGCCGAGGCCGTGCCCGACTGCACCGCGGCGGCCATGCCACCCAGCTGCGACAGCGGCTGGGTGAACATCTGCGAGTACTGGATGAACGCCTGCACGTCGCCGAGGCGGAGTGCCCCGTTCGCGACCATGAGCCCGCCGACGACGGCGATGCCGACGTAGGTCAGGCTGCCGATGAACATCATCGCGGGAAGCATGACGCCGGAGAGGAACTGCGCCTTGAACGAGGCCTGGAAGAGCTCCTCGTTCTCGACCTGGAACTTCTCCATCGAGTCGGCCTCGCGACCGAACACGCGCACGAGGGCGTGGCCGGAGAACGACTCCTCCACGCGTGCGTTCAGACGTCCCACCTTGCGCCACTGCACGCCGAAGGCCTTCTGCGAGCGCGGGCCGATGACTCCGAAGATCACCGCCGTCAGCGGAAGCGCCACGAGGGCGATGAGCGCGAGCTGCCACGAGACGGAGAACATCATGACGAGCGCGCCGACGACCGTGAGCACCGAGGTCAGGGCGCTCGAGAGCGACTGCTGCATCGTCTGGGTGATGTTGTCGATGTCGTTGGTCACGCGCGAGATCAGCTCGCCGCGCTGCACCTTGTCGAAGTACGACAGCGGAAGCCGGTTGATCTTCGCCTCGACGTCTTCTCGCAGCTGCCACATCGCCTGCACCATGAGCACGTTGATGATGTAGCCCTGCAGCCAGCCGAGGATGGCGGAGCCCACGTAGATGGCGAGCACCCACGCGACCACGACCCGCAGCTGGTCGAAGTCGATGCCGGCCCCGACCGTGAAGTGGCCCATGGCGTCGATCATGTTGGCCTGGTCGGTCTTGCCCGCCGCCTTCAGTGCGGCCGCTGCCTGCTCCGAGCTCGTTCCCGCCGGGAAGTACGCCGCGAGCACGTTGGAGGTGAAGCCCTCGAAGATGAGGTTGGTCGCCTGCGCCAGCACCTTCGGCGCGATGACGGTCAGCACGACGCCGAGCGCCCCGAGCACAGACGCGAACGCGAACGCCCACTTGTGCGGGCCGAGCAGCCCGATCATGCGGCCGAAGCTGCGGCGGAAGTCCTGGGCCTTGCCCGGCTTGACGCTGTCCCAGTCGCCGGACGACACGCGCGCCTGCTCTGCGAGCTCGGCCTCGAGGCGCTCCTCCTCGGTGGGGATGTCGGGAGTGCTCACGACTCGCTCCTTTCGATTGCCCGCGCCGCGCTCACGCGTCGACCCCCAGCTGCGACTCGACGATCTCGCGATACGTCTGGTTGGATGCGACGAGCTCGTCGTGCGTGCCCGCGCCCACGACCCGGCCGCCGTCGAGGACCATGATGCGGTCGGCATCGGTGATCGTCGACACGCGCTGCGCCACCACGATCTTCGTGACGTCGGGCAGCTCTCGCCACAGGGCCTGCCGGAGCCTCGAATCGGTGGAGAGGTCGAGTGCCGAGAACGAGTCGTCGAACACCAGGATGTCGGGCCGGTGCACGATGGCGCGCGCGATGGCGAGCCGCTGCCGCTGCCCGCCCGAGACGTTCGTGCCGCCCTGGGCGATGCGGGCGTTCAACCCGCCCTCCATCTCCGCCACGAACTCGCGCCCCTGGGCGATCTCGAGTGCGTGCCACAACTCGGCGTCCGTCGCCTCCTCGCGACCGAACCGGAGGTTGGACGCGACCGTTCCGGTGAACAGGTACGGCCGCTGCGGCACGAGCCCGATGCTCTTCCACAGCAGGTCGAGGTCGGCATCCCGCACATCCACGCCCGCCACCCGGACCGCGCCCGAGCTCACGTCGAACAGCCGCGGGATGAGCGAGATCAGCGTCGTCTTGCCGGCGCCCGTCGACCCGACGATCGCGACGGTCTCTCCCGGCTCGGCGCGGAAGCTGATGCCGGAGAGCACGGGCTCGTCCGCGCCGGGGTAGGCGAACGAGACGTCCTCGAACTCGACGGTGCCCCGCGCCGGGAAGGTCGATACGGGAGATGCCGGACGCTCGAGGGAGCCCTCCGCGTCGAGCACCTCGCCGATGCGCTCGGCGGACACCGCGGCGCGCGGGATCATGATGGTCATGAAGCTGGCCATCAGGACGCCGCCGAGGATCAGGCCGACGTACTGGATGGATGCGAACAGCGTGCCGATCTGGATCTCGCCGTCGTTGACCCGGATGCCGCCGAACCAGATGACGGCGACGACCGCGAGGTTCATCACGAGCATCGCCATCGGGAACATGAGCACGAACAGCGACCCGACCCGCCGGCCGACGACCATGATGTCGGTGTTGGCGAGGCGGAACCGCGCCTCCTCGATCCGCTCGCGGACGAACGCGCGCACGACGCGGACGCCCGTGAGCTGCTCGCGCATCACGAGGTTCACTCCGTCGAGCTTGTGCTGGTAGCTGCGGAACAGCGGGACCATGCGGCTCGCGATGATGCCGATCAGGAGCAGGATGGCGACGATCGACACGGCGATGATCCACACCATCCCCATGTCCTGCTGCAGGGCCATGATGATGCCGCCGATCGCGAGCAGCGGCGCGCTGACGAGCATGGTGGCGCCCATCATGGCCAGCATCTGCACCTGCTGCACGTCGTTCGTGTTGCGCGTGATCAGCGAGCCCGCCCCGAACTGCGTGACCTCGCGCTCGGAGAAGCCGCTCACCGTGCGGTACACGTCTCGTCGGATGTCGCGACCCGCGGCCATCGCGGCCCGGGCGGCGAAATATGTCGCGATGATCGCGGCGACGATCTGGCCGAGCGCCACCGCGAGCATGAGCGCGCCGTGCGACCAGATGTAGCCGATGTCGGCCTTGGCGACACCCTGGTCGATGATGTCGGCGTTCAGTCGTGGAAGCGTCAGCTGCGCGTACGCGGACGCGAACTGGAACACCAGCACGCCCAGCAGCAGCCAGCGGTAGGTCTTGAGATAACGGAGGAGGATCTTGCCCAGCACTGATCTAGAGTTGCACGACCTTCCGACATTCTGAAGGCCGAAGCATCCCTCTTCGCTGTCAGCGAAAGCGACGGAGGGATGCCGGCGCGATCAGTGCTTCTTGACGGCCTTCTCCGAGACGGGCGCCTGCCCCGACGTCGCGAGCGCGGCGTAGTACGCGCGGGCCTGATCCTGCCGCTCCCGCTCCGCGCCGGAGGCGATGGGCGCGCGCACGTGCTCCGGTGCGAAGCCCCATGCATCCACCAGATCCTGCGCGTGCGGGCGCAGCCGCGCGCACAGCCGGTCGATGTACGACGACACGGCGGCGGCGCGCTGAGCCGACAGGCGGCCGTGGATGAGGTACCAGGCGAGGTGCTTCTCGATGAGCCACAGGCCGAAGAGATCGCGCAGCCACGTCAGGATGTGCACGGTGCCCTCGTCGCCGACCTTCGCGATGGCGTCGGTGAACGACTCCCACTGCAGCAGCTCGCCGTGCGCGCGGGCGGCCTCGATGAGCTCGGACTGGTTCTCGTTGAAGACGGCGGCCGCCTCGACGGGAGACAGCTTGGATGCCGGTCGCAGCCGGGCCGCGATATCGGCGACCATCTGCTGCACCCTGCCGGCGAGCAGCTCGTGCTGCTGGTCGGCGCGCAGGCCCCGCTCCACCGAGCGTGCGGTGCGGCCGAGGTCGCCGACGTTCTGACCGAGCTGGCGCAGGCCCGCGCCGTGGAACAGCTTGCCCGCCGTCTGACCGACGGCGAAGCGGGCGAGGGCCGCGGCATCCTTCCCCTTGAACTGCTTGGCGTAGTCGCTCAGCAGGCGCTTGCCGACGAGCTGCAGCAGCACGTTGTTGTCGCCCTCGAACGTGACGTAGATGTCGAGGTCCTGATGCAGGCCGACGAGGCGGTTCTCGGCGATGAACCCCGAGCCGCCGCACGCCTCACGGCACTCCTGGATGGTGTCCAGGGCATGCCACGTGCTGAGCGGCTTCAATGCGGCGGCCAGCGTCTCGAGGTTCTCGCGCTCGGCGGGCGTGTCGCTGCGGCCGCTGAAGACGCCGTCGAAGGAGCGCAGCAGCTCGTCGTGCGCGAAGGCCTGCGCGTAGGTCTGTGCGAGCCGCGGGAGGAGCCGGCGCTGGTGCTTCGCGTAGTCCAGCAGGACCACCTCGGGCGTCCCCGCGCCCGAGTCGAACTGGCGACGCTGGTTCGCGTACGTGACGGCGATGGTGAGCGCGAGCGCGGATCCGGTCGTCGCGGCACCGTCCAGCGAGACCCGACCCTGCACGAGAGCGCCGAGCATCGTGAAGAAGCGGCGGCCGGGCGACGCGATGTCGCTCGAGTACGAACCGTCTGCGGCGACGTTCCCGTAGCGGTTGAGCAGGTTCGTGCGCGGGATGCGGACGTGGTCGAACGTGATGCGGCCGTTGTCGATGCCGTTCAGGCCGCCCTTGACCCCGTCGTCCTCGGTCGTGATCCCGGGGAGGTCGGCGCCCGACGCATCCCGGATCGGCACGAAGAAGCAGTGCACGCCGTAGTTGACGCCGCCCGTGATGAGCTGCGCGAACACGGTCGCAGCGCGACCGTGCAGACCCGCGTTGCCGAGGTACTCCTTCGTCGCCGCACGGAAGGGCGTGTGGATGACGAACTCCTCGGCCTCCGCGTCGTACGTCGCCGTGGTGCCGATGGCGGCGACATCCGATCCGTGCCCGATCTCGGTCATGGCGAAAGCGCCCGGCAGCTCGAGGCTGATGACGCCGGGCAGCCACGCCTCGTGGTGCGCATCGGTCCCGAGCTGGTAGATCGCCGACCCGAACAGGCCCCACTGCACGCCCGACTTGATCTGGATGCTGGGGTCGGCCAGCACGAGCTCCTCGAACCCGGCGATGTTCGCGCCGTTGTCGTTGTGGCCCCCGAACCTCTCCGGGAACGCGCGGCGCGAGCCGTTGTTCTGCACGAGCACGTGCATCGCCTCGAGCGCCCGCTCGCGGTGCTCAGCCATCAGCAAACCGTCGACCCTCCAGAACAGCGGGTCCTTGATGAGCTCGCGCGCCTCGCGACGGGTCGCGGCCCAGGTTCCGAGCAGCAGATCGTTGACCGCCACCAGGTCGAGACGGGGCTCGGATGCCTCGACCGCCTGAGCCTCCTCAGCCGAGTGCGGCGCGGTGGGCGCGCCGCCGGCCGGCGTGTGCTTGGAGGTAGCGGGCGTGTGCGGACGGACAACGGCGTCGACCATGACGGCACCTTTCAGAATCGGCGGGGGACGGTGTCAACGGTAGGACTCCCACAACTCGACCGCCACTCGGTTGGGCATCTCCGACAACTTCGGCGGGCGCCGCCCGCTGGCCCGATTGTGGAACGACTACAGCGCGGCGCGTACGACGGATATCCGCACAGCGGCGGGCCCCGCATCCCCCAGCGGTCCTCTGCTGAGCAGATATCCGCCCGTGCGCGGAAGCCAGGTGCCCGTGGTCGCGTAGAGCCCCCGACGCCCCTGTCCTACCCTGGGGCCGTGGAACGCGACATCCTCTCCCTCTTCCCCGACGGCACGACGGTGGATGCCGACGGAACCCTGCGGCTCGGCGGCTGCCGCGTCGACGACCTGGCCGCGCAGTTCGGCACGCCCGCGATCGTCGTCGACGAGGGCGCGCTGCGCGCCCGGGCGCGCGAGTACCGCGAGGAGCTCACGAAGCGCTGGCCGCATGCCCGCGCGGTGTTCGCGTCGAAGGCCTTCCCGGCGACGGCGGTGCAGCGCGTCATGGTCGAGGAGGGCCTCGGGCTCGACGTCGCCGGAGGCGGCGAGATCAAGAGCGCCCTGCGCGCCGGGGTCGATCCGGCGCTCATCGTGCTGCACGGCAACGCCAAGTCGACGGAGGAGATCGAGCTCGCCGTCGACGCCGGCGTCGGACTCGTCGTGGTCGACAACGCCGACGACGTCGACCGACTCGAAGCTGCCGTGCCTGCGGGCCGGCGCCAGGGCGTCCTCGTGCGGATCGTCCCCGGAGTCGAGTCATCCACCCACGCGCATGTGCAGACCGGCCAGATCGGGTCCAAGTTCGGCCTGACCCCACCCGCCGCGAGCGCGCTCATCGACCGCATGCGCACGAGCGACCGCATCGATGTCAGGGGCGTCCACGCGCACGTCGGCTCGCAGATCATGGATCCTGCGGAGCTCGCCGCGGCGGTCGCTCCGCTGGCGGCGATGGGCGAGTTCCCGGTGTACGACCTCGGCGGAGGGCTCGGCGCCCGGTACACGTACGCCGAGCACCCGGCATCCGTCGCCGACTATCTCGACGCCCTCATCGGCGCCGCGCGCGACCACCTGCCGGCGGGCGCCGAGCTGAGAGATCCCGGTCCAGTGGTCGCAGGCACCCGAGCAGGGCGGCATCATCAACATCCCGGCGATCATCGTGATCGTGCTGTGCTCGCTGCTGCTGATCCGCGGCGCGAGCGAGTCGACGACGGTGAACAGCGTCATGGTGGTCATCAAGATCGCCGTCATCCTGTTCTTCTGCGCCGTGGCCTTCACCGGCTGGAACACCGACCACTTCCAGAACTTCGCGCCGGCCGGCTTCGCGGGAATCATCGGCGGGGCGGGCATCATCTTCTTCTCGTTCGTGGGGCTGGATGCCGTGTCCACCGCGGGCGACGAGGCGAAGAACCCGAAGCGCAACCTGCCGCTCGCGATCATCTTCGCGCTGCTCATCATCATCGCGCTCTACGTGCTGACCTGCATTGCGGCGCTCGGCGCGCAGGCGCCGGACAAGTTCAAGAATCAGGATGCGGGGCTCGCCGCCATCCTGCAGAACATCATCGGCGCCACCTGGCCGGGAACGATCGTGGCCGCGGGCGCCATCATCTCGATCTTCTCGGTGACCCTCGTGGTGCTGTACGGGCAGACCCGCATCCTGTTCGCCATGTCGCGCGACGGCATGATCCCGCCCATCTTCGCGAAGGTGAACCCGCGGACGATGACGCCGATCCCGAACACGGTCATCGTCATGATCCTGACGGGCATCCTGGCCGCCGTCATCCCGATCGACTTCCTCGCCGAGATGACGAGCATCGGCACCCTCGTCGCGTTCATCGTCGTGTCGCTGGGCGTGATCATCCTGCGTGTGCGCGAGCCCGAACTCGAACGCGGCTTCCGCCTGCCGCTCGGCTGGACGATCCCGATCCTGTCGATCATCGGGTGCATCGCGATCATCACCCAGCTGCGCCTGATCACGATCGAAGTGTTCGTGATCTGGACGATCGTGTTCCTCATCTTCTACTGGTTCTATGGACGGAAGCACTCCGAGCTGGAGGTCGGCCACCCCGTGGTCCGCGCAGATCCGGACGACAACGCCCCCTATGTGCCCTACACCACGAACGTCGCGCAGCCGACGACCGGCGAGGTGCGCAGGGCTGCCGCCGAGCGGAAGAAGGAGGAGCGGGGATGACCTTCCTCGTCGGCGTGAACCCGGGTCAGCGCTCCGCATCGACGCTGCACCTGGCGGGCATGCTGGCCCGGTCGGCGGACACCGACCTCGTCGTGGCGGCGATCGTGCCGCAGACGTGGCCCACGTCTGCGCGCAGGGCGGATGCGGAGTGGCAGAGGTACACGCACCAGACGGCGAACGTCGTCCTCGACCACGCCGCCGCCGTGCTCGGGGGCTCCGTCAAGGCGGACTACGTCCTGCGCGAGGCGTCCTCCGCCCGCCGCGGACTGCTCGAACTCGTCGATGAGCGGGGCTGCGACCTCGTGGTCGTCGGATCGTCCTCCGCGGGCCCCCTCGGGCGCATCGCCCTCGGTTCGGAGAGCGATGCGCTGGTGCACGCGTCGCACGTGCCCGTCGCGATCGCGCCCCGCGGGTTCCGCACGAAGGACGACGCCCGCGTCGGGCGGATCACCGCGGCCTACGGTGGAACAGAGGCCGCGGCCGACCTCGTCATCGGGGCCGCGGGCATCGCCGCGCAGGTGGGCGCATCGCTGCGGATCGCGTCGTTCGCCGTGGTTCCGATCGTGTCGGGCACGGCGGGGACAGGCCTCGACGACGAGCAGCACATCATCGGCGAGTGGGCGCACGACATCGAGCGACACGCGCAGCAGCTCCTCGGCGAGGTCTCGTCGCTGCCGCGACCGCCAGAGACCGCCGGAACCGTCGTCGGCATGGGCCACACGTGGGAGTCGGCCATCGACGACGTCGAGTGGAACGCGGACGACGTGCTGGTCGTCGGGTCGAGCAGCCTCGGGCCGATCGCCCGGGTCTTCCTCGGCTCGCACGCCGCGAAGGTCGTGCGCCACTCCCCCGTCCCCGTCGTCGTGGTGCCGCGGCGCGCCGTGCATGAGCTCGCCGAAGAGGCGCTCGACGAAGAGGGCGAAGGCCTCGCGTAGCGCCAGTTGACGCGAGCCTCAGAGCGTGAGGCCGTGGCCGAAGCGGAAGAGCGGGTCCTCCGTGTCGAACGGCACGTCGGGACGGGATGCCTCGACGGCCGCCATGCTGCGCGGCACGTCGAACGGGAGAGTGCCCTGCGCCGGAGCGGTGCCGGACAGCACGTCCAGGAGCGCGCCCGCGCTCGCACCCCAGTTCGCGACGACCGCGTCCGCGGCCTCGACCACCGGCGCGAGGATGGCGGGCCGGTCGAGGAACACGTCGACCACGGTCGGCACCGCAGCGGCGACCTCGCGCACGTGGGCGACGACGTCCTCAGGGAACTCGAGCGACCCGGCATGGAAGAAGTTCTCGAACATCGAGTCGCGCACCTCGTAGGGCGCCTGGATGCGGAGGATCGCGACATCCGCCTCACCCGGGGTCTCCACCACCTCGCCGTAGGCGGCGGCGGCCTCGGGGGCGATGCCCTCGACGTACAGCTTGGCGCCGCGCGCGAAGGGCAGCGCCGATCCGTTCGAGAGCACCACGACCGACGCGCGCTGCGCATCCAGACCCGCCGCCCGGAACGCGGCCGAGCCCACGACGGCATCGGCCGCCTCGACATCCACGAACGGGTTCTCGAACAGGCCGAGCAGGAACTTCTCGCGCAGCAGGCGCCGGCAAGACACATCCAGCCGGTCCTCGCTCACCGCGCCCGACTCGACGAGCTCCACGAGCATCGAGGGGTCGTGCTCGCCGCCGAACTGGTCGGCACCCGCATCCAGCACCTTCACCATGCGCTCCGCCGGCGAGAGGTGCTCGACGCCCCACGCGCGTGCCGCGAAGTCGGTGCCCATGATCGGCTGGTCGGTGATGAGACCCCAGTCGGTGCAGACGATGCCGTCGAAGCCGTAGCGTTCACGCAGCAGACCCGTGAGGACGCCCTTGTTGAAGCCGAAGCCGACCTCCTCGTAGGCGGTGCCGACGGGCATGCCGTAGTACGGCATGATCTGCCGGCCGCCGGCCGCGAAGACGGCCTCGAACGGCTTCAGGTGGTGCTCGAAGTTGTCGCCCGGGTAGACCTGCTCGCGGCCGTAGTCGAAGTGCGGGTCCTCGCCGTCCTTCTGCGGGCCACCGCCCGGGAAGTGCTTGGTCATCGTCGAGACGGAGCCCGGTCCGAACGAGGAGCCCTGGAACCCGCGCACGTAGGCCGCACCGAGCTCGCCCGAGAGATCGGCATCCTCTCCGAACGTCTGCAGCTGGCGCGCCCAGCGCGGCTCCGTGGCGAGGTCGACCTGCGGGTGCAGTGCGACGCGGATGCCGACGGCCGTGTACTCCTGGCGCGCAATGTCGCCGAAGCGCTCGACGAGCTCGGCATCGGCGGTCGCCGCGAGCCCGAGGGGCTCCGGCCACTGCGAGAACGGTCCGGCGAAGAACGCGGCGCCCGGGTTCTCGCTGAACGAGTGGCGCGGGTCGGTCGAGATCGTGACGGGGATGCCGAGGCGGGTGGATGCCGCCACCTCCTGCACCCTGTTGTGCCACGACGCGATGTCGCTCGCCTTCGGCGCGATGCCGAGCAGGTTGAAGTGCGACAGGTGGCGGCCGGCGATGTACTCGCGATTCGAGGCGATGCCGAACACCGGGTCGCCCTCGGAGAGCTCGCCGTCCTCGCCCATCGCGATCATCGTGTGGAAGAAGAGGCCGGCCTTCTCCTCGAGCGTCATCTGGCTGAGGAGGATCTCGACGCGCTCGTCGACGGGGAGGGAGGCATCGCGATAGCGGGTGTCGATGACGGTGTCGAGTTCGGCGTCGTTGCTCATCGGCCCATCATAAACCGAATGCCGCTAGGTTTTGCGCGCCGCGTCAGAAGAGGCCGGTGATGCGGCCGTCGTCGTCGACATCGATCGAGTTGGCGGCGGGGGATGCGGGCAGCCCCGGCATCGTCATGATGTCGCCGCAGATCATCACGACGAACCGCGCGCCGGCGGCAAGCCGCACCTCCCGGATGTCCACGACGTGGTTCGACGGCGCGCCCCGGAGCTTGGCATCCGTCGAGAACGAGTGCTGGGTCTTCGCGACGCAGACCGGGTAGTCGCCGTAGCCCTCCTCCTGGAGGCGGCGAACCTGCGTGCGCACCGCGGTGGAGGCGATGATGTCGCTCGCGCCGTAGATGCGCGTGGCGATCGCCTTCATCTTGTCCCATAGCCCGAACTCGTCGGGGTACGTGAAGTGCAGATCGGTCGGCTCCGCGCAGAGGCGGACGACCTCGCGGGCGAGATCCTCTGCTCCCGCCCCGCCTTCGGCGTAGTGCTTCGCGACGATCGCCTTGGCGCCGGCCTTCTCGACGGCGGCGACGAGGGCCGCGATCTCTTCAGCCGTGTCCTCGGCGCGGTGGTTGACGGCCACGACGGCCGGGATGCCCCACGTCTCACGCACGGTCTTCACGTGTCGGCGCAGGTTGACCATCCCGCGCTCCAGCGCCGCGACGTCGGGAGTCGGGAGGTCGACGACCTCGACGCCGCCGTGGAACTTCAGCGCGCGCACGGTCGCCACGATGACCGCCGCCGATGGGCGCAGACCGGTCGTCCGGCACAGGATGTCGACGAACTTCTCCGCGCCGAGATCCGCCCCGAACCCCGCCTCGGTGACGACGTAGTCGGCGAGGCGCAGCGCGGCGCTGGTGGCGATGACCGAGCTGCAGCCATGGGCGATGTTCGCGAACGGGCCGCCGTGGACGAAGGCCGGGGTGTTCTCGAGGGTCTGCACGAGGTTCGGCGAGATCGCGTCGCGCAGCACCGCGGTCATCGCACCGTGGGCCTGCAGGTCGCGGGCGCGCACCGGGGCCCGCCCACGCGTGTACCCGACGACGATGTCGCCGAGGCGCTCCCGGAGATCGGCGATGCTCGTGGCGAGGCAGAAGATCGCCATGACCTCGGAGGCGACGACGATGTCGAAGCCCGTCTCGCGGGGGTTGCCGTTGCCCAGACCCCCCAGTCCGATCACGACATCGCGCAGGGACCGGTCGTTGACGTCGAGCACGCGCCGCCAGGTGATCCTGCGGGTGTCGATGTCGAGCGCGTTGCCGTGCGTGACGTGGTTGTCGACGAGCGCCGCGAGGAGATTGGTGGCGGCCTCGATCGCGGCGAAGTCGCCCGTGAAGTGCAGGTTGATGTCCTCCATCGGCACGACCTGCGCGTAGCCGCCGCCGGCAGCCCCGCCTTTCATGCCGAAGACGGGTCCGAGCGCCGGCTCGCGCAAGCAGATCATCGATCGCTCGCCGATGCGGCTCAGCGCGTCGCCGAGGCCGACGGTGGTGGTCGTCTTGCCCTCACCCGCAGGCGTCGGCGAGATCGCCGTCATCAGGATGAGCTTGCCCTGCGGCCGGTCGCGCAGCGACCGGAGAAACGGCAGCGAGACCTTGGCCTTGAAGCGTCCGTACGGCTCCAGGCTGTCGAAGGGGATGCCGAGACCGTCGGCGACCTCTCCGATGGGCAGCATCCGGGCGCCCTGTGCGATCTCGATATTGCTGAGGCTCATCGTCGAACCCTCTCCGGCCCGCACGGGTGACGCGGGCCCTCCGGATTGCCGGGCCCTGTCGGCCCGATTCCGCCAGCCTAGGACGCGGGAGTGCCCGTCATGCGGAGGCGGCGACCACCGCGAGCACGGCCTCTCCGTAGGCCTCGCGCTTCTTCGCGCCGATGCCGCTGATGCCGTCGAGGTCGGCGAGGGTCGCTGGTCGCTGCTCGGCCAGGGCGCGCAGCGTGGCATCCCCGAAGACGATGTAGGCCGGCATGCCCTGCTCGCGCGCCGTGTCGGCACGCCAGGCACGAAGCGCCTCGAACAGTCCCTGATTCGCGGGTGCGACCGCGTCGGAGGACGCGGGCTTGCGCGACCTGCTCGAGCTCGAGCGGCCGAGCACATCGCGGCGGAGCGGAACCTCCGCGTCCCCGCGCAGCACGCCGGCGCTCGCGTCGGTGAGACCGAGGGTGCCGTACTCGCCGCGCGCGACGAGCAGGCCCCGGGCGAGCAGCTGGCGCACGACGCTCCGCCAGTCCTGCTCGGCGAGGTCGGCGCCGATGCCGAACGTCGCGAGCGTGTCGTGGTTCAACTGGCGCACACGCTCGGTGGATGCGCCGCGCAGGATGTCGACGAGCTGACCTGCGCCGTAGGCCTGACCCCGCTCGCGCTGCAGCCGGACGATCGTCGACAGCAGCTTCTGGGCGGGGATGAGGCCATCCCAGGTCTCGGGCGGGGTCAGGCACGTGTCGCAGTTGCCGCACGGCTCGGAGGTCTCGCCGAAGTATCCGAGCAGGTTCTGGCGCCGGCATCCCACCGTCTCGCACAGGGCGAGCATCGCATCGAGGTGGCTTCCCAGCCGTGTCTTGAACGCGCGGTCGCCGGGGGACGCCTCGATCAGCCGGCGCTGCTGCACGACGTCGCCGAGGCCGTAGGCCATCCAGGCGACCGACGGCTCGCCGTCGCGGCCGGCGCGGCCGGTCTCCTGGTAGTACCCCTCGACCGACTTCGGCAGGTCGATGTGCGCGACGAACCGCACGTCCGGCTTGTCGATCCCCATGCCGAAGGCGATGGTCGCGACCATCACGACGCCATCCTCCCGAAGGAACCGGGACTGGTTGGCCGCCCGCTGCTGCGCGGGCAGTCCGGCGTGATACGGCAGCGCGTCGATCCCCTGACCGGCGAGGTAGTCGGCGACCTGCTCGACCGACTTGCGGCTGAGCGCGTAGACGATGCCCGCGGCGTCGGGGAACGACCGGATGAACGCGAGCAGCTGACGTCGCGCGTCGACCTTCGGCTCGATGCGGTACTGGATGTTCGGCCGGTCGAAGCTGGCGACGAAGTGGCGGGCGTCGGGCAGCCGGAGGCGCTCGGTGATCTCGCGGTGGGTCTCGCGCGTGGCCGTCGCGGTGAGCGCCATGCGCGGGACGCCGGGGAACGCGTCGGCGAGCCCGCCGAGGGCGAGGTAATCGGGACGGAAGTCGTGACCCCACTGCGACACGCAGTGCGCCTCGTCGATGGCGATGACGCTCAGCTCGCCGCGCTGCAGGAACGCGACGGTGTTCGCGTTGCCGAGGCGCTCGGGCGCGACATAGAGGAGGTCGAGCTCTCCGTCGAGGTAGGCGCGCTCGACCATGCGGCGCTCGTCGACCGACTGCGTCGAGTTGAGGTACGCGGCCCGCACGCCGTTGGCGAGCAGCGCATCCACCTGATCGTGCATGAGCGCGATGAGCGGGCTCACGACGAGTCCGGTGCCGGGACGCACCAGAGCGGGCACCTGATAGGTGATGCTCTTGCCGCCGCCGGTCGGCATCAGGACGACGGCATCCCCGCCCGCGATCACGTGCTCGACGATCGCCGCCTGGTCGCCGCGGAAGTCGTCGTAGCCGTAGACCTCGTGCAGGACGGAGTGCGCGTCCACCACTCGCTGCCCAGCATCCACCCGCCCCACGATATCCGCGGGCGCCGACAGCACCGGTGTCGACGTCGACCTCAGGGGGAATATCTTCAGCGCGGGCATCGGTTGCTGACAGGGCTGTCACAGGAAGAAACATCCGTCTGAATGGGATCCGATATTCCATACGGTGGACGGAACCCCTAAGGAGTAACCCCCGCATGTCCGCAACATCCCCCGCTCGCCGTGCGAAGGCACCCGATACGCGCAGCCCCCTGCGCAAGGTGCTGACCTCGTTCGGCTTCCAGATCGTCGTCGCCCTCATCCTCGGTGTCGCCCTCGGTCTGCTCGCTCGCAGCCTCGGCGCGAGCGCCACCACCCACACGCCGCTCTCCGACACGCTCGCCACCATCGGCACGTCCTACGTGACCCTCCTGCGTGCCGCCGTCGTGCCGCTCATCTTCACCGCGATCGTCGCGAGCATCTCGAACCTGCGCCGCGTGCAGAACGCGGCGCGCCTCGCGGGCCAGACGATCCTGTGGTTCGCGATCACCGCGTTCATCGCCGTGTCGATCGGCATCGTGCTCGGCCTGGTGATCCAGCCCGGCAGCCGTGCGGGCACGGACCTCCAGCCCGGTGACCCCTACACAGTGGGCACCTGGTGGAACTTCCTCATCGGGCTCATCCCCCAGAACTTCCTCGGGCTCCAGGTCACGAGCGCCGCCGACCCGGCCTCGGGTGCGATCACCTCGACCGTCGGATTCAACGTCCTCCAGGTCATCGTCGTCGCGGCGGCCGTCGGCATCGCCGCGCTGAAGGCCGGCAAGAAGGCCGAGCCGTTCCTGGTCTTCACCGAGTCGCTGCTCAAGGTCATCCAGCGCGTGCTGTGGTGGATCATCCGCATCGCGCCGCTCGGCACCCTGGGCCTCATCGGCTCGGCGGTCGTGACGTACGGATGGGAGCGCCTGACGTCGCTCGCCTGGTTCGCCGGCGCCATCTACATCGGCCTCGCGCTCGTGCTGTTCGTGGTGTACCCGATCATCCTCAAGAGCAACCGCCTGTCGATCCGCCAGTACTTCTCGGGCGCGTGGCCGGCCATCCAGCTCGGCTTCGTCAGCCGCTCGTCGATCGGCACGCTGCCTCTGACGCAGCGGGTCACCGAGCGGAACCTCGGCGTGCCGCGCGGCTATGCGTCGTTCGCCGTGCCGCTCGGCGCGACCACCAAGATGGACGGCTGCGCGGCCATCTACCCGGCGATCGCCGCGATCTTCGTCGCGCAGTTCTACGGCATCCAGCTGCAGTGGTGGCAGTACCTCATGATCATCGTCGTGTCGGTGGTCGGTTCGGCGGCCACCGCCGGCACCACGGGCGCCGTCGTCATGCTGACGCTCACGCTGTCGACCCTGGGACTGCCGCTCGAGGGCGTCGGTCTGCTGCTCGCGATCGACCCGATCCTCGACATGGGCCGCACGGCGGTCAACGTCGCCGGTCAGGCGCTCGTGCCGACGATCGTCTCGCGGCGCGAAGGCATCCTGGACGAGGAGCTCTACCACGCTCCGCGCGACGGCCAGCCGTTCGCCGAGGACCTCGACGACGACAGCGACGACCTCGCGACCCGCGAGGCCCGGTCGCTCGCGACCGTCTCGCTGCAGGATGGCGCCTCGGAGCGGGCCTCCGAGGAGGACGCTGCGCTCACGCGCTGACCTCTCGTGACCGCAGGGGGCGGCATCCGTTCACCGGACGGATGCCGCCCCCTCGGTCTCGGCCGCCCTGCGACGTGATTGAGTGGACGCATGAACGCGATGGACCACATCACCGTGACGCGCAATGACGAGACCCACCGCTACGAGCTGCGCGTCGGCGACACGCTCGCCGGATTCACCGAGTTCATCAAGGACACGCACGGGCGCCTCGTCTTCCCGCACACGCTGATCGATCCGGCCTTCCGCGGGCAGGGCCTCGCCGGCATCGTCGTCGAGCGGGCCATGGAGGATGTCGCGTCCCGCGGCGAGACCGTGGTCCCCCGGTGCCCGGTCGTGACGAAGTACCTGCGCGAGTACGAGGTCCCCGGTCTGAAGATCGACTGGCCGGCCGAGAGCTGAGGGCCCGCCGTTCTCAGCCGCGGGCCTTGGCCTCCACGACGCGGCGGGCCGCGTCATCCACCTGCTGCCGGAAGCCCGGATCGGCCTCGGCCTTCGCCAGGACGGCGTCGTACATCGGCGCGTAGACGGTCGGGTCCGCCGAGACGAGCACCACATCGACACCGGCCTGGATCGACAGCACCGCCCGGTCGGCGGGTGACCACGCCTTCACCTGCGCGGTGGCCGACAGGTCGTCGGTCATGACGACCCCGTCGAAGCCCACCTCGTCGCGGAGGAGGTCGGTCACGATCGCCTTCGAGAACACCGCGGGCGCGGTGGGGTCGATCTTCTCGTAGACCGCCGTCGACAGCATCACGGTCGAGACGCCCGGCCCGGCCGTGAGGCGGCGGTACACGTCGACGTCGGAGGCCCCCGCATCCACCGTGTCGTCGACGATGCCCTCGTCGACGTCGGTGTTCCCGGTCACCCGCCCGAGGCCCGGGAAGTGCTTGAACGTCGGGACGACGCCGGCGGCCCGCATCCCGTCCGCGAAGGCGCCCGCGTGCGACTCCACGGTCTGCGCGTCGAAGCCGTACTCGCGCTGCATCGCGCCGATCGGCGCATTCGACCGCGCGGCGCCGGCGCTCGTGACGATGTCGGCGACGGGGGCGAGGTTCATGTTGACGCCGGCCATGCCGAGCTGGCCGCCCCAGGTCCGCGCCTGCATCGCGAGCTGGGCGGGCGGCATCGCCCCCTGCGCCAGGGCGGCGGGGATGCGGTCGAACCCGGGACCCTGCAGCACCTGGACCTGGCCGCCCTCCTGGTCGGTCGCCACCCAGAGCGGCTCGTCGCCGGTCGTCGCCGGAGACACGAGCGACGTGAACGAGCGGACGAGGGATGCCGTGGCATCCACCCCCGCCTGCGACCTGCCGTGCAGGAAGATGCTGCCCGCGTGCCGGTCCGCGATGGCCGAGAGGGTCACCGGGTCCGCGCCGCGCACGCTCGTGCCCACCATGAACAGCTGGCCGACGCGCTGTTCGAGCGTCAGTGCGCCGATCGGATCGACGGTCGGGGTCGGCGTCGGAGTCGCGCTCGGCCGTTCAGAGGAGGTCGACGGCGAACCGGATGCTGAGGGCCGATCCGGTGCGCAGGCGACGGCCGCTCCCCCGATCGCGATGAGCGCCGTGACGCCGACGGCGAGGCGGCGGGCGCGCCTCGGCCACCGGCACGGCGAGCCGGATCGAGAACGCGTGAGAGGCATCGGGCCATTCTCCGGCCCGAGCCTGAACGGAGCATGACCGACCTACAGCCGGACGACCTCCGTCACGCGCACGACGGCCGTCCCCGCCTCCTCGGACGCCGGGATGTCGACCACGCCGCGTATGCGCCAATCGTGGTCGCCGGCCGGATCGTCGATCGTCTGCTCGACGTTCCACGCGTCCGCGTGCTCCTCGATGTGAACGAGGGCCGCCGATCTCGCCGGGCCGCCGGTGAGCATCTCGTCGTGGTCGTCGTAGTAGGCGTCGAGGGCCTCGGGCCAGCCCGCATCCGGATCCAGCTCCACCAGGTCGTCGTCGCGCTGGAGCGCGGCGAGCTGCACACGGCGGAACAGCTCGTTGCGCACGAGCACCCCGAACGCGCGGCGGTTCGTGAGCACCGACGGCGGCGCGGGCGGGACGACGGGTTCGTCCGGATCGAGCGACGGATTGACGAGCGACTCCCACTCGTCGACGAGGCTCGAGTCGACCTGGCGGACCATCTCGCCGAGCCACGCGATGACGTCGAGCAGGTCGGAGGTCTGCGCGTCCGCGGGTACGGTCTGCCGGATCGCGCGATAGGCGTCGCTGAGGTAGCGCAGAACGAGACCCTCGCTGCGCGCGAGCTGGTACAGCGAGATGAGCTCCGTGAACGAGAGGGCGCGCTCGAACATGTCCCGCACGACGGATTTGGGACGCAGGGCGAAGTCGAGCACCCACGGCTGGCTCGAGGCGAACACGGCGTAGGCCTCCGCGAGCAGCTCGGCCAGAGGCTGCGGGTAGGTGATCTCCTCGAGGGCCTCCATCCGCTCGTCGTAGTCGAGGCCGTCGCGCTTCATGGCCGCGACCGCCTCGCCGCGCGCCCGGAACTCCTGCTGCGACAGCACGGGCCGCGGGTCGTCGAGGGTCGACTCGATGACGCTCACGACGTCGAGGGCGTAGTGACCCGTGCCGACGCCGCCCGGGGCATCCTGCGGATCCAGGAGGTCGATCGCGGCGAGCGCGAACGGCGAGAGCGGCTGATTGAGGGCGAAGTTCGGCTGCAGCTCGACGGTGAGCCGGATCCCGGAGGCATCCCACACGACGACCTGCGCCACCACGAGGGTGCGGAAGATCGCGAGCGCGCGCCGGGCGAGCTCGTACCGGCGGGCGCGCGGCTCGTGGTTGTCGAACACGAGGGAGCGGATGTTGTGCAGCACGTCGCCGCCGCGTGCGATGACGTTGATGAGCATCGCCGCGGTGAGCTGCAGCTGCGGTGTGAGCGGCTCGGGCTCTGCGGCGATGAGACGGTCGTAGGAGCTCTCGGTCCAGTTGACGAAGCCCTGCGGCGCCTTCTTGCGGATGATCTTCTTGAGCTTCTTCGGGTCGTCCGCGGCCTTCGCGAGCTGGACGGCGTTCTCGATCTCGTGCTCGGGCGCCATGACGACGACGGTCCCCGCTGTGTCGTAGCCGGCACGGCCCGCACGGCCCGCGATCTGGTGGAACTCACGAGCCGTGAGCTGCCGCATCCGCTGTCCGTCGAACTTCGTCAGCGCCGTGAGCAGCACCGTCCGGATCGGCACGTTGATGCCGACGCCGAGGGTGTCGGTGCCGCAGATCACGCGCAGCAGCCCGCGCTGGGCGAGCGTTTCGACGAGCCGGCGGTAGCGCGGCAGCATCCCGGCGTGGTGCACGCCGATGCCGGCCCGCACGTACCGGGAGAGGGTGCGGCCGAAGGCCGTGGTGAAGCGGAAGCCGCCGATGGCGTCGGCGATCTCGTCGCGCTGCGCGCGGTCGACGATGCGGATGGATGACAGCGCCTGCGCCCGCTCCATCGCCGCGGCCTGCGAGAAGTGCACGATGTAGATCGGCGCGCGCGCCGTGTGAAGCAGCTCCTCGACGGTCTCGTGGATGGGGGTGCGCACGTACTCGAAATGCAGCGGCACCGGCCGCTCCACGCCCGTGATCCGCGCGACGGGCATGCCGGTGCGGCGAGTGAGGTCGTCGGCGATCGCGGTCACGTCGCCGAGCGTCGCCGACATGAGGATGAACTGCGTGCGCGGCAGCAGCAGGAGCGGCACCTGCCACGCCCAGCCGCGATCGGGATCGCCGTAGTAGTGGAACTCGTCCATCACGACCTGGCCGACATCCGCGACAGCACCCTGGCGGAGCGCCAGGTTCGCGAGGATCTCCGCGGTGCAGCAGACGATCGGCGCATCCGCGTTGACCGACGAGTCGCCTGTGACCATGCCCACGTTCGCGGCGCCGAAGATCTCGACCAGCGCGAAGAACTTCTCGCTGACGAGGGCTTTGATGGGCGCGGTGTAGTAGGAGCGCCCGCCTCGGGCGAGTGCGGCGGCATGCGCGGCGACCGCGACGAGCGACTTGCCCGTGCCGGTCGGCGTCGACAGGATGACGTGCGCCCCGGAGACGATCTCGATGACGGCCTCGTCCTGCGCCGGGTACAGCGTGAACCCCTGGTCCTCGGCCCACCCGACGAAGCCCGTGTAGACGTCGTCGGGCTCGGCGCCGAGGGGGACGGCATCCATCAGCGAAGCAGGCACCGTCCGAGTCTGCCAGCGCGCGCGACGCGGCGTAGCCTGGCGGCATGACCCGCCTGGATGCCGGCCCGATGGAAGCCGAGTCCGCTGCCGAATGCGACGGCCCTCGAACCCTGCTGCTCGAGGCTCGCGAGGTCCCGCTCGGCGGGGTGCGCGCGATGCAGGTGCGGCGCGCTCTCCCGCAGCGCGACCTGCCCATGATCGGCGCCTGGTGCTTCCTCGACCGCTTCGGCCCCGACCCGACGCGGATGCGTGTCGAGCCGCACCCCCACATCGGGTTGCAGACCGTCACGTGGCCGCTCATCGGCGAGGTGCGCCATCGTGACACCGTCGGCAGCGACGTCGTGCTCCGCCGCGGGCAGCTGAACCTCATGACGAGCGGGGCGGGCATCGCGCACTCCGAGTATTCCGTCGGCGAGGAGCCCATCCCGCTCGACGCGCTGCAGCTGTGGGTCGCGCTGCCCGAGTCGCGGCGACACGGTGAGCCGGCCTTCGAGCAGCACCTGCAGCTGCCGACGCTCGACCTCGGCTCAGGAGCCACGGCGACGATCGTGATGGGCGCGTTCGGGGGCGTCGCATCCCCCGCCTCCGCTTACACGCCGATCGCCGGCGTGGAGATCTCGGTGCCCGCGGGGGTCGACGTGACGCTGCCGCTCGAGCCGGACTGGGAGTACGGGATCGTCGGCGTGACGGGCGAGGTCGCCGTCGAGGGCTCCGCGGTCGCGCGCGACCACCTGCTCTATCTCGGCATCCATCGATCCGAGGCGTCGCTGCGGGCGGACGCCGACGCCACGATCTTCGTGCTCGGGGGTGAGCCGTTCGAGGACGAGATCGTGATGTGGTGGAACTTCGTCGGCCGGACGCACGACGAGATCGTCGAGGCGCGCGAGGCGTGGGAGGCCGATTCGCCCCGCTTCGGGCACGTCGTGGGTCACGGTGACGAGCGGATCCCCGCTCCCCCGATGCCGGCCGTGCGGCTGACCCGCCGGCACCGCCGGATCTGAGGGAGTTAGGGTACCCTCACTGCCGACCGCTAGGCTGTGCCCGTGGCCCCATCCCGCACGCTGTCGACGCGCGTCCTGCTGATCTGCGCGGCCATCGGCGTGGCCACCGGCCTCCTGGCCGCCGTCGCGGGCTACGTCAGCCCCGTCGTCTTCGCGACGCTCCCGGTCCTGTACGGACTGGTGCTCGCCTCCCACGTCATCCCCGGTGTCGTCGCACAGGCGCTGCTGCGACTGCCGTGGGTGGCGCTGCTGACCCACCTCTTCGCCGCCTTGATCGCGAGCGCCTTCGCGCCGCAGTGGATCGGCCGCTACCTCGGCACCGCGCTCCTCATCGGCGGCCTGCAGGAGGGTGTCGCCGCCCTCACCCGGTACCGGTCGTGGGCGCCCTGGCGGTTCTTCATCTCCGCCGGAATCGTCGGGGTCGCGCTGGCGGTCGTGATGGGCTTCGTGCTGAACGCCGCGGCGCTCCCCCTCTGGGCGACGATCACGCTGTACGCCGTGCTGCTGCTCGCCCCGGTGCTCTGGACCTGGATCGGGCTGCGCATCGGCGTCGCCCTCCGCAACGCGGGGGTCGCGCGCACGGTGCGCCGATGAGCCGGCTCACCCCGAGCCGGCCGGCATCCGGCCGTGCCGCCTGAGTCCGCGGGGCCGCTCGCTCGCGTGCGGCACCTCGCGGTCACTCATGTGGATGCGTGGTCCCCGACGCCGGCGGACGTCTCGTTCGACGTCCGCCCCGGCGAGGTCGTGCTCGTGCTCGGGCCGAGCGGGTCCGGCAAGTCGACGCTCGCGCTGGCGCTCAACGGGCTGATCCCCCACGACGTGCCGGCCGCGGTGGCCGGATCGGTCGAGATCGCCGGGATCACCGCGGCGGACTCCACCGTGGCAGAGCTGAGCACGCATGTCGCGATGGTGTTCCAGGATCCGGATGCGCAGCTGGTCACCGGCAGCGTCCTCGACGAGGTGGCCTTCGGGCCTGAGAACCTGCTGCTTCCCGTGGAGCAGGTGCTGGCGCGCACCGAGGACGCGCTGCGGCGCGTCGGCCTGTGGGACCGCCGTCGCGAGAACCCCGACCGGCTGTCCGGCGGCGGCCGCCAGCGGCTCGCGATCGCGGCGGCCTTGGCGATGGGCTCGCCGCTGCTCGTGCTGGACGAGCCGACCGCGAACCTCGACCCCCGCGGGGTCGACGAGGTCTACGCGACCCTGTCGGGAGTCGTCGCCGCCGGAGATCGCGCGATCGTCCTGATCGAGCACAATCTCGATGCCGCGGTGGCCCTCGCGACGCGCGTGGTCGTCCTGGATCAGGGCGGGATGCTGATCGCCGACGGTCCGATCGACCTCCTGCGCACGCGCGCCGACGAGCTGCACGAGCTGGGCGTGTGGCTCCCGGTGTCGACGCTCGCCGCCCTGCGGCTGCGGCGCGCCGGGTATGCGCTGGATCCGGTGCCGCTCACGCCCGCGGAGCTGCGGGCGGCGCTCGAGGCGCACCCGCGTTCCGGGTCGGAGGTCGCGCCGCATTCCGCGGTGTGCGCGGAGACCGCCTCCGCGGCCCTCGCGCCGCTGATCACCGTGCGCGATCTCACCCTGCGCCGCGGGCGCACCGAGGTCCTCCACGGGATCGACCTCGACATCCACCGCGGCGAGTTCGTCGCGATCGTCGGCGCGAACGGGGCGGGCAAGACGACCCTGCTGCAGGCGATCGCCGGCGTCGTCAGACCTCCCCGGGAGACCGTCCGGATCGACGGCCAGGACGTCTCCCGGCTCGATTCCGGAAGCCTTGCCCGCGCGATCGGGTTCGTGTTCCAGAACCCCGAGCACCAATTCATCACCCACACGGTCGCGGGCGAGCTCGCGCACGGCGGCACGTCGACCGCCGAGGTCGAGCGCATGCTCGCGCGGTTCGGACTCGCCGAGAAGGCGGGCATCCATCCGTTCCTCCTCTCCGGCGGTCAGAAGCGACGCCTGTCGGTGGGCACAGCGCTCATCGCCGGCGCACCGATCCTGGCGCTCGACGAGCCGACGTTCGGGCAGGATCGCGCACGGGCGGACGAGCTGCTGGCGCTTCTGCGCGACCTGAACGACGACGGCACGACGGTCCTCATGGTGACCCATGACATGCAGCTCGTCACCGACCACGCGCAACGCGTGGTGGTCCTCTCGGACGGGCGGGTCGTCGCGGATGCGGCGACAGCCGACCTCTTCACCGACCTCGAGCTGCTCGCGCGGTCGGGGCTGCGGCCCCCGCCTCTTCGGCAGGCGCTGGATGGGCTGTCGCAGCATCCTGAGCTCGCCTCGGCGATGCGCCTCGCGGACCTTCCCGGAGGCTCCTCATGAGCCTCGACCCCTACGCCGAGATGCCCGCATCCCTCGGCTTCCTCTACCGGCTGAACCCGCTCGCGAAGCTCGCCGCGCCGCTGCCGGCGATGGTGCTGCTCGTCTTCGTGCGCGACCTGGTGACGCCGCTCGCCTTCATCGTGCTCGCGTACGCGATCCTGCTGGTCGGGATGCGGATAACGCGCGCCCTGGCGCTGCTGCTGTTCGTGGGGCTCCCCGCAGTCGCCGTGCTCGTCGGTGTCGGGCTGTCGATCTGGACCGACCCCGCTCAGGTACCGCACGATGTCGTCGTCCTGCGGCTCGGCGGCTGGACGCTGTACGGCGGGGCCGTTGTCGTCGGCTTCGCCACCGCTCTGCGGCTGGTCGCGATCATCGCGCTCGCACTCGTCGCGGGCATGTCGACGAGCGGGCCGGACCTCGCGCGGTCGCTCGTGCAGCAGCTCCGCGTCCCGTACCGCGTCGGCTACACGGCGATCGCGGCGTTCCGCTTCGTCCCCCGTTTCGGCCACGAGCTGGATCTCATCCGGCAGGCGCACCGGGTGCGCGGCGCGCACGGCGGGCGCGGTCCGTTCGCGGCGATCGCACGCTGGTACGGCTATGTCGTTCCGCTGCTGGCCGGCTCGATCCGGCACGCGGAGCGCGTCGCGCTGGCGATGGATGCGCGTGCCTTCGGCGCCCACCCGACTCGCACCGAGCGGCACCACGTGCCGTTCCGGGTGCGGGATGTGGTCTTCGTCGTGCTCTTCTGGGCGGTGTCGGCGGCCCTGTTCCTGCTCGTCTGAGCTCGTCGTCCGGGCGGGTCGTGCGGACCGTGAACGACGGATGCCGCCTCCCCGAGGGAGACGGCATCCTGAATCGTGTCGGCTACTTGGCGAACGGGCGGCTGACGATGTCGCGCATGATCTCGTTCGTGCCGCCGTAGATGCGGTGAACGCGGGCATCGAGGAACGCACGGGCGATCGGGTACTCGGTGATGTACCCGTAGCCGCCGTGGAGCTGCACGCAGGTGTCGAGCACCTCCCACTCGCGCTCGGTCGCCCAGAACTTGTACTTGGCCGCCTCCTCGGCGGTGAGCTTCGACTCCCCGTACGCCTTCACGGCGCGGTCGTTGTAGGCCCACAGCGCCTCGACGGTGGCCGAGACGGTCGCGAGCTGGAACCGCGTGTTCTGGAAGTCGATGATCCGCTCGCCGAACGCCTCGCGGTCGCGCGTGTAGGCGACGGTCCAGTCGAACCCGGCCTGCGCCGCCGACGCCGCGGCGACGCCGATCGACAGGCGCTCGAGCGGCAGGTTCATCATGAGCTGGACGAAGCCGCGGCCCTCCTGCCCGCCGATGAGGTTCTCCTCCGGCACGAACACGTCGCTGAACGAGAGCTCGGCGGTGTCGTGCCCCTGGAAGCCCATCTTGTGCAGCTTCTTGCCGTGGTCGAAGCCGCTCATCCCGTTCTCGATGATCAGGATGCTGAAGGCGTCGGGGCGGTTGCCCTCGCCGGTCTTGACGAACGTGACGATCATGTCGGCGGTCTTGCCGCTGGAGATGAACGTCTTCGCGCCGTTGACGAGGTAGCCGCCCTCGACGCGCTTGGCCGTCGTCTTGATGCCACGCAGGTCGCTGCCGGCCCCGGGCTCGCTCATCGCGAGCGCCCCGAGGATCTCGCCCGTCGCCATGCGCGGGAGCCACTTCTCCTTCTGCTCCTGCGTGCCCATGTGCACGAGGTACGGCACGGCCAGGTCGTCCTGGATGCCGAAGGCCCCCGCGAGCGAGCCCGCACCGGCGGCGATGGTCTCCTCGTTGACGACCGCGCGGAAGCGGTAGTCCTGCAGCATCCCGGCACCGCCGAACTCCTCGGGCACCGACAGGCCGATGATTCCCGCCGCACCGGCGGCCAGCATGGTCTCGCGATCGATCTCGCCCGCAGCATCCCACTGCTCGCGCTTCTCGTTCGTGACGTAGCGCTTGACGAACTCCTTGACGACGTCGCGGAACGCCTCGTGGTCCTCGTCGTAGATGTCCCGCTCCATCGCGGTGTCCTCCTTCGGTAGTGAATCCGTGAGACTGATCCTCACCTTTCATGGTACTCAGTCTCACTCGTGCCCGCACGTCGTCGTCCTGTGAGGTGCCTTTCGGCACGATTGGGGGACAATGGGCGGGTGACGGACCCCAGCACCGGCACCCCTCTGACCCGCCGCGCCGCTCGCGCCGCGGCCGAGCGTGCCCACGCGCCGGACATCGCCGACCCCCTGACGGACGCCGTCGCGCGGGTGCGCCATTCCGCCGATCGGCGCGCACGCCGCACCCGAGGCGTCTTCACTCTCGTCGCCGCCGGCGCCCTGCTGGCCGGAGGCACCGCGGCGGTGAGCGCGGCTGCGTACGGGACGAGCACGGCACCCGGTTCCGCTGCGGTCGCCACCGCATCCGCCTCTCCGTCCCCCCGCCCGTCGGCCACGCCACCGCCCGTCGATCCGACCACGGTGACGACCACACGCAATCCCTGCACGGACGCCGCCTTCACCGCCGCGCTCGCCGCGCACGACACCGAGGCCGCCGTCACGGCCGCCGGGGGCGCCGCAACGTTCCGCGAGCAGGTCGCGACGGGCCAAGCACCGTGCGTCCATCTCGACGACCCCTCGTTCACGTGGGTCGTCGTGAACAAGCAGCGTCCCTACTCCCCCAAGGACTACACACCGTCACCGGTCGGCGCGCCCGCCGGCGTGCAGGTGATCAACGGCGGATCGCTCCGTTCCGACGCCGCCGCCGCATTGTCGAAGATGGCGGCGGCGGCGAAGCAGGCGGGTGTCGGCGCGATCGCGCTCGACAGCGGGTTCCGGTCGTACCACACACAGGTCACGTCCTACGGCGTCCAGGTGAACTCCCGCGGCTCGTCGGGGGCCGACCTCGTGAGCGCGAGGCCCGGGTTCAGCGAGCACCAGTCGGGGCTCGCGGGAGACGTGGTCGCGTGCAGCCGATCCTGCGGCACCCTCGACATGCTCGCCGGCACTCCGCAGGACCAGTTCATCGTCGCGCACGGCTGGGAGTACGGCTGGATCGTGCGCTACGAGGCCGGCCACACCCCGGTCACCGGGTATACGTCGGAGCCCTGGCACCTCCGCTTCATCGGGGTGCAATTGGCGAAGGCGTACCACGACGGCGGATTCCACACCCTCGAAGAGTTCTTCGGCTTGCCAGCAGCGCCCACCTATTAGGCGGGCCATGGGTGCATGATCGACGCATGAGCAGAGCCGTGCGTTACGACGAAGTGGGCGGGCCCGAGGTCCTGTACATCGCCGAGGTGTCCGAGCCGCAGCCGCGCGACGGACAGGTGATCGTCGATGTGGAGGCGGTCGGGCTGAACTTCTGGGATGCGAAGGCCCGCTCGGGCGCGGTGCCCCTCAAGAGCGCCTTCCCCCGCGGTCTCGGCGGCGACTTCGCGGGCACCGTGACGCGCGACGGCCTCGGTGCGCAGTACTTCGACGGCACGTACGTGCAGGCGGGCGACGAGGTCCTCGGTTGGGGCGTCTCCACCCTGCGCGAGCGGCTCGCGGTGTCGGCCGCCAATCTCGCGCGCAAGCCCGAGGCGCTCCCGTGGGGGGTCGCCGCGTCTCTTGCCACGCCGGGTCTCACCGCGGTCGCCTGCCTGCGCGCCGTGCCCATCGGCGCTGCCGACACGGTTCTCGTCGGCGCGGCCGCCGGCGGGGTGGGCTTCCTCTACGGGCAACTCGCCCGGCGCGCCGGCGCCCGCGTCATCGGCACCGCGAGTCCGTCGAATCACGATCGGCTCCGCGAGGTGGGGATCGAGCCGGTCGTCTATGGCGAGGGCCTCGTGGATGCCGTGCGCGACCTCGGCGAGGTGACTGCCGCGGTGGATGCGCAAGGCCGCGCCACGATCGACGCCGCGCTCGCGCTCGGCGTCGCACCGGATCGCATCTGCACCATCGCGGACTACCCCGCCGCCTCGGAGCTCGGCCTCGTCACGCCCGCCGGCGAGCGCTCCGCCGACGTGCTCCAAGAACTCGCGAACCACGTCGCAGTGGGCCACCTCACGCTGCCGGTGCAGGAGGAATTCGAACTGGACGACCTGCACGACGCCTTCCGCCTGCTGGAGGGCCGGCACCTGACCGGCAAGGTCGTCATGCGTTTGTCGATCAAAAATTCGACCCTCACTTGACACAGTATCGTATTTCTGTTCCTATGGGTCCATGCGGTGGCAAGGGCAGCAATTGGGGACGACCGATGTCACAGCCCTGCCCGGACTCGAACAGCTCAACGGCCTCGTCCGCAGTGTGACGACGCCGGAGTTCGCCGGCGTCACCTTCCACGAGGTCATGGCGAAGAGCGCGCTCAACCACGTTCCCGGCGCATCGCACATGCCGTTCGACTGGACGGTGAACCCCTACCGGGGCTGCACACATGCATGCACATACTGCTTCGCCCGCGGCACGCACGAGTACCTCGATCTGGATGGCGGGCACGACTTCGATTCGCAGATCGTGGTCAAGATCAACGTCGGCGAGGTGCTGCAGCGCGAGCTGCGCCGCGGCAGCTGGCAGCGCGACCCGGTCGCGCTCGGCACCAACACCGATCCGTATCAGCGCGCCGAGGGGCGCTACCGCCTCATGCCGGGCATCATCTCGGCGCTGACGGAATCGGGCACGTCCTTCTCCGTGCTCACGAAGGGAACGCTGATCCGTCGCGATCTGCCTCTGCTGAAGGAGGCGGCATCGCACGTCGACGTCACGATCGCGACGTCGATCGCGGTCTTCGACGAGCGGCTCCAGCACTCGGTCGAACCCGGCACACCCACGGCCGCCGCTCGGCTCGAGACGGTCCGCGCCGCGACCGATGCCGGTTTCGGCGTGACGGTGTTCATGATGCCGATCCTGCCGCACCTCACCGACTCGATCCCCGCGATCGACGACGCCCTCCGGCGGGTGAAGGATGCGGGCGCCCGAAACGTCGTGTTCGGCGCCCTGCACCTGCGGCCCGGGGTCAAGCCGTGGTTCTTCGAGTGGCTCGAGCGGGAGCATCCGGAGCTGGTGTCGTCGTATCGCGGGCTCTATCCGGGTGCCGCCGCGATGGCACCCCAGGCTTATCGGCAGTGGCTCGCGCGGCGGGTGCGGCCGCTGGTGCGCGCGCACGGACTCGATGGGCGCGCCGAGGATGATGGCCCGCCTCGGGGCCCCGTGTCGGGTCTCGCTGCGCGCGCCGCGATCCGCAAGACCGGGCCACCCGTCGGGGCGACGGCCGCGGATCGGCTCTTCTGAGACCGCGACCGACGCGGGGCGGACGAGTCCCGACGGCCGCGACCCGTTCCGGTCGCCGCGGGATGCGACTCCTCCACCTCTGGCCGATCCTCGATGCGGTCGGCCAGAGGCGGAGACGCCGTCACGCCGCCTTCGCCTCGCCGGAGCCTGCGGCCTTCGCCGCGGCCGCCGCGCGCACGCGGCGCACGGCCTCGTCCACGCCGTCCGACCAGGGCGCTCCATGACCCGGCAGGACCCAGGTCGCCGTCAAGCCGGCGATGTGGTCCAGCACCTCGAGGGCCTCGGCCGGGTCGTCGGTGAACGGCGCCGGCGCAGGACCCTCGACGCCGGTCAGGACGTTGCGCGTCGTCAGGGCGTCGCCGACGAAGACGGCATCCACGGCGGGGACGTGCACCGCGATGCTGCCCGGCGAGTGACCGGGCATCGAGACGATGGCGGGCGAGCCGGGCAGCGGGAGGGTGATACCCGCCTGGATCGGCACGACCTCGGTGAGGTACGCCGTCTTCAGGCCGCCGTGGAGGGCCGCGTACCAGAGGAAGCGGGCCGTGGGGCCGATGCGCATGCCGCCCCACGAGGCGGAGGACTTGACCTCGCCGCGAGCGCGCGCCGCATCCTCCTCCTGCACGTAGACGGGGACGCCGTGGTCGCGCCGCAGGCGCTCGGCGAAGCCGATGTGGTCGCTGTCGCCGTGCGTCAGCACGACACCGCGGACGTCCTCGATGCTCCGGCCCATGGCGGTGAGTTCGGCGAGGAAGTCGTTCCATTGGCCGGGGATGCCGGCGTCGATGAGAGTGATGCCACTGTCATCGGAGACGAGGTAGCAGGCGACGATGTCGTTGCCGATGCGGTTCAATCCGGGGCGAAGTTCCATGATCGCTACGATATGTAGCTATGATGGCTATTGTCAATAGCCATTCTGGAGGATTCGAGATGCCGACCCCCGAGCGCACCAACGTCGATGCCATCGTCGCCGCAGCGACCGAGATCCTCGAGCGGGACGGCACCGACGCCCTGACCATGCAGGCCGTGGCCGCCGCTGTCGGCGTGCGTGCACCGTCACTGTACAAGCGCGTCCGCAGTCGCAACGACGTGACCCGGCTCGTCATGGAACGGGTCGCCGTCGACCTCGGCGACGCACTGGATGCGGCGGTGGCCGGCATCCACGATCCCCGTGAACGGGTCCTCGCGCTGCTGCACGCGACGCGGGCGTTCGCGCACGCACGCCCGAACGCCTACTCGCTCCTGTTCGCTCGCCTGCCTGACGCGGCGTTGCCCGAGCCGGCCGTTCTCGCCGGGACGATCGCGGCGGTGCTCACCGTGTCCAGCGACCTCGTGGGCGAGGAGCATGCGCTCGACGCCGCGCGCACACTCACCGCGTGGGTGCACGGGTTTGTGTCGATGGAGCTGGCCGACCGCTTCCGCATGGGCCGCGACGTCGACGACGCCTTCGAGTACGGCTCCCGGCGCATCGCCGACGCGCTGGCGATGACCGCCCGCTGACAGACGACGCGGGCGCACCCCGAAGGATGCGCCCGCGTCGTCGATCGGCGCTTACTCAGTGAGCGCCGCGGCGGTTGGGACACGGCCCGACAGCTCGTCGATGACGTCGTCACCCGGACGGGCGTCGTCGAACGGCGCCTCGATCTCGGCGCGCTCGAGCATCTCGGTCATGCGGCGGCGGCGCTGGCGCGGGATGAGCGTGACGACCGTGCCGCTGCGCCCCGCGCGACCGGTGCGGCCGGAGCGGTGGAGGTACGTCTTGTACTCATCGGGCGCGTCCGCCTGGATCACGAGATCGATGTCGTCGACGTGGATGCCGCGTGCCGCGACATCCGTCGCCACCAGTACGTCCACGCGTCCCGACGTCAGCTTCTCGAGGTTGCGTGTGCGCTTGGCCTGGTTGAGATCGCCATGGAGGGCGACCGCGCGGATGCCGGCGTCGTCGAACTGTTCGGCCAGCATCTCGGCGTACGCGCGGGTCCGTGCGAAGATGAGCGTCTTTCCCTCGCGGTCGACCAGCGACGTGAGGATCTCGGCCTTGTCGCGGTGGTCGATCACGAGCACGCGGTGGTCGATGGTGCCGGATGCCTGGTCCTCACCCGCGACCTCGTACACCTCGGGCTCGACGAGGAACTCCTCGACGAGCGCGGCGACCTCACGGTCGAGCGTCGCGGAGAACAGCAGCTTCTGCGTCGCACCGTCGAGGTCGGAGCCGACCAGACGCAGGATGCGCTGCATCGGCTCGAGGAAACCGAGCTCCGACATGTGGTCGGCCTCGTCGAGGACGACGATCCGGATCTGCGAGAGGTCCAGCTTGCCCTGATTGATCAGGTCCTCGATGCGACCGGGGGTGCCGATGATGATGTCGACGCCCTTCTTGAGCGCACCGACCTGGCGGGCCTGCGGCACGCCGCCGTAGATCTGGGTCGTGAAGAGACCGACGCTGCGGGCGATCGGCTGGATCGTGCGGTCGATCTGCAGGGCCAGCTCGCGCGTCGGCGCGAGGATGATCGCCCTCGGCGCGCGACCGAACTCGCGCTTCTGGCCGGCCTGCGAGGCCAGGATCGACTCGACGAGGGGCGCGCCGAACGCGATGGTCTTGCCCGATCCGGTGCGGCCGCGCGCCAGCACGTCCTTGCCGTTCAGGATCGGCCCGATCGTCGCGGCCTGGATGGGGAAGGGATTCGCCGCGCCCATGTCGGCGAGAGCCCGCACGATGTTCTGGCCGAGGCCGAGATCCGCGAAGCTCTGGCCGGCGACGGTCTCGGCCTGCACGGCCTCGGCCTGCAGCCGCTCGTGGACGACGTCGAGGCGGTCGTCCTCGGCCTTCGGCCGCGGGTTCCAGTCGGAGCGGTTGGGACGGTCGCTGTGGTCGCGGCGCGGGCGGTCGTCGTAGGACCGAGCCGGACGGTCATCACGAGCCCGAACGGGACGGTCATCCCGACGCGGACGGTCGTCGTACGAACGAGCAGGACGGTCGGTGTTATCCCGACGCGGACGGTCGTCATAAGAACGAGCAGGACGGTCGGCGCTATCCCGACGCGGACGGTCATCGTACGAACGAGCCGGACGGTCGTTCACGTCCCGACGCGGACGGTCGTTGTAGTCCCGACGCGGACGATCGTCGTACGAACGAGCCGGACGGTCGGCGTAAGACCGAGCGGGACGGTCATCCCGACGCGGACGATCGTCGTACGAACGAGCGGGACGGTCGGCGTTATCCCGACGCGGGCGGTCGTCATAGGAACGAGCCGGACGGTCAGTGTTATCCCGACGCGGGCGGTCATCGTACGAACGAGCAGGGCGGTCGTCGTAAGGCCGAGCCGGACGGTCGTTGTAGTCCCGACGCGGACGATCGTCGTACGACCGAGCCGGACGGTCATCCCGACGCGGACGGTCATCGTACGAACGAGTCCCCCGGTCATCCCGTCCCTGCGTGCGGATCGCACGAGCCGAGTCACGGCCGGCCCGCTCCTGAGCGGTCCACCGCCGCTTCGGGTCGGCGGTCTCGTCGACCGGCGGGCGGTAGCCGCGGTGGCTCGGGCTCTTGCTGCCCGGCTTGGCCGCAGCATCCGTCGGACGGTGCTTGCGGTCCTGATACGAGGTCTTCGTTCCGTAGCGCGGCTCGAAGTTCTTCGCCGGGCGTCCGCCGGCGGGCTTCTTGTTCTTGGGCATGGGTGTCCTTCTGGGTTCTCTGCGCACGAGAACAGCACCCGCATTCGGGGCCCGAAGCTCTCAGCGTTGCTGACGAGGGGCCGGCGGGCATACCCGGACTGTCGTCGGCCGGGGGCCATTCATGTGATGGTCATGCACGCCGATCGGCGCTCACCATCGGCCCCATTGGACTCACAAACCCATCCGCAACACGCGGTGTCCAGAGCCGACGCATACAGGCTACCGTGCCGGGCTGGGAGAACACCCGAGCCTCGACTCGCGCTACGCGGCGATCACGGAGCCACCGAGATCCACGATCGACATCGGCATCGGCGGGGTCGATGCGGTGCCCGGCATCGCCTGTGGTGCGAAGAGCGCGAGCATCGCGAGCCCGACGAGTACGCCGGCCGTGATGTACGTGGCGGTTCGACGCCACGGCAGCAGCTTCTCCAGCGCGATCAGCGCAGCCACGGATGCCATCCAGACGATGTTCATGACCCCGAGGGCGAACATCGCGGCCATGAGGGCCCAGCAGCAGCCGAGGCACCACGCTCCGAGCTTCGCTCCCATCAGCGTGGCGCCGTACCAACCGTCCCGCCACGTCCCGAGGAGGAAGCCCAGCGGACTCCGGCACTTGCCGAGGCATGCACTCTTCCACGGCGTGAACTCATACAGCGCCGCGAAGAGCAGAGTCGCGATGGTGAGGGGCCGTCCCAGTCCGTCCCATGCGAGCGCATCGCCTGCAACCGCGCCTGCGAGGCCGGCGAGTGCCAGCACGAGAACGCCCAGCGCGACCCAGACGATGAGGTATCCCGACGTGAACGCCAGCGGCAGATGCGGTCGATGCGTCTTCGTCATCCGCGCGTATAGGGCGACGGTGGGCGACACCGACGGGAACATCATCGCCGCCATCATCACCGTCCACGCGCCGAGGAACCAGGCTGGCGACCCCAGCGGTGACCAGGGGCCTCTGTCCATTCCGGCCATCTGCTGGGCGACCCACCACCAGCCGACCCCGGCGATGGCGAACAGCACGATGACGGAGCCGAGCCGCGCACGGATGGCGCGGAATACCGGCGTCACAGGTCGGGGTTGGTCCGCCGTGCCTGATGGTTCAGCGGACACGACGTCATCCGGCCCACGTGAAGTTCGAGTACGAGAGGCCGGTCTTCCCCTCGTACTGGATGCCGTAGGCATCGATCTGCGACGTCGTCGCCTCCGCCATCGTGAGGTCGGAGGCGACGGGGTGGAACATCCCGGCGAACTTGACGGGCTGGCCGTCCTCCTTGCCGAAGGGCACGATGTCCTTGATCTCGAACATGATGCTGTCGTCGACCTGGACGGAATGCCGCAGTCCGTCGTCGGTCATGGTGATGGCTGCGCGCTGTACACCGGCCATCTCTCCGATCAGCGGCGCCAGCCCTGCCATCGGACCGCCGCGCTGGCCGCCGAACACTTCGACCAGCCGGTCGAACTGATCAGCGGTCGCATCGTCGTCGACGTAGACACCGAGTCTCCAGTTGCCCTCGGTCATCACCTTCGGCGTGTCGGCGATGAGCACGACCTTGCAGCCGCCGACGTTCGTGCTGTCGATCGCGCCCTCACGGATGTTGAACGCGAGTGTGACGCGACAGTAGTCGTACGTCGCACCGTGGTCCAAGCTCGTGTTGCACGGGCACATCAACTCACACGAACACGTCTCCGCATAACTCCCTGTCAGATTCCACGACATGATCACACCCCAGAAGGTCGGGATCGCGCGGGCCGGCTCGTGTCAGCCATCCCCGGCGACCATCGCCGTCGGGCGCTCGATCGAGTGGCGGTCGTCGAGTTCGGCGATCGTGATCGATGACGAATTCTCGATGTGGCTGTATCGACGGTCGTCGGTGACCGTGAGATGGGAGCCGATCTCCCAGAGCGCGCCCGGCCGACAGGCTTCGGTCGACATCGACCATCCAATCGTCATCGGCGTACGACGACCCCGTCGATGTCGCGTCCTCGGGATCGAACCCGCGCGGCAGGACATCGATTTCGACAGATGTGGCCGGAGACATGACGTCTCTCCACCATCTCCTTGCGTCCTGGTCGAGGTACGGTCTCATGATACGCGGACCCCCGTGACGACGGGAGTGCTCTCAATCGCGGATGCCGTCGAGGCCTAGCATTGCTGCATGGCAGCCGACTCCCCCTCGACCATCGGCGCCGATCCGACCGGCCGCAGGTTCGTGCTCGAGCACGGCGACGCCCGTGCCGAGGTCACCGAGGTCGCGGCATCCCTCCGCGCTCTCGCGATCGGCGGGGTCAACATCATCGCGGACTATCCCGGCGGGATGCCGGCCCCCGGGGCCTCCGGCATCGTCCTCTTCCCCTGGCCGAACCGCGTGCGCGACGGCGCATGGATGCACGACGGCACGGAGCACCGGCTGGCCATCACGGAGCCGGCTCTCCACAATGCCTCGCACGGCCTGCTGCGCTTCACCGCGTACCTGCCGACGCAGGAGCGGCCGGATGCCGTCACGCTCACAGCAGAGGTCTTCCCCCAGACCGGCTATCCGTTCCACGTCGCCATCTCGGTCACCTATGCGCTCGGCGGCGACGGCCTCACGGTGACGCATCGGATCCAGAACGTCGGGGCGGATGCCGCACCCGTCGCGCTGGGCCAGCATCCGTACCTGTCGCTCGGCGACGGCCCGACGGCGGACGTCACCGTGCAGCTCGACGCACCCACGCGGTTCCTGGTGGACGATCAGAAGGTGCCGATCGGAGAGGCGCCGGTGGATGCTGCGACCGACCTGCGGACACCGCGCCGGCTGGGAGAGCTCGAGCTCGACACGGCGTACTCCGACATCGTCCGCGGCGAGGACGACCGCATCCGGGCTGTGGTGCGGACCCCCGAAGGCCGCGCGGCGGAACTCTGGGCCGGACCCGGTTTCGACTACCTGCAGATCTTCACGAACAGGGCGTATCCCGGACACGACATGGCCGTCGCGATCGAGCCGATGACCGCACCCGCGGATGCGTTCAACTCCGGCCGTGGGCTGCGGTGGCTCGCCCCCGGCGAACTCTGGACCCTGGAGTGGGGCATCCGCCTCGTCGCCTGAGTCTCGGGTCAGTCGTGCCGAGGCTCCTCGCCGGAGTCATCGGTCTGCTCCGTGGATGCCTCCACGTCCGGTTCGAGCGGCTCTGAGCCCGACTCGTCCGACGGCTCCGCGGCCGACTCATCCGACGGCTCCGGCTCAGGGGCATCCGACGCATCCGTCGAACCGGCGTCCGAATCGCCCTCGTGGTCGGCCTCGGGGGCGGGCTCGGCCTCGGACACGGCCGACTTCTCGTCAGTCGCCGCGGGCTCGTCTTCCGCCTCCGCCTCGGCTGGCATCTCGCCGACGACCGGCTCAGCAGCATGCTCCGCAACCGCGGGCTCCGCAGCGGGCTCGGCAACCGCACGCTCCGCAGCGGGCTCCGCAACCGCGGGCTCCGCAGCAGGCTCCGCAACCGCGGGCTCGTCTTCCGCCTCCGCCTCGGCTGGCATCTCGCCGACGACCGGCTCAGCAGCATGCTCCGCAACCGCGGGCTCCGCAGCGGGCTCCGCAGCAGGCTCCGCAACCGCAGGCTCCGCAGCAGGCTCGGCAACCGCAGGCTCCGCAACGACAGGCTCCGCAGCAGGCTCCGCAACGGCGGGCTCCGCAGCAGGCTCGGCAACCGCAGGCTCAGCAACGACCGGCTCCGCAGCGGGCTCCGCCACGGACTCGGCAGCGACCGGCTCACCGGCAGACTCCGCAGCAACCGCAGGCTCCACGGACACAGGCGCCACCGCCCCATCCTCGGCCGCCGCCGCGCGCCGAGCACGTCGGGACGGGTACACGACATCCGACTCACCTGCGCCTGCGGCAGCATCCGTCACCGACGCCCCGACCGCGACGAGCTCAGGCTCGGCAGCGACAGGAGCGCCGCCCTCCCGCCGGGCAGCGCGCCGCTCCTTCGCGCCCTCGACGAGGTTGTAGAGCGTCGGCAGCACGAGCAGCGTGAGGATCGTCGACGAGAACAGACCGCCGATCACGACGATCGCGAGCGGCTGCGAGATGAATCCGCCGTGACCTGTGATGCCCAGCGCCATCGGCGTCAGGGCGAAGATCGTCGCGAGCGCCGTCATGAGGATCGGGCGCAGACGGCGCGAGCCACCGGCGACGACGGCGTCGTGCGCCGACAGCCCCTTCACGCGGTACTGGTTGACGAGGTCGACGAGAACGATGGCGTTCGTCACGACGATGCCGATCAGCATCAGCACGCCGATGAGGGATGCGACGCCCAGCGGCACACCCGTGATGATCTGCAGCAGGATCGCACCCGTCGCCGCGAACGGCACCGACACGAGCAGCAGCAGCGGCTGCCGCAGGGAGCGGAACGTCGCGACCATCACGATGTAGACGATCAGGATGGCGGCGAGCATCGCGAGCCCGAGCTGGCCGAAGGCGTCCGTCTGCTGGGACAGCACGCCGCCGAGGGTCGCGGTCGCGGATGCGGGCAGGTCGACCGTCTTCAGCGCGGTGTTCACCGATGCCGACGCCTGACTGAGGTTGTCGGTGGACGGGGTGACCGTGACGGTCGCGGTGCGCTTGCCTCGGTCGGTCGTGATCGACACCGGCCCGACGCTCTGCCCGACCGTCGCGATCGAGTCGAGGCGGACGGGCCCGCCGATCGACGGCACCTCCATGGCCTTCAGCTGGTCGACGGTCGACGGCGGGTTCGACGAGGAGAGGTACACCGTGAGGCTCGTCGAGTCGATCTCGACGGTGCCGATCTGCTGCGGCTGCATCTCGTTGGCGACGAGCGAGCCGACGGCGACCTCGGAGAGACCGATGGCCGCAGCCTTGTTCAGGTCGACGTGCACGGCGATGTACGGGAGCGATGCCGAGAGGTTCGACGACACCGGGCCGATGCCCGGCTGGCCCGTAACGGCCTTCACGACGTTATCCGTCGCGGTCTTCAGCGTCTTCTCGTCGGGTGCGCTGACGTCGATCGTGATGTTGCTCGAGCCGAAACCGCCGCCTCCCGTCGAGATCGTGACGGTGCCGGCATCCGGGAGCGCCTCGACGGCCTTCTGGACGTCAGCCCGCACCTGCGTCTGGTCGGCGTTGGGGTCGGTCGTGATCGAGTAGGTGATGCCGCCGGATCCGCCGCTGAAGGCGTCACGCAGGGCCGAGCCGGACGAGCCGATCGACGTCTGCACGGTGTCGACGCCGTTCACGTCCTTGAGCGCGCCCTCGACCTGCTTCGCCGCGGCATCCTTCGCGTCGAGGCTCGCGCCCGGCGCGAGCTGCTGCGTCATCGTGAAGGTGTTCTGCCCCGAGTCGCCCAGGAAGTTCGTCTTCATGAGCGGTGCGACGGCGATCGTGCCGATCAGTACGAGGACGGCGAGCATCACCGTGATCCACGAGTGGCGCAGCGTCCAGCGGATGATCGGCAGGTACACCTTCTGCAGCCGCGACGGCGGCGCATCCGGCGACTCGGGGTCGACCTCACGACCCTCGGCGTCCTCGAGCGGCTTGCCGGGCTTCAGGAACCAGTACGCGAGCACCGGCACGATCGTCAGGGCGACGAGCAGCGACGCCAGCATCGCGATCGTCACGGTGAGCGCGAACGGCCGGAAGAGCTCGCCCGTCACGTCGCCGACGAAGGCGATCGGCAGGAACACCGCGACGGTCGTGATGGTGGATGCCGAGACCGCCGTCGCGACCTCTTTCACGGCACGGGTGATCGAGGCGAGCTTGTCGGCGGTGCCGACGTAATGCCGCCGGATGTTCTCGATGACGACGATCGAGTCGTCGACCACGCGCCCGATGGCGATCGTGAGCGCGCCGAGCGTCAGGATGTTGAGGCTGTAACCGAAGGCCTGGATGCCGACGAAGGTGATCAGGACGCTGGTCGGGATCGAGATGGCCGCGACCAGGGTCGAGCGCACCGACAGCAGGAAGATGAAGATGATGATGACCGCGAAGACGAGACCGAGCAGGCCCTCCTGCGCGAGCGAGTCGATCGACTGCTGGATGTACGGCGCCTGGTCGAACACGACCTGGTAGTGCACGCCGGGGGTCTTCTTCTCGATGCCGGGCAGCGCGTTGTTGACGGCCTTCGACACGTCGACCGTGTTGGCCGACGGGAGCTTCGTGATGGCGATCGTGATGGCCGGCTCTCCGTTGACGCGGGAGATCGAGGTCACCGGGTCCTGCTCCTGGACGACGGATGACACGTCCCCGACGGTCGTCGTGCCGGCGCGCGCCTGCGCGGGGGTGGACGGGACCAGCGGCAGCGCCGCGATCTGATCGACCGACACGAGCTTGTCGCCGGTCTGCACGGTCAGCGTCTGGTCGTTCTCGGTGATCGATCCGCCGGGGAACAGCACGCCATTCTGCTTGAGGGCGTCGCTGATCGCCTTCGAGGTGAATCCGGCGGCGGCGAGCTTCGCGGGGTCGGGCGTGATCGTCACACGCTCCCCCCGTGCGCCGACGATCTGGGCGGCATTGACGCCGGGCAGCTCGTTGAGCGCGGGGATGGTGGTGGCCTCGAGCTGCTGCCGGACGGCGACCTCGTCGGTGTAGCCGGTGACGGCGAGCTGGACGACCGGGAAGTCATCGATGCTGACCGTGACGACATTCGGGTCGACGCCCGTCGGCAGCCGGTCCTTGATGCGCTCGATCGCCAGCGTGACCTTCTGCTCGGCCGTGGCGAGATCGGTTCCGTAGGTGAACTGCGCCTGCACGATCGACGCGTTCGTCGTGCTCGTCGCCGAGGTGGTCTTCAGCCCCGGAACGCCCTGGATCGCGGTCTCGATCGGCGTCGACACGTCGTTGTTGACGACCTCCGGCGACGCGCCCGGGTAGCTCGAGACGATCGACAGCTGCGGGAACTCGATCGAGGGGATCAGCTCCTGCTTGAGGTTGACGAGCGCGAGACCGCCGAACACGGCCGCCACGATGGTGACGAGCGCGATCAGCGCGCGGTTCTTGAGGCTCAGGACGGCGAGATTCGACACGGGCGGCCTTCGAGATGCGGAGGGTTCGATACGGATGCGTATCGGGTGAAGTATCCCATGAGTTCACCTGAAGGTCGCTGTGACCGCCTCCCGCCGATCAGGCTCCAGGAGCCGCTGGATGGCCCCTTCCGGAGAGCCAGAGAGATCGAGCAGATCCCCGTCCCGGTAGCGCGCCCAGACGCGCGGGTCGATATAGGAGCTGCGGGCGACGGTCGGGGTGTTCCCGAGCAGTCGGGATGTCGCCTTGACCGCGGCCTGCTCGGCCTTCCGGCGATCGCGCTCCGTCTCGGCGGTCCCCGTCCGGGCGAGTTCCTCGGCGGCCGCGATGGTTCCCCGCAGCGTCCGGAAGTCCTTGGCCGAGAACCGTCCGCCCGTGAGCTCGCGGACGTAGTCGTTCACGTCCTTCGGCTTCAGGGCGATGCGGCGGCGCCCGCGGGGATATGCGAGGAGCGGCGACCGCGGCGGACCTCCGACGAGCTCGCCGATGACGGCCGCGAGCTCCGCGTCCTCGACCTCGATGTCCTGCCGCTTGCCGCCCTTGCCGGGGAAGCCCAGGGTCACTGTCGTGCCATCGACCGACGCATCCCGCCGTTGCAGCGTCGTGAGCCCGCGGTTGCCGTTCTCCGCGAAGTACCGCTCCGATCCGATGCGCGGGGCAGCTTCGTCGAGCAGCCGGAAGGCCGTCGCGAGCACCCGCTCACGGTCGAGCTGGTCGGAGCGCAGGGATCTCGTCACACGAGCCCGGGCCGACGGCAGCGCCTTCGCGAGCGCCAGCATCCGCTCGTACTTGCCGCGGTCGCGGTGCTTCACCCACCGCGGATGGTAGATGTACTGCCGCCGCCCCGCGTCGTCGGTGCCGACGGCCTGGATGTGCCCGCGCTCGTGCGCGCTGATCCACACGTCGGTCCACGCGGGCGGGATGACGAGCGCCTCGATGCGGTCCCGATCCTTGTGCTTCACGGGGCGGCCCGCCGCATCGAGGTATTGGAAGCCGCGGCCGCGGCGCAGGCGCCGGAGGCCGTCATCCTCCAGCGGGCGGACGCGACGCAGTCGTGCCATGCCGCCCCCTGTCTGCTCGCGATGTCCGCTCGCCGCCTTGTGATGACGACCCTAGGGAACCGCACAGCACGGCAACGAGGGGCTTGACAGCTCGCGAGCCCGCACCCGATCGCCGAACCCGCATCCGATTCGCGTGAATCGCATGCGGGCTCGCGCAACGAGTGCGGGCTCGCGAGGGGATGCCGGCCCTAAAGATTCGCCTCGGCATAGGCGCGCAGCGTGTCTCGCACGAAGCTCGCCCCCTCGACGCCGCCGTAGTTCTTGCCGAACCGCGGGTCGGCGACGTACATGTCGCCGAGTCCCGTGACGTACGCCTTGAGGTTTCCGCCGTCGCCCGCCGGCGTTCCCGGGATGTCGCTCAGCCACTCCACGTGGCGCTTCGCGAGCGCCTGCGCCTCGTCGCTGCCGGGCTCGACGCCGCGGGCCGCGGCATCCGTCCAGTCGCTCGAGAGCTGCGAGACGCGCTGCTGCGACTGCGCCCTCTCGTCGGCGCTCATCGACCGCCACCAGGCGTCGCTGCGCGCGTACGCGTCCGCACCCCAGCGCTCCTCGACCTCATCTTTGTACTGCGTGTGGTCGAAGCCGTCGAACATGTTCTCCGCCATGGGTCGTTCACCTCCTCTCAGCGCCTCGATGGTGTGCTCGACCGACGCGATCTGCCGCGCCAGCCGGTCCTGCTCCTGGCGCAGGAGCGCCAGGTGGGTCGTGAGGGCATCCGTCTCGTCGGTCTCCCGGTCGATGACGTCGCCGATCTGCGGCAGCCCGAGACCGAGCTCGCGCAGCAGCAGGATCCGCTGCAGCCGGACGAGCGCGGTCTCGTCGTAGTAGCGGTACCCGTTGTGCCCGATGCGCGACGGATGCAGCAGCCCGATGTCGCCGTAGTGCCGCAGCGTGCGGCTCGTCGTGCCGGCCAGCCGCGCGACGTCCTGGATCGAGCGGTCCATGGTGTCCTCCTTCCCTGATGATCTCCACGGTAGAGGTTGACGTTGCGTCAAGGTCAACCCGGAATTCTTGACGAGAACGCGATATATCGTGTTACAGTGGCAACACGCGATATATCGCGATCCATCAGACCACAGGAGCAAGGACATGACCCAGGAGAAGTGGCTCATCCACCCGGGCGAGACCCGGGTGATCGACCTCGAGGACGTGAGCAGACTGAAGATCGGCCTCGTGGGCGGCCAGGTCGACGTCGTCGCGCACGACGAGCCGGGCGTGCGCATCGAGGTGCACGGCGTCACCGTCAAGGACCTGCGCATCGAGGCGACCGACGGCTTCGTCGAGATCGACCACCCCCAGCTCGGCTGGGACAACTTCCTCGAGGTGTTCCGCAACTTCGGCAGCGGCGGACCCAAGGCGGAGATCAGCGTGGCGGTGCCCCGCACGATCGCGCTCACGCTCGGTGTCGTCAGCGCCAGCGCGCTGGTGTCGGGCATCATCTCCGATGCCAAGCTCAACACCGTCTCGGGCGACATCATCGTCGACGGCGTCACGGGCGACCTCGCCCTGAACGGCGTCTCGGGCGACGTCCAGATCCGCGGGCTCGTCGGCATGCTCAACGCCAACACGGTCTCGGGCGATGTCGCGACCACAGGCGAGATCCGCAAGATCTTCGTCGACTCGGTCTCGGGCAACGTGCTCGTGGACGCGCACGGTCCCATCGCCGCCGTCGGTCTCAACTCGGTGAGCGGCAACGCGATGGTGCGACTGGATGCCGGCATCCCCGCCAACTACGTCGCCCGCAGTGTCAGCGGCAAGGTCGAGATCGACGGCGTCAAGCGCTCGGGCAGCGGCGGCGTCACCGGCAGCATCGGCGTCGGCACGAGCTACGCCGGCTCGGCCGGCGAGCTCAGCGGTCAGTTCGTCGACGTGCGCGTGCACTCCGTGTCGGGCGACCTCGTCGTCCTCCGCCGGCAGGCCGCAGACGCGACAGCGATCGGCGAGGAGGCCTGACGTGGCCCCCGTCTTCTCACACGGCGACCTGCGCCTGTACCTGCTGAGCCTCCTCGACGAGGGGCCCCGGCACGGCTACGACCTCATGCAGGCCCTCGCCGACCGCACCGGCGGCACCTACACGCCGAGCGCCGGCACGGTGTACCCCCGCCTCGCGAAGCTCGAGGAGGAGGGCCTGGTGACCAAGACCGTGGACGGTCGCAAGACGGTCTACGAGATCACCCCGGCCGGCCACGCCGAGGTCGAAGCCCGTGCGGCCGACCTCGAGGGCATCGAGGCCGGGCTCGCCGACTCGGTCCGGCTCATCGCCGACGAGGTCCGCGGCAACGTGCGTGAGGCGATGAAGAGCCTCCAGGCCGACCTGGCGGCGGCCCGGACGGCCGAGCCCGCGCGCGAACCGAAGAACTGGGACGACCCGCGTGTGCGCAGCCGCGAGGAGCTGCACCGCGCCGATGCCCTGATCAACGAGTTCCGCGCTCAGATCCGCACCGACCTGCGCACGCACCTCGCCCGCGGCGGCGCGCTCGCCGCGGCCGTCGTCGACGAGCTCGCCGACGCACTCGATACGGCGGCGCGCGAGGTCACCCGCGCTCTGCGCCGATAGGCGCAGGCGTCACCACACGTCCTCGTCATCCGGCACGGGCTCACCGAGCGGGATGACGAGGACGGGGCGTGTCTGGCGGTGCGACAGCCGGGCGGCCACCGAACCCGTGAAGAACTCGCGGATCGACTCGCCGAGCCCGCGCTTGCGGGTGCCGACGACCAGGAGCTTCGCGTCGATGTCATCGGCGAGGTGCTTGATGGCCAGAGCCGGGTCGCCCACGAGCTGCCGCACCGACCATTCCACCGTCGAACCGCTCATCAGGTCGGCCGCCTGCTGCTTGACGGCCAGGAGGTCGGACTCGCCGGCGACGACGTTGATGTCGATCGGCGCGGAGTGCACGTAGCCATCAGGATCCTCGTACGTGACGAACCGCGTGACGTCGACGTGCACCACCAGGAGGTGCGCGCCCAGCAGCTTCGCGTACCTGGCGCCTTCCTTCAGGACGCGTGACGACTGACCCGGGACCACCCCGACGATCACCGCACCGTGGATCGCAGAGTCCGTCGCCGCATCCTCCGCCGTCTCGGCGGGGTGGGCGCCCGGGACCGCCTCTGCGTCACCCGGGACTCCCGCGGACAGACCGGCGTCGTCTCGAGGTGACTGGGGGATGGATGCCTCGTCCGACATATGCGCACATTCCCTTCTCGGCAACGCAACCGCGACGCGGTGCCCCCGCTCTCGGCGACGCAGGCGGATCGCGGCGCTCCGCCGTCAGGCGCGCGGCCGTCGCGGGGGCCGCGTGTTATCCTGAATGCTACTCTTCCCGGTTTCGAACCGGATTTCGTGAATGCGTCGGGCTCCCGCACTTGCCCGCGAGTCAATATGAGGGGGTTGCGCATGGGGCGTGGCCGTCAGAAGGCGAAGCACACCAAAATCGCCCGTGAACTCAAGTCGTACAGCCCGAGCGTGAACTACGCCGCGCTCGAGCGAGAGCTCGGTCACCATGACGAAGACGGCGAGCAGTTCGTCGACAAGTGGGCTGACCAGTACGACGACGAAGACGAAGACGAGGAACAGGGCCAGTACTCCGCCGTGTGAGACCGTTGCGTGCCCGGTTCCTCGAGCTGTTCGAGGGCCGGGCACGATTCGTGCGACGTCGTCGCCGGCGGATGCCGGCCGCAACCGGATCACGGAGATCCGTGGCGACGCTCCGCGTCGGCTCTCGAGCGGATAAGCCCGCGGCGCAATCACACGGCGAGGGCCTCAGGACTCCTGAGAGCCCTCCACCCACGCGAGGTACTCCTCGCTCACGGTGCCCGTGACATACCGTCCGTCGAAGCAGCTCATGTCGAGGTCGGTGATGTCCGAGCCCTCGAGGATCGCGGCCTTGAGGTCGTCGACCTCCTGGTAGACGAGGTAGTCGCAGCCGAGCTCCGTGGCGATCTCGGGGATCGTGCGGTTGTAGGCGACGAGCTCCTGGCGCGAGGGCATGTTGATGCCGTAGACGTGCGGGTAGCGCACGGGCGGCGCCGCCGAGGCGAACGTGACGCTCTTGGCGCCGGCATCCCTCGCCATCTGGATGATCTCGCGGCTCGTGGTGCCGCGCACGATCGAGTCATCGATCAGCAGGACGTTCTTGCCGGCGAACTCGCTCGGCATCGCGTTGAGCTTCTGCCGCACGCTCTTCTTGCGCACCGCCTGCCCGGGCATGATGAACGTCCGGCCGACGTAGCGGTTCTTGTAGAAGCCCTCGCGGTACTCGATGCCGAGCTTGCGCGCGACTTCCATGGCAGCGGGCCGCGACGAGTCCGGGATCGGCATGACGACGTCGATGACCTCGCGCGGCGTGTACTTCGCGATGGTGTCGGCGAGGCGCTCCCCCATCCGCAGCCGCGACTCGTAGACGGCGATGCCGTTCATGACCGAGTCGGGGCGTGCGAGGTACACGTACTCGAACGAGCATGGCGTCAGCTGCGGCGCCTCGGCGCACTGCTGGGCCCACAGCGTCCCGTCCAGCTGGATGAAGACGGCCTCGCCGGGGCGGATGTCGCGGACGACGTCGAAGCCCGCGTTGTCCAGGACGAGCGACTCGGATGCGACGACCCATTCGTCGCGGCCCTCCGCGTCGGCGCGGACGCCGAGGATGAGCGGGCGGATGCCGAACGGGTCGCGGAAGGCGAGAAGGCCGTGGCCGGCGATCAGCGCGATCGCGGCGTAGGAACCCTCGACGCGCTCGTGCACGCGTGACACCGCCTGGAAGACCTGGGACGGGTCGAGCTCGCCCTCGGGAATTCCCCCGGTCCGGTCGCTCTGACCAGCGGTCAGGGTGGACTGCAGCTCGTTGGCGAGCACGTTGACGAGCAGCTCGGTGTCGGAGCTCGTGTTCAGGTGCCGGCGGTCCTTGTGGAACAGCTCATCCGTCAGCTCGCGGGTGTTGGTGAGGTTGCCGTTGTGCACCAGGACGAGACCGTACGGCGCGTTCACGTAGAACGGCTGCGCCTCCTCCTCGCTCGACGCCGTGCCCTTCGTCGCGTAGCGCACGTGGCCGAGACCGATCGTGCCCAGGAGCGCGCGCATGTCGCGGGTGCGGAACGCCTCGCGCACCTGTCCCTTGACCTTGTGCATGTGGAAGACGCCGGACGGCTCGGCCGTCGCGATGCCCGTCGAGTCCTGTCCGCGGTGCTGCAGGAGCAGCAAGGCGTCGTAGATCTCCTGGTTGACCGGGCCGTGCCCGACCGTTCCGACGATGCCGCACATAGGTGTTGCCCTGCTCCTGTGTCTAGCTGTACGAACCGACGAGCCGCACAGCACCGCCGTCGACGCCTTTGGCGCCCTGCTCCCAGTCGCCGTCCGGCCGCTCCCCGTCACCCACGACTCCCACCTGCCAGGTGGCGATGCCCTGGGCGGACAGAGTGGATGCGGCGGCCTGCGCCGACGCCGGATCGACGACGGCGAGGAAGCCGATGCCGAGATTCCATGTGCCCTCGGTGGCGACGAGGTCGAGGTGGCCGCGCTCGGCGAGCACCTGGAAGACCGCGGGCGGCGTCCAGGTGGACCGGTCGACCTCGACCCAGGCGCTCGGCGGGAGCACGCGGGCGAGGTTCGCCGCGATGCCGCCGCCGGTGACGTGGCTGAGGGCGTGGAGGGCACTGTTCTCGCCCGAGGAATCGTGCAGTTCGTCGGCGAGCCGCAGAAGGGGCGTCGTGTACAGGCGGGTCGGCTCGAGGAGCGCCTCACCCCACGTCGTGCCGAACTCCGCCGCGTTGTCGGCGTACTGGATGCCGGCACCCGACACGATGTGACGGACCAGGGAGTAGCCGTTCGAGTGCAGTCCGCTGCTGGCGAGCGCCAGGACGACATCGCCGGGGCGGACACGCTCGGCGCCGAGCACGCGATCGGCCTCGACGACTCCGGTCGCGGCGCCCGCGACGTCGTAGTCGTTCACGCCGAGCAGCCCCGGGTGCTCCGCCGTCTCGCCACCGACCAGGGCAGTTCCCGTCTCCGCGCAACCCGCCGCGATGCCGTGGACGATGCTCGCGATCCGCTCGGGGACGACCTTGCCGCAGGCGATGTAGTCGGTCATGAAGAGCGGCTTCGCGCCCACCACCACGATGTCGTCGACGACCATGCCGACGAGGTCGCGCCCGATGGTGTCGTGCTTGTCGATGGCCTGCGCGATCGCGACCTTCGTGCCGACTCCGTCGGTGCTCGAGGCGAGCAGCGGCTTGTCGTAGCCGCGCAGCGCGCTCGCATCGAAGAGACCGGCGAATCCGCCTACGCCGCCGAGGACCTCGGGACCGTGAGTGCGGCGAACCGCCGACTTCATGAGCTCTACCGCGCGGTCGCCGGCTGCAGTGTCCACGCCGGCCGCGGCATAAGGATCGGTGGAAGACGCCACCCGTCCACCCTACTGGGCCCGCGCGCCCCGAGACGCTCGGGGAAGCGCGCACGGACGCGGGGAGAGATACGGGGATCCCGTTCCGGTGTACCAGGGCAGATCTAGAATGGCGGCATGAGCGGTGCCGGGGCTCCCGATTGGGTGATCCGCGAGGACGCGGGACAGCCCGTCCTCGTGGCGCTCTATCTGCGCCAGATGCTCGGGCTCCGCTCTCCCGACGAGCTGCCCGCACTGCGCGGCATCCCTGCCGTGCCGCCGATGGCTGCGCGCACCGAGGCCGAGCAGGACGTGCTCGAGGCCCAGTGGCGCAGCTTCTGGGAGATGACCGTCGAGCCGCTCGGCCATCGCTCGACGGTGCCGCTCGAGCTCGTCGAGGGCTTCGACACGCTGGTGGCTCTGCCCGTCGACGGCGCCGCCGAGCTCCACGCCGCAATCCTCCCCTTCGGACCCGCGGCGGTCGCCTACGCCCAGTCCGTCAACGCCAGATACGCGAAGGATGCCGCGGCCAAGCCCGGCGTCTCCTACCGTGCCTACGCGAGCGCCATCGCCGAGCACGAGCGGCAGGTCGGCCGTCGCGCGCACGCCTTCGAGCTCAATGTGCAGGTGCTGCCGCTCGCTCAGCGCGGGGTGTGGTGGATCGGCGCCCTGACCGTCGCGGTGACCGACGGCCTGCGCGGCGACGTGGTCGCGTTCGACGCGGCGATCCATCCGATCATCGCGGAGCTCGCGTAGTCGCGGACCGACGCGCGCGGAGCGTCAGTCGATCGAGAGATGCTCTTCGCGCTCGACGGCGACAGGTCGGGTGCGGCGCCCGATGGTGCGGTCGAAGATGATCGCGACGATGCCGCCGATGCCGAGTCCGATCACCCCGCAGATGAGGGCGAGGAATCCGAAGATCTGGCTCTGCGAGAACTGCATGCTCTGGCCGAGTGCCGGGTCCGGCTGGCCGTCGAACGCGAACGTCAGGATCATCGCGACGAAGACGCCGACGGCGGCGCCGAGCACGAGGAAGACCGAGTACTTCGGAGCGCGGCGAACGCGGGCGGTCTCGATGCCGTCGCTGACGACCACTTCGGAGGAATCGTCCATCTTCTTGGCCATGACTCCATTGTCTCACCGCTGCCTGAGCCTCGGACCCTAGGGGCGCAGAGGCAGGAGGTCGGAGATGTCCGCGCGCGTGCCGGAGGCCGAGATGCGGCCGGCGGCCGCCGCATCCGCCCACTGCTCGTCGCCGAGGGCCAGCGCGATCCAGGTCTCGGCATCGGTCTCGACCACGTTCGGGGGCGTGCCGCGCGTGTGGCGCGGGCCCTCCACGACCTGCACGGCGCCGAACGGCGGCACCCGCACCTCGACGGTGTGGCCCGGTGCCTTCTCGGCGAGCAGCTGCAGAAGGTACCGCACGGCGGTGGCGCGGTCGGTGCGTGCGATCGAGCCGTCGCGCACCGCCGCGAGGGCGGCGCGTCCGGTCTCGGTGTCGATGCCTCGGGCCACGCTCCCACGGTAATCCCGGGGAACGACGACGAGCCCCGCGGATAGGCTGACGGGGTGAAGATCCTGGTCCTCGGCTCGGGCGCGCGCGAGCACGCCATCATCCTCGCCCTTCGTTCGGAGGAGGCGGACCATGAGATCTTCGCGGCCCCCGGCAACGCCGGAATCGCGCGGGACGCGACGCTCGTCGAGCTCGATCCCACCGGCCCGGACGCGGTCACCGAGTTCGCGATCGAGCACGCCGTCGACCTCGTCGTCATCGGGCCGGAGGCGCCGCTGGTCGCGGGGGTGGCCGACGCGGTGCGCGAGCAGGGCATCCCGGTTTTCGGCCCCGGCAAGGCGGCCGCGCAGCTCGAGGGCTCCAAGGCATTCGCGAAGCGCATCATGGATGCCGCGGGCGTGCCGACCGGGCGTGCCGTCCGCGCCCGCACCAGCGCCGAGGCGGCCGCCGCCCTGGACGAGTTCGGGGCGCCGCACGTGGTGAAGGCCGACGGCCTCGCGGCGGGAAAGGGCGTCATCGTCACCGAGGACCGCGCAGCCGCGCTCGCGCACGCCGAGTCGTACCTGCCGCTGGGACCGGTGCTCGTCGAGGAGTTCCTATCGGGCCCGGAGGTCTCGCTCTTCTTCCTGAGCGACGGCGACCACGTGCTGCCGCTCTCGCCCGCGCAGGACTACAAGCGCCTCCGCGACGGCGACGCCGGCCCGAACACCGGCGGTATGGGCGCCTACTCGCCGCTCCCCTGGCTCGACGGGCCCTTCGGCAGCGAGCGCGAATTCGTCGAGCTCGTCACGCGTGAGGTCGCCGAGCCGGTGGTGCGCCAGCTGGATCGTGAGGGTACGCCGTTCATCGGACTGCTCTACGCCGGCCTCATCATCACCGAGCAGGGCGTCAAGGTCATCGAGTTCAACGCCCGCTTTGGCGACCCCGAGACGCAGGTCGTGCTGCCGCGGCTCGTCGACCCGTTGTCGCGGCTGCTCATGGCCGCGGCCTCGGGCACGCTCGAGGACCTCGCCCAGCCCGCGTTCGCGGAGGCGACCGCGGTCACGGTCGTGCTCGCCAGCGAGGGCTACCCCGAGAACCCGATCACGGGTCGGCCTCTGAGGGGGCTGGATGCCGCGGCATCCGTCGACGGGGTCCACCTGGCGCACGCCGCCACCGCCCTGACCGACGAAGGGCTGGTGGCCACGGGCGGACGGGTGCTCAACGTCGTCGCACTCGGCACCACCTTCGCCGACGCCCGCGACCGGGCCTACCGCGCGCTGACGCGCGTCGAACTCGAGGGCGGCCAGTACCGCACCGACATCGCCGAGAGGGTCGTGGAGCACTGATGTTCGACCGCGAGCGCACACGTCACCGCTTCACCGCGAGGGAGGCGACGGTCTCTGCCGTCGACACGGTCGGCGACTACGTCCGCGTGACCCTCACCGGCCCCGACTTCGCCGATTTCGTCAGCACGGGCCCGACCGACCACGCCCGGGTCTACTTCCCGAACCCGCTGACAGGCGAGCTGCTCGCACCCGTGGCGGACGGGGAGGAGGGGGTCATCCGACCCGACGGCCCCACCTTCGGCCGCGACTTCACGCCGCTGAACGTCCGCGACACCGACTCGAGCCGCAGCTTCGACCTCGACGTGCTCCGTCACGCCGACGCCGGACCGGCCGCCGCATGGGCGGAGCGGGCGCAGGTCGGCGACCGGCTCGTCGTCGTCGGTCCGCGCGGATCGGCCCGCGCGCCCCAGGACGCCGAGCGCGCTCTACTGGTCGTGGACGGGACGTCGCTGCCCGCAGCATCCCGCTTCCTCGACGACCTGCCCGAGTCGACGGCGGTCGACGTGCTCGCCTACGGCGACCTGACCGCCGAGGCCGCTGAGTCGTACATCGACTCGGAGCGGGCCGTCGCGGTGTTCGAGGCGGCGGGCGACCTCGTGACCGAGGCGCGCGATCTTGCTCCGGATGCCGGCACCTTCGTCTTCGCGGCGGGCGAGGCATCCGCCCTCGCGCCGCTGCGGCGGTATCTGCGGCGCGAACTCGGCCTGTCGGCCCAGCAGGTCGTCATGAGCGGGTATTGGCGCAGGGGCGTTGTCGCGTGGGATCACCACGCCCCGATCGACCCCTACGACCCCGACTGACCCCTTCGCAGCCGCAGAGGGGTCGCATAGCCGGGGCATGCCCGCTGTTGCGGTGAGGCGAGCAGACTGGGGGCATGTCAGAGACGTGCCCCGCCGCCCTCCGGGTCGGGGATCTGCACGTCGAGGTGAGCGGCACTGGAGCGCCCGTGCTGCTGATCCACGGCAACTCCGGCGACCTGCACTACTTCGACCGGACCGTTCCCGTCCTGCAGCGGCACTTCCGCGTCATTCGGATGGACTGCCGCGGGCAGGGCCGCTCCGCGCGCGGCAGCGGTCCGCTGACGATCCGTCGGATGGCGGATGACGCGGCCGCCGTCATCCGGGCACTCCAGGAGGACGGCGAGCCGTTCGCCGTCGTCGGGTTCTCCGACGGCGCGAACGTGGCCATGTCGCTCGGCATCCATCACCCGGAGCTGGTGTCGGCGCTCGTCCTGAATGCGGGCAACACGAAGCGGTCGGGGATGCACCTGGTGGTCCGGGCCCACGTGCGGCTCGTCGACGCGCTGCTGTGGAGGCGGCATCCGTCGCCCCCGATACGGCGACGGCGCGAGCTCAACCGGCTCATGCTCGATCAGCCCGGCATCGCGCGCACGGCACTCGCCCGCATCCCCGTGCCGACGCTCGTCGTCGCCGGCACGCGCGACATCGTCCGCCGCGCGCACACGCGCATGATCGCGCGCGTCATCCCGGGCGCGCAGCTGCGAATCGTCCGCCGCGGCACGCACCTCCTGATGCGCGACCTGCCCGGCATCGCGAACCCGATGATCGACGGGTTCCTGCGCACGGGCGTCGCACCGCTCGATCACCCGCGGGTCGTCGAGCGCTGAATCGTCACCCCCGCGAGAACCGTCACTCCCGCGAGAAAGCGGACGCCCGCGCGACCTGGTCCGGCGTGATCGCGACGCCGGTGTAGCGCTCGAACTGACGTGCGGCTTGCAGCGCGATGACCTCGGCACCGGTGATGACCGGCGTGCCGGCCGCGCGCGCGGCGACGATCAGCGGTGTCTCCGCGGGAAAGGCGACGACGTCGAACACCGTGTGCGCGGCATCCACCTGCGCCTGATCGAAGGCGAGGGTCTGCGCATCCGGACCGTCCATCCCGAGGGGCGTGACGTTGACGATGACGCCCTCGACCGGCGCCGGGTCGGACTCGACCCAGCGGTAGCCGTACCTGTCGGCAAGCGCACTTCCCGCCTCCCGATTGCGGGCGACGACGGTGAGGTCGTCGAAGCCGCCGCCGCGGAACGCGGCGACCACGGCCTTCGCCATGCCGCCCGATCCGCGCACGAGCACCGGCAGAGCCGGGTCGACGGCGTGCTCGTCGAGCAGCTGCGCCACCGCCTCGTAGTCGGTGTTGGATGCCGTGAGCCATCCGCCGTCGTTCACGATCGTGTTGACGGACTCGATGGCGGCGGCCGACTCCTCCAGCGTGTCGACGAGGGGGATCACCGCCTCCTTGAAGGGCATCGACACCGAGCATCCGCGGATGCCGAGTGCTCGCACGCCCCGGATCGCGCCCTCGATGTCGTTCGTCGTGAACGCCTTGTAGATGAAGTTCAGCCCGAGCTCGTCATAGAGGTAGTTGTGGAACCGCGTGCCGAGGTTCGACGGGCGTCCCGACAGCGAGATGCAGAGGGACATGTCCTTGTTGAGAATCGGCACTACGCCTCCTCGGCGGTCGTCTGCGCGTCGACCCACTCGTGGCGCTGCCCCCGCTTGAGCAGGTGCGCGGGCCGCTTCATGAACAGCACGACGATGACGCCGAGGACCATCACGGCGGCAGGCAGCAGGATCGCCTGCGCCATCGCGGTGGCGAAGCCGTCCACGACGTACGGCGGGAGCTTGCCGCTGCCGAACCCACTCGACTGGCTGCCGGCATTCGGGAACTGCGCGTCCAGCCGCCCCTGCATGAACGCGGCGATCGCCGCCGAGCCGAGCACCGAGCCGACGGTTCGCGTCGTGTTGTAGATGCCCGCACCGGCGCCCGCCTGGCGCGGCGGAAGGTTGCGGGTTGCGGTCGTGGCGAGCGGCCCCCACATGCCTGCGCTCGCGATGCCGATGAGCAGCGACGGCACCAGGAACAGCCACACCGCGGTGTTCGGGTCGCGCATGAGCCACGCGTTCCAGCCGATCGCGAGGGCCATCAGCGACAGGCCGGGCACGAGGAGGACGCGCGGGTCGACGTGGTCGAGGATGCGTCCGGCGATCGGCGAGAGGACGCCGGCCGCGAGCGCCATCGGCACCATCAGGAGCGCGGCTTCGGTCGGGGTGAGGCCTCGGGCCAGCTGCAGATAGAACATGTACGGCAGCGACATGCTCGTGACGACGAACCCCACGATCGCGATGCCGCCGTTGGAGACCGAGAAGTTGCGGTCGCGGAACAGGGCGAGCGGCACGAGCGCCTCGCTCTTGGTCTTCGCCTGCTGCCAGATGAACAGGGCCAGGAGGATGACGCCGGCGATGATCATCGTCCAGATGCGCGCATCCCAGTTCCAGGACTGGCCCTCCTGCAGACCGAACACGATGAGGAAGAGCGCGACCGCACTGAGGAACACGCCGACGAGGTCGAACTTGTGCTCGTGCGTCTTGAGCTTCGGCACGAGGATCGCCGCGAGCACGAAGCCGACGATGCCGACCGGCAGGTTGACGAAGAAGATCCACTCCCAGCCGAGACCGTCGACCAGGAGGCCGCCGGCCAGCGGCCCGACCAGCATCGCGACACCCGACGTGGCACCCCAGAGGCCCATGGCCGCACCGCGTGACTCTGCCGGGAACGTGCGGGTGATGACCGCCATCGTCTGCGGGGTCATCATCGAGGCGCCGAGGCCCTGCACCGCGCGGAAGAGGATCAGCATCCCGAGGGTCGGTGACAGGCCGCAGCCGAGCGAGGCGAGCGTGAAGACCGCGAGCCCGATGAGGTAGATGTTCTTCGGGCCGAAGCGGTCGCCGAGGCGGCCGGTGACGAGCAGGGGCACGGCGTAGGCGAGGAGGTAGGCGCTCGTCACCCACACGACGTTGTCGAGGTTGGCGGAGTTCGGGTCGAGCGCCGCCTTGATGGCGGGGTTCGCGACCGAGACGATCGTCGTGTCGACGAGGATCATGAAGAAGCCGATGACCAGCGCCCACAGGGCGGGCCACGGGCTGCGGGGCTTGTGCCCGACGGCGTATGCACCGGTGGGCGGGTTCACTGCGGCCTTGCGGTCCGACCGGAGGTCGGTTCCGGGGCCTGCCGAAGGTTCGGTCATTGCCGGGCTGCCTTTCGCTGAGCGTGGTAGGTGTCGAAGTGTTCTTCGGGGAGCTCGTCCGCCCCCCACGGGAACTCGGAGAGCTCGAGACGCTCGAGGAGGTCGTCGAGCCACGTGAGTTCGGCGCTGAGCAGCGCCTCCTGACGCGCGGACTCGACGAGGTACTGCTGCGGGACGCCTCGGAGCTCGGCCTTCGCGAGTCCCTCGCGGTACAGGGTGTGAGCACCCGCGAGCGCCGCCCGGCGCAGGCCGAGGAGGTCGATGACGACGGTGCGATCCAGGTTGTGCGACTCGGCGAGGGCGATCCGGAACTCCATCGGGCGATCGACCCGCGGCAGCTCCGCCTGCACCCACTCGGACACGGCATCGCGGCCGGCGTCGGTCAGCCGGTACGTGGTGCGCTCGGGACGGTTGCCCTCCCGGTCCACGCCGACCTCGGCGAGCAGACCCAGCCGTCCGAGCCGGGCGACCGTGTGGTAGAAGGTGCCGTTCGTGATCGTGACGAGCTGGTCGTCACGGCGCTGGCGCATGAGCCGCATCATCTCGTAGGGATGCATCTCGCCCTCACGAAGGAGCGCGAGCACCATCACGCCCAGTGGCGTGAGCTTGGCGACGGCATCCCGCATGAGTGCTCCATTCCGATTAGTCCAGATGGACTATACCAGATCGACCACCTCGCGCCACGGCCGATCCCGTCGTCGCACACCCGCGTACCCTGTCGTCATGATCAGCCGCGACCTCGCCATCGCCCTGAAGGATGCCGGCCTGCGCTGGCACCCGGAATCGGGCGACCGCTTCCAGCTCGACCTGCCGAGCGACGTCGAGGCCGAGGCCGAGGCCGACATCTTCACGGTCAGCGAGATGACCATCGAGTCGCGTCAGACCCCGAGCGGCGTGACGATCCTCGCCTTCAACGGCACCACCGAGTGGGCGCTCGACGCGGTCACCGTCGAGGAGGCGATCTGGCTGCCGAGCGAGGAGCAGCTGCGCGAGCTGCTGCGCGGAGCGCTCCGCAGCCTGCGCCGGCTCCCGGACGCGTACGAGGTGGAGGCCGAGATCGCCGGCGAGCGGCTCCGATTCGAGCATCCGGATGCCTCGGAGGCCTACGGCATGGCCTTGCTCGAGCTCGTCCGCCGGTCGCGCTGACAGGGGTACTCTGTGGCGCATGGCCTCGAACGGGGAGCCGCGGCGCGAGAAGTTCCCGGAGTCGTACGCGATCTTCGACCGCTTGACCGCGGAGTACGTGCAGCGCGACGGCGTCGCGCTCGGGCGGATGTTCGGCTCGGAGGGTCTCAGCATCCGCGGCAAGGTGTTCGCCTTCGTCGGGTTCACCGGCAGCCTCTTCGCGAAGCTCCCCGAGGAGCGCGTCGGCGAGCTCATCGAGAGCGGGGATGCCGACCCCGCTGTGATGCGCGACCGGCCGATGCGCGAGTGGGTGACGGTGCGGGTCGACCGTCCCGACACATGGTCGGCCATCGTGGGCGAGGCATACGACTTCGTCGACGCCATCACGCCGTGAGTGCGGGTTCCCCCGCGGGATAATGGGCTCGTGACCCGACTCTCCGGCTGGCGGCATGTGTACTCCGGCAAGGTACGCGACCTGTATGTTCCCGACGACACGGCCGACGGCGCTCGTCCGGAGCGGATGCTGGTCGTCGCCAGCGACCGCGTGAGCGCGTTCGACCACGTGCTCTCCCCCGGCATCCCGGGCAAGGGCGAGCTGCTCACCACCCTGTCGCTGTGGTGGTTCGACCGGCTCGCGGGCGGCGACGACGGGCGCAGCATCCCGAATCACCTCTTGGCGGGCGAGATCCCGGATGCGGTCGCCGGGCGCTCGATGATCGTGCGATCGCTCGACATGCAGCCGATCGAGTGCGTCGTCCGCGGATACCTCACCGGCTCGGGCTGGAGCGAGTACCGCGAGCACGGGACGGTGTGCGGCATCCGTCTGGAGTCCGGCCTCGGCAATGGCGACCGGCTGCCTGCGCCGATCTTCACGCCCGCGTACAAGGCTCCGCTCGGAGAGCACGACGAGAACATCACGTTCGAGCAGACCGTCGGGCTCGTCGGGCCCGAGCGCGCGGAGGAGCTGCGCGACCTGTCGCTCGAGATCTATGAGCGGGCGGCCGCCACGGCCGAACGGCACGGGCTGATCCTTGCCGACACCAAGTTCGAGTTCGGTGTCGACGAGGACGGCGTGCTCACCCTGGCGGACGAGGTGCTCACGAGCGACTCGTCGCGCTACTGGGATGCCGAGGCCTGGGCCTCCGGCACGACCCCCGACGAGCGCATGGCGAGCTTCGACAAGCAGATCGTGCGCGACTGGCTCGCGGCCCATTGGGACAAGACCGGCGAGCCGCCGGAGCTGCCGCAGGATGTCGTCGCCCGCACCGCCGACCGCTACCGCGAGCTCCTGGAACGCCTGACCGACTGAGCAGCCATGCTCAGCGAGGAGGAGTCCGCGGAACTGGCGGAACTCCGCCGTCGCGCCTGGGGGGCGGATCCCGACGTCCTCGACGACGCCGCACTCGCGCGGCTCGAGGAGCTGGAGCAGAAGGCCCGGCCGGCCCCGGCCGCCGAGCGACCTCGTCCCGACGCGCTCCAGGCCGAACCGGTCATCGAGCGCGCGGGGAACGAGCACGACGACCCGAGGCCTGACGATGCACCCGTGCCCGGCGGCGCCTCGACGAGTTCGGCGAGCACACCGCGGACAGGCGCACAGCGCGGCATCCTGCTCGTCGTCGGGGTCGTCATCACCGTGGTCGCCCTCGCGGCGGGGGTGCGCAGCATCCTGATCCCGTCGCCGGAACCCGCGGCGTCGGCCAGCCCCACCGTCGCGCGTGCAGCGCCGCGCGCCCTGGCCGCACCCGAGTGCGGAGACGGGTGGGGGCTGTCCGGCCCCCTCTCCACGCCCGAGGGCAAGCCGGTGTGGAGCCGGCAGTTCGACTTCCCGATCAGTGAGCGGTGGGTCACGCCCGTCCGGGGCGCACGGATGGTCGGCGTGTGGGCGAACCTCGACGTGTCTCCGGGGATCATCTCCGACGTCGAGGTCGTGAGCCCGACGACGGCGCGCCTGTTCTATACGACCGTGAGGCTCTGGACCACACGGCCCACTCCCGATGAGATCATCGCGAACAGCGAGCCGAGCATCGTCCTGCCGGTGTGCGATCGGCCGGACAGCTATCCCGGGTTCATCCTCGCGCGGGCGCCCGCGTGCGTGACGCTCGAGTTCACGGTCGACGGCACGACCCATTACACGGTCCGGGTACCGGTCGGAATCGACGAGGGCGCGCGCTGTCCGACCACGTGACGGCGGCGGCCGGCATCCCTATGCACGCCCTGTGCGCCGCCGATATCGTGAATCAGCCTTTCCCCTGAACGCGAGGAGCGATGCATGGCCATCTGGAAGATCCACGGCAACGGCCGCACCGTCGAACCCGGGGAGGTCGTGCGTCCCGACGAGCGGATGAACTGGCCCGCGACGATCGCGATCGGCGCGCAGCACGTCGTCGCGATGTTCGGCGCGACGTTCCTCGTGCCGATCCTGACCGGCTTCCCGGTCTCGACGACGCTGTTCTTCTCCGGCGTCGGCACGATCCTCTTCCTGCTCATCACGCGCAACCGCCTCCCCAGCTATCTCGGGTCGTCGTTCGCCTTCATAGCTCCGGTGACGGCGGCCGTGGCCTCGTCGAAGGAGACGGGCATGGGCACGGCCCTCGCCGGCATCGTCGCCGTCGGCATCCTGCTCGCCCTCGTCGGCTTCCTCGTCCAATTCGTGGGCGTCGGCTGGGTCGACCGGTTCATGCCACCCGTCGTGGCGGGTGCGATCGTCTGCCTGATCGGCCTGAACCTCGCTCCCGCCGCGTGGAACAACTTCAAGGTGCAGCCGCTGACGGCGACGATCACGCTGACGGCCGTCATCCTGTTCAGCGTGCTGTTCCGCGGATTCCTCGGGCGCATCTCGATCTTCCTCGGCGTGATCGTCGGCTACATCGCCGCGGGCATCCAGGGCCAGATCGACTGGAAGTCCGTGAACACCGCGGACTGGGTGGGCCTGCCGGAGTTCCACGTCGCGAACTTCACCGCGCCCGGCACGTGGGCTGCGATCGCGATGTTCCTGCCGGTCGTCCTGGTGCTGATCGCCGAGAACGTCGGGCACGTGCGTGCGGTCGCGACGATGACCGACAGCACGGTCAACAAGGAGACCGGTCGCGCTCTCATCGCCGACGGCGTCTCGACGACGGTCGCCGGTCTGTTCGGCGGATCGGGCACGACGACCTACGGCGAGAACATCGGGGTCATGGCCGCGACCCGCGTGTACTCGACGGCCGCGTACTGGGTGGCGGGGCTCGTCGCGGTGCTGCTCGCCCTCTCGCCGAAGATCGGCGCGCTCTTCAACACGATCCCCGCTGGTGTGCTGGGCGGCGCGACGACCGCACTGTACGGCCTCATCGGCATCATCGGCATCAAGATCTGGGTCGACAACCGCGTCGACTTCTCTCGTCCCGTGAACCAGTACACCGGCGCCGTCGCGCTCGTCATCGCGATCGCCAACTTCACGATGAGCTGGGGCCAGTTCCAGCTCACCGGCATCGTGCTGGGCGCTGCTGCCGCGCTGCTCATCTACCACCTCGGCAACGCGATCGCCCGGGCGCGGAAGACGGGGGCGGATGACGGCGGGCCGATCCCGGCCGTCGGACCCCTCGGCGGAGACCCCGTCGAGGCCGAATAGATCCTCGCCGCCGCACCGGAGATTGTTGCCGCGGGAACAATCTCCGGTGGGTGCGCGTTGTCTCCTGCATGAGCGAGTTCACGACGGAATCCGGACAGCGCGCGACCCGGGAGCGCATCGCCGCCGACACGGCGATGGGGGCGGTCACGCTGCTCGTCGCCGACCTCGACCGCATGATCGCGTTCTATCGGGATGCCGTCACCCTCCAGCTCCTGTCCGCCGACGGAGACACGGCCGTGCTCGGTCGCGCCGGCCGGCCCATCGTCATCCTCGAGCACGAGCCGGCTCTGCGCCATGCGGCTCACGGATCGGCCGGGCTGTACCACACGGCGATCCTGTTCGAGTCGCAGACCGCTCTCGCAGCAGCGCTCTCCTCGGTGGCGCGCCACGCGCCGGGGACCTTCACCGGCAGCGCCGACCACCTCGTCAGCGAGGCGTTCTACTTCACCGATCCCGAGGGCAACGGCGTCGAGCTGTACTGGGATCGGGCCCGCACCGAGTGGTCCTGGGCGCACGGACAGGTGCAGATGGACACGGTCTACCTCGACCCGAACCGGTATCTGCACGAGCACCTCACCGAGGAGGCGCTGGCCGGATCGACGGCTCAGGATGCGGCATCCGTCGGTCATGTCCATCTGTCGGTCGGCGACGTCCGCACCGCACGCGCCTTCTATGTCGACGCGCTCGGCTTCGACGCGACGGCGAGCCTCGGAGACACCGCGTTGTTCGTGAGCGCCGGCGGCTACCACCACCACATGGCGATGAACGTGTGGAACTCCCGGGGCGCGGGTCCCCGCATGCCGGCGCTCGGGCTCGGCCGGATCGATCTCGCGCTTCCGGATGCCGACGCCCTCGGCTCGCTCGAGGAGCGGCTGCGCCACCACGGCTTCGCCGTCCGGGACGACGGTCGCACGCTGAGCTTCGACGACCCGTGGAACAACGCCCTCCACGCCGTCGTCGCCGGGTGACGCGAGACCTCTCCACGCCGTCGTCGCCGGGTGACGCGAGACCCCTCCACATCGTCGTCGCCGGGTGACGCGAGACCCCCTCACATCCGCGAGCCCGCATCCGATGGCCGAGCCCGCATCCGATTCACGCGAAAAGGATGCGGGCTCGGGAAACGAGTGCGGGCTCGCGGCAGAGGCTAGGCGGACTCGCGGAAGAGGCAGTGCGGGCTCGCGGCAGAGGCTGGGCGGGTTCGCGGAAAAGGGCTAGGCGGACTCGCGGACCACGAGGCCCGTCGGCATGATGCGCGAGTGCGGGGTGGGGATCCCCGCCAGCCGGTCGATGAGCATGCTCGCCATCTCTTCCCCCTGCAGGAACGACGGCTGGCGCATGGTCGTGAGCGCCGGTGTCACCGAGGTCGCGATGGGCGAGTCGTCGAAGCCGATGACCGCGACGTCCTCAGGCACGCGCAGCCCGGCCGCGGCAAGCGCGTGCAGCGCCCCGCGGGCCATCAGGTCGCTCGCCGCGAACACCGCATCCGGCCGCTCCCCGGAGGCGAGGATGCGGCGCATCGCCTCGGCCCCGCCGTCATCCGTGAAGTTGCCGTCCTCCACGGCGCCGAGCGGGAGGCCCGCACTCGTCAGCGCCTCGCGCCATCCGGTGAGGCGCTCCATGGCCGCGCGCATCGTGAGCGGTCCGGTGATCGTCGCGATGCGCCTGTGGCCGCGCCCGATGAGGTACTCCGTCGCCTCGCGGCCGCCGCGCACGTTGTCGACGTCGACGTAGTAATCGTCCTCGCGCACCTTGACCGGCCGGCCGCCGTAGACGACGGGCACGGCGGCGGCGATGCGGTCGATGAACGTGTCGCTCGTGTGGTGCGAGACGATGATCGCGCCGTCGACGTTGCCACGGCTCAGGTAGCTCGTCATCTTGTCGCCGGGGTCGCTGTTGGCGATGAAGAGGTTCAGCACGTAGTCCGACCGGGCGATGCGGGCGTTGATGCCCGAGACGATGGCGGCGAAGAACGGGTCGCCGAAGAACCGCGTGGTCTCCTCGGGGACGACCAGGGCGATCGCCAGCGTCTGCCGGCTCGCGAGCGAGCGCGCCGCGCGGTTGGGGACGTAGTTCAGGTCCGAGATGGCCTTGGTCACGGCCTCCAGCGCGGAGGGGCTCACCGAGCTTGCGCCGTTGACGACGCGCGACACCGTCGAGCGGGAGACGCCCGCAGCCGCGGCGACCTCTTCGATCGTGACGGGCGTATGCAGCCTGTCCGTCATGTCTTCCCTCCGCCTGCGGCGCCGCAGCACTCAGATCGCGCGCGCCTCTGCGATCCGACTGTACGCGAGGCCGCTGTCCTTGACCGATCGCTCCTGGGTGTCGTAGTCGACCCGGACGATGCCGAACCGCTTCTCGTAGCCCCACGCCCACTCGAAGTTGTCGAGCAGCGACCAGTAGAAGTAGCCCCGCACATCGACGCCGGCGTCCACCGCATCCAGGATCGCGGCGAGATGCCCCTCGACGAAGTCCACCCGCTCGTCGTCGTGCACGCGCGTCTCGCCGTCCTCGATCGTGGCCACGTCGTCGTACGCGGCGCCGTTCTCGGTGACGTACAGCGCGACACCCGGCTCGGCCGCGTACTCCTCCCACATGCGCACCAGCAGGCGCGTGAGTCCCTCGGGCTGCACCTCCCAGTTCATGGGGGTGCGCTCCAAGCCGCGATCATGCCAGTGGATGCCCTCGTTCGACGGGAAGGGGGACGCGGTGCGGCGGTCGGTCGGTGCATCGCCCGGAGTCGGCGGGTCGGCCGGCTCATGCCCGCCGACGTACTCGCCGTGGTAGTAGTTCACGCCGAGCGTGTCGATGCGCGTGGCGATGGCCTCGAGGTCGCCGGGGTGCACCGCATCCTCGAATTCCGCCACCGCGGCGGAGTCGACCGCGCGGATGTCCTCGATGACGTCGGCCGGGTATGCGCCCCGGAACACCGGGTCGAGGAACCAGCGGTTGAACTGCCCGTCGATGCGGCGCGCGGCGTCGACATCGGCCGGATCGGCCGGGTCGACCGGGTCGGCCACCGTGAGGTTGAGGGTCAGCCCGAGGTTCAGCTTCTCGTCGCGGTGGCGCAGCTCGCGCACGGTCTGGCCGTGGCCGAGCAGGAGGTGGTGGGATGCCAGCATCCCCTCGGCGATGCTGTAGTGCCCCGGAGCGTGGATGCCCGCCGTGTAGCTCAGGAACGACGAGCACCACGGCTCGTTCAGCGTCGTCCACACGTTCACGCGGTCGCCGAGGGCATCGTGCATTCCGAGCGCATACTCGGTGAACTGCTCCGCGGTGTCGCGGTTGGTCCAGCCGCCCTTCTCCTGCAGCGCCTGCGGGAGGTCCCAGTGATAGAGCGTGAGCCAGGGCAGGATGCCCGCATCCAGGAGCTCGTCAACCAGACGCGAGTAGAAGTCGACCCCGGCCGCATTGACCGCGCCGCCGTCCGGACGCACCCGCGCCCAAGATGTCGAGAACCGGTAGGTCTGCAGGCCCATCTCCTTCATGAGGGCCACGTCGTCGCGGTAGCGGTTGTAGTGGTCGCACGCGATGTCGCCGTGGTCGCCGTTGATGACCGCGCCGGGCACGCGGCAGAACGCGTCCCAGATCGAGTCCCGGCGACCGTCCTCGCGCGCGGCGCCCTCGATCTGGAAGGCGGCGGTGGCCGCCCCAAAGAGGAAGTCGTCGGGGAACGCACGAGGCGTCGAGTACATCTGTGTTTCCTTTCCGGATGCGATGAGGGTCATCCCTTCACCGCGCCCGCCATAATGCCACTGACCAGCTGCTTGCCCGCGAGTATGAACACGACGAGCAGGGGAAGTGTCGCGAGGACGGCGCCCGCGAGCACGACCGAGTAGTCGACGTACTTGGCCGACTGCAGCTGGCTGAGCGCCACCTGCAGCGTCGGATTCTGGGGCGACACGAGCAGCGGCCACAGGTAATCGGTCCATGCGGTCATGAACGTGAAGAGGGCGAGGATCGCCATGGCCGGGCGCGCCGCGGGGACGCCGACGTGCCAGAAGGTCGAGATCATGCTGGCGCCGTCGACGCGCGCGGCCTCGATGAGCTCGTCAGGGATGACGTCGACGAGGTACTGCCGCATGAAGAAGACGCCGAACGCCGTGACGAGGGACGGGATGATGATCGCGCCGATCGTGCCCGTCCACCCGAGCTGCTTCATGAGCATGAAGAGCGGGATGATGCCGAGCTGCGTCGGCACGGCCAGGGTCGCGACGACGAAGACCATGAGCCCCTCGCGCCCGCGGAAGCGCAGCTTCGCGAACGCGTAGCCGGCGAGCGTCGAGAAGAAGACGACGGATGCCGCGACCACCGTCGACACGATGATCGAGTTCATGAGCGCCTGCCAGAACGGCACGGTGTCGAACACGACGGCGACGTTCTTCCAGAACTGACCGCCGGGAAGCAGCGGCGGCCACGTGTCTGTCATGGCGGACTTGTCGCTCGACCCCATGATGAACGTCCAGTACAGGGGGTAGGCGCCCGCGATGAAGAACACCGCGACGAGCGTGTAGGTCAGCCATCCGGGCCGGCGCTCGACGCCGAATCCGCGGTTGCGGCGACCGATGGGGCCGGGCGCCTTCGACGACGTCATCGGGGGTGTCTGCGGCGCGGGCGCTGCCGGCGGCCTGCTCAGGGTGGTCATGCGCGCTCCTCCGGGAGGACGGGCTCGAGAGGCGGGGACAGGATGGGGCCGGCGGTCGCGGCGGGGCGCAAGGTCTGGGCGTGGGCCTGAAGGCGCGCCAGCCTGCGCTGCATCCGTCGGCCCGACGTCTTCGCCTCGCCGCTCGCGATCGACCGCGAGATGAGGAAGTTGAGCACGCCGATGGCGACGATGATGAGGAAGAGGATCCAGGCCACGGCCGCCGCCTTGCCGAACGACTCCCGGTTGAAGGCGAGGTCCCACATGTAGAGGACGGTGGTCTGGTACTGCCGCTGCGGGCCTCCGGGGATCGAGCTTGCGGCGTTGAACAGTTTCGGCTCGGTGAAGATCTGCAGGCCGCCGATCGTGGCGGTGATGATCACGAAGATGATCGTCGGACGGATGCCGGGAACGGTGACCGAGAAGAACCGGCGCACGGCTCCGGCGCCGTCGATGGCCGCCGCCTCGTGGATGTCCTTCGGCACGGCCTGCATCGCGGCCAGCAGGATGAGGGCGTTGTACCCGGTCCAGCGCCAGTTGACCATCGTCGCGATGGCGATGTGGCTCGGGAGGGTGTCGGTCTTCCACATGACGGGGTCGAGCCCGATGGCCGTGAGCACGTTGTTGATGAGGCCGTACTTCTCGTCGAACATGCTCGAGAAGATCAGCGTCACGACCACGGGGGTCACGATGTAGGGCAGGATCACCGACAGCCGCCAGAAGGTCTTGGCGCGGAGGTTCTGGTCGAGCACCGCGGCGATGACGATCGCGACGACGAGCTGGGGGACGGCGGACAGCAGGAAGATGCTGAAGGTGTTGAAGACCGAGTTCCAGAACAGCGGATCGGTCAGCTCGGTGGTGAAGTTCTTGAAGCCCACCCAGTCGCCCGGCCCGGTCAGCAGGTTCCAGTCGTTCAGCGACACGACGAACGTGTAGACGAGCGGGAACAGGCCGACGAGCCCGAACAGCAGGAAGAAGGGCGCCACGTAGGCGTACGGCGAGTACCGCACGTCCCAGCGGCTGAGCCGCTGCCGGAAGGTCAGTGTCGAGGTCATGTCGGTTCTTCTCGTGGAAAGAGGTGCTTCGGGATGCGGTCCCCCGGGGCATTGCCCCGGGGGACCGCATCGGGGCCGGAGCTCTTACTTGTTGACGACCAGCTGGTCGAGCAGCGTCATGGCGTTGTTCCATGCCTGCTGGCCGTTCGCCTTGCCGGCGTCGAGCTGCTGAATCGAGGGGCCGAAGACCTGCTCCTGGATGACGGAGTCGTCCGGGCCCTTGAACTGGGCGACGACGCCCTTCGCGCGGTTGGCGAGGATCTGGCCGACGGGCGCGCCCTGGAAGAAGGTCGTCAGGTCGCTCTGGCCGGTCACACCGGGGTCGCTCTGCGCCTGGACGACGCTCGGGAAGGTGCCCGCGGCCTGGAAGGTCGCGACCTGCTGCTTCGCCTCGGTCAGCCACGCGGCCAGTGCCGCGGCCTCTTTCGGGTGCTTCGACGTCGTGGGGACGGTCAGGAACGAGCCTCCCCAGTTGGCCGCGCCGCCGGGGAAGACGTCGGCGAAGTCCCATCCGCTGGAGGCGTCGCCGCCGGCCGACTCGACCTGGCCCTTGACGACGCCGAGCATCCAGCCCGGGCAGACGAAGGTCGCGAACGAGCCGTCGGTGAATGCCTTGCCCTTGCCCCAGTCCCACTGGGTCTGGTTCGACGAGAGACCGGCCGCCGCGCCCTGGGCCAGGATGTCCCAGCGGGCCTTGAGGTCGGCGTTGTCCTTGACGTTGAGCTTGCCGGCCTTGGTGTAGTACCCCTCGGGCAGCTGGTTCACCATCGCGTTCCAGACGAACCCGGACTGGTCGTACCAGGCCTTGCCCGTCTTGGCCTTGTACTCCTCGCCGGCCTTCATGAAGGTGTCCCACGTGGCGTTGGAGCCGCCGAGGAGTGCTTCGAAGCTCGCGCGGTCGGTCGCGAGGCCCGACGCAGCGAGGAGCTTCTGGTTGTAGCAGATGCCCTCAGGGCCGATGTCGGTGCCGTAGCCGATGAGGCGGCCGTTCTTGTCGGTCGCCTGCGCGACCTTCCAGTCGACCCAGCGGCTCTTGATGTCGTTGGCGCCGTAGTCGCGCAGGTCGACGAAGGAGCTGCTGACCTGCATGACCTTGGAGAGCCAGCCCTCCTCGACGGCCTGGACGTCGGGAAGCCCCGATCCCGCCGCCTGCTTGGTCTGCCAGTCGGTCTGGGCATTGCCGCCCGTGTCGATGTTGGTGGCCTTGATGGTGATATTGGGGTGGGACTTCTCGTACTCCTTGTAGAGCTTGTCGAAGCCCATGGTGCCGAACGTCGTGACGGTCAGCGTGATCTTCTCGTTCGAGTCGCTCGACGACGATCCGCCGCCGCCGGCGCAGCCGGCGAGGACGATGGCCGTGGTCGATGCCGCGGCCGCGATGATCGCGGTGCGGCGCAGTGCGCGTGCGTTCACGTGTCACTCCTTTGTGGGTCTGGTGCTGTCATGCAGTTTCGGAGGCCGTGGGAGCGCTCCCACTGCATGGGATCACACGTTATGGGATCGCTCCCACGATGTCAAGGGAGCGCTCCCAGTCTGTGTGTCACAGCGCACGACGGGCATCCTGGTCACCCCCGTAGACTGGACGCATCCCCACCCGCGACGAAGTCGCTTTGTTCACCGCCGGCGCAGAGCGCATCTGCACGTCGCCCACTCCGCAGTAGGGAGCCGCAATGCCCACCATCGTCGTCGACGTGATGCCCAAGGCCGAGCTTCTCGACCCGCAGGGGAAGGCGGTCGCCGGCGCGCTCGCCCGCCTCGGCGTCGAGTCCTTCAGCGGCGTGCGGATCGGCAAGCGGTTCGAGCTCACGGTCGACGGCCCCGTCGACAACGCCGTGCTCGAGCAGGTGCGCGGCATCGCCGCCGAGGTCCTGTCGAACTCGGTGATCGAGGACGTCGTGGGCGTCGAGGTCGTGGAATGACCGTCCGCATCGGAGTCATCACCTTCCCGGGCTCGCTCGACGACCGCGACGCGCAGCGCGCGATCCGGGTGGCCGGCGCCGAGCCCGTCGCCCTCTGGCACGGCTCGCACGACCTGGAGGGCGTCGACGCCCTCGTCCTGCCCGGGGGCTTCAGCTACGGCGACTACCTCCGCGCGGGCGCCATCGCCGCGCTCTCGCCGATCATGACCGAGGTCAAGGAGGCCGCGGCCGCGGGCATGCCCGTCCTCGGCATCTGCAACGGCTTCCAGATGCTGGTCGAGGCCCACCTGCTGCCGGGCGGCCTCATCCGCAACGCGCACCAGCAGTTCATCCGCCGTGACCAGCGTCTGCGCGTCGAGAACGCGGACACCGCGTGGACGTCCGCGTTCACGCAGGGGCAGGAGATCGTCACGCCCCTGAAGAACGGCGACGGCGGCTACATAGCGGATGCCGACACCCTCGCCCGCATCGAGGGCGAGGGTCTGGTCGCCTTCCGCTATGTCGGAGTGAACCCCAACGGCTCGCTCGACGACATCGCCGGACTCACCAACGAGCGCGGCAACGTCGTCGGACTGATGCCGCACCCGGAGCACGCCGTCGAGCCGGGCTTCGGTCCCGACACCCGCTCGGCGATGCGCTCGGGCGTCGACGGTCTCGGCTTCTTCACGTCGGCCATCGACGCGGTCGTCTCCGCGGCGGTCTGAGCGGGCGAACCGTGGTCGCCGTCGGCATCCCCTCGCTCGTCGTCTCGGTCCCGCACGAGGACCTCGCCCACGACCTCCAGCCCCTGCCCGAGAGCGTCGAGCTGCTCCTGTGGGACATGACGACGCCCCCGCCACGCGACCACATCGACATCGTGGTGCCGCCGTACATGAGCGTGTCGCAGATCCTGCCGATGCTCGCCGACGTCGACGTGCGCCTCGTGCAGGGGCAGTCGATCGGCTATGACGGCGTCTCCGCCTACCTGCCGCCCGGCATGGTGTTCGCCAACGCGGCCAGCGTGCACGAGACCTCCACCGCCGAGCTCGCGGTCGGGCTCGCCATCGCGGCGCAGCGGCACATCCCCGACTTCGTGCGCGCACAGGACGCGCGCCGCTGGGCGCCGGTCTTCGCGACGAGCCTCGCCGACCGGCGCGTGCTCCTGCTCGGCTACGGCGGCGTGGGCAAGGCCGTCGCCGACCGGCTGCGGCCCTTCGAGGTGGATCTCACCGTCGTGGCCCACACGGCCCGTGACGAGGACGGGGTGACCGTGCACGGCGTGCAGGAGCTGCCCGACCTGCTCCCGAATGCCGAGATCGTCATCGCGACCCTCCCCGGAGGCGAGGCCACGCGGCACATCATCGACGACGAGGTGCTCGCGGCCCTGCCGGACGGCGCTCTCGTGATCAACGTCGGCCGCGGCTCCCTCATCGACACCGACGCCCTCGTCCGCCACGTCTCACGCGGCCGGATCCGCGCGGCACTCGACGTCACCGACCCCGAGCCGCTTCCCGCGGACCATCCGCTCTGGTCGCTGCCCGGGGTGCTGATCGCGCCGCACGTCGGCGGCGCATCCACCGCCATGCAGCCGAGGATCGCGCGCCTCGTGCGCCGGCAGATCGATCGCATGCTGCAGGGCGAAGAGCCGGTCAACGTCGTCCTCACGACCTGACTCCGGCTGTCAGCGCTTTCATGTAAGCGCTTGCAGTATTCTGGGTGCATGACTTCCGGCTCCGAGTGGTGGCGCAGCGCCGTCATCTACCAGATCTACCCCCGTTCCTTCGCGGACGGCTCCGGCGACGGCATCGGCGACCTGCCCGGCATCACGTCGCGCCTGGACGACCTCCGCGACCTCGGCGTCGACGCGATCTGGCTGAGCCCGTTCTACACGTCGCCGCAGAAGGATGCGGGTTACGACGTCGCCGACTACTGCGACGTCGACCCGCTGTTCGGCACGCTCGCCGACTTCGACGAGATGCTCGCCGCGGCGCACGAGCGCGGCATCCGGGTCATCGTCGACCTGGTCCCCAACCACTCGTCCGACCAGCACATCTGGTTCCAGGAAGCGCTTGCGGCGACGCCGGGCAGCCCGGCCCGTTCGCGCTACCTCTTCCGTGACGGCAAGGGCGAGCACGGCGAGCTCCCGCCGAACAACTGGGAGTCCGTGTTCGGCGGCGACGCCTGGACCCGCATCACCGAGCCGGACGGCACGCCCGGCCAGTGGTACCTGCACATCTTCGACGAGTCCCAGCCCGACTTCGACTGGTCCAACGAGCAGGTCCGCGACGAGTTCCGCCGCATCCTGCGCTTCTGGCTCGACCGCGGCGTCGACGGCTTCCGCATCGATGTCGCCCACGGTCTCATCAAGAAGGACGGCCTGCCCGACCACTTCCCCGAGCCCGAAGGCGGCTCGATGGGCGGCGACGCCGCCGACGTGCCGTTCTGGGGCCAGGACGGCGTGCACGACGTATACCGCGACTGGAATGCCCTCGTCGCCGAGTACGACGGCGACCGCGCGCTGTGCGGAGAGGCCTGGCTGCCGACGCTCGAGCAGACGGCGCTGTGGGTTCGCCCCGACGAGCTGCACCAGACGTTCAACTTCATCTACCTCGAGACCGAGTGGGATGCCGCGGCCCTGCGCGAGGTCATCGACGAGTCGCTGCGCGCCTTCGGCAGCGTGAGCGCGCCGAGCACGTGGGTGCTGTCGAACCACGATGTCGTGCGCCACGCGTCGCGCCTCGCGCTGACCGCCGTCAACCCGCAGGGCCACGGCATCGGCCCGAACTCGCCCGGCCAGCCGGTCCCCGAGGTCGGCCTGCGCCGCGCCCGCGCCGCATCGACGCTCATGCTCGCGCTGCCCGGCTCCGCCTACCTCTATCAGGGCGAGGAGCTCGGGCTGCCCGAGGTCATCGACATCCCCGACGACGCCCGCCAGGACCCGACGTGGTTCCGCACCGAGGGCGAGCGCTATGGACGCGATGGATGCCGGGTCCCCCTCCCCTGGAACGCCGACGCCCCCGCCTACGGCTTCAGCCCGACCGGCTCGACGTGGCTCCCGCAGCCGGCCGAGTGGGCCGCGCACGCCCGCGACGTCGAGGCGGCGGACGACGCATCCACTCTCTCGCTGTACAAGACACTGCTCGAGACCCGACGCGTCCACGGTCTCGGCACGGGTAGCCTGGAGTGGATCCCGACGAGCGACGGCACGCTCTCGTTCCGCAACGGCGCCATCACCGTCGTCGCGAACATCGGACCCGAGCCGGTCGCCCTGCCTGCGGGGCGCGTGGTCGCGGCGAGCTCGCCGGCGGACGACGGCGTGCTTCCGGTGGACGCGACAGCGTGGCTCGTCCGGGACTGATCCGGATGCTGGGGTGCCCGGACCGGTGAGCGAAGACGCACCGGCCGGGCTTGACGGAGGGGCGGAATGGTCGGCATCGATGAGGTCGCACGCCTCGCCGGCGTCTCGACGGCGACGGTCTCGCGCGCACTGAGCGGCCGCGGCAACGTGTCCGACGCGTCGCGCGCCCGTGTGGAGGCGGCGGCGCAGACCTTGGGCTACGTCGTCTCGGCGTCAGCGTCGAGCCTCGCCTCCGGGCGCACGCGCAACGTGGGGGTCCTCGTCCCCTACCTCGACCGCTGGTTCTTCAGCACCGTGCTGTCGGGCATCGCGCGCGAGCTCATGGCGCACGGCTACGACATCACGCTGTACTCGCTGTCCGCCGATCGCGAGCAGCGGCGCGAGGTCTTCGAGACGTCGCTCAGGCGCCAGCGCGTCGACGGGGTCATCGCGATCTCCATCGAGCTCGGGTCGGAGGAGAGCGGTCGCGTCGGCGAGCTCGGCCTCCCGGTCATCGCGATCGGCGGCCCCAACCCGGGCCTGGCCACCCTGACCGTCGACGACGTCGCGGTGGCGCGCCTCGCGACCGAGCACCTGCTCGCGCTCGGCCACCGCGAGATCGCGCACATCGGCGCGAGCCCCGAGTTCGACATCGACTTCCACATCCCCACCCAGCGCCGCCAGGGCTTCGAGCTGGCGCTCGGTGCGGCGGACATCACACCCAATCCCGCGCTGTACGAGCCCGCCGACTTCACGATCGAAGGCGGGTTCCGGGCGTGCAAGCAGCTCCTGGGCCGGCCGGGCGACCGGCCGACCGCCATCTTCGCCGCGTCGGACGAGATGGCCATCGGCGCGCTCCTGGCCGCGCGCGAGCTCGGCTACCGCGTGCCGGAGGACCTCTCGATCATCGGCATCGACGGCCACGAGCTGGGCAAGTTCTTCCAAGTGACGACCGTTGACCAGTTCCCGGCCGACCAGGGCGTGCGCGCAGCCAAGGCCCTGCTCGCCGCCCTCGAGGCGCGGGAGCAGCACGGAGAGTCGCCGACCGTCGTCCCCGGGCAGCTGCCGTTCGAGCTCGTCGTGCGCAGCACGACCGCCCGCCTCGACCGCTGACGGGCCCGGCTGGGCCGCCTGCGCGGCCCCGTATGCTCGGGTCATGAGCATGGACCTCGAGGGCATCTACACGGATCTGCACCGTCATCCCGAGCTGTCGTTCCAGGAGCACCGCACCGCCGGCATCGTCGCCGAGCACCTGCGCGCGCTCGGCGTCGACACGACCGAGGGGGTCGGGCGGACGGGTGTCGTCGGAGTCCTCTCGAACGGCGTCGGCCCGACGGTGTGGCTGCGCGCCGACATGGACGGCCTGCCCGTCGAGGAGCTCACCGGCCTGCCCTACGCCAGCACGGCGCGCGGAACGAGCCCCGCCGGGACCGACGTACCGGTCATGCACGCCTGCGGCCACGACATGCACGTCACCTGCCTCCTGGGCGCCGTCGAGCGCCTCGTCGCAGAGAGGGACTCGTGGCACGGCACGGTCGTCGCCGTCTTCCAGCCCGCCGAGGAGTTCGGCGCCGGATCGCAGGCGATGCTCGACGACGGCGCCCTCGAGCGGTTCCCGCGCCCCGACATCGTGCTCGGCCAGCACGTGACTCCGCTTCCGGCCGGCACGATCGGCGTGCGCAGCGGCACCCAGATGGCCGCCTCCGACGGTCTCACCGTCACGATGTACGGTCGCGGCGGCCACGGGTCGCGCCCCCAGGCGACGATCGACCCGATCGTCATGGCGGCTGCGACCGTCATGCGCCTGCAGACGATCGCGTCGCGCGAGGTCGACCCCCGAGACGTCGCCGTGGTGACCGTGGGCTCGATCCATGCGGGGCTGAAGAACAACATCATCTCGGACGAGGCGACGCTCGAGATCAGCCTGCGCTACCCCACCGATCAGCTGCGGGAGGCCGTGCTCGCCAAGCTCGAGCGCATCGTGCACGCCGAGGCCGCCGCATCCGGTGCCACCGTCCCGCCGCTCATCGTCACCGACCACACGCTCCCCCCGACCGTCAACGACGTGGATGCCACCGCCCGGGTCGTCTCGGCGTTCGAGGCGTCGTTCGGCGAGGGCAGCGTCATCGACCCCGGCATGTTCACCGGCAGCGAGGACGTGTCGCGGTTCGCCCGCGACGCCGGGGTGCCTCTCGTGTTCTGGTTCTGGGGCGGGGTGGATGCCGACGCCTACGCGCGGGCTCTCGCCGAGGGCACGATCGAGACCGACATCCCCACCAACCACTCCGCGTACTTCGCACCCGTCATCGAGCCGACACTCTCGCGCGGCGTCGACGCGCTCGTGGTCGCGGCGCGCGAATTCCTGGGCTGATCAGGCTCGCTCGCGTCCGGCGCCGCACGACTTAGAGCGAGCGCCCAGCCAACGAGCAGGTAACGCACGCCGCGCCGCGTTGCATCCGAACGCCGAAAAGCGTACTGTCGCACGCCGTGACGAACGACAGTCGCGAGACCGAAGTCGATGAGACTCCGATCGCGAAACGCATCCTGATCGGCGACCCGCTGGCGTCGACGAATTCCGACGAGCACCTGCTCCCGAAGCGGATGGCGCTGCCGATCTTCGCGTCCGACGCGCTGTCGTCTGTGGCGTACGGCCCGCAGGAGATGATGATGATCCTCCTGACCGGAGGACTCGCCTTCCTGGCGTTCAGCCCGTGGATCGCGCTGGCCGTGGTGGTGCTCCTGGCCGTGATCGTGCTCAGCTACCGCCAGCTGATCAAGGCCTACCCGTCCGGCGGCGGCGACTACGAGGTCGCGCGCAAGAACCTCGGCGAGATCCCGGGGGTCGTGGTCGCCGCGGCGCTGCTCGTCGACTACGTGCTCACGGTCTCGGTCTCGGTCGCATCCGGCGTCGACAACATCATCTCCGCGGTCCCGGTGCTCAACCCGTGGCGCGTCGAGATGGCGGTGGGGTTCGTCATCCTCATCGTCGTGGTCAACCTGCGCGGCGTGCGCGAGGCGTCGCGAGCCTTTGCGATCCCCACGTATGTCTTCATCGGCTCCGTCGGCGTCATGGTCCTCGTCGGTCTCGGCCGCACCGTCCTCGGCTTCCCGCCCGTCGCCTCGAGCGCCCAGTACGGCGTCAAGGGCACCGACCTCATGCAGGCCGCCGTCATCCTGCTGGTCCTCCGCGCGTTCTCGAGCGGCTGTTCCGCGCTCACCGGCATCGAGGCGGTGTCGAACGGCGTGCAGGCCTTCCGCAAGCCCAAGATCCACAACGCGCAGACGACCTTGGCGTTGATGGGCACGATCGCCATCCTGCTGTTTTCCGGTCTCACGGCCCTCGCTCTGATCTCGGGCGTGCACTACGCCGAGGATCCGTGCACCGAGCTCATCGGCTGGAACTGCAACAACCCCCAGCCGAGCCTCATGGCCCAGGTGGCCGCAGCCACGTTCGGCATGAACAGCATCCCGTTCTTCATCATCCAGGCGGCGACCGCCGTCGTCCTGCTGCTCGCCGCCAACACGGCATTCAACGGGTTCCCGCTGCTCGGCTCCGTGCTCGCCCGCGACGGCTACGCCCCCAAGGCCCTCAACACGCGCGGCGACCGTCTCGTCTACTCGAACGGCATGATCATCCTCGGCCTCGTGGCCATCGGCGTGCTGATCATCTACCAGGCCAACCTCACCAACCTCATCCAGCTGTACATCATCGGTGTGTTCGTGTCGTTCACCCTCGGACAGATCGGCATGATCCGGCACTGGCGCCGCGGGCTGCGCGGCATCCGTCTCATGCCCGAGAACCTGCGCAACACCAAGGCGACCAGCAAGGAGAGGTTCGGGCTGCGCAAGGGCCTCGCGATCAACTCTCTCGGTGCCACGCTCACCTCGATCGTGCTCATCATCGTCACGATCACGAAGTTCACGCACGGCGCGTGGCTCGTGTTCCTCGCCATCCCGGTGCTGTCGTTCCTCATGATCGGCGTGCACCGCTACTACCGCGATGTCGAGCACGAGATCGAGATGGACGACACGCTCCACTTCGGCTCGACCGGAGACGTGGCGCTCATCCTCATCAACAAGCTGCAGAAGCCCGTCGTGAAGGCGATCGACTACGCGCTGGCCGCCAAGCACGAGCACACCTTCGCCATCCACATCGCCGTGACGAAGGAGGATGCGGCCGACCTCGAGAAGGAATGGCGGATGCATCGCATGCCCATTCCGCTGAAGATCATCGAGTCGCCGTTCCGCACGTATGCGAGCCCGATCGCCGACTACATCAAGAAGTACCGCGCAGAGCACGGCTCGTCGATCGTCACCGTCTACCTGCCGCAGTACATCGTCGGGCACTGGTGGGAGTCGATCCTGCACAACCGGCGCGCGAGCCGGATCGCCCAGCAGCTCATGCTGCTGCACGGCGTCTCGATCACGCTCGTGCCCTGGCTCCTCGACTCGTCGGAGCTCATCTACGGTCGCCGCTCCCGCCCGCTGCCCGGTCAGGAGCGCTCCGGCCGCCCGTTCGAGGACGGGGTCGTCCAGAAGGGCCGACGTGCGATGCGTCCCGCGGGTCCGCCGAAGACCGCCGCGGTGGAGACCAAGACTCCCGAGCAGCACTGACGCCCTTCCGCCGGGTCGCCTTCGCGAGCCCGCACCCGTTTCCCGAGCCCGCACTCGTTTCGCGCGAAACGAGTGCGGGCTCGACATTTGGGTGCGGGCTCGCGGGGCGGGGCGGGGGCAGGGGCGTGAGGGGCGCGTGAGGAACGCACCGGACCGCGTATGGATTCCGTGAGGACGCCGCATCCATCGCCCACGCCGGGGTTGCATCGTCTTCCGGGACGCACTCGGCGCCCCGGATGGAGGCTCTCCGTGCTCGATGTCATCTACGTCGCCGTGGTGATCGCGCTCTTCGCGCTCGTCACCCTCATCGTGAAGGGGGCGGAGCGGCTGGTCCCACCGGTCCGCGGCTCGGCTGCGCGAGTCGCGATGCGCCCGGAGGAGCGTCGATGATCGTCTTCTCGCTGGTCGCGGCCGGGCTCGGCATCGCCGCCATCGTCTATCTCGTCATCGCACTCCTCATGCCGGAGCGCTTCTGATGGCGCCGGATTCGCTCGCCTTCGGCATCCTGCAGGCGGCGACGCTGATCGTCGTGCTCGTCCTGCTGTACCGCCCGCTCGGGAACTACCTCGCATGGGTCTTCCTGTCGCGCCGCGACTGGGCCCTCGAGCGCGGGGTCTACCGCCTGATCGGCGTCGACCCGAGCGCCGACCAGTCGTGGCCCGCATACGCCCGCGGCGTGATCGCGTTCTCGGTCGTGGGGGTGCTGCTCGTCTACGGGATGCAGCGCATCCAGGCGGTGCTCCCGTGGTCGCTGGGTCTGCCGGCCGTCCCCGAGGGACTCGCGTTCAACACCGCGGTGTCGTTCGTCACGAACACCAACTGGCAGTCGTACTCCCCTGAGGCGACGATGGGATACACCGTCCAGTTCGCCGGGCTGGCCGTGCAGAACTTCGTCTCCGCCGCCGTCGGCATCGCCGTCGCGATCGCGCTCGTGCGCGGACTCGCCTCGCGGCGCAGCGGCACCATCGGCAACTTCTGGGTCGATCTCGTGCGCACGTGCGGGCGCATCCTGCTCCCGCTCTCGGTCGTCGCGGCGATCGTCCTGATCGCGGGCGGCGTGGTGCAGAACTTCGCGGGCTTCACCGACGTCCACACGCTCGCCGGCGCGACGCAGGCGATCCCCGGCGGCCCCGTCGCCTCGCAGGAGGCCATCAAGGAGCTCGGCACGAACGGCGGCGGCTTCTACAACGCCAACTCGGCGCATCCCTTCGAGAACCCGACGCCCTGGACCAGCCTCTTCGAGGTCTTCCTGCTGCTCGTCATCCCGTTCAGCCTCCCGCGCGCGTTCGGCCGCATCATCGGCGACGACCGCCAGGGAACGGCCATCGTCGCCGCCATGGCCGTCATCGCCACCGCATCCCTCGTCGTGCTGACCTGGTTCGAGACGACGACGGGCGGAACCGCGGTGAAGGCCGCGGGAGCCGCGATGGAGGGCAAGGAGCAGCGCTTCGGGATCTTCGGCTCCACGCTGTTCGCGACAGGGACGACCCTGACCTCCACCGGCGCGGTCAACTCGATGCACGACTCGTACACGGCGCTCGGCGGCATGATGCCGATGTTCAACATGATGCTCGGCGAGATCGCGCCGGGCGGCGTCGGCTCGGGCCTGTACGGGATGCTCGTGATCGCCATCATCGCGGTCTTCGTCGGCGGGCTCATGGTCGGTCGCACACCGGAGTACCTCGGCAAGAAGATCGGCCCGCGGGAGATGAAGCTCGCAAGCCTCTACATCCTCGTCACCCCGACGCTGGCGCTGGCCGGCGCCGCCCTGAGCTTCGCGATCCCGGGTGTCCGGCAGGACGTCGAGAACGTCTCGATCCTCAACCCGGGCGCGCACGGTCTCAGCGAGGTGCTCTACGCGTTCACCTCGGCGGCGAACAACAACGGCTCGGCTTTCGCCGGGCTGACCGCGAACACCCCGTGGCTGAACTCGGCGCTCGGGGTCGTGATGCTCCTCGGCCGGTTCGTGCCGATCGTGCTGATCCTGGCCCTCGCCGGCTCCGTCGCCCAGCAGGACATCGTGCCCTCGACGGCAGGCACCCTGCCGACCCACCGACCGCAGTTCGTCGGACTGCTCGTCGCCGTCACCCTCACCGTCGTCGCGCTCACGTACTTCCCGGTGCTCGCGCTCGGCCCCCTCGCAGAAGGACTCTCATGACCACCGCGGTGTACGGACACGCAACAGAATCGGCGACTCCGCCGGCGCCCAGGAAGAACCGCGCGTTCGGCTGGTCGCAGCTCGTGCAGGCACTCCCCGGCGCGCTGCGCAAGCTCAACCCGGCGGATCAGTGGCGCAACCCCGTCATGATGCTCGTATGGGTCGGCGCCGTGCTGACGACGATCATCGCCATCGCGGAGCCGTTCATCCCGGCGATGCAGACCTCGGGAGGTGCACCGGTCCCCCTGCTGTTCACGTGGGGCATCGCGATCTGGCTCTGGATCACCGTGATCTTCGCGAACCTGGCCGAGTCGGTTGCCGAGGGGCGCGGCAAGGCCCAGGCAGCCACGCTCCGCACGACGCGTGCGGCGACGATGGCGACGCGGGTGGCCGGCTACGACGGGACGCGGGATGCGGCGGCCTCGGCCTCTGCGACAGAGCAGGTCGCCTCGACCGACCTCGCACTGGGCGACGTGGTCATCGTGACCGCGGGAGAGCTCATCCCCGGCGACGGCGACATCATCGCCGGCATCGCCACCGTCGACGAGTCGGCGATCACGGGCGAGTCGGCTCCGGTGGTGCGCGAGTCGGGAGGCGACCGCAGCGCCGTGACGGGCGGGACGCGGGTGCTGTCCGACCGGATCGTCGTGCGGATCACCTCGAAGCCGGGTGAGACGTTCGTCGACCGCATGATCGCCCTCGTCGAGGGAGCCGCACGCCAGCGGACTCCGAACGAGATCGCGCTCAGCATCCTGCTGTCGAGCCTCACGATCATCTTCCTCATCGTGGTGCTCACCCTGAACCCCGTGGCCTCGTACGCGGCGAAGCCGGCCAGCATCGCCGTGCTCGTCGCGCTGCTCGTGTGCCTCATCCCGACGACGATCGGCGCCCTGCTGTCGGCGATCGGCATCGCGGGCATGGACCGCCTGGTCCAGCACAACGTGCTCGCCATGTCGGGGCGTGCCGTCGAGGCCGCGGGCGATGTGACCACGCTGCTGCTCGACAAGACCGGCACGATCACGTACGGCAACCGGCGCGCGACCGAGTTCGTCGCCCTGCCGGGCATCGATCAGGACGAGCTCACCCGCATCGCCGCCGAGTGCTCCCTCGCCGACCCCACCCCCGAGGGGACGTCGGTCGTCGAGCTCGCCGCGGTTCGCAGCATCCACGTCTCCGAGCCGGCCGACGCCGTCGTGGTGCCGTTCACCGCGCAGACGCGCATGAGCGGGCTCGACCTGCCGGACGGCTCGCAGCTGCGCAAGGGCGCCGGCTCGGCCGTCCTGGCCTGGCTCGACGAGAACGGCGCGCAGGTGACGGATGCGACGCGCACGGCGCTGACCGGAATCGTCGACGGCATCGCCGCCAGCGGCGGCACGCCGCTCGTCGTCGCGATCGCGGACGCGTCGGGCGCACGGCCGCTCGGGGTGATCCACCTGAAGGACATCGTCAAGGACGGCCTGCGCGAGCGCTTCACCGAGATGCGCGCCATGGGCATCCGCACCGTCATGATCACCGGTGACAACCCCTTGACGGCGAAGGCCATCGCGCACGAGGCCGGCGTCGACGACTACCTCGCCGAGGCGACCCCCGAGGACAAGCTCGCGCTCATCCGCCGCGAGCAGGAGGGCGGCAACCTCGTCGCGATGACCGGCGACGGCACCAACGACGCACCGGCGCTCGCCCAGGCGGACGTCGGGGTCGCGATGAACACCGGGACCTCTGCGGCGAAGGAGGCCGGCAACATGGTCGACCTCGACTCCGACCCGACGAAGCTGATCGACATCGTGCGCATCGGCAAGCAGCTGCTCATCACGCGCGGCGCCCTGACGACCTTCTCGCTCGCGAACGACATCGCGAAGTACTTCGCCATCATCCCGGCGATGTTCATGGTCGTGTACCCGGGGCTCGGCGTGCTGAACGTCATGGGCCTGCACTCGCCCGCATCCGCCATCACGAGCGCGATCATCTTCAACGCGATCATCATCGTGCTGCTGATCCCGCTGGCCCTCCGCGGCGTCGCCTACCGCCCGGCGAGCGCGTCGCAGATCCTCAATCGCAACTTGCTGATCTACGGCCTCGGCGGCATCATCGCGCCGTTCGTCGGCATCAAGCTCATCGACCTCGTGGTCGGCCTCATCCCGGGCTTCTGACCCGGTCCGAAGGAGTCATCGTGTCCACCACCACCGCACCCGTCCGGCCCCTGCGGCCGACGCGCCCGAGCCGGCGCGGATCGCTGCGCACGCTGTGGGCCGCACTGCGCGCCATGCTCGTCGCGACCGTCGTCCTCGGTGTCGGCTACCCGCTGCTCATCACCGCGATCGGCCAGACGGTCTTCCCCGGTCAGGCGAACGGCTCGCTCGTCGCGAACGGGCAGGGCACCACGGTCGGCTCGGCGCTGCTCGGGCAGAGCTTCGCCGATGCCGACGGCACGCCTCTGCCGCAGTACTTCCAGCCCCGGCCGTCGGCGGCCGGAAAGGGGTACGACGGCACGGCATCCGGCGGCAGCAACCTCGGGCCGAACAACCAGACCCTCGTGACGCAGATCGACAAGACGCGGGCCGCCCTCGCCGCGTTCAACGGCGTGGAGCCGTCGCAGATCCCGCCCGACGCGCTGACCTCGTCGGGCTCGGGCCTCGACCCCGACATCAGCGTGGCGTACGCACTGCTCCAGGTCGACCGTGTGGCTCACGCGCGTGGCCTGACGACGGCGGCAGTGCACGATCTCGTCGAGGCGCACGTCATCCCGCGCGATCTCGGCTTCCTCGGCCAGCCCCGGGTGAACGTGCTGACGCTCAACCTCGCCCTGGATGCGTTGAAGCGATGACCGTCCGAGACCGGCGACGGGGAGAATGACAGCATGAAACGCGGCAGGCTGCGCGTCCTGCTCGGCGCCGCACCCGGCGTCGGCAAGACCTACGAGATGCTCGAGGAGGGCCGCACCCGCCGAGCCGACGGCGTCGACGTCGTGATCGGCATCGTCGAGACGCATGGCCGCGCCGCGACGGCCGCCCTCACCGAGGGGCTCGAGCATGTGCCGCGCCGGTCGGTGCGCTACCGCGAGGTCGACCTCGACGAGCTCGACGTCGACGCCGTGCTCGAGCGCTCCCCGCAGCTGGCGCTCATCGACGAGCTCGCGCACACGAACGCCCCGGGATCGCGGAACGAGAAGCGCTGGCAGGACGTCGACGAGATCCTGGATGCCGGCATCGACGTCATCACGACCGTGAACGTGCAGCACATCGAATCGCTGAGCGACGTCGTCGCGCAGATCACGGGCGTCGTGCAGCGCGAGACGGTTCCGGATGCCGTGGTCCGCGGTGCGGATCAGATCGAGGTGGTCGACCTCGCCCCCCAGTCGCTGCGCGACCGGCTCGACGCCGGGCAGGTCTACCCCGCCGACCGGATCGACGCCGCCCTGTCGAACTACTTCCGGCTGGGGAACCTCACGGCGCTCCGCGAACTCGCGCTGCTCTGGCTCGCCGACGAGGTGGACAGCGCCCTGAACCTCTACCGTGCCGAGCATGGCATCGAGGGCACCTGGCGCGCCCGCGAGCGCGTGGTCGTCGCACTGACCGGCGGCGCGGAGGGCGAGACCCTGATCCGCCGCGGGGCGCGCATCGCCGCGAGGGCCGCGGGCGGCGAGCTCCTCGCCGTGCACGTGTCGAGTCAGGACGGCCTGCGGGCGGGTCCCCCGAGTGCGCTGGCCGAGCAGCGCGCCCTCGTGGAGACCCTCGGCGGCACGTATCACCAGGTCGTCGGAGACGACGTCCCTGTCACGCTCGTGGAGTTCGCACGTTCGGTCAATGCGACGCAGCTCGTGATCGGCGCGAGCCGCCGCGGACGGCTGGCTGCGGCCCTGACCGGACCCGGCATCGGCGCGACGGTCGTCCGGGAGTCCGGCGACATCGACGTGCACATCGTGACCCACTCGGCGGCGGCCGACCGCTTCGCCCTGCCCCGCGTGCGCGGCGGCGCCCTGAGCGCGCGCCGCCGCATCCTCGGATTCGCCGTGGCCCTCGTCTGCGGACCTCTGCTGTCGCTGGTGCTGTACACGTGGCGGGGCAGCGACGCGATCACCGCCCAAGTGCTCGCGTATCAGCTGCTGGTCGTCATCGTCGCGCTCATCGGCGGCATCTGGCCGGCCCTGTTCGCGGCCGTGCTGTCCGGCCTGACGCTCGACTACCTCTTCGTGGCGCCTCTGTTCACGGTGACGATCGCGGCACCGGCGCACGCGCTCGCCCTGGCGCTGTACGTCGTGAACGCAATCCTCGTGAGCCTCGTGGTCGACCGATCCGCCCGGCGGACGCGGGCGGCCCAGCGTGCCGCCGCCGAGTCCGAGCTGCTCGCCACGGTCGCGGGTAGCGTCCTGCGGGGCGAGTCGGCGGTGCCCGCGCTCGTGTCGCGCGCGCGGGAGGCGTTCGGACTCGCCGTCGTGCGCCTGCTCCACGCCGACGGCACGGTCGTCGCGACCGACGGCGAGCCCCTCCCCGACGAGCACGTCGAGCGCGTGCCCGTGGGAGCCGATCACGTACTCGAGCTCCATGGGGCGGAGCTGGATGCGGCGGCCCGCCGCCTGCTGGACGTCATCGCGGCGCAGCTCGAGGCGGCGCTGGAGCATTCGACCCTCGCAGAGACCGCGCGCGAGGTCGATGCCCTGGCGGCCGCCGACCACGTGCGCACGGCGCTGCTGTCAGCTGTCAGTCATGACCTCCGTCGCCCGCTCGCCGCCGCGGTCGCGGCCGTCGGCGGGTTGCGCGCCGCTGGTGCGTCGCTCTCCGATGCCGATCGCGCAGAACTCCTCGCGACGGCCGACGAAAGCCTCGGCACTCTGTCTCAGCTCGTGACCGACCTGCTCGATGTCAGCCGCGTCCAGGCGGGCGTGCTCGCCGTGTCGCTCGCCGACCTCGACGCCGCCGACGTCGTGCTCGCGGCCGTCGACGAGCTCGGACTCGGGCCCGCAGAGGTCGAGCTCGCCCTCGACGAGGCCATCCCCGCGGTTCGTGCGGACCCCGTGCTGCTGCAGCGCGTGATCGTGAACGTGCTGGCCAACGCGGTGCGGCACTCGCCTCCCGGCACGCGCGCCCGAGTCGCGACGAGCGGCCTCGGCGATGCGGTCGAGATCAGGATCGTCGACCGCGGGGCCGGCGTTCCCACCGATCAGCGCGACGCGATGTTCGCGCCGTTCCAGCGCATGGGCGACACCGACAACACGATCGGCCTCGGCCTCGGCCTCGCGCTGTCGCGCGGCTTCGCCGAGGGCATGGGCGGATCGCTCACGGCCGAGGACACGCCCGGCGGCGGCCTCACGATGGTCGTGTCGCTGCCGGCGGCCACGGCATCCGCTCACGCTCGTGCCGCATCCGGAAGAGTGGACTCGTGAAGGTCCTGATCGCCGACAACGATCCGCAGCTCGTGCGCGCTCTCCGCATCACCCTGGGCGCCCACGGATACGACGTCGTCGCCGCCCCCGACGGTGCCGCCGCGATCACGCTCGCCGCGCAGTCCCGCCCCGACATCGTGCTGCTCGATCTCGGCATGCCGCGACTCGACGGAGTCGAGGTCATCCACGCGCTGCGCGGCTGGACGGATGTGCCGATCATCGTCGTGTCGGGCCGCACCGGCTCGGGCGACAAGGTCGACGCACTCGACGCCGGCGCCGACGACTACGTGACCAAGCCCTTCCAGATAGACGAGCTGCTCGCCCGCCTGCGCGCGCTGTCGCGCCGGACCGTCGTCGCGCCCGGCACCACGGCCGTCCGCTTCGGGGACGTCACGGTCGACCTCGTGTCGCGCTCCGTGACCCGCGACGGGTCACTGGTGCACCTCACCCCGACGGAATGGCGGATGCTCGAGTTCCTCTCGCGGAACCCGGGTGCGCTCGTCACCCGGCAGACGCTGCTGAAGGAGATCTGGGGCACCGAGCAGATCGCCGATTCCGGCTACCTGAGGCTGTACATGTCGCAGCTGCGCAAGAAGCTGGAGCCCGACGCATCCCACCCCCGCTTCCTCCTCACCGAGTCGGGGATGGGCTACCGTCTCGTCACCGACTGATCCGGCCGGCTCACGGGCGTGCGACGCTTGCGCAGCACGCCCCACAGGATGAGACCGACCGTGATGACGGCCGAGATCACCCCGAACCACAGCGACCCGATCGCGAGGATCAGCGGGATGCTGAACGCCGTGATGATGCCGCCGCCGAGGAGCGGCTCGTAGATCAGCTGCTTGTACCCGTACGCGCGGGCGGAGTTCGTCGCCCGGTCGGGGTCGGCCATGTCGGCGAGCACGAAGCCGGTGGCGACGTTCCCCTGCGACTGCCCGTAGTCGGCGATCGAGTGCTCGAACCAGTCGACGCGATGGATGCGGGGGCCGAGCCACAGCATCCCGATCACGCTCCAGGCGAACCCGATGACGGTGAGGACGACGAGCGCGGGGATGTTCGAGCCGAGAGCCGCGAGCGACATCGTCCCGATCGCGGCCGCGATCAGGATGTCGAGCGCGAGGCCCGTGATGTCGTTCACGCTGCGTCGGTCGACGAGCCGCTCCTGCTTCGTGAGGGTCAGGAGGAGCTGCACGATGAACCCGCCGATCACCGTGAACGGGAAGAGCGGGAAGCTGTCGAAGAGGTCGGTGCCGAGCCCGTGCCCGATCGTCCGCAGGAGATTCAGGAGGACGATGCCGAGGGCGATCGCGATGGCGATCGCCCCGAAGCTGCGGCTGAGCGATCCCAAGCCGACGTCGCCCACCTGGTCGCCCTCGTTGGGACGCACCTCCTGGAGCCGTCCGGCACCGTCGCCGCGCGCGGGCCGGGTGCGGGCGACCGAGATGCGGGGGCTGCGGATCGCGTAGTTCACGAGGATCGAGCCGCCGATGACGCCCGTGAGCATGCTGATGGTCGCGAGCCCGAGCCCGACGTCCACCATCTCCGGGGCGCCGGCATCGGTGAGGAGCCCGCTCATGCCCGCGATCGTGCCGTGGCCGCCGGCGAAGGCGAGTTCGATGATGGAACCGGCGACATCCGGCACGCCGAACAGCGGCGTCAGGATGAACACGACCGCGAACGCGCCCAGCGCGAACTGGCCGAACGAGAACACGGAGCCGAGGATGACGTGCGGCGCGGCGTCGTTCCAGATCTGCCTGACCGACGGCAGCGTCTTTCCGATCATGATGCCCGCGAAGACGATGTTGATCATGAGGCCGGGCAGCCGGGCCATGACGGCCGTCGCCTGCACCGGGATGAGACTCCAGCCGGTGAGCCCGAGCACCTGCGGCCCCAGCAGCAGGATCAGGAACCCCGCGATGATGCTCGCCGGCAGATAGAGCCGCGCGAGCAGCGGCACCCAGCGCCGGATGACCAGCGCCAGGACGAGCATGATGCCGAGATAGACGAAGGCGAGCCCGACCCACTGGGCATCCGTGTACTCACCGAACATGGCTTCATCATGGCGGCGGCCGGTGGTCGTCACCAGAGTCCGACACGCACAGCCCCGGGGCCGTCCCGCACAGGGCAGACTTGATGCATCCCTTCTCCCCGATCCGAACGGTTACCGTGACCCGCGCCGACTTCCCGCTGCTGGCCGCGCGACCCGAGCTCGTCTACCTCGACTCGGCCGCCACGTCGCAGCGCCCCGCATCCGTCCTCGACGCCGAGCGCGCGTTCCTCGAGCACGACTACGCCGCCGTGCATCGCGGCGCGAGTGAGGCCGTCGGGCGCTCGACCGAGGCGTTCGAGGGCGCCCGCGAGCGCGTGGCACGGTTCGTCGGGGCGCAGCCCGACGAGATCGTGTGGGCCGAGAACGCGACGGATGCGCTGAACATCGTCGCGCTCGGGATCTCCGACGCGAGCGCCGGTCTCGGCGCGCCCGACCTCGCGCTGCGCGCCGGAGACGAGATCCTCGTCACCGAGGCGGAGCACCACGCCAACCTCATCCCGTGGCAGCGCGTCGCGGCGCGCACCGGCGCGGTGCTGCGCTGGGCGGAGGTCGCCGACGACGGCACGTGGACGATCGACGCGCTGCGGGCGGCATCCTCCCCCCGCACGCGGATCATCGCCTTCGCTCATGTCTCCAACGTCACCGGCTACATCGCGCCGGTCGCCGACGTCGTCGCGCTCGCTCGTGAGCTCGGCGCGCTGACCGTGCTCGACGCCTGCCAGTCGGCTCCGCACCTGTCGCTGGATCTCGGCGCCCTCGGCGTCGACTTCGCCGCGTTCTCCGCGCACAAGATGCTCGGGCCGACCGGCATCGGCGTGCTCTACGGCCGCAGCGCGCTGCTGAACGTGCTGACGCCCGCTCGCACCGGCGGGTCGACGATCACGACGGTGACGATGACGGATGCGCAGTTCCTGCCGGCTCCGCATCGCTTCGAGGCGGGCACGCAGCCGGTGTCGCAGGTCGTGGCACTCGGCGCAGCCGTCGACTACCTCTCCGCGTTCGGCATGGACCGCCTGCACGCGCACGAGCGCGAGCTCGCCGGGCTCCTGACGGATGCCGTGGCCTCGGCGCCCGGCGTGCGACTGCTCGGGCCCGCGCCCGGCCGCGAGCGCGCGTCGCTCGTGAGCGTCGACGTCGAGGGCGTGCACGCGCACGACGTCGGGCAGTTCCTCGACTCGCGCGGCATCGCCGTCCGCGTCGGACACCACTGCGCGCAGCCGCTGCACCGCCGGCTCGGGATCACGGCATCCACCCGCGCCAGCGCCTACCTGTACACGACGGCGGACGACATCGCCGCCTTCGCCGCCGCACTCGCCGAGGTCCGCCCGTTCTTCGGAGCCGACCGATGAGCGCCGGGCTCGAGGGGCTGTACCAGGAGGTCATCCTCGATCACGCGAAGCGCAAGGTCGGCGCGGGCTCGACCGCGGGCTGGGCGCACACGCATCACGAGGTGAATCCCACGTGCGGCGACGAGATCACGGTCGGTGCGACGGTGGATGCCGGGCACGTCCACCTGGTGTGGGAGGGGCGCGGATGCAGCATCTCCACGGCGTCCGCGTCGGCGATGTCGGAGCTGCTGACCGACGCATCCGCCGCTGACGCCCATGAGACGATCGACGCCTTCCGCGCGATGATGCGCTCGCGCGGCGAGGGTGAGCCGCCGGAGCTGCTCGGGGATGCCGAGGTCTTCCAGGGCGTCGCCCGCTATGTGATGCGGGTCAAGTGCGCGATGCTGCCGTGGGTCGCGCTCGAGGCCGCGCTGGCTCAGGCCGAGAGCGCCGTCGAGGCCTGAGCCCCAGTCGGCCGTCACCGCACGGATGGCGGGATGCCCCGCCATCCGTGCGGACGGTCCTACTCGGGAAGCACCTCGCGAAGCCGGGCGGCGAAGGCGTCCGGGTCGCCGGGATAGCCGGGCGAGTCCTGGAACCCGCCGTGGTGGCTCGGGAACTCCGTCGCTTCGATCCCCAGCGCAGCCGCGACCGCCCGCGCTCCGCGCGCGGCCATCGTGTCGCCGGACTGCACGCCGGCCGCGAGCACGAGCCGGTCGCCGAAGGCGCGCAGGGCCTCCGTGTCGACGCGGTACTCGATGATCGCCGGCATGTTGCGGAACAGCGGGTCGGTGCGCGAGCCGTCGTCCTCGGACGACATCCCGAACATCGCGGGGTCGGGCGCAGGCTGCTCGAGGTAGCCGTCGGGCACGGGCCCGTCGTACATCACGAACGCGACGAACTTCGCCATCGCGGCGCCGTCGCCCTGTTCGGCGTACGTCTTCTTGAGGTCGGAGATGACCTCCAGCACCGTGTCGCCGTCCGGGAGGAGCGGCGCGTTCGGCGGCTCGTGCGCGACGACCGTGCGGAAGTCCTCGGGATGCGTGGCAGCCGCCGCGAGCAGGTTCACGGCTCCGCCGCTCGACCCGAAGGCATCCACCGGCCCGACGCCGAGCGCCTGGATCACCCGGTGGATGTCGTCGGCGTGCTGCGCGGTGCTGATGTCGCTCGTGCCCACCGGGTTGCGGCCCGCGCCGCGGGGGTCGTACGTCACGACGGGCCGGTCGGCGAAGTGCGCGGCGAGCTGCTGGAAGCCCGAGGCATCCATCGGCGCGCCGAACAGGAACAGCGGCACGCCCGACGTCAGGTCGCCCCGCACGTCGTAGGTGATCGCGTCCTCGCCGTCGCCCACGATGTGGGTGGCGATCGTCATCTCCGTCATCATTGATCCTCTCCGCCCGCCTCACACGGAGGCGAGCACCTCTCGTTCGAGACGCCCGTAGCTGGTCTCCATGCCCTCGACCATGCCCGTGGCGAGCACGGCGTCGCGGGTGACCGCATCCGGATATTCGATGAGGAGGGTGAGCAGCGTCGCGCCGTCCTCCTCGTACAGCTGCAGGTCGTTGACCGTGCTGGGGTAGTCGGTGCCCGTCATGTGCTCCGTCGTCACGCTGCGCCGCGGAGCGTCGACGACGAGGGTCTCACCGTCGAAGCCGAATGCCTGCCCCGGGGTGCCGTCGACCGGCTCCCACGCGTAGCGGTAGCGGCCGCCCACGGTGGGGTCCACCTCGCACACGCTCATGCGCCAGCCGTCCGGTCCGAGCAGCCACTGCTGGAGGAGCTCCGGCTCGGTGTGCGCGCGCCAGACGAGCTCTCGCGGCCCCTCCACGAGCCGCGTGATGCGCACGTGCTGGTCGTCGAGGATCTCGACCTGGGTGCCCTTTCCCTGCGCGTAGGCGCGCAGGTCCTGCAGCACCGTGTCGAGCTGGGCCATCGCCATCCGCGTGCCCTCGACCATGCCCATGGCGACGGACTGCTCCAGCGCGGCGAGCGAGTCGAAGTGCGTCACGCCGCTGAATCGGGTGCGCGATCCGTCCTCGGTGAAGGAGAACACCATCCGCATCGCCGGCATCTCGGTGAGCAGCTCGCCGCTCTCGTCGGCGAACCCGTCGAGCACCTCGAACGAGTCCGGGGCGTCGATGCGCAGGAACTCCCAGCGCGCGTGGTGCGTGTCACCGCTGGGTCCGGTCATGGAGTACTGGGCCAGTCCGCCGGGCGTGAAATCGAAACGGCTGAAGGTGGCGGGCCATCCCGGAGGGCCCCAGAACCGCTCGAGCTGGCGCGGGTCGGTGAACACGGACCACACGCGATCGACGGATGCGTCGAACTCGGCGGCGATGTTCATCGTCAGCGCCTCGGGATCACTGGTGATCTGGGTGACGGGCATTGCTTCCTCCTGGGGTGTCCGGTCGGGGCGGTTCGGCCAGCAGCGCGTCGATCGCGTCGATGCGGTGCCGCCAGAGCTCCTGGTAGCGCTCGAGCAGCTGCTGCGCCCGGGCGATGCGCGCGGGGTCGGTGCGCACGAGTCGCTCCCTTCCCTCGGCCCGCTTGACGATCAGGCGGGCGGCTTCGAGCACGGCGACGTGCTTCTGCACCGCGGCGAACGACATGTCGTAGGCCGCGGCGAGCGTCGAGACCGACTGCTCGGCCTCGATCGTGCGGCGCAGGATGTCACGCCGCGTCGCGTCGGCGAGCGCCCGGAAGATCCGGTCCACCTCGTCGTCGGCGAGCTCTTGTTGTGCAACCATTTGGTTGTAGGTTAGACCGCGGGCTTCCCGGTGTCAACCCCCCCATGCGAATCGGCCGCCGCGAGACAGCAGAACGGCCCCGGGCTGCGTCATCCCGGGGCCGTCCGTCAGACCTCAGTGCGTCGCGGTGATCGACTGCACCGAGCCATCGGCGTTCAGCAGCACGTGCTTGCGGTCGGGCCGCCCCCACTCGAACATCGAGCCGAGCGAGCCGGCCGTCGCGTCGAACGACGCGTCGCCGATGCGGCCGGTCTTCCAGTTGTCCTCGATGAACTTCAGGATCGAGGCCTGGGTCGTCTCGGTGTGCGCGACGAAGTTCGACTTCGCGTAGGGCGAGATGACGAGCAGCGGCAGGCGCTGGCTGGGGCCGCACCGGTCCTGGTAGCCGCCGAGCACCGGAGCGGTCGAGTCGGCGCACACCGCGACGTCGTGCGCGGCGCTGTGCGACGCGTTCGAGATCGCCGGGGCGACGTGGTCGTACCAGCCGTCCGAGTCGTCGTATGCGATGACGACCGCGGTGGACTTCCACTCCTTCGACTTCTGCAGCGTGTTGATCGTGTCGACGATGAAGTGCTGCTCGCCGATCGGGTCGGAGTAGCCGGCGTGGCCGTCCTGGTACTCCGATGCCTTGAGGAAGCTGACGGCGGGCAGGTTGCCGGCCTTCAGCGTCGCATCGAAGTCGGTCAGGTCGTACTGGTGGTTCGCCTGGTCGGTCTTGCCGATCATCGCCACCGACGTCGGCGGCAGGTGGTGCTGGTTCGACGTCGACTTGTAGTACGAGAACGGGTTGTGGTGCGGGCTGTAGTCGACGACCGAGGCGCCGGCGAGGTTGGTGTGCGACGCGCCGCACACGGCATACGTCACGCCGTTTCCGGCGGTCGTCGTCGGACGGAAGCCGCCCTGGAACCAGCCCCACGTGACGCCCTCGGCGTTCAGCAGGTCGCCGATGTTCTTGCCGCTGCCTGCGGCGAGCGTGTTGGTCGAGGTGTGGTTCTTGTCCGAGCAGTCGTCGAAGGCGGGGTCGGGGTCGTTGATGACCGTGCCGACGCCCGCGGCATCCGGGTCGGCCAGGGTGTAGGTGCCCGGCATCGGCACCTGCTGCAGCGTCTTCGAGTCGACCTCGGTGAAGCCGTGCGTCTGGCCCGAGATGAGGTTGAGCGCGCCGGGGGTCGAGGGGCCGAACGTGGCATCCCACGAGTTGTCGGACATGGCGTACTGCTGGGCGTAGTTCCACAGGGCGGTGACGGTGTTCCCGTCGTAATAGCCCATCGCGAGCCCCGGAGCGCCGTAGAGGCCGGAGCAGGTGTCGACCGAGACGCTCTGCACGAAGCGATCCATCGCACCGCCGTCGATCGCCTTCTCCTCCGGCGTGTACGCGTGGTTCTGGTCGCACGTGGCCGCCTGGCTGGGCGTGAGCCGCGTCGGCGGGTACAGGTTCGGGTTGTTCGTCAGAGCGCCCGCGGTCACGAGGTTGTCGTTGCGGGGCGTCTGGGATGCGGCGGTGAACGTCGTGCCGTCGGTGTTCGCGGCCTGGGGGTAGGTGCCGAAGTAGTGGTCGTACGAGACGTTCTCGCCGAAGATCACGACGACGTGGGTGATGGGCGTCGTCGTCTTCGTGGAGTGGTCGGCGGAGGGCTGGGCGGATGCCGCGGAGGTGCCGGCGATCGCGAGACCGACGGCCGCGAGGGCGGCGCCTGTCGCGATGACCGCGCGGCGAGTGCGCTTCCGAGTGGATGCCACGACGGAGTCCTTTCGAATCGGGAGGGGATGCGGGTTCATCTTCGTTCGCGCGTGTGAAGTGCTCGGCGACCGCGGCCTGAACATCGGATGAACGATGCCGGGCCGATGCGGGTCAGGCGAACAGCGCCCGCCCGTAGTGGTCGGATGCGTCGCGCACGCCGGGCAGAGCGAAGAAGTATCCGCCGCCGACGGGCGAGATGTAGTCCACGAGAGGCTCGTCCGCGAGCCGCTTCTGCGTGGCCACGAACTGCCGGTCCAGGTCCTGCACGTAGGCGTTGAAGACGAGACCCATGTCGAGGTTGCCGTTCGTGTCCGTGCCGAGGTCGTAGTTGTAGCCGCGCCGCAGGAGGCGCGAGGCATCCGTCGTCTTCGTCCGCGGATTGGCGAGCCGGATGTGCGCGTCGAGCGGGATCGCCGAGCCCTTCGGGTCGTCGGCGTAGTCGGGTCTGTCGGTCTCGCGACTGCCGCTGAGGGGCGCGCCCGAGTCGCGGCGCCTTCCGATCATGCGCTCCTGCTCGGAGATCGTGACGCGGTCCCAGAACTCGACGAGCATCCGGATGACGCGCACGACGTGGTACGAGCCGCCCGCGGTCCAGGCCGGTCCCGCACCGCCGGCGGGCACCCACACCCGCTTGTCGGCCTCCGCGGCGGGCGGGTTCACGATGCCGTCCTTGAACCCCAGGAGGTTGCGCGAGGCGCCGCTGGGGCGGGACGGCGATTGGAATCCGTCGATGCGCCAGCGCACCTGCATCCCGCCGCGCGTGTGCCGGGCGATGTCGCGCAGCGCGTGCAGGACGACGTCCCTGCTGTCGGCGCACAGCTGCAGCAGGAGGTCTCCTCCGCAGCGCGCGGGGTCGAGATCGTCGTTCGGGAAGACATCCATCGCGCGCAGCTGCGCGGGGCGCTCGTTCTGGATGCCGAGCACGTCGAAGAACGACGAGCCGACGCCCAGGGTCGCGGTGAGGCCGCCGGCCGGCACGTCGGCACCGAGCAGCCCGGAGTCGGACGGCGGTGCGAAGATCCCCAGATTCGGCGGCGTGCCGCCCGACGTGAGGAACCGGGCACGGTCGGTGATCTCCTGCAGCAGCCGCCTCGCCTCGTCCGGAGTGGTCACCGTGAGGTCGAAGGCGACGAAGGCCGCCGCCGCCTGACTCGGCGTGAGGATCCCCGCCTGGTGCGCCCCGTGGAAGGCGACGACGCGATCCGCCGACGTGGGCGACTCGGCGCGCGCCGGCAGTGCGAACGATCCGACTCCGTACCCTGCGAGCGCGGCGCCGGACACGGTCGCCGCCCCGACCGCCCCGCGCAGGAACTGACGACGGCCGAGCGAGGGCTTCGAGGAGTCGCTCACTGGTTCACCCTCCGGGGTTCGAGCATCGATGCGACGGGCGCGAGGTCCTCCGCGAGCTGCGAGACGTCGGCGTCGATCCGCTCCCGCTGGGCCCTCGTGAGGGCCGCGAGAGCCGGCGCGGCCGCGATCTGCGCTCGGGTTCTGCCGAGCAGGGCGAGCGTCTGCGGCAGCTGAGGGAGCCGATCGGCGAGGAGCGGGTTCAGGATGCCGAGCACCGTCGCCGTGCCGTCGAGCTCGGCCGCGGCGGTCTGCAGCGTGGAGCCGCTGCCGAAGTCGGTGCGGCCGGTGAGCTCGAACTGGAGCGCGTTCTCGGTGATCTCGTGGGCGCGCAGCGCGAGCTCGCGCGGATCGACCTGCGCCGTCGTGAACGTCTGCCGCAGCCGGCCGATGGATGCCGCGAGCGCGTCGGCGACGGCGCGCAGGGTCGCCGCATCCTGCCCGTGCCACAGCCCGTACTCGAGCCGGTGGAAGCCGGTCCACGAGGGATCGGCCGTGCCGCCGGCAAGCCCGGCCGGGAGCCCGTCGATCGCGTCGTCGAGGTCGCCGAAGGCGCCGTACGCGGCGCCGAGACGCTCGTACTCCAGGTGCGCGGGCAGCCAGTCGCCCCGCGCGGCGATGAGGTCGCCGCGGACGAGGTCCGCCTGCAGCCGCGCGGTGAGCGAGGCCAGAGTCGGCAGCTGCGCAGTGACGTACGACTCGTAGGCGCGCGTCGCGTCGATGAGATCGGCCTGCGCGACGGGGGGCACCGCGGTCGGCGAGACCTTCGGCCCCGTGGCGATCGTGACGGTCGGGCCGACCACCGTCTGCTCGTCCTCCATGGCGCAGCGGAACGCGTAGGTGCCCGCACCGAGGGTGATCTCCATCGCCTCGGTCGTGCCCGCCGCGAGCGGGTCGACCTCGGCGAACACGTCTCCGGTGCCCGCATCCGTGAGATAGACCTCGCCCGCCCGCGTGTCCGTGTTGTCGAGGACGAACCGCTCCGCACCCGCGACCGGGTTCGTCCACCCGGACCCGCAGCGGTCGACCGAAACCTCGATCCGGGTCGGGGAGGAGGCGATGGATGCTGCGCCCGCCCCGGTGCACCCCGCCAGCGCCGCTGCGATCACGACCGTCCCGGCGGCGGTGAGCCAGGGGCGGAGACGCAGGTCGGGCACCGGGTCAGCGTAGGCATCGCGCGCCCGCGTGACGCGCGGATTCGCCCGATGTTCACCTTCCCGTCATCGGGCGGTCTCCCCCGCCGTCGACGACGGACCCAGCACCTAGACTGAAGGGGTCCGGCATCCCCGATTTTCCTGGAGTTCAGCCGCGTGACCGCCAAAGCCTCTGAGACCGCCACGAAGTCGGCCGTCGACACCGTCGACAACGCCGCATCGACCCCGGAGCGAGAGCTGCCGTACGCGGCCCTCGGCCTGAAGGACGACGAGTACGCGCAGATCACCCAGATCCTCGGCCGCCGCCCGACCGGCGCCGAGCTGGCGATGTACTCGGTCATGTGGAGCGAGCACTGCTCCTACAAGTCGAGCAAGATCTACCTCCGTCAGTTCGGGCAGAAGGTCTCGGACGAGATGAAGGAGCGGCTCATGGTCGGCATGGGCCAGAACGCCGGCGTCGTCGACATCGGCGAGGGCTGGGCCGTCACCTTCAAGGTCGAGTCGCACAACCACCCCAGCTACATCGAGCCGTTCCAGGGCGCTGCGACCGGCGTCGGCGGCATCGTCCGCGACATCATCTCGATGGGCGCGCGCCCGGTGGCCGTGATGGACCAGCTGCGCTTCGGCGCCATCGACAACCCCGACACCGCGCGCGTCGTGCACGGCGTCGTCAGCGGCATCTCGTTCTACGGCAACTGCCTCGGCCTGCCCAACATCGGCGGCGAGACGGTCTTCGACCCGGTATACCAGGGCAACCCGCTCGTCAACGCCCTCGCGGTCGGCGTGCTCCGCCACGAGGACCTGAAGCTCGCGAATGCCTCGGGCCCCGGCAACAAGGTCGTGCTCTTCGGCGCCCGCACGGGTGGCGACGGCATCGGCGGCGCATCCATCCTCGCCTCCGACACGTTCTCCGACGGCGGCCCCACCAAGCGCCCCGCGGTGCAGGTGGGCGACCCCTTCGCCGAGAAGGTGCTCATCGAGTGCTGCCTCGAGCTGTACCGCGACGAGCTCGTCGAGGCCATCCAGGACCTCGGCGCCGCCGGCATCTCGTGCGCGACCAGCGAGCTCGCCGCCAACGGCGGCTCGGGCATGCGCGTCGACCTCGAGAACGTGCTGCTGCGCGACCCCACGCTCACGCCCGAGGAGATCCTCATGAGCGAGAGCCAGGAGCGCATGATGGCCATCGTCTCCCCCGCGAAGCTGGACGACTTCCTCGCGGTGACGACCAAGTGGGATGTCGAGACCTCGGTGCTCGGCGAGGTCACCGGCGACGGGCGCCTGCAGATCTTCTGGCACGGCGAGCAGATCGTGGACGTCGACCCGTCGACCGTCGCCGTGGACGGTCCGGTCTACGAGCGCCCGGTGGCCTACCCCGCGTGGATCGACGCCCTCCGCGACGACACCGCGGCGGCGCTCGAGCGCCCTACGGACGGCGCGACCCTGCGCGAGCAGTTCACGCGGCTCGTGTCGAGCCCGAACCTCGCCGACACCTCCTGGATCACGAACCAGTACGACTACTACGTCATGGGCAACACCGCCCTCGCGTTCCCCGACGACGCCGGCATGATCCGCGTCGACGAGGAGTCGGGTCTCGGCTTCGCGATCGCCACAGACGCCAACGGCCGCTTCTGCCAGCTCGACCCGTACGAGGGCGCCAAGCTCGCCCTCGCCGAGGCGTACCGCAACGTCGCCGTGACGGGCGCGGTTCCCGCCGCGGTCACCGACTGCCTGAACTTCGGCAGCCCGGAGAACCCCGAGGTCATGTGGCAGTTCTCGCAGGCCGTCGCCGGCCTGGCGGACGGATGCCTCGAGCTCGGCGTCCCGGTCACCGGCGGCAACGTCAGCTTCTACAACCAGACCGGCGACACCCCGATCCATCCGACCCCGGTCGTCGGCGTCATGGGCATCATCGAGGACGTGGCGCACCGCATCCCGAGCGGCTTCCAGGACCCGGGCCAGAACCTCTACCTCCTCGGGGTCACCTCGACCGAGCTGAGCGGCTCGGCCTGGGCCGCCACGATCCACGGCCACCTCGGCGGTCGTCCTCCGGTGGTCGACCTGGCCGGCGAGAAGCGCCTCGCCGAGCTGCTGAAGGCGGCCTCCGATCAGGGCCTCGTCTCGAGCGCGCACGACCTGTCGGAGGGCGGCCTCGCGCAGGCGCTCGCCGACATGACGCTGCGCTTCGGCATCGGCGCGCGCGTCTGGCTCGACGAGCTCAGGGAGCGCGACGGAGTGGATGCGGCGTCCGCCCTGTTCTCGGAGTCCACCGGCCGCGTCATCGTCTCGGTGCCGCGCGAGGACGACGTGAAGTTCCGCGGCCTGTGCGAGGGCCGCAACTATCCGGTGCTGCGCATCGGCGTCACGGACCTGCCCGCCGACGGCGCGGACGCTGCGCTCGAGGTGCAGGGGCTGTTCACGGTGCCCCTCAGCGAGCTGAAGGCGCTGTCGACCGGCACCCTGCCCGCCGTCTTCGGCCCCACGATCGCCGAACCGACCGGCACCGCGCTCTGACACCCGCGACGAAGGAACGAGAGATGCCCGAGAACGACGACGAGTACGCCGACCTCAACGAGAACCGGTCGCGCCGCATGAAGACGATCGCGTGGATCGTCATCGTGGCGCTGATCCTCGTCGGCGGCGGCGCGACGGTGCTCGCGCTTCTGGTGCCGAACGCCTGAGGCGTCCGCTCGCAATCCTCTGAACGCCCGGCGAACACCCCACTCGCCGGGGATACGATGAACCAGTGCACGGGGATTTCTTCGCGTTCTTCGGCAGCTACTGGTGGCTCGCCTTTCCGCTCATGGGAGTGATGGGCGCGATCGGCCGCGGCTACGAGCAGCGCGCCCGCCGCCGGCACGCGCGCCGCCTGGAGATCATCCACGCGAAGACCGAGGCGCGCGCGATCGCCCGCGGCATCCCGTATCCGACCTCCGCGATCCCGGTCGTCCAGACCGAGCAGGCACCCCCCGCCGAGACGCAGGAGACCCGCCTCCAACGGCTCTTCGACACGCAGGACGCCGTCACGAAGCGGTGGCTGGAGTACGAGCTCGACGTCGCGAAGGCCATCTCCTACCCCGCGATGAGCGACGGGCGCCAGCCGCTGACCGCGGCCTTCCTCCGGGCCAAGCGCGTCGCCGACGGGCTGCGCCCGCCCTCGGCCAAGTCGCGGCTCACGAAGGAGCAGTTCACCGAGTACCGCAACGCCGTGACGGACTACGAGGTCGCCTTCGATGTGGCGGAACGTGATGCGCGCCGCATCCAGGACTCCGGATTCACGGATGCCGAGCGCAAGCGCCTCGACACCGCCAAGCAGCTGCTCACGGTCGCGATCGACCAGGCAGCGACCCCCGCCGAGCGGCAGCTCGCCTACAAGCGTGTGCGCGAAGAGCTCGACGGCCTCATCTCGCTGTCCGACGGGGCGATCGACCGGCTCGAGAAGCGGGTGTCGCTCGAGTTGACGATGGGTCCCTCGACCCCCGCGCCGGGTGCAGATCAGCGCAGGCCGGCGGCCGGGCCGACGCCGCCCACGGAGGCTCCCCCCGCCGCGTCGCCGGCGAGCGGAGCGCGGGTCGGGACCTCCCCGCCGTCGACTCCCCCGGCCGCGTCCGCACCGCCGTCGCAGGCGTCCACCCCGACGATGTCGCAGGGCGTGCCCTCGCCGTGGCCGGTGCCATCGCGCTCGGCGAAGCGTCCGCCGAGGTCGTAGCACGCCGCGTCAGCGGCTGTCGGCCGCCTCGGTGTGATGGCGGATGACCTCGGCCACCACGAAGTTGAACCACTTCTCGGCGAAGGCCGGATCGAGGTCGGCCTGCTCGGCAAGAGTGCGCAGGCGCGCGACCTGCTGCTCCTCGCGTGCCGGATCGGACGGCGGCATCCCGTGCTCCGCCTTCAGCACGCCCACTTCCTTCGTGCACTTGAAGCGCTCCGCGAGCAGGAAGATCAGTGCGGCGTCGATGTTGTCGATGCTGCTGCGCAGTCGCAGCAGGGTGTCGGTGGGGTCGGCGTTCATGGATCCTCCTCTGCAACGACGATACGGGATGCCGTGTCCCCCTGATTCCGCGCCTCTCGGGGTTGCGACCCGGCGAGCCATATAGTTAGCGACATGACCGACGCCAAGCCCGTTGCAGGTGCCGAGGAGACCTCCCCTGCCACCACTGCGGCGGTCGACCCCGCCCCCTCGGATGCACCCACGGAATCCGTCCCCGCCGACGGGTCGACCCGGGTCCTCATCACCCGGGCGTCGCTCGAGGCCGACGCGGCTCACGCGGTTGCCGCCGCGGCGGCGGCGACACCGGGCTCGACGGGCTCGAAGCCGATCTGGGCCTCGCTCACCAACCCCTTCGCCGTGGGGCTGTCGCTCACCCTAGGCGGTCTGGTCGCCGTCGGTCTCGGCACGGCGTTCGTCAGCCTGTCGACGATCATCATCTACGTCATCTTCGCGCTGTTCGCCGCGCTCGGCCTCGACCCGGTCGTCCGGTTCTTCGAGCGGCACAACGTGAAGCGCCCGTGGGGCATCGTCATCGTCTATACGATCTTCGCGATCATCATGACCGGCATCCTGCTGCTCGTGGTCCCCGCGCTCGTCGCCCAGATCACGAAGTTCTTCACCAATCTGCCCCAGACGATCCAGGATTTCGAGAAGACCCCGTTCTACGCCTGGCTCACACAGACCTTCGGCTCGCAGGTGAGTGCGATCGTCGACCAGGTGCAGAAGTACCTGACGAACCCGGCCAACCTGGCCAAGATCGGTGGAGGGTTCCTCAACTTCGCGGTGACCGTGGGGACGACCATCTCCGGTCTGATCATCGTCCTGGTGCTGAGCCTGTACTTCCTGGCATCCCTCCCCGCGATGAAGGTCGCGCTGATCCAGTTCGCGCCCGCGCGCAACCGGCCGGTGGTGGGAGATCTCACGAACCACATCACCGATTCCATCGGCGGATACCTGATGGGCATGGTGGTCCTGGCCGGGTGCAACTCGATCGTCGCGTTCTTCCTGCATCTGTTCCTGGGTCTGCCGTATCCCGGGATCATGGCCCTGCTCGCATTCGCCATCACCCTGATCCCGCTCATCGGTTCGGTGCTGTACTGGATGACCGCCACGGTGATCGCGCTCTTCACCGGCGGCTGGGTTCCCGCCCTGATCTTCGCGGTCATCTACCTGGTCTACATCCAGCTCGAGGCCTACGTGCTGACCCCGCGCGTCATGAACAAGGCGGTCTCGGTGCCGGGTTCGCTCGTCGTCATCGGAGCGCTCGTCGGCGGATCGCTGTTCGGACTTCTGGGCGCCCTGGTCGCCATCCCGATCACGGCGTCGATCCTGCTCATCATCAAGCAGGTCGTCATCCCACGGCAGGACGCCAAGGTCTAGGCTTGCGGCCCGGCCGTGCCGCCCGGATACTGTGCCCATGGCCATCCGGCAGGCCGCGGTCGTCGACTGGAGTGGGCGCTTCGGCGAATTCAGCGCGCGTGAGGCGTCGCTCACCGCACCCGAGCTGGCGGACTACGGCCAGGCGGCGTGGTTCACCGGACACGACGACATCGCCGCGGTCGCGTGGGAGCGCGCGCACCTGACGTTCCTCGACGAGGGCGACCCGGCGTCTGCGGTGCGATGCGTCTTCTGGCTCGGCTTCACGCTCGGCGAGCGCGGCGAGGACGTGAAGGCACGGACGTGGATGCAGCGCCTCTTCGAGCTGTGCGCCCGCTTCGCGGGCGACCCGACGATCGACGCCATAGCGGCGCTCTGCCGCGGTCAGGTCGCCTATCTCCAGGGCGACCTGGCAGGGTCCGTCGGCCAGTATCGTGAGGCGGCGAGGCTCGCCGACGCCGCGGGCGATCCGGACGTGCAGGTGCTCGGGATCATGGGCGAGGGTCGGTCGCTCCTGCGCAGCGGCCTGCTCGACGAGGGCGTCGCGTGCATGGACCGGGTGATGCTGCTGATCGGGAGCGGGCGGGTCAGCGACCGCGCTGCGGGCCCCGCCTACTGCGCGGTCATCGCGAGCCTCCTCGCCCGGGCCGACATCGAGCGCGCCCGCGTCTGGACACGCGACCTGGGCGACTGGTGCGACACCCAGCGCGGGCTCGAGCCGTTCCGCGGTGAGTGCACGCTCCACCGCGCGACCGTCATGCAGGTCGGCGGCGAATGGGATGCCGCGGTGGAGGCGGCGGACAGCGTCTGCCGCACCGAGGACCGCCCCGAGACCCTCGCCAACGCCTGGTACCGGCTCGGCGAGCTGCACCGCGTCGCCGGGCGATCGGCCGCGGCCCGCGACGCCTACCGTCAGGCCGCGGCGCTCGGCCGCGAGGTGCAGCCCGGGCTCGCGCTGTTGAACCGCGACGCCGGCGAGTTCGACACCGCGTGGGCGGGCCTGGAGCGCGCACGGGCGACGGTGGTCGAACCGGCGGCGCGCGCGGAGGTGCTCGCCGCGGCCGTCGACGTCGCCCTCGCGCGCCGGCGCCTCGCGAGCGCACGGGATGCGGCCGCCGAGCTGCGAGGGTGCGCGGACGCGGTCGACACGCTCCTGCTCCACGCCCTGTCGGCGCAGGCCGATGGGGAGGTTGCGATCGCCGAGGACCGCACGACCGATGCCCTGCGACTGCTGCGGACAGCGTGGACGCGATGGCGGAAGCTCGACGCCCCCTACGACGCGGCGCGCGCCCGGTTCTCGATGGGTCGCGCTGCCCGAGCCGCCGGAGACGAGGAGGGGGCGCAGCTCGAGTTCGACGCCGCGCGCGTCGTCTTCGAGTCCCTGGGCGCGGTGCCCGATCTCTCCCGGCTCGAGCGGGTCGCGTCGGCCACTGCGGGCGCTGCGCTCGCCGACGTCGGGCTGAGCCCCCGCGAGCGCGAGGTGCTCGAACTGGTGGCGGAGGGCCTGTCGAATCGGCGCATCGCGGAGCGACTGTTCCTCTCCGAGCGCACGGTCGCCCACCACGTGGGCAGCATCCTCGCGAAGCTCGACGTGCCGAGCCGGTCGGCGGCGACCGCGTACGCGTTCGAGCACGGCCTGGTGCCCGCCTCCTGAATTGGTCATTTCTGCCGATGCCGGCCTTCCGCCCGCTCCGTAGCGTGAGCGCGAGAAGGAGGCATCATGTCCACAACCACACTCGATCTGGCCATCATCGGCGCCGGGGCCGCCGGGCTTCACGCCGCCCGTCTCGCCGCCGCGCGCGGAGCCGCGTTCTCCGTCTTCGAGGGCGACCCGCGCATCGGCGACACGTGGCGCGGACGGTACCGTTCGCTGCGGCTGTTCACGCCGCGCCGGTGGGCGAGCCTGCCCGGGATGCGCATCGACATCGGGATGTTCGCCTACCCGACCGCCGCCCAGCTCGCCGACTATCTGGAGCGGTATGCGGTGGCTTTCGACCTCCCGGTCCGCACGTCGACGCGCGTCGAGCGGTTGACGGTCGACGGGTCGGGTCGGTTCCGACTCGACCTGTCGACGGGCGACACGGTGGATGCCGAGCGCGTCATCGTCGCGACCGGCGCCCACCATCGCCCGCTCACACCCGCGTTCGCGCACGACCTCGATGAGGGTGTCCGCCAGCTGCACTCGCTCGCCTACCGGGGACCGGACGACCTCGCCGACGGGCCCGTGCTCGTCGTCGGCGTCGGCAACTCCGGAACCGACATCGCCCTGGATGCGGCGGCATCCGGCCACGCCACGACGATCGCGGGGCGCGTGCCCGGGGAGATCCCGGGGCGCATCGACACCCCGGTCGGCAACCTCATCAGCGAGATCTTCATCCGGCGCCTGCGCAACACGACGATCGACACCGAGAAGGGCCGGCGCTTCCAGGAGGAGCACCGCGGACACGGAGTGAACCTCGTGCGCAATCACATGAGCGACCTGCGGAAGGCCGGCATCCGTCATGTCGGTCGGGTGGCGGGTGTCGTCGACGGACGTGCGGTCCTCGAGGACGGGGAGACGATGGATGCCGCCACCGTCGTGTGGGCGACCGGCTCGCTGCCCCGCCACGACTGGATCGACATCCCGGGTGCATTCGACGCCCGCGGCTGGCCGGCGCACGAGCGCGGACTGGTTGCGGCCGTGCCCGGGTTGGCGTTCGTGGGCCTGCCGTTCCAGTACTCCGTCGCGTCGCCGACGCTCATGGGCATGGGCCGCGACGCGCGATACGTCGTGGATCGCCTCTTCGCGGTCGAGGCGAAGGCCGCCGTCGCGGCCTGAGCTTCCCCGACCGCCGGATCAGGGCAGGGCGACGAGGCAGGTCGGCGACGGGACCGCGGTGCGGTACCGGACCTTGCCCGGAACCCCGGTGCGCGTGTCGAGGGTGAGCGAGGCGACGTCGTCGGACTTCTGGCCCGCCACGACCAGGGTGTCGCGCACCACGAGGTGGTGTCGCGGCCAGTCCACGCCGGCCTCGACAAGGGCGACGGACTCGAGCGATTCACCCGACCCTCGCACCCGCAGCGTGCCGATCGTGTTCGTGCCCCGCACGCCCGCATACAGGAACGCGGCGTCGTGCGACATCGCGAGCTCCGCTCCGGTGTCGGTCGGAAGGATGCCGGGCGCGATGCGCGTTCCGCTGACGACGCTCCAGACGCCCTCGCGCGAGGCCCCGAGGACGAACACCTCGTGCGACAGCTCGGTGATGACGTAGAGGTATCCGCTCGGGTGGTGCACCATGTGGCGCGGACCGCTGCCGCGCGGCAGGACGACCTCCTGCACCGCACGCAGCCCGTCGGCCGTCGGCCGCCAGAACCGGACCAGGTCGTACCCCATGTCGGTCGTGACGACGAGCCCGCCGGGCAGGAACATCGTCTGGTGCGCACGCGAGACGCGCGCGTCGGCATCCGGCAGCTCCGCCTCGGCCCGATCCGGCGCCTGCTCGGCCTCCGCCTCTTCTTCGCCGCCCGGGATCAGGTGCGCGTACTCGCCGGCGACATCGCGGAGAGCCCGGGCGGCTGCGGCGATGTCGATACCCCCCGCGGGTTCCCTCGCGGGCGCATCGGGTCCGTACGGATCGACGGCCGCGGGGGCGATGGATGCCGAGCCGAGCCGGCCGGCGGCATCCAGCCCCACCCGGACCACGCGTCCGTCGCCCCAGCACGCGGCGACGAGGTACGACGCGTCCGGAGACACGGCGACATGGCAGTTCAGCGCGCCGGTCGGGACGGGCCTCCCCAGAGCGACGAAGCTCTGCTCGCCCGTGCGGCGGAAGCCCTGCACGGCGCCCGCGCCCTCGAGCGCCGCGTAGACGACGTCGCCCGACGACAGGCTCGAAGACCCCGGATGCCGGGTCACCCATGACGGCGAATCGGTCGTCGCCACAGTGCCGGCGAAGCCGAGGGGCCCGCCGGCCAGGGCGTCATCCGGCGCGCCGGCGAACAGCATCCCGATTCCGGAGCCCGCTCCGTCCGTGTCGGCTGTGTAGCCGCCGGTCAGGAACCTCATACGAGATCGTGGCGCACGACGACCTCGTCGCGAGCCGGGCCCACGCCGACGACCGAGATCCGGGTGCCGCTCATCGCCTCGAGGGCCAGGATGTACTCCTGCGCCTCGACAGGCAGCTCCTCGAACGTGCGGGCGCCCGAGATGTCGGCCGTCCAGCCGGGCAGGTACTCGTAGATCGGCTTCGCGTGGTGGAAGTCGGTCTGACTGGCCGGCATCTCGTCGAAGCGCACGCCGTCGACGTCGTACGCGACGCACACCGGGATGCGGTCGAGCCCGGTCAGGATGTCGAGCTTCGTGAGAACGAGGTCGGTGATGCCGTTGATGCGGGTGGCGTAGCGCGTCACGGGCGCGTCGTACCAGCCCACGCGACGCGGGCGGCCGGTCGTCGTGCCGAACTCGAAGCCCCGCGAGCGCAGCCAGTCGCCGCTCTCGTCGAACAGCTCCGTCGGGAACGGGCCGGAGCCGACGCGGGTCGTGTAGGCCTTCACGATGCCGACGATGCGGTCGAGGCGGTTCGGACCGACGCCGGAGCCGGTGGCCGCGCCACCCGCGGTCGCCGACGACGACGTCACGAAGGGGTACGTGCCGTGGTCGACGTCGAGCATCGTGGCCTGGCCGCCCTCGAAGACGACGACCTCACCGGCCTCGAGCGCGTCATTGAGCAGCAACGACGTGTCGGCGACCATCGGCGCCACGCGGTCGGCATACGACAGGAGGTCGTCGATGATCTCGTCGCACGTGATCGCGCGGCGGTTGAAGACCTTCACGAGGAGGTGGTTCTTCTGGTCGAGGGCGCCCTCGATCTTCTGGCGCAGGATGTTCTCGTCGAAGAGATCCTGCACGCGGATGCCGACGCGGTTGATCTTGTCCGCGTAGGCGGGCCCGATGCCGCGACCGGTGGTGCCGATCTGCCGCTTGCCGAGGAAGCGCTCGGTGACCTTGTCGAGGGTGCGGTGGTACTGCGTGATGATGTGCGCGTTGGCGCTGATCCGCAGGCGCGAGGTGTCGACGCCGCGCGCGTTCAGCGCCTCGAGCTCGTAGAAGAGCACCTCGAGGTCGACGACGACGCCGTTGCCGATCACCGGGTTGACCCCGGGGGTCAGGATGCCGCTCGGCAGCAGGTGCAGCGCATACTTCTCGTCACCGATGACGACCGTGTGCCCCGCGTTGTTGCCGCCGTTGAACTTGACCACCCAGTCGGTGCGGTCGCCGAGGAGGTCGGTGGCCTTGCCCTTCCCCTCGTCCCCCCACTGGACTCCGATGATGACGATTCCTGGCATTGCAGCCCCCGGTTCGTGTGTAGGACGGGTTACACCCCATCCTATCGAGGGCCGCGGAGCCGACCTGGCTAGGCGCCGAGAAGCACCAGCACGTGGTAGACGACGTACGCCGGCCAGACCATCGCCTGCAGCAGCCCGACAATGACTCCCCAGAACAAGCCGTCCGAGTGCGAGACGAAGTAGATCGCCGCTCCGATGTAGGCGAGGAAGAAGAAGAATCCCCAGATGCCGGCGCTCTCCGCGCCACGACCGGGATAGCCGTCGGTCATCGTCCACCTGCTTTCCGAGGTGTCTCCTCGCGCCTCTCATGCTCCGGGGCGCATGGCGTCGCCGCCGGGACGAAGGTCCCACCGCCGGCCCCACCGCCCGCCAGGAGCCGAACCGCCGGCATGTCGGCGGGGGCCCAGTCGAGCTCGGGGAGTGCGCCGGGCGGGAGCCACCGCAGCTCGGAGTGCTCGCCGGGCTGCGGCATCCCCTCGACCAGCCGACAGACGTAGGTCGTCAACGTGACACGGCCGTGATCCGTGGATGCGACGAGCCCGCCGACCTCGACCGTGCAGCCCAGCTCCTCGATGAGCTCGCGGCGCAGAGCGGCCGCGGGCGTCTCGCCCGGTTCGATCTTCCCGCCGGGGAACTCCCACTTGCCGGGAAGGTCCATCTCGGGACCGCGCCGCGCGGCCAGGATACGACCGTGCTCCACGAGCACCGCCCCGACCACCTGGATCTGCGCCACGCGCTCTACCGTAGCCCCGGCGCATCCACCCCGATCCGGCCCTCCGCTCGCCTCGTGTCCTCCCTCGTCACGGGCGCCTCACGGGCCCGGCGTCACAGGCTCGGGGCATCCGGAACCCCCTCGATAGGATGGGGGACTATGTCGAAGGTCCTCCAGTCCCTGCCGGTCGGCGAGCGTGTCGGCATCGCTTTCTCGGGGGGTCTCGACACCTCGGTCGCGGTCGCGTGGATGCGCGACAAGGGCGCGGTGCCGTACACGTACACCGGCGATCTCGGACAGTACGACGAGGACGACATCGCGTCGATCCCCGACCGCGCACTCCAGTACGGCGCGGAAGCCTCGCGGCTCGTCGACTGCAAGACCGCGCTCGTCGAAGAGGGCTTCGTGGCCCTGTCGTGCGGGGCGTTCCACATCCGCAGCGGCGGCCGCACCTACTTCAACACGACGCCGCTCGGGCGCGCCGTGACCGGCACCCTGCTGGTCCGCGCCATGAAGGAGGACGGCGTCGACATCTGGGGCGACGGCTCGACCTACAAGGGCAACGACATCGAGCGGTTCTACCGCTACGGACTGCTCGCCAACCCCGCGCTGCGCGTCTACAAGCCGTGGCTGGATGCCGACTTCGTGACCGAGCTCGGCGGCCGCACGGAGATGAGCGAGTGGCTCGTCGCGCATGGCTTCCCCTACCGCGACTCGGCCGAGAAGGCCTATTCCACCGACGCGAACATCTGGGGCGCCACGCACGAGGCGAAGACCCTCGAGCACCTCGACGTCTCGCTCGAGACGGTCGACCCGATCATGGGCGTGCGCTTCTGGGACCCGGCGGTGGAGATCGAGACCGAAGACGTGACGATCACGTTCGAGTCCGGCCGCCCCGTCGCCATCGACGGCGTCGAGTACGGGGACCCGGTCGAGCTCGTGCGCGAGGCGAACGTCATCGGCGGACGCCACGGCCTCGGCATGAGCGACCAGATCGAGAACCGCATCATCGAGGCGAAGTCCCGCGGCATCTACGAGGCCCCGGGTATGGCGCTGCTGTTCATCGCCTACGAGCGCCTGCTGAACGGCATCCTGAATGAGGACACGCTCGCGACCTACCACGAGCAGGGACGTCGCCTCGGTCGCCTGATGTACGAGGGCCGCTGGCTCGAGCCCCAGTCGCTCATGCTGCGCGAGTCGATCCAGAAGTGGGTGGGCTCCGCGATCTCGGGCTCTGTCACTCTGCGCCTGCGCCGGGGCGAGGACTACTCGATCCTGGACACGAGCGGCCCGGGACTCTCGTACCACCCCGAGAAGCTCTCGATGGAGCGCGTCGGCGACGCCGCCTTCGGCCCCACCGATCGCATCGGACAGCTCACGATGCGCAACCTCGACATCGCCGACTCCCGCGCCCGCCTCGAGCAGTACGCGGGCCTCGGCCTCATCGGCGGTGCGACCGGCGCGCTGGTCGGTCGCCTCGAGAAGGGCGCGTCGCTCGAGATCACCGAGGGCCAGGATGCCTCGGCCATCGCCGAGGCGGTCGAAGAGGCATCGGAGTCCGCGGCCTTCGACACGGGTACCGACTGACTCAGTGAGTGTTAACTTGCACAGTCTTGTGCAAGTTATAATGGAGGGGTGAACAACGCCCCCGTCTCGTCGCGCCGCCCGCGCCGCGATGCCCTCGAGAACCGAGCCGGCATCATCGCCGCGGCCACTGCCGCCATCGCGCTCGACCCGCGCGCTTCGCTCGACGCCATCGCCCGTGGCGCCGGCCTCTCACGCCGCGCCGTCTACGGCCACTTCGAGGATCGGGATGCGATCATCCGCGAGATCCTCGCCGGAGGCGCACCTCGCTTCAACGCCATCGCGCTCGACATCTCCGACGCAGACGCCCCCGTCGCTCTCGCGCGGCTGACCGCACGGCTGTGGCGCGAGGCCGCGATGGTGCAGGTGGCCGCTGCGATCGCACTGGACGATGCGCACGTGCAGGAGACCGCGGACATCCTCGCGCCGCTCCGGCGCGTGCTGCTCGACATCGTTCGCAGTGGCCAGGACGACGGCACCCTCCGCGGCGATCTCCCGGTCGCGACCACCGCCCGGCTCATCGAGGAGACCGCGCGCTCGGTCGTCTCGCATCTCGACGCCTCCTCCTCCGAATCCGGGCCGATCGCCGTCAAAGCGGTGCTCGGAATCGCCGGGCTCTCCTGGACCGCCTCGAGTGCCCTGCTCGACGCGCATCCCGACCTCTTCCACGAGGCCGCCACCGCGGGGGCGGCCGCCTGATGCGCGTCGAGCTCCACGACGTGTCGAAGGGCCTCGCCCTGCCGCCGACCTCTGTCGCCTACGTCTCCGGCCAGGCGGTGGTCGCCGTTGCCGAGACGGAGCAGCGGCCCACCGTGCTCGGGCTCATCGCCTCGGGCCGGATGCGGCCTGCGGAGGGCCGCGTCCTCATCGACGGAGAGGAGGATGCCGCGGCGCTCCGCCGGCGCGTCGCCCTCGTCGACGCCCCCACCGTCAGCGACCCCGCGCCCGACGTCACGGTCGCGGGCGTCACGGCCGAGGAGCTCATGTTCGCCGGTCGCCCGGCCGGTCGCAGAGCCGTGCGGCGGTGGCTGGATGCCGCTGGCTCCGGCGATCTCGCCCGGCTGCCGATCGGCGATGTGCCCGCCCGCGAGCGCATCTCGCTGCTCCTCGAGCTGTCGGCGCTCCGCGCGGGCGTCGAGGGCCTGGTGCTCGTCTCCCCCGACCGCCACGGAGGCGATCCACTCGAGTGGATGCAGCTGGCGAACGAGTATGCCGCTCGCGGCATGGCCGTGCTCGTGGTCGTCGGGGAGGCCGCGGCATCCCTCCTCCGGCTCCCGTCCGCCGAGAGCGAGGACCAGGAATGAAGGTTCCCGCGATGATCGCGGCCGAGCTGCGCCGCCTCACGTCCACGCGCATGTCGGTGATCGCACTGATCGCGCTGATGCTCGTCCCCGTCCTGTACGGCGGCCTGTACCTGTGGGCGAACCAGGACCCGTACGCGCGCCTGTCGGACGTGCCCGTCGGGCTCGTGGTGGCAGACGAAGGCGTCGGCGACACGAACTACGGCGATCATGTCGCGAAGGAGCTCGTCGACGGCGGTGCCTTCGACTGGCAGGTCATGTCGGCGACGGCCGCGACGACGGCCCTCCAGGACGGTTCCGTCGACTTCACCGTCACGCTGCCGAAGGACTTCTCCGCGGCTCTGACATCGGTCTCGGGTGATGGCCCGCATCAGGCGAAGATCCTCCTCGAGACGAACGACGCCAACAACTACCTCGCTTCGACGATCGGCGCGCAGGCCGTCGAGAAGATCCGGCGTTCGGTGGCTCAGCTCGTCGGAGAGGAGGCCGCCACGCGACTGCTGGGCGCGATCTCGGACATCCGCGCGAACCTCGTCACCGCGGCGGACGGCGCATCCCGGCTCGCCGACGGGGCAGCGAGCGCGCACGACGGCGCGGCCGAGCTCTCCGGCGGCGCCTCGCGACTGGCGAGCGGCACGGCCACCCTCGCCCAGGGCGCCCACCAGGTCGCGGATGGCGCCGCACAGGTCGCCGCGGGCAACCGCACCCTCGCCGGTTACGCCGACCGCGCCGGGTCGGCCTCGCAGCAGGTCGCCAACGCGCTGCCGCAGGCCCGCGCCGACATCATTTCCGAGCTGCAGAAGCAGGGGCTCGACCCGGCGCAGATCGACGCGGTGGTCGCGAAGCTCGACGTGCTCGGCGACAAGGTGCGCGCCGGCAACACGACGGTCCAGGGCGCGGTCGGCAAGGTCGACCAGCTCTCAGCGGGTGCGAATCAGGTCGCGTCCGGCGCCGCGCAGGTGGCATCGGGGGCGGATGCCGCGGCATCCGGTTCCGCCCAGCTGGCGAGCGGCGCGGCCGCACTGACAAGCGGCCTCGGCACGCTCACGACGGGCGCCGATCAGCTGCGCGATGGCCTGCGGGACGGGGTCGCGAAGATCCCCGACTCGTCCGCGGCGCTGCGTGCCGCGCAGGCGAAGACCATCGCCGATCCGGTCGACGTCTCGTCGGGCAAGCTGGCCTCCGCGTCGAACTACGGCTCCGGGCTGGCGCCGTTCTTCGCCGCCCTCGCCGGCTGGATCGGCATCTACGCGCTGTTCCTGATCGTCAAGCCGATCTCGCGCCGGGCCGTGACCGCCCTGCACAGGCCGGTCAGGATCACCCTCGCCGGCTGGCTCACCCCCGCGGTGCTGGGCGGCATCCAGATGGTCGCCCTGTTCGGCGTCCTCGCCGTGGCGCTCGGGTTCGGGTTCGCGCATCCGCTCGGCACGCTCGGGGTGATGGTCGCGGCATCCTTCGTCTACGCGTCGATCATCCTCGCCCTGAATGTGTGGCTCGGCTCCGTGGGCCAGTTTCTCGGGCTCGTGCTGATGGTCATGCAACTCGTGACCGCCGGCGGCACCTTCCCGTGGCAGACGCTGCCGGAGCCGCTCGCGGGCCTGCATCACGTGCTGCCGATGGGATACGTGGTGGATGCGATGCGCCAGCTCATGTACGGCGGAGACCTCGCGCGCGCCGGCAGCGACATGCTGGTGCTCGCGACATGGCTCCTCGGGGCGCTGGTGGTGTCGATGATCGGGGTCCAGCGGATGATCCGAGGCCGCACGCTGCGCGACCTGCAGCCGAGCCTCATCGGCTGACCGCCGCTGAATCCCGAACGGGGGTCGGCAGAGGGCGCTGCCCGGGGCTACGATTCGGAGGGCGACTGCGGACACCCGAGTCCCGGCCGCCCTGACACCGAGTTCCATGCCCGGGAGACCCCTCGATGACGAAGACCGACACGGCGTCCATCGCTGCCGTCCATGCCGAGACCAAGCCCAGGCGCCGCGTCGGTCGGACCATCGGGATCACGCTCTTCGGCATCGTGGCCGGCGTGGTCGCGATCGCCCTGATCGGGGCGGGCGCGGGTCTGTGGGTCGTGCAGCGCTCCTTCCCGCAGACCGACGGGACGATCGCCGCGTCGGGCCTGCACGCGAAGGTGAGCGTGCAGCGTGATGACCGCGGCATCCCGACCATCACCGCGGGCGATTCGCACGACCTGTTCTTCGCCCAGGGCTATGTGCACGCCCAGGACCGCTTCTGGGAGATGGACTTCCGCCGTCACGTCACGAGCGGCCGGCTCTCGGAGCTGTTCGGCGCCTCCCAGGTGCCCACCGACGAGTTCCTCCGCACGCTCGGCTGGCACCGCATCGCCCAGCAGGAGGTGGACGGGATGGATGCCGCCACCCGCGCCTACTACCAGGCCTACGCCGACGGGGTGAACGCCTATCTGGCCGACCACCAGGGCTCCGCGGCGTCGTTGGAGTACGCGACCCTGGGACTGCAGAACCCGGCATACACGATCGAGAAATGGACCCCCGCCGATTCGGTGGCGTGGCTGAAGGCCATGGCCTGGGACCTCCGCGACAACATCGAGGCCGAGACCGAGCGCGCCACCATGGCTACGCACTACGACACGGCGAAGATCCACGAGCTCTACCCCGACTACCCGTACGACAAGAACCCGGTGATCGTGCCGACGATCAGCACGACAGCGCCGGCACCGGCGGCAGCCGCGGCTGTGTCGACCGCCGCATCCATCCAATGGAAGAGCGTGAACAGCGCCGTCGAGGCGGCCGGCGCGCTCCTCGGCGGTGCCGGTGAGGGAATCGGCTCGAACTCGTGGGTCGTCTCCGGATCGCTCACCGCGTCGGGCAAGCCGCTGCTGTCGAACGACCCGCACCTGGGGGCGGCGATGCCGAGCGTCTGGTACCAGGTGAACCTGAAATGCGCGACGGTGACGGCGGAGTGCCCGTTCGACGTCGGCGGCTTCAGCTTCTCAGGCCTTCCCGGCGTGATCATCGGCCACAACGCGAAGATCGCGTGGGGCTTCACGAACCTGACGACGGACGTCACGGACCTCTACATCGAGAAGGTCCAGGGCGACGCCTACTGGCGCGATGGGCAGCTGGTGCCCATGAAGGTGCGCACGGAGACGATCAAGGTCGCCGGGGGCGACGACGTGAAGCTCACGATCCGGTCCACGGTGCACGGCCCGATCGTGTCGTTCAGCGGCGACTTCAAGGCCGTCGCCGCCGAGCCGCGCACGGGCTCCAGCACCGGGGACGTGTCCACGCCCCAAGGAGCGCCGGAGGGGACCACCGCAGTCAGCCTGCGGTGGACCGCGCTGGAGCCCGGCACGACCGCCGAAGCGATCTTCGCCCTGGACTCGGCGCGGGACTTCGCCGGATTCCGGCGCGCGGCATCGCTCTTCGACGTGCCCGCGCAGAACCTCATCTACGCCGACACCGCGGGGAACATCGGCTACCAGACGCCGGGCCGGCTTCCCATCCGGGGGGCGGGAGACGGATGGATGCCACAGCCCGGGTGGGACTCCGCCTACGACTGGAAGGGGTACATCCCCTTCGACAAGCTGCCGGTGTCTTACAACCCACCCGAGGGCTACATCGTGACGGCCAACAACCCGATCGTCGGACCGGGCTACCCGTACTTCCTCACCAAGGACTGGGACTACGGCTGGCGCGCAGCGCAGATCACCCAGCAGCTCGATCGTCTGTCCTCGCAGGGCAAGCTCACCGCGGCCGACATGAACGGCATCCAGGCCGACACGTCGTTCTGGATGGGAATGAGGCTCATGGCCGCCTACGCGGACGTCTCGGTCGACGACAAGGGAGCCGCATCCGCCCTCTCCCTGCTGAAGTCGTGGGACGCGCGCGATGACGCGGACTCGCCGGCCGCCGCCTATGCCAACGTGCTGTGGGACGAGCTCGTGAAGGACCTCTTCACCGAGCGCGCGCATCCCGTATCGGTCGACGGTCAGGGCCGCCTGTTCCTCGTGGTCGACAAGCTGCTCGGAGAGCCGACGTCGTCGTGGTGGACGAATGACCGGCTCGGCGTTTCGAGCGAGCGCGAGATGCTGCAGAAGGCCGCGGTGGATGCCTACCACCGCCTGGCGAAGCTGCAGGGCGACACCGTGTCGACCTGGAACTGGGGCGACCTGCATGCGCTGACTCTCACCAACGCGACGTTCGGCAAATCCGGGATCGCGCCGATCGAATGGCTCTTCAACCGCGGACCGTTCCCGGTCGGCGGCGGATCGTCGGTCGTGGATGCGACGGGCTGGGTGCTCGGCGAGGGATTCCAGACCGTGACCGTGCCCTCGATGCGCATGATCGTCGACCTCGCGGGCTTCGACCAGTCCGAGTGGAACAACCTCACGGGCGAGAGCGGGCATGCGTTCCACGAGAACTACTTCGACCAGACCGACGACTGGCGGCACGTCCGCCTGCCGCCATGGGCGTTCTCCACAAGGGCGGTCCAGGCGGCTGCGACGCACTCCCTCACGCTGACCCCGAAGGGCTGAATCCGTCCGGCCCGCATGGATGGGCCTGCCAGGGGTCTCGGACGAATCGTCCAGACTCGCCCCATACGGTGGTCCGAGTTCGTCGCCCGCACCCGAATGCGGGGGGCGGATGCCTCGGCACGGCCGCTCCCGAGCGGTCAGGTGACTCAGCATCCCGACGATCGCTCACGCGTTCACTCTCCACCGTCCGAGGCGATACGCCTGCCCGGGTGACGCGTGCTGAACGCGTGCATCCGTTGCCGTCGCGCCTGCATGCGGGCCCGTCGGTGGACACGCAGGGAAGCCCGAGCACTGGAGTTCCATGCGCCTCCCCACCCGCATCCACAAGATCGCCATCCCCGCCATCGCCGTCATCGCGGCCGTTTCCATCCCCCTCGGCGTCGCCACGAGCGCCGCCGCCGCCGACGAGCTCATCGCCTCCGGATCCCTCTCCGTCGAGCGGAGCGTCGACCACTCGGCCGCCTTCTTCGCCCTCACCGCGCGCGCCACCGTCGGGCGGGCCGCCGGCAAGGTCGACACCAGCTCGCTCCAGCGCCAGGTCGCCGTGCTCGACGACTCCGAAGGCCTCCCGTCCGCGACCGTCGACGCCCTCACCGACCTCGTGCGCAGCAACACCGCCCGCATCTCGCAGGAGCTGGCCGACATCCAGGCGCGTGAAGCCGCCGCAGCGCAGGCCGCCGCCCAGGCCGCGGCCGCCGCCGCCGCACTCGCACAGACGAACACGCCCGACGGCGCTCGCGCGACCGCGCGCTCCCTCGCCGCCAGCCGCTACGGCTGGGGCGACGGCCAGTTCTCGTGCCTCTCCTCGCTCTGGCAGAAGGAGTCGGGCTGGAACTACAAGGCGTACAACAAGGGTGGCGGGGCGACCGGCATCCCGCAGGCGCTCCCCGGCTCGAAGATGGCGGCCGCAGGCGCCGACTGGCAGACCAACGCCGCGACCCAGATCGCGTGGGGCCTCGATTACATCAAGCGCTCCTACGGCTCGCCGTGCGCGGCCTGGGGTCACTCGCAGGCCGTCAACTGGTACTGATCCGTCGCCCGGCCGCCGGCGCTGAGACTCCTCAGCCGCCGGCGCCCAGGGCTCAGCCGCCGGCGCCCAGGGCTCAGCCGCCGGCGCCAGGCGGTGTCTCGCGCGACTGCGCGAGCTCGTCGACGTAGAGCGAGGGCTCGTCGATCGTGCCGTTGCGGTACGCCTGCCGGCCGATCATGTGGGCGGCGAGCGGGGCAGTCGCGAGCTGGATCAGCACCACCGCCCCGAGGAATGCGACCACCGGCCAGGACCGCAGCGACAGCGCGATCGCGACGCAGATGAGCAGGAAGCCGAGCACCTGCGGCTTGGTCGCCGCGTGCAGTCGCGTCGGCACATCGCGGAAGCGCAGCAGGCCGATCGCGGCCGACAGGCACAGCAGCGCCCCGGCGAGCACGAGCAGCAGGGACGCCGCATCCAGGATCGCGTTCATCCCTCCCCCTTGTCCCTGCGCGCGACGTAGCGCGCGATCGCGATCGAGCCGAACACGCCGACCGCCGCGATGATCAGCAGCACGGGCAGCGTGTTCGTGTGGCGGTTGATCGCCATGTCGGCGCCGAGCACGCACATCACCTCCGTCAGCAGCACGTCGGATGCGACGGCCCGGTCGAGGATCGACGGCCCGACGACGATCCGCCACAGCGTCAGCAGCGCGGCGACCGCGAAGACGACGTAGACCACGACCAGCACCGGGTTCATGCGGACCTCACCGCCTCGACCTGCGCCTTCGACCCCAGCGCCATGACGATCCGGCGCTCCCAGCGCAGCACGCTCCGGCGCTGCCGCTCGACATCGCGGTCCGATGAGACGCCGACCTCGTGCAGGTACAGGATGCGCCGATCCCGGTCGGCCTCGATGATGAGCGATCCCGGGATGAGGGATGCGGTCACCCCGACGTGGGTCATGATGAGGTCGTCGTCCGTGCGCAGCGGGACCGCGATCACAGCGGTGCCGGGGTAGCTCCAGGGATTCACGATCTGCCAGGCGACCGTGAGCGACCCGCGAACCAGCGCGCCGATGAACGTCACGACGAACACCAGGCCGTACCAGAGGTTCACCCGGCCCGAGAGCTCGACCGCCGGGAGCCGGAAGACGCGGGTCACGAACACCGCGACGACCACGCCGGTCACGAAGGCGAGGACGGTGAACTGTCCCCACAGCAGCATCCACAGCGCGACCAGCCACACGAAGAACGGCAACTGGCGCCAGGCGCGCCTGGCCACGGACACCCCCGGGCTCATTTCGTCGCCTCCTGCTCGAGCTGGACGAGGCTCACCGGCTGCAGGATCTCGGCGCCGATGCGGCTGCAGACGTCGTACAGCGGCCCGGCGAAGACCGTCAGTGCGACAGTGACGGAGACCATGCCGACGGTCGCACCCGTCATGATCCGCGGGATGGCCCGGCGCTCGGTCTGCACGAGAGCCTCCGGCGCGTCACCCAGATACGCGACGCGCGCCTCGGTCTCCGGCTCGGCGAGGTCCTCGTCGCTCTCGCGCCAGAACGACAGGTTCCACGCGCGCATCAGCGCGTACAGGGTGAGGAGCGATGTCACGATGCCGCCGATGATGAGCACCATCATGAGCGGGGTGCCGACCTGGGCGGCCGCGTCGAACAGCGCGAACTTGCCGATGAAGCCCGAGAAGGGTGGCAGGCCGCCGAGGTTCACGGCGGGGATGAAGTAGAGCACGGCGATGACGGGCGCCGCGCGCATGAGGCCCTTGACCTTGAGGATCGACGTCGACCCTGCTCTTCGCTCGATGAGTCCGACGGCGAGGAACAGCGTCGTCTGCACGACGATGTGGTGAACGATGTAGTATGTCGTCGCACCGAGCGCGGCGGGAGTCGCGATGGCGATGCCGAAGACCATGTAGCCGATGTGGCTCACGAGCGTGAACGACAGGATGCGCTTCATCTCGGCCTGCGCGACGGCGCCGAGCACTCCGACGATCATCGTCAGCAGGGCGACGATCAGCAGCAGGGTGTTCACCTCGTTGTCGCGGAACAGCTCGGTCTCGGTGCGGATGATCGCGTAGACGCCCACCTTCGTCAGCAACCCGGCGAACACCGCGGTCACCGGCGCCGGCGCGGTCGGGTACGAGTCTGGCAGCCAGAAGGACAGCGGGAAGACTGCGGCCTTGATGCTGAAAGCCAGGAGCAGCATGACGTGCAGCACGAGCTGCGTCTGCTGCGGAAGCTCGCTCATGCGCTGCGAGATCTGCACCATGTTGACCGTCCCGAGGGCCGCGTAGACCATCGCGATCGCCGCCAGGAACAGCACCGACGACACGAGCGAGACGACGATGTAGACGATGCCGGCGCGGATGCGGCCGGACGTCCCGCCGAGGGTGATGAGCACGTAGGACGCCACGAGCAGGATCTCGAACCCGACGAACAGGTTGAAGAGATCGCCGGCGATGAAGGCGTTGAAGATGCCCGCTGCCAGAACGAGATACGTCGGGTGGAATATGGACACCGGGGTGTCGTCATCCCCGTCCGCCGCGCCCTGGCCGACCGAGTACAGGAGCACCGCGAGCAGCACGATGCTGGAGACCAGCACGAGCAGGGCCGCGAGGCCGTCGACGTAGAGCACGATGCCGAACGGGATCGGCCAGCCTCCGACGGAGACCGCGATCGGCTGGCCGCGCATGTCCACCGCCACGAGGAGCACCGCGGAGATGGCGAGCACGCACGAGAGGGTCACGATCGACACGACGATCTGCGTGCGCCGGTGGCGCCCGGCGATGAGCGCGATCGCCGCGCCGAGCAGGGGCAGCGTCACGAGCAGGGGCACGAGCGCGCTCATCGCGGGCCACCCCCGTCCCTCTCATCGGTCGGTGCGTTGTCGCGGATGCCCGCGATGTCGCGCTGGTGCAGCACGCGCAGCGGTGTCGTCCCGGTCCCGATGAAGTCGGTCGTCTCCTCCTCGTCGGCCTCCTCGAGCTCGACCTCGTCGTCGAGCGCGTCCTCGACCTCCTCGCCGCGCTCGCGCACCTCGATGTCGGCCTCGTCGTCCGGCACGATGTCGGCGCGGCCGAGCTGCCACGACCGGTAGATGAGGGCGAGCAGGAAGGCCGAGACCGCGAACGTGATGACGATCGCGGTGAGCATGAGCGCCTGCGGCAGGGGGTCCGACACCGCGCCCTCCGCCCCGTGGAACGGTGCCTCGCCGGGGAATCCCATGACGATGAGAAGCAGCAGGTTCACCGCGTTGCCGAGCAGCAGGAACCCGATGAGCACGCGGGTGAGGCTGCGCTCGAGCATGGCGTAGACGCCGCACGCGAAGAGCACGGCCATGATGAGGATGAGGATGCCCGAGACGCTCACGGCAGCGGCACCCCCTGTCGCCGCTGCTCCTGCAGCTGCCGGTCGACCTCGGCGCCGAGACTGCGCAGCACGTCGAGGACGAGTCCGACCACGACGAGGTAGACGCCGATGTCGAAGATCGTCGAGGTCACGAACTCGATGTGGCCGATGACCGGGATCGTCGCCTCGAAGAACGCGCTCTTGAGCGGATCGGCCCCGAAGAGCAGCGGCACGGCGGCGCACGCGACGGCGAGCGTCATCCCGATTCCGAGCAGGCGCCCGGCATCCGTCGGCGCCGCCGCGCCGAGCTCGTACCGCCCTCCCGCGATGTACCTCATCACGAGCGCCATGCCCGCGACGAGTCCGCCGGCGAAGCCGCCGCCGGGCGCATTGTGCCCCGCGAACAGCAGGAACAGCGACACGACGATGATCGAGTGGAAGAGGATCCGCACGATGACCTCGACCATCAGCGACCGGTTCTCGGTGCGCACGCGCTGGCCCCCGACCAGCCAGGCCTGCCAGCCCGTCGTCTCCGAGGAGCGAGGCCGCACGCCCTCCGACGTCTCGACCATCGGACGGCGGCTGCGCACCGGGAGCGCGGACAGGCTCGACAGCCGGTCGGCGCGATCCGTCACGAACACGAGGGACGCCACGCCCGTGGCTGCGAGGACGAGCACCGACAGCTCGCCCATCGTGTCCCAGCCGCGCAGGTCGACGAGAGCGACATTGACGACGTTCTTGCCGTGGCCGAGGTCGTACGCGAGGGCGGGGAAGCGCTCCGAGATCGGTGTGTAGACCCTCGCGCCGGTGGCGACGAGGGCGACTGCGGCCATCGTCAGACCGACGGCGGCGCCGATCACGCCTCTGATGACCGGCTTGACGGAGGCATTGTGCTCACCGAGACGGGAGGGGATGCGTCGCAGCACCAGGGCGAAGGCCACCATCGTGACCGTCTCGACGAGCACCTGCGTGAGCGCGAGATCAGGGGCGCCGCTCGTCGCGAAGAGAACGACCATGCCGAGTCCGGTGACCGACACCAGCACGACACCCGTGTAGCGCTTCTGCGCGCGGATCGCGATGAGCCCCGCGGCGATCATGAGCGGCGCCACAAGCAGCTGCGCCGGGGTGTGCCACGCATCCAGCTGCGCCCGCCACGCGTTGCCCGCCAGCAGCGCAGTCCCCTCGGCGGCGACGAAGACGACGAAGATCGTGCCGACGTACACGGGCAGCGAACCGGTGTGCGTGAAGCTGGTCACCGAGACCGACACCCGCGCCACGCCGCGCAGTGTCGCGTTGTACACGTCGGCGGCCGTGAAGGGCAGCACGCGCGCGTGCCATCCGGTGCGGACGGTCAGCCAGAACACCGCGGCGCCGACGGCGATGGAGGCCAGCGAGATCCACAGCGCCGGCTCGAGGCCGTGCCACAGCGCGAGGTGCGCCTCGGGGGGTGCCGGGACACCGGGACTCGACGGAGGCAGGGTGTCGGCGTAGCCGGCCAGCACCGTGTCGAGCGCCGGCGCGGCGATGCCCGCGACGACCGTGAGGGCCGAGAGCACGATGGGTGCCGACAGGAATCCGAACGGCGGGTCGGGCCATTCCGTCTTCGGCATGGGCCGGCGGGCGGTGTCCTTCTTCGTCCAGAAGGCGCCCCACACGAACCGGATGCCGTACGCCGTGGTCAGCACCGAGCCGAGGACGATGCCGATCAGGGCCGCCGTCCCCCACGCCTCGCCGTGCGACGCCTCGTAGAGCAGCGCGGAGAGCGCGCCCTCCTTGGCCACGAATCCGATCGTCGGCGGGATGCCGACCATCGACGCGACGGCGATCATCGAGAAGACGGCGAGGGTCGGAGCCTGACGGCCCACGCCGCTGAGCTCGCCGACGTCGCGTGTGCCGAGCTGGCGGTCGATGATGCCGACGACCAGGAAGAGGCTCGACTTGAACAGGGCGTGGCCGATGAGCAGGGCCATGCCGGCGAGCGCGGCGTTCCGGGTCCCGTAGCCGAGGACGACGGTGAGAAGCCCCAGCTGGCTCACCGTGCCGAACGCCAGGATGCGCTTGAGGTCGGTCTCGCGGAGGGCCTGGAGTCCGCCCAGCAGCATCGTGAAGACACCGAGGCCGATGACGATGGGCCGCCAGGGCGCGGCGAACGCGAACGCCGGGGCGAAGCGCGCGATGAGGTAGATGCCCGCCTTCACCATCGCCGCCGCGTGCAGGTAGGCGCTCACCGGCGTGGGCGCGGCCATGGCGCCGGGCAGCCAGAAGTGGAAGGGGAAGATGGCGGACTTGCTCAGCGCTCCGACGAGCACCATGACGAGCGCCGCATCCGCCAGCGCCCCCGTCGGCGGGTGCGCCAGGATCTCCGACATGCTGCTGGTGCCCGCCATGACGACGAGCAGCACGACGCCGACGAACATGACGAGGCCGCCGACCGTCGTCACCAGGAGTGCCTGCAGCGCGGCCCGACGGCTGCCGCCACGACGATGGGCGTATCCGATGAGGAGGTACGACAGGATGCTCGTGATCTCCCAGAACATCACGAGCACGACGATGTCGTCGGTGAGCACGAGCCCGTACATCGCCCCGGCGAACGCGAGGAGGACGGCGGAGAACTGGCCGAGGCCCTCGCGCTTGCCGCGGAAGTACCAGCGGCAGTAGAGCATGACGAGTGCACCGACACCCGTGACGATCAGCGCCATGACCCACCCGAGGGTGTCCATGCGCATCGACAGGACGATGCCGAGGCTCGGGATCCAGTCGTAGGACTCGGTGACGACACCGCCCGAGATCACGACCGGCGCCTGCAGCGCGGCCTGCACGAAGGCGATGGCCGCGAGGGCTGCGCCGACGTAGAACGTGCGGGCGCCGATCCGGCCGACCAGCCACGGCAGCGCGAGCGGGATCACCGCGAACGCACCGAGGAGAGCCAGCACGGGCGACCTCCTCGGAGTCGTCGGCCGGAGGGCTCCTCCGGCGCGCGCGATTCGGGTGTCGGCCCAGTCTACGGCGGCGCTTGCGCCTCCCCGCTACGCCCGGGGGGCGGCCGTCGTGTTGCCGGCGCGGAAGGTGCAGGTGAACCGGAAGGAGGGGGCATCCCGCCCGTCCAGGCGTGCGGCGACCGCCTCGCCCGCCGCGCGGCCCTTGTCCGTCGCGGGCTGCACCATGGTGGTGAGCTCGTAGGGCTCGAGGCCGTCGACGGTCACGCCGTCGAAGCCCGTGACGGAGATGTCCTCGGGCACGCGCAGCCCCGCTTCCTCGGCGGCGCGGATCATGCCCGCCGCGAGCAGGTCGCTCTGCGCGATGACCGCGGTCGGCCGGCCGGTGGCGAGGATCGCGCGTCCGGCGGCGAGCCCCTGGTCGATCGAGCTGCTCTCGGCGGCGAACGCGGGGGCGTCGGGGAAGACCTCGCGCGCACCGCCCAGGCGCACGCGGGTGACGTCGGTCGTGATCTGCTGGTCCGGGCGGATCCAGCCGTAGGTGCGCTTGGCGTCCACAGGCAGCGTCAGCAGGACGACGTCGGTGTGACCGAGTCCGCGGATGTGCTGCGCCACGGCGCGCTGAGCCTCGTGGTTGTCGAGGTCGATGCGCGGCACGTGGGGACCGGCATCCCCCTCGATGACGACCACGGGGATGCCGCGCGCCTCGAGCACGGCGAGCTGATCGCGCATCCGTCCGCTGCAGCCGATCAGGACGGCCGCGTCGATCGGCGCCGTCGTGATCGACGGCTCGGATGCCGCGCCCTCCTGCGGCTCGTCGTCGCGCAGCAGGAGGAGGCCAGCGCCGAGCGGCGCGGCGGCATCCGCGAGTCCGTCCATCATGTGGGTGACCACCGGGTCGAGGAACACGCGGCTGAGGTGGTCCTGGAAGACCACGCCGACGATCCCCGAGCGGCCGCGGCGGAGCGACGCGGCGCGCGGGTCCGGCCCTGTGTAGCCGAGCGAGGCGGCCGCGGCGAGCACGCGACTCCGAGTGGCGTCCGACACGGGCGTCTTGCCGCTGAAGACGACGGATGCGGTGGACACCGACACCCCCGCCTCCCGGGCGACGTCTGCGATCGTGGCTCTGCGAGAACTCATGGTCCTCTGATGCTAACGCGCCGGGGTATCGATCCGTCGAATCGATTCGATATGCTGTCCCGATGGACACTCCGCTCACTCGCGTGCAACTCGTGCGCTGGCGCAACGCCGTGTTCGCGATCTTCTTCGCCACCGGCCTCGGCTTCGCGACGTGGGCGTCGCGCGTGCCGACGGCCAAGGCGAACCTCGGCATCGACGACTTCCAGCTCGGCGTCCTGCTCTTCGCCTCGGGTGCCGCGTCGATCCTCGGCCTGTCGCTGGCCAACGTCCTCCTCGCCCGCTGGGGGGCCCGGCGCGGGCTCCTGGTCGGCCTCGCGATCTTCGCCGCCGGCATCCTGCTCGTCGGCCTTGGAGCCCAGACGTTCACGTCCTACGCGCTGACGGGCATCGGGCTCGCCTTCATGGGACTCGGGATGGGTGCGACCGACGTCATGATGAACGTCGAGGGCGCCGCCATCGAGCGCGCGACCGACCGCACGATCATGCCGCTGTTCCATGCGCTGTTCAGCCTCGGCACCGTCGCGGGCGCCGGCATCGGCGTCGCGATGACCTTCTGGAGCGTGGGCATCGCCCCGCACCTGTGGATCATGGGCGTCGTCGTCGTCGTGGGCGGTCTGGTCGCCGTCGCGTTCGTCCCGCGCCGCGAGGCGGTGGACGACCCGGTCGCCGACGGCGACGGACCGACCCGCCGCGAGAAGTTCGCCGCCATCCTCGCCGTGTGGCGCGACCCGCGCACCTACGCGATCGGCGCGATCATGCTCGGGATGGCGTTCGCCGAAGGCGGCGCGAACGACTGGCTGCCGCTCGCCGTCGTCGACGGCCACGGCGGCACGGTCGCGCAGGGTGCCATCGCCCTCACCGTCTTCTCCATCGCGATGACGACGGTCCGCGCCCTGGGGGGCCCGCTCGTCGACCGGTTCGGGCGCGTCTGGACCCTGCGCATCCTCGCCGTCGCCGCGGGCGTCGGCCTGATCGTCTTCATCCTGGCGCCCACGCTGCCCATCGCGCTGATCGGCGTCGCCCTGTGGGGCATCGGTGCCTCGCTCGGCTTCCCGCTCGGGATGTCTGCCGCGGCGGACGACCCGACGAAGGCCGCCGCATCCGTCAGCGCCGCCGCGACGATCGGCTACATCGCGTTCCTCTGCGGGCCCCCGATCCTCGGCTGGATCAGCCACCAGATCGGCCTGCTCAACACGCTGTGGATCCTGGTCGGGCTCATCGCGCTGTCGGGCTTCGCCTCCGGTGCCGCGAAGCCGATCGCAGGCTCGACGGTCGGCGCGGGCCGCGCGCATCACGAGGCCTGAGCCGAGGCATCAGGTCCGGTCGTCGAAGTCGCCGCGGACCCAGGCGATGTGCCGGTCGGCCGAGCGACGCACGACCGCGCGCGCCTCGGATGGGATGACGTTGTCGAAGTTGCCGTAGAGCCGGTCGAACGCGAAGCGCTCGACGTGGGCCGCGACCCGCTCGACGACAGCCCCCGACAGCGGGATGCGATTCGGGAAGCTCCACATGAAGCTGACGGACGTGCGGTCGGGGTTCGCGAAGATCGTGTCGCTCGAGAGCAGCACGCCCCTCCCTTCGGCGCCCGCCGCCCAATGCACGACGGCACTGCCGGGGAAGTGGCCACCGGGCTGTGTCAGCGTCACGCCCGGGAGCAGCTCGAGGTCGTCGGTCCACACGCGGATCGCGGGGTCGGTCCGCGCGACCCACTCCTTGTCCTTCTCGGCGATGAGCACCGGAACACCGCCGAGCGCGTGGCTCCACTCGACCTGCACGCCGTACATGTGCGGATGGCTCGCGAGGATCGCGACCACGGGCCCGAGCTCGCGGATCGCCTCGACGGCCGAGTCGTCGAGGTAGCCGATCGGATCGAACAGCAGGGAACCGGCATCCGTGCGCAGCAGCTTCGCCTGCTGCCCGATGCCCGCCCCGGGACGGCTCGTGATCCCCCACAGATCGGGTTCGATCTCAGCCATCTCCGTGCGGTAGCCCGCGTCCCGCATCTCCTCGAGCGTCGTCCATCGCTGCCCTTCGGCCGGGACCCATTGCCGCGGGTCCGCGCAGATCGCGCACACCTTCACGCGCTCCTCGTGCTCGACGGCACACGTTGCACAGATCCAGAAGGACACCGCAACCCCTCTCCCGCCGGGCGCCCAAACGGCCGGCATCCGTCCAGTCAAGCACGGGCGGACGACGTCGGGTCCGGGCCGAGCGCGCTCCCGGCCCCGGCTAGGCTCGAAGGGTGCGCCTTGTCATCGCCCGCTGCTCGGTGGACTACTCCGGGCGGCTGAACGCCCACCTGCCGCTGGCCACCCGGCTCCTGGTGCACAAGGGCGACGGCAGCCTGCTCGTGCACTCGGACGGCGGGTCGTACAAGCCGCTCAACTGGATGAGCCCGCCCTGCACGCTCACCGTCGAGGACCCGACGGGCGAGGGTGTCATCGAGCAGTGGCGCGTGACCCACGCCAAGTCGGGCGATGCGCTGGTGGTCCGCATCCATGAAGTCCTCCACGATTCGCTGCACGAGCTCGGGATCGATCCCGGCCTGCAGAAGGACGGCGTGGAGGCCGACCTGCAGCGCCTGCTCGCGGAACAGGTCGGGGTCATCGGCGAGGGAGTGACGCTCGTCCGCCGCGAGTTCCCGACGGCGATCGGCCCCGTGGACCTGCTGTTGCGCGATCCCGCCGGCGGCACGATCGCCGTCGAGGTCAAGCGCCGCGGCGACATCGACGGCGTCGAGCAGCTGACCCGGTACCTCGAGCTGCTGGGCCGCGACCCGCACCTCGCTCCCGTGACAGGCGTCTTCGCCGCACAGGAGATCAAGCCGCAGGCCAAGGTCCTCGCCGCGGACCGCGGCATCCGCTGCGTGACCCTCGACTACGACGAGATGAAGGGGATCGAGTCCGGTGCACCCCGCCTCTTCTGACTCCGCCCGCTCCCCCTGGACCTGCATCCTCTGGGACGTCGACGGCACGATCGTCGACGGATCGGATGCGATCCTCCGTCGACTGACGACGACTCTCGAGCACTTCGGCCTGCCCGCGGCCACGCGTGACGAGCTCTCGCACTGGATCGGCCCGCCCATGTTCGAGTCGTTCCAGCACAACGTCGGCATGACCCGCGACCAGGCCGCCGAGGCCGTCGCGTACTACCGGGGCCTGAGCAAGGCCGAGGGCTACACGGCCGGCGCGCGGCTGTACCCGGGCGTCGGCGAGCTCATCACCGAGCTGCACGCGTGCGGCATCCCGCAGGCGACGGCGAGCTCGAAGCCCGAGAACCAGGTCGTCGCACTGATGGACCACTTCTCGCTCGACGACTGCTTCGTCACGATCACCGGCGCGAGTCCCGACGAGCGGACCCTCGGCGCCAAGGCCGACATCGTGCGGGAGGCGCTGCGCCGTCTCGCGGCGGCCGGGGTCGACACGACGCGACCGGTGCTGATCGGCGACCGCCACCACGATGTCGACGGCGGGGCGCAGAACGACGTGCCCGTCATCTTCGTGCGGTGGGGTTTCAGCTGGCCGCACGAGGCGGCCGGCGCGCAGGCTGCCGTCGACGACGTCGATCAGCTGCGCGATCTTCTGCTCGTTCGCGGCTGAGCCATCTGGAGTTCCCACACGTCTTCAATAGGCTTCTGACGTGACGGATGCTGTGATGCCGACGTCGAATCGCGCCGTCGGCGTGATTCGGCGGATCCCCGCAACCCTCGCGATGGTCGCGGCGATCCTCGTCGTCGGCATCGTCTCGCGGGGGCTGTGGCATCCGTTCCGGCACAACCCGATGTGGGACACGTTCGCCTACGGTCTCCCCGCGTTCGAGGCGGGTCGCTTCTGGACCCCGTTCACCGGCACCTTCCTCATCGCGTGGCCGTGGATCTACATGATCGTGTTCCTCGGCTTCACCGGAATGGCCTACCTCGAGTACCGGCGCGGCTGGCGCGTCGCCCTGGCCTATTTCTGGGTCGGCCAGCTCTTCGCGATCTTCGGGGCCGCGCTGATCCTGTGGTTCTTCAGCAGCTTCACCGGGTGGGACTGGGCCCATGAGCAGGCCACCCATCTGGACGTCGGACCGGGCGCCGGGGTGCTGGCGTGCCTGGCGGCCTCCATCGGCCTCTTCCACGCGCCCTGGCGGGTCCGCGCGTGGACTCTCCTGCTGGCCTTCCTGTCCGTGGCGATGCTCTTCTGGGGCAACGTCCTCGACCTGCAGCACTTCCTCGGCGTCCTCCTGGTTCTGTCCGTGGACCGCAGCCTCCGCCTGCGCCGGACGACGGTGCGCGAGCAGCGGCTGCTCGCATTCCTCGGGCTGGTCACCCTCGGTGCGATCGAGATCATCGTGCTGATAGTGCCGACCGACGGTCTGTTCGGCTCGACGGCGCCGGTCTCGGGGTCGGCGCTCGACATCCTGACCGACATCGTCGTCATCGGCTTCGCGGCCAACGGCCTGCGGCGAGGGCGGCGCTGGGCATGGGTCGTCGCGATCATCCTCTCGATCGTCAACATGCTCAGCATGGCCCTGCTCATCCTGCTGATCTGGCTCGAAGGCCTGCCGGAGATGCACACCCTCCTCCGCGGCGACCCCGCGGTGTCCCTTGCCACCGGCATCCTCTGGATCGCCGCCTTCGTGTACCTGATCCTCGTGCGCGGGGCGTTCCAGGTGCGCCGCTCGTCGAAGCTGGGGCTGCAGCCCGCTCCCACCGTCGAGGACGTCAAGGCCGAGATCCGGAAGTACGGCGGCGGCACCCTGTCGTGGATGGCGACGTGGGACGACAACAGCTATCTGCGCACGTCCGACGGCATCGTCGCCTACCAGCGCAGGTCGGGCGTCGCGATCGCGCTGGGCGACCCGATCGGGCCCGCATCCGGCATCGCCCGCTCGACCCGGGAGTTCATCGAGGCCGTCGAGCACGAGGCGCTCATCCCCTGCTTCTTCAGCGCGACCTCGCCCACGAAGAACGCGGTCCCGGCGGGATGGCGGAGCCTCATCGTCGCCGACGACACCATCGTCGACCTCCCCGGCCTGGAATTCACCGGCAAGCGGTGGAACAACATCCGCACCGCGCTCAACCGCGCGGAGCGCGAGGGCGTGCAGTTCCGGCTCACGCATCTGCGCGACGAGCCGTGGGGCGTGCAGCAGCAGCTGCGGGCGATCTCGGAGATGTGGGTCGGCGACCGCGGGCTGCCGGAGATGTCGTTCACCCTCGGCACGCTCGACGAGGCGGCCGACCCCGAGGTGCGCCTCGCCCTCGCCGTCTCGGAGAACGGGGATGTGGAGGGATTCCTCTCGTGGCTCCCGCGCTACGGCCCCGGCGGTCACGTGATCGGGTGGACGCTCGACCTCATGCGCCGCCGCGAGGGCGGCTTCCCGACGGTCATGGAGTTCCTGCTCGGAGCCTCCGTGCGTGCCTTCCGGGACGAGGGCGCGCAGGTCGCGTCGCTGTCGGGAGCGCCGCTCACGCACGAGGGTCCGTCGGACCCGGGCATCATCGGCGATCTCACCGAGCGTCTCGCCACCGCCCTCGAGCCCGTCTACGGCTTCCAGGCGCTGCACCGGTTCAAGCAGAAGTTCCATCCGCGCTACGAGCGGATGTATCTCCTCTACCGCGAGGAGGGAGACCTCGCACGCATCGCCACCGGACTGACACGCGCCTTCCTACCCGACGCCACACTGCGCCAGTTCGCGGGCGCGGGTCTCGACCTCGTGCGTCGCGATTGAATCGCAGGGGTGAAGAAAGGGACCGGATGCCGCAGCATCCGGTCCCTTCGATCTCCGACGTCAGATCGGGCGGATGTTCTCCGCCTGCAGACCCTTCGGACCCTGCGCGACGTCGAATTCGACGCGCTGGTTCTCTTCCAGGCTGCGGTATCCGCTGGCCTCGATGGCCGTGTAGTGGGCGAAGACGTCGGCGCCGCCGTCATCCGGCGCGATGAAGCCGAAGCCCTTCTCCGAGTTGAACCACTTGACGGTGCCCTGCGTGCTCATGTACTGCCGTTCTCCTGCACTCCCCGGCGCGAGTGCACCGGCTTTGCGGACAACGCTAACGAATTCCGGGCGTTCGCACAGGAGCCAAATCGGAAGGTGACCGAAAAGTTGCGTGAAATGTCGCCCCGAGCCCTAGGATTGGGGCGCCCATGAGCACCGATGCTGCGCTTCCCCGACTCGAACCGCAGGGTGTGACTCTCCGCGACGATGTGTACTCCGTCATCGCGGAAGCCATCCTGGACGGACGCCTCGAACCCGGTTCGACACTGCGCGATGTCGATCTCGCCGCGAGCCTCGGGGTGTCTCGGACGCCGGTGCGCGAGGCACTCCAGCGCCTGCAGCGGATCGGACTCGTCGAGGTCTCCGCCAACCGCTGGACGCGGGTATCGGTGCCTGATCAGGGCCTTTACGAGGCGTCGCGCGAGTTCATGGTGTACATGATGGGCAACACCCTCAGCATCGCGCTGCCCCGCATCACGGACGAACAGCTCGAGACCGCCCTCATGATGCTGGACGAGATCATCGAGGCATCGGATGCCGACGAGCACACGCGTCTCGTCCGCGCCAACGCCACCTTCTTCCGCTACCTCACCGCGGCGAGCGGCAATCGCGTGCTGCTGCGCGTGCAGGACGAGGCGGAGTACGCGATGCGACGCAACACCGTCGGGTGGCGCCCTTACGGCGAGCATCCCGATCAGCGTCAGGTCGAATATCTCGCCTTGAGGGATGCCGTGGCCGCTCGCGACGGCGCGGCCGCGGAGGCGCTGATCCGCAAGCGCCACGGCTTCGCCTGACCGGGGCCCCGGGTAGGTTGGGGCCATGGGGCACATCGAGCTGCGCGACCTCGACGACGACGATCTGGACGCCATCTTCGAGATGATGCGCGACCCTGAGGCAGTCGCCCAGGCGGCGTTCACCGCGACCGATCCCGATGATCGCGCGGCCTTCGACGCCTGGATCGCGCGCCAGCGCGCCAACCGGGAGAACGCCCTGTTCGTGGTCACCGAGAACGGCGGATTCGCCGGCACGGCGGGCGCGTTCACGACCGACGGCGACCGCGAGATCACGTACTGGATCACCGGCCACGCGCGCGGGCGCGGCGTCGCCACCGAGGCCCTGCGACTGCTGGTGTCGCGCGAGCCCACGCGACCGCTGTTCGCCCGCGTCGCGTCACACAACGTCCGCTCGATCGCAGTCCTGGAGAGGGTCGGCTTCACCGAGATGTCGCGCATGATGTCCTTCGCCCCGGGCGTCGGCCGTGAGGTCGAGGAGCGCGTCTACAGCCTGCTCCCCGCCCTGGAGTGAGCCCGGGAGGAACGACGAAGGCCCCGGGAATCCCGGGGCCATCTCGTGCGCGAGGGGGGAGTTGAACCCCCACGCCCTTTCGGGCACTGGCACCTGAAGCCAGCGCGTCTGCCTATTCCGCCACTCGCGCGAGTCGTGGTCGCCCACGAACTCAACTTCACGAGGGTATCACGTCGCCGCGCGCCGCCCGAATCGGCGCGGATCCGCGGCTGGGCGTCTCGTTCACGGCCTCCCCAGCCTGTGCAACTAGCATGTAGCCACCGGATCGACCCGAGGAGTCGTGTGGGACTACTGGACAGCTTCGAGAAAGGTCTCGAGCGCGCCGTCAACGGCGCGTTCGCGAAGACCTTCCGCAGCGGCATTCAGCCTGTCGAGATCGCCTCGGCTCTGCGGAGCGAGCTCGACAAGAAGGCCGCCGTGGTGACACGCGACCGCATCCTGGCGCCCAACACGTTCACGGTCGCGCTGTCCTCGTCGGACAGCGAGCGCATGGCGGCACTGGGCAACACGCTCATCGATGAGCTGCACGACCTCGTCGAGGCGCATGCGAAGGCGCAGGGATACTCGTTCGCCGGTCCGGTCACCATCACGCTCGTCCGCGACGAGCAGCTGACGACGGGCACACTGCGGGTCGAGTCGCAGACCGCCGAGGGCAGGGTGTCGTGGCGTGCCGTCGTCGACATCGCCGGCAAGCGGCATCCCCTCATCACCTCCCGGACGGTGATCGGCCGGGGCAGCGACGCGGACATCACCGTGGCGGATGCCGGCACCAGCCGCAAGCACGTCGAGATCCTGTGGGACGGCGAGCGCGCGATGGTCCGCGACATGAACTCCACCAACGGCACGAGCCTCGACGGCCGCCGCGTCGTGGAGGCGGCGCTTCCGCCGGACTCGACGATCACCATCGGGCACACTGACATCGTCTTCCGCGTCGTCGCCCAGGCCGCGCCGCCCGTTCCGCCTCCCCCGCCGGCCGACTACACGCGTGCGTACGACCACCGCAGCGGGGGCGCCCTCTCGTGAGCGAGCTCACTCTCCTCCTCCTGCGCGTCGGGTTTCTCGTCCTGATGTGGTTCTTCGTGTTCGCGGTCGTCTACTCGCTGCGCGCCGATCTGTTCGGCGTCAAGGTCCGCCGCATGCCCGAGGTCCCCGCGCCCTCACCCGCGCCGGCCCCGGTAGCGAGCGCCGCGGCCGCCTCGGCATCCCCGACCGCTCCCGCTCCCTCCGTGCCCAGACCGGCGGCGGGCGGCAACGGCGCGCCCGCGACCCTCTCCTCCGTGTCGCGCATCGTCATCACGAGCGGCCCGAAGGCCGGCCTCGAGCTGCCTCTGGGGCGCGAGCCCCTCACCATCGGCCGCTCCAGCGAGTCGGGCCTCGTCGTCCGCGACGACTACACGTCGAGCCATCACGCGCGACTCGTCCTGTGGGGCGAGCAGTGGATGATCCAGGACCTGGACTCGACGAACGGCACATGGCACGACGGTCAGCGGGTGGCCTCGCCGGTGCCGGTGAAGGTCGGCGCACCGATCAAAGTGGGCGCCACGACGTTCGAGCTGCGGAAGTAGCCCGGACCCCTGATGGTCTTCGAAGGATCGAGCGCCGCGCTCTCCCATACCGGCAAGGTGCGGTCGAACAACCAGGACTCCGGCTACGCGGGGTCCAACCTGTTCGTGGTCGCCGACGGCATGGGCGGTCACGCGGGCGGAGACGTCGCCTCCAGCCTCGCGGTCCACCGCATGGAGGAGCTCGATCGCGCGTTCACCACGACCTCCGAAGCCGAGCGCGCGCTGCAGAGCGCCGTGTCGGATGCTGCGCACGACCTCATCTCGACCGTGAAGGCCCGCCCCGAGCTCGCCGGCATGGGCACGACCGTGAGTGCCCTGATCATGGTCGACGACTACGCCGTGATCGCGCACATCGGCGACTCGCGCATCTATCTGTTCCGCGAGGGCGCGCTCACGCAGATCACCACCGACCACACGTTCGTGCAGCGGCTCGTCGACTCGGGACGCATCACGGTCGAGGAGGCGCGGTACCACCCGCGCCGCTCGGTGCTCATGCGCGTGCTCGGAGACCAGGATCCCGATCCCGAGATCGACACCTTCATCATGCCGACGCAGCAGGGCGATCGCTGGCTGCTGTGCTCCGACGGCCTGTCGGGCGTCGTCGACGACCCGCATACCTCGAAGGCGCTCGGGCTCGGGCTCGCCCCCGGCCGCACGGCGGACCTCCTCCTCAAGCAGGCCCTCGACGGCGGGGCGCCGGACAACGTCACGATCGTCATCGTCGACGTGGGCGGCGCGCATCCGGTCTTCTCGGGAACCCCCACGATCGTCGGCTCGGCCTCCAACCCCCGCGGTGTCGAGGTGCCGGCCGCACGCGCGGGCCGGGCCGGGTGGCTGCACGCCGCGCGCGTCGCCGCCAATGAGCCCACGCACTTCGAGCCGGCCGCGGAGTTCCTCGAGGAGCTCATCGAGGAGGACAAGCGTCGCGCCCGTCGTCGCCGCATCGGATGGATCGTCGGCCTCCTCGTCGTCCTGGCCGCGTTCGCCGCGGGGCTGTTCGCCGCCTACCAGTGGACGCAGACCCGCTACTTCGTCGGCGCCGACGACGACACGGTGGTGATCTTCCGCGGGATCCAGCAGGACATCGGGCCGATCTCGCTCTCGTCGCCCTACGAGGACACGGGGCTCTCCCTGGACTCGCTGTCCGACTTCAATCGCGCCACGGTGGTGGCCACCATCCCCGCGTCGTCCCTCGCCGAGGCCGAGCAGATCGTGGCACGGCTCGAGTCGGTGTCAGGAGGTGGACAATGACGGATGCTGCCGCCACCGGCCCGCTGCGGTCCGAGGCTCCGCAGAAGACGGAGCCTCCGCGCACGACCCCGCCGCTGCGCGACGACGCCGGGACCTCCACCGACACCGCTGTGCTGCGCGCTCTGAAGAAGATCCGGGTGCCGCAGACGCGCCGCAACCGCGAACTCGGACTGCTCATCTTCGCGTTCGTCGTCAACGGCGCCGCCATCGCGCTCGTGCAGCTCGGTGCGGCGGGCCAGCTGGATCCGAAGTTCCTCATCTACCTCGGCGGCCTCACCGCGCTCGTCATCGCGCTGCACATCGTGCTCCGACTGCGGGCGAGGGATGCCGACCCCTTCGTGGTCCCGATCGCCACCCTCCTCACGGGCATCGGACTCGCCGAGATCTACCGCATCGACGTCGCCGTGCACCTGCACGGCTGGGCGGCCTACTCGACCCGTCAGCTGGCGTGGGCCGGCATCGCCCTCGTCGGCGCGATCGTGGTGGTGCTCCTGCTGCGCAACTACCGCGTGCTCTTCCGCTACACGTACATCGCCGGCTTCGTCGGCGTCTTCCTGCTCCTGCTGCCGATCGTCCCCGGCCTCGGCGCGAAGGCCAACGCCGACGTGTGGGTCTCCCTCGGCTTCTTCTCGTTCCAGCCGGGCGAGCTCGCGAAGATCGCCCTCGGCATCTTCTTCGCGGGGTACCTCGTCCGCACCCGCGAAAGCCTGACGTCCACCGGAACGCGCTTCCTCGGCCTGACGTGGCCGCGCGCCCGCGAGCTCGGCCCGATCCTCGTCGTCTGGGCGGTCTCGCTCGGCATCATCGTCCTGCAGCGCGACCTCGGCACCGGTCTCCTGATCTTCGGCATGTTCGTCGCGATGCTCTACGTCGCGACAGGCAAGACGAGCTGGGTCGTCCTCGGCGTCCTGCTCGCCGCGGGCGGCGCGTTCCTGGCGTCCCGCATCCTTCCGTACGTCGGCGGCCGCTTCGAGAACTGGCTCAACGCGTTCGATCCGGCGGTCATCAACGCCGACGGCGGCAGCTACCAGCTCCTGCAGGGCATCTTCGGGCTCGCGCAGGGCGGCCTCATCGGCACCGGCCTCGGCCAGGGCCGCCCGTACATCACGCCGCTGTCGCAGAGCGACTACATCTTCGCCAGCCTCGGCGAGGAGATCGGCCTCATCGGCGTCTTCGCCCTGCTGTGCCTCTACATGGTGTTCGCGAGCCGGGGCATCCGCATAGGCCTCGCCGGCCAGGACGATTTCGGCAAGCTGCTCGCGACCGGCCTGTCGTTCACGATCGCCCTGCAGGTGTTCATCATGGTCGGAGGCGTGACGCGCATCATCCCGCTCACGGGCCTGACGACGCCGTTCCTGGCGGCGGGCGGCTCGTCGCTGGTGGCGAACTGGATCATCGTGGCGCTGCTGCTGCGGATCTCGGATGCGGTCCGCAACCGCCCGAGGGTGGTGATCGGATGACACGCGGTACGCATCCCGGTGCACGCCGGCGCACCCGTCGCCCGAAGGGGGCGATCCGATGACGAAAGAGCTTCGACGACTGAGCATCGTCATCCTGTTCATGTTCCTCGCGCTGTTCGCGTCGACCACGATCATCCAGGTCGTGCAGGCGGACGCGCTCGCGCAGAACGCCCACAACACCCGTGCGCGCTACGACTCGTACGAGGTGCAGCGCGGCTCGATCATCGCGAGCGGCTCGGCGATCGCGTCATCGGTGCCGTCGAAGGACGTCTACGCGTGGCAGCGGGTGTACTCCGACGGCAGGATGTGGGCGCCGGTGACGGGCTGGTTCAACCCGGCGCTCGGCTCCGCCACCGGCATCGAGAAGGCCATGAACGGTGCGCTCGGCGGCACCGCCGGCTCGCTGTTCATCGCGCGCATCGAGCAAATCCTCACCGGCCAGCCGCCGCGCGGGGCGAACGTCGAGCTGTCGCTGGATGCGACGGTGCAGAAGGCGGCCTTCGACGCCCTGGGCAACCTGCAGGGCGCCGTGATCGCGATCGAGCCGAAGACCGGTCGCGTCCTCGCGATGGTGACGAGCCCGACGTACGACGCGAACACGCTCGCCTCGCACGACACCAAGGCGGTCAACGCGGCCTACGACGCGCTGAACGCCGACCCGGCGCATCCCCTGTACAACCGGGCGATCGCGGGCGACCTCAACCCGCCCGGATCGACATTCAAGCTCGTCACGGCCTCGGCCGCCCTGGCGACCGGCAAGTACACGCCGCAATCGACGTTGCCGAACCCCGCCGTGTACCAGCTCCCCCAATCGTCCTCCGTCGTGCACAACGACACGGGCGGCACGTGCGGTCCGGGCGACACGGTGACCATCGCCGACGCGCTGCGCCTCAGTTGCAACATCCCGATGGCGGAGCTCGCGGTCGAGCTCGGGGACGAGACGATCCGTGCCGAGGCCGAGAAGTACGGGTTCAACAAGAGCTTCAGCATCCCGCTCACCTCGACGCCGTCGACCTACCCGCGGTCGATCCAGGACGACGCGCAGACGGCGCTGAGCGGCTTCGGTCAGGGCAAGGTGCTCGCCTCGCCGCTGCAGATGGCGATGGTGTCGGCCGGTATCGCGAACGGCGGTGTCGTCATGAACCCGCGCATGGTCGACCGCGTGATCAACCCGGATCTCTCCGTGCAGCAGACGTTCGCGAGCACGGAATTCGGCCGGGCGCTGGACGCGAATCTGGATGCGCAGATGATTCAGATGATGGTCGCCAATGTCAGTGACGGCATTGCGACGAATGCAAGAATAGACGGGGTCGACGTGGGCGGTAAGACAGGCACGGCAGAGAACGGACCGGACAAGCCGTACACGCTCTGGTTCACCGGATTCGCGCCTGCCGAGAACCCGCAGGTCGCCGTTGCCGTCGTCGTCGAGAACGGTGGCGGCAAGGGGCAGTCAGGCAGCGGCAACACCATCGCCGCGCCGATCGCAAAGAAGGTCATGGAGGCGGTGCTGGGCAGATGAGACCGACGCAGGGAGTGACTTTCGGCGGGCGGTACGAGCTCGAGACTCGGATCGCGATCGGCGGCATGGGCGAGGTGTGGGAGGCCACCGACCACGTCATCGGCCGCACCGTCGCCATCAAGATCCTCAAGGACGAGTACATGGGCGACCCGGGCTTCCTCGAGCGATTCCGCGCTGAGGCCCGTCACGCCGCGCTCGTCAACCACGAGGGCATCGCGAGCGTGTTCGACTACGGCGAGGAGAACGGCAGCGCCTTCCTCGTGATGGAGCTCGTCCCCGGTGAGGCGCTGTCGACGATCCTCGAGCGCGAGGGTTCGCTGTCCACCGACAAGACTCTCGACATCGTCGCCCAGACGGCGGCGGCCCTTCAGGCGGCGCACGCCGCGGGCCTGGTGCACCGCGACATCAAGCCGGGCAACCTGCTGATCACACCCGACGGCCGCGTCAAGATCACCGACTTCGGCATCGCCCGCATCGCCGACCAGGTGCCGCTGACGGCGACCGGTCAGGTCATGGGCACGGTCCAGTACCTCTCGCCCGAGCAGGCCTCGGGGCACCCGGCATCCCCCGCCACCGACATCTACTCGCTCGGCATCGTGGCCTACGAGTCCCTCGCGGGCAAGCGTCCGTTCACGGGCGAGTCGCAGGTCGCCATCGCCATGGCGCAGATCAACGAGCAGCCGCCGCCGCTGCCGCCCACCGTGGCGCAGCCGGTGCAGAACTTCGTGATGACCATGATCGCGAAGAAGCCCGAGGACCGTCCGGCCACCGCGTCCGACGTGGCGCGGGCAGCCACGGCCCTCCGCCGCGGCGACGTCGCGTCCGCGGCCTCGGTGGTGCCGGCCATCGCGCTCGGTGTGGCCGGCCTTGCCGCGGCCGACGGCTTCACGCAGCTGCTCGGCACCCAGGGCACCGGCACCGCGACCCAGCTGATGCCTGCAGCGGACGCCGACGCCGTCGAGGAGTCGACGGAGAAGAAGAAGCGCAGCCCCTGGACGTGGCCGCTCATCGCGCTCATCGCCCTGCTGCTCATCGTCCTCGTCGGCACCTTGTGGGCCCTTCTCGCCAACGGCGGCAACGCCGCGGCGCCGATCACCTCGAAGACGCACTCGTCGGCCCCGCCGTCGGTCACGCCGAGCCCGACCCCGACGACCGTCGACATCGGCTCCCTCGGACTCGTGGGAATGCAGTGCGACGCCGCCCTGCAGAAGGCATCCACCGCGGGGCTCAGCCCCACGAAGAACCCGAACAGTCCCGCGGCTACGACGTCCAGCCAGCAGAACACCGTTGAGTCCACCAGTCCGTCCGCTGGAAATGCGCCACAGAACTCGGACATAACGATCACGTGCTACGGCAGCCTGACACCGATTCCGGCACCGAGCGCAGCGCCGACCGTCAACGGACAGGGCGCCGGCAACGTGACCGCGGGGGCGCCCGCCACGGTGGCATGGAAGGCATACACCTGCCCCGCCGGCTACTCGCTGAGCGGCTACACGGTGTCGACCGTCGTCGGCGCGTCGAAGACCGACACCAGCTTCCCGCCCAGCGCGACGACCGGATCGTTCACCGTTCCGAACCAGCCGGGACAGACGATGTCCGTCTCGTATGTCGCGCTCTGCTCCGGCAACGGACAGCAGCGCCAGTCCGACGCGTCGCCTGCCAGCAGCTTCCTGATCCAGGGTGCCTCCATCCCCACCCCGACCCCGACCCCGACTCCGTGACGCATGCCTGAGCGGCGATCGGAGGTCCGTGATCGAGCGTCGGTTAGGCTGGCGATGAACTCAGGGAGTGAAGTGTCGGCCGATCCTCGCGTGCTTTCGGGGCGCTATCGCGTCGACGAGCTGATCGGCCGCGGCGGCATGGCGACCGTCTACCGCGGCTACGATCTGACACTCGGCCGCGACGTCGCGATCAAGCTTCTCCATCGTGAGCTGGCGATGGATGCGGCGTTCCGCACGCGCTTCCGGCTCGAGGCCCAGGCGGCGTCGCGCATGGCGCACCCCTCGATCGTGCGCGTCTTCGACGCCGGCGAGGACACCGAGGAGGGTCCAGACGGCACACGGATGCCGGTGCCCTACATCGTCATGGAGCTCGTCGAGGGCACCCTGCTGAAGGATGTCATCGCCGAGGGACCGGTCGGCATCCAGGATTCCATCCGCTACACCGACGGGATCCTCGAGGCGCTCGAGTACTCGCACCGGGCAGGCGTGGTCCACCGCGACATCAAGCCGGGCAACGTCATGATCACGACGGCCGGGCAGGTCAAGGTCATGGACTTCGGCATCGCGCGTGCGGTATCCGACTCGTCCTCGACGGTCGCCGAGACGACGACGATCCTCGGCACCGCCGCGTACTTCTCCCCCGAGCAGGCGAAGGGCGAGTCCGTCGACGCGCGCGCCGACCTCTATTCCACCGGCGTGGTGCTGTTCGAGCTGCTCACCGGGCGCCAGCCGTTCCGCGGCGAGTCGCCGGTCGCCGTCGCCTACCAGCACGTCAGCGAGACGCCGGTGGCCCCGAGCGAGCTGGCACCCAGCATCCCCCGCTCGCTCGACGCGGTGGTGCTGCGTGCGCTCGCCAAGGACCCGTATCAGCGGTATCCGGATGCGGTCGCCTTCCGCACCGCTCTGGATGCGTCCGTCTACGGCGCCGGGCCCTCGCAGCGCCAGGTCGACACGCTCACGAACGAGCTGTACGGCCCGAGTACGAGGAACGCAGCCGACACCGCGCGCTCGCTGCGCCAGCTGAGCACCGACACGACCATGGCCCGCACGCAGTCCGCTCCGCCGGTGGCGTGGATCTGGGCAGGCGTCGCCCTCATCGCGGTGCTGCTCATCTCCCTGCTCTTCTGGGTCGTGACCCTCCGGCCCGCCAACGGTCCGCCACCGAACGCCAATGTGGTCCCCGACGTCACCTCGATGACCTACGCCAAGGCGAGTGAGATCCTCGGCAAGCAGGATCTCGTGTCGGTGCGCGTCGACGAGCCCAGCTCGAGCGTGACGCAGGGCAACGTCATCCGCACCGATCCGAGTGCGAACACGGCCGTCACGAAGGGGCAGAAGGTCGAGGTCTACGTGTCGAAGGGACCGCAGACCTCCACGGTCCCGACGCTCGTCGGCCTCCCGCAGGCGGGCGCGGAGCAGGCCATCAGGGATGCCGGGCTCCAGGTCGGCACCGAGACGCCGCAGGACGATCCCAACCAGTCCGCGGGCACCGTCCTGTCCGCCGACCAGCAGGCGGGCACCACAGTGCCGACCGGGACGGTCGTCAACATGGTCGTCGCGTCGGGACAGGTCGTCATCGTGGATGTCACGGGCTACACCGTGGATGCGGCGACCCGTCAGCTCAAGGATCTCGGCCTCACGGTCGCCACCGCCGACGATCCGTCGTGCTCAGCGTCCTCCAAGACGATCACCACGCAGTCGATCGCGCCCGGCAAGGCGCCGATCCACTCGACGATCACCCTCACGGTCTGCAGCGGCTGACCACGGTCTCAGAGCCGGTGCGGTGCCAGCAGCGCGCCGCGCTCGGCGGCTCCTTCTTCTCCGGTCTGCTCGAGCCAGTTGCCCAGCAGCCGGTACCCACCCTCGGTGAGGACGCTCTCCGGGTGGAACTGCACCCCCTGCACGGGCGCCGAGCGATGGCGGACGCCCATGATGACCCCCGCATCCGTGTGCGCCGTCACGACGAGCTCAGCCGGGACCGTCTCCGGCACGATCGCCAAGGAGTGGTACCGGCCGGCGGTGAACGGGTCGGCCAGACCAGCGAACAGCGGATCGCCCTCGTGGTGCACGAGGGACGTCATCCCATGCATGAGCTCGGGCGCGTGGTCCACGTGCGCGCCGAACGCCTCGGCGATCGCCTGATGGCCGAGACACACGCCGAGCAGCGGGATGCGGTCCGCCGCGGCGGCCCTCACCACGGCGATGGAGGCGCCGGCGCCGGCGGGCGCTCCCGGGCCGGGCGAGACGAGCACGCCGTCGTATCCCGCGATCGCCCGGGACACGGCATCCGTCGCGATCTCGTCCGCCTCCACGAGCGCGACGTCGGACCCCAGCTCGCGGAGGTAGTCGACGAGGGTGAAGACGAAGCTGTCGTGGTTGTCAACCACGAGGATGCGGCTCACGAGACGGTGACGTCCTGCGGGTCGATGATGGTGCTCACCCACGGGAAGACGAACCAGAACAGCGCGTAGAGCACCGCGGCGGCCAGCGCGAGGATGATGACCACCCGCACCCACCAGGGGCCGGGGAGGATGCGCCAGAGGGCTGCGTACATCAGTCGACCGTCCTCACGACACCGGATCGAGGGATGCGGGCGCCCCCGCCGAGCGCGGCGTGAACGCGTCGAACGCGCTGTAGGCGACGATGCGCTCCGCCTTCGAGTACATCGGGCTGCAGCTCGTCATGGTGAGGTACTTGCCGTCCGCCGCGACGCCGACCTGCTGCGGCACGGGCAGCAGCACCTCCACCGCATCAGGCTTCACGTACTCCAGCGTACGGAACCTGTACGTGTACCAGCCGGCCGGCGTCTCCATCACGATGGCGTCGCCGACGTGGAGCGTCCCGATCAGGTTGAAGGGCTTGCCGAACGTCGTGCGGTGCGCGGCGACCGCCATGTTTCCGGTGTCGCCGGGCATCGCCGTGTCCGGGTAATGCCCGATGCCGATGGGATCGAGGGTCTTCGGGCGTGTGACACCGCCGGCCATGCGCACGGCATAGTCCGAGCCGAAGCGCGGAATGTGCATGACGGCGAACACCTGCCCGTTGCCCGGCTGTGCCATGACCACGGGGTCCGCGGTGACCGTCGTCGGCGCGGTCGTCTGCGACGGCGACGGATCGTTCGACCCGGAGGGCGTCGGCGAGACCGTCGGCGCCGGCGCTGCCGCCCACTGCTGCGAGAGGGAGTTGCCGACCGCGTCGTTCTGCGCACCGATGATCCAGTCCCCGATCCACAGCTGCCAGGCGACGAAGAGCAGCGACACCACGCCGAGCGTGATGAGCACCTCTCCGAGCACGCCGAGAACGCTCACCCGGCGTCGAGGACGTCGATGACGTCCTGTGACACCCGGCGGCTCCGCTGCCCCAGACATGGGAACCTCTGACACATCATGAGTCTACGGGGGCACGATTAAGAGCCCGCCGACGATCCGCCTACAATAACGGCATGGCACGATCAGGCAAGGGTGACGATCAGCTCACCGAACGGAGCGACGCAGACGCGGCGCCGAACCCGGTGTGGTTCAAGCCCATCATGATCGGACTGATGCTCGTCGGTCTGGTGTGGGTGCTGGTCTTCTATCTCTCCGCCCAGCAGTACCCCATTCCGGGGATCGGCGCGTGGAACCTCGTCATCGGCTTCGGCATCGCGTTCGTAGGCTTCCTGATGACGACGCGCTGGCGCTGAGGATCACACGAATTACACCGGTGTGATTCATCCCCAGCTGGGGATGAACCTGTGGATAACTATCCGTAGATGAACACGGGGACGACAAGCAGCGCCAGCAGCGCCGCGACGATCACGCCGAGCAGTACGACCTGCACCCGCCTCTGACCGCGAGCCCGAGTGCGGGCGAGGACGAGTCCCACGGCCGCACCCGTGACCAGGCCGCCGACGTGCGCCTGCCAGGCGACCGTCATGCCAGGCAGGAATCCGATCACGAGGTTGATCGCGATCACGACGGCGATGCCTGCGACATCCGCACCGATGTGGCGGCCGATGACCAGCAGTGCGCCGAAGAGCCCGAAGATCGCACCGGAGGCGCCCACGACGGGGGTGTCGAACGCCAGCAGGGCGACTCCCGCCGCCCCTCCGAGGCCGCTGATGAGGTATGCCGCGACGAAGCGTCCATGACCGATCAGCGGCTCGAGGAGGCGCCCGATCATCCACAGCGTCAGCATGTTCAGGCCCACATGGATCCAACCCGAGTGGACGAACATCATCGTGATCGGGCGCCACGGCTCGAAGTGGCCGGTGAGCCCCGGGTAGAGGTAGGGCGCATAGAACACGAGCCAGGTCTGCAGCCCCGGCACCAGCTGCTGCGCGAAGAACACCACCGCGGTGATCCCGATCAGCCAGTACGTCGCGAGTGGTCGCGTATCGAGCGCCTGCAGCGTGCTGGTGCGGGCGCGCGGCATCCGTCTCATCGACGACTGCCGCCTCGCCTGTGTGGCCTGCTGCTCCTTGCGACCCTCGGCGAGGCATTCGGGGCAGATGACGCCGACCGGTGCCTGCGTCTGACACTCCGGACAGATCGTGCGCAGGCACCGCTGGCAGAGCACGAAGCTCTGCCGGTCGGGATGCCGGTAGCAGTAGTTGTCGCGGTTGTTCGCGAACTCGGCCGATGTCACGGCTGGGGTCAGACCTCGGAGATGTCGATCGACTCGAGGACGACGGGCTCGATCGGACGGTCCTGCGCACCCGTCGGGACATCGCTGATCGCGTCGACGACACGGCGCGACTCGTCGTCCGCGACCTCGCCGAAGATCGTGTGCTTGCCCTGCAGCCACGGGGTCGGGTCGGTGGTGATGAAGAACTGCGAGCCGTTCGTGCCCTCGACGGCGCCCGTGATCGCGTTGCGACGCAGGCCTGCGTTCGCCATCGCGAGGATGTACGGCTTCGAGAAGTCGAGCTCGGGGTGGATCTCGTCGTTGAAGTTGTAGCCCGGGCCGCCGGTGCCCTGGCCGAGCGGATCGCCGCCCTGGATCATGAACCCGGGGATGATGCGGTGGAAGACGACGTTCTGGTACAGCGGGCCCTCGCCCGGCTTGCCCGTCGCGGGGTTCGTCCACGCTCCGCTGCCGTCGGCGAGACCGATGAAGTTCTGGACGGTGCGGGGTGCGTGGTCCCCGTAGAGGTTGACGACGATGTCGCCGTGGTTGGTGTGCAGAGTGGCGACAGCGGTGTGGTTGACCATGCCGACATTCTTTCAGAGTTCTGTAGATCCCCTCCCTGTACGGGTGGCCTCTGGCAGGATAGGGAGACCATCCATCGACAGGAGGGCATCCCGTGAGCGTCAGTCGCAAGCGCAAGAAGGAACTCCGCCGGCTGCAGGGCCAGGCGACTCAGCTGTGGGAGGCGCAGCAGGTGCTGGTCGGCGAGGCGGCGAATGTCGCCCGCGAGGCCGGTCGCCAGCTGGGCGCCTACAACCGCGAGACGGTCGTGCCCGTCGTGCAGGCCAACTATGAGAAGTACGCGGCACCGTATGTCGACAAGGGCCTGAAGTTCTCCCGCCACGTCTACTCCGACCGCATCGTGCCCGCCGCAGGCGCGGCTCTCGGCTCGGCTCTCGAGGTGTGGGACGTCGCGAACGAGACGCGCGCCGGTGCCGCCGTCGCGCGGGGCACGGACGCCGTCCGCAAGTTCGCGTCCAAGACGCCCGTCGTCGAGCCGCAGAAGAAGGGCATCGGCGCGGGAGGGGTCATCGCGATCATCCTCGGCGTCGCGGCCGCAGTCGGTGTGCTCTACGCCGCCTGGCAGACGCTGCGCGCGGACGACGAGCTGTGGGTCGCGGACGACCCGCTGCGCGCGCCCGAGGAGTGAGCGACTCGGCGTCCGATCCGGCGTCGGAAGCCGACCCGGTCGCCCGCGTGCGGGCGGCCGCATCGGCGCGCGGTCTGTCGATCGAGGTGCGTGAGCGACCTGCGGCCCGCAGCCTGACCGAGGCGGCGGAGATCCTGGGGCTGCGTCCGGCCGACATCGTGAAGACCCTCGTGGTCAAGCGCTCGGACGACACGTACCTGTTCGCGCTCATCCCCGGCGACCGGGGGATCTCGTGGTCGAAGCTGCGCGCTGTGGTCGGTGTGAACAAGCTGCAGCTGCCCGACCCCGGGCGCGCGCTGGATGCCACGGGGTACGTGCGCGGCACGATCACCCCCATCGGCAGCACGACCGAATGGCCTGTGTACGCCGACACCGACATCGTCGGCCGACGCATCGCGATGGGCGCAGGTGCTCACGGCTACAGCGTGTTCCTCGAAGCCGACGATCTCATCGACGCGTACGGGGCCACCGTGGCCGATATCTCCGTCCCCGTGGAGGACCTCGGTCAGTAGTCGATACCGGCCATGCCGAGCGAGATGTCGACCAGCCGGACACGGTGCAGCGCCGCGACGTCCTTGAGGGCGAACCAGCCCGCCCGGTCGGTGGAGCCACCCAGCTCGTTGCGGAGGCGACCGCCCGTCACCCGCGCGCGATAGACGATGCGCAGCGTGTGCAGCGGCCCGTTCGCACCCGGTGAGATGCGGTGCGACTCGGGGATGACCTGGGAGTGGATGCCGAGCAGCTCGTCGATGCGCACGCGATACCCCGTCTCCTCGCGCACTTCACGGCGCACCGCATCCTCCGGGTCTTCGCCGTCCTCGAGACCACCGCCCGGCATGGTCCATCCGGACCGGCCGTTCTCGTTCCAATGAGCGAGCAGGAGTCGGCCGTCATCGTCGTGCCTGACGACGGCGTATGCGGCGACGCGCATGTCCATGACGACACCATACCCATGCGCGGGCCCGGGGCCGCCCAACGAGTAGAGTCCAGGCAGGGGAACACCGTGAGCACGCAACCGGCATCCGAGGACCGCGCCGACGGCGCGGTGCGCCGTCGGCCACGATGGTCGGAGCTCGGGTGGATCGCCGTCCTCGCAGCCATCGGCATCGTTCAGGTGATCCGCCAGCAGTGGTTCGATGCGGGGATCTACGCACTGATCGTCGTGTTGATCGGGGCCGACGCCACGGGCATGCTTCCGGACCGCATCCTCAGGCGGTCGCGACCTCTTCGCGTGATACTGGTCGCCGCGACTGCGTTCGGCATCGCCCTATGGATCGCACCACGGCACAGCCCTGTGATGATCGCGGCGGTCGTGATCATCGGCGTCGCGGCGGTGATGGCTGCATGGCCGGGAGCACGAGGACCGGCGGCGCACTGGCCGCGCGGCACCGTGCGGCTCGCGCGCGCCTGGGCACTGTGCGTCATCGCCGGATGCCTCTGGGAGCTCGGCGAGTTCGTCGCCACGCGCATCGCCCCGCACAAGACGGCGGACTCTCTGAGCGACATCGCGAACCCCGTCCTGTCGACGGGCGTCGGGCAGGTCGTCTTCGCCGCGGTCTGGCTGATCGCCGGTGTCTGGCTGCTGCGTCGAGGGAGGCGATCGTGATCTTCAGCTTCCTGTTCTTCGGCGCGTGCGCCGTGGCGCTGATCATCGCCACGTGGTGGATGCACCGGGTGGATGCGGAGGCCACCGTCACCGCGCTGTTCGACCAGATCATGACGTCGCGCGCGGCGCGGGTCGCGATCATCGTGATGTGGTGGTGGATCGGCTGGCATTTCCTCGCCGGTCAGACGGTGGACGTGTGAGCCCGCACTGGCCCCGCGGCGTGTGGCGGCAATAGCGTGGAGCGGTGACCCCCCTCCCCTTCCCCGCCGATGTCTATGCCGCGCGCGTGAAGCGCGCACGCTCGCTCACCCGGGAGAGCGGACTGGATGCCGTCATCGTGGGACCGGGAGCCGACCTCGCCTACCTCGTCGGCATCGAAGGCGACACGATCGAGCGGCTCACGGCCCTCGTCATTCCCGCGGACGGTGAGCCGTCGCTGATCGTTCCCCGCATGGAACTGGCCAAGGTCCGCGGAACGGCTGTGTCACTCCTCGATCTGCAGGTCATCGACTGGGTCGACGGCGACGACCCGCACGGCCTGGTTCGATTCGCCATGCCTGCGGCGCCCTCCCGGGTGGCTGTGTCGGACTCACTGCCGGCGATGCACGTGATCCCGATCGGCGAGCGCCTCGGCGTCCGACTCGAGCTTGCGACGCCGGTGCTGCGCGAGGGCCGGATGATCAAAGACATGGCGGAGATCGTCGAGCTGCGACGTGCGGGCGCGGCGATCGATGCGGTCCACCGCCGGGTGCCCGGGATGCTGCGACCCGGCCGCACTGAGCGCGACATCGCATCCGAAATCGCTGCGGCGATCGTCGAGGAGGGTCACCGGACGGCCGACTTCGCGATCGTGGGATCGGGCCCGAACGGCGCCGACCCGCACCATGAGGTCTCCGATCGGGTGATCGAGGACGGCGACATCGTGGTGGTGGACATCGGCGGCCCCGTGCCCTCGGGCTACAACTCCGACAGCACCCGGACGTATGTCGTCGGGACGCCGGATCCTCAGGCCGCCGAACTCATCGAGATCCTTGTGCGAGCCCAGCAGGCGGCCGTGGATGCGGTGCGCCCCGGCGTGACCGCCGAGCAGGTGGATGCCGCGGCCCGGGACGTGCTCGCCGCAGCGGGACTGGCGGATGCCTTCCTCCACCGCACCGGCCACGGCATCGGCGTCTCGGTGCACGAGGAGCCGTACATCGCGCCGGACAACCAGCTCGTGCTGCGGGAGGGCATGGCCTTCAGCATCGAACCCGGGATCTACTTCCCGGGTCGGTGGGGAGCGCGCATCGAGGACATCGTGGTCGTGACGGCAGAGGGATGCGAACGCCTGAACACGACACCGCACGGTCTGACGCCGGCGGGCTGATGCGGAAACTGTGGAGCCTAGGAGATTCGAACTCCTGACATCCTGCTTGCAAAGCAGGCGCTCTACCAACTGAGCTAAGGCCCCGGGACCAGGGGAGAGTGGGGCTACCAGGACTTGAACCTGGGACCTCTTCATTATCAGTGAAGCGCTCTAACCGCCTGAGCTATAGCCCCGTTCGTCGGCGATTCTCTCGCCGTCAACCTGCAAGACTTTACCGGACTCCGCGCGATTTCACGAATCGGGCCCGCGGTGCGCACGCGTCAGCGCCGGGTCAGCACAGGCTCGCCTTCGTTGCCCCGGAATGGCGGCGGTGGTTGACTCACCCCTGTGAGCATGGAAGACGCGGCACACGCGAGCGAACCGCACGCCGGCGGCATCGGGCAGCGGCTGAACTGGCTGCGCGCGGGCGTCCTCGGCGCGAACGACGGCATCGTCTCCGTCGCATCCATCGTCGTGGGCGTGGCAGGGGCGACGCCGAATGTCGGAGCGCTCCTCACCGCGGGCCTCGCGGGCCTCATCGGAGGTGCGTTCTCGATGGCGCTGGGCGAGTACGTCTCGGTGAGCAGCCAGCGCGACAGCGAGAGGGCGCTGATCGAGAAGGAGCGGCGCGAGCTCGAGGAGATGCCCGAAGAAGAGCTCGCCGAGCTCACCCAGCTCTACCGCGACCGGGGGCTGAGCGAGGCGACCGCCCACCGGGTCGCCGTCGAGCTCACGGCCCACGATGCCCTCGCCGCCCACCTCGAGGTGGAGCTGCACATCGACCAGCACGACCTCGTGAGTCCGTGGCATGCCGCCCTGGCATCCGCGATCGCATTCACGGCGGGCGCGATCCTGCCGCTGCTCGCGATCCTGCTGCCTCCGCCCGAGTGGCGCGTACCGGTCACCTTCGTCGCGGTGCTGATCGCACTCGCACTCACCGGCACGCTCTCAGCGTGGCTGGGCGGCTCGTCCGCGCCTCGCGCGGTCGCGCGCCTAGTCATCGGCGGCGCACTCGCGCTGTTCGCGACCTGGCTCATCGGCACGCTGCTGGGCAACAGCGGCGTGGTCGCGGCGGCGCTGCGAGCCGCCGGCGTCAGTTGACTCAGTTCGAGGTGAACCCGACCAGCAGGCCACCGGTGATCTTCACCGCGAGGTTGTAGACGCCGGCGACGACAGCGCCCATCACGGTGATCACGATCAGGTTCAGGATGGCCACGATCGAGGCGAACGCCATCACCTGAGGCAGTCCCACGAACTGCGACAGCGTCACGCTGCCGTCGGAGAAGCTCTTGAAGAAGTCATCCATCTTCGCGATCAGGCCCGTGCCCTGCAGCACGAGGTAGATCAGGAAGAACATGACGATCGTCGCGATCGCGACGGCGACCGCCGCGAGGAAGCAGAGCTTCACGGCCGACCAGAAGTCGACGTAGACGAGGCGCAGGCGCACCTGCTTTGCGCTGGTGTTCGTGGAGGATTTTCTCGCCAGCTTGTCGGCTACCGTGCTCATGCGTCAGTACTCACTTCCGGGGTCTCAGGGGACGCGTCGGGTGCACCCGTTTCCGAGTCGGCGTCCGCCGACTCCTCCGCTGCGAGCGCTCGCTCGCCGTTCCGGGCGATGGCGAGGATGCGATCGTTGTCGTCGGCTCGCGCAAACACGACTCCCATCGTGTCGCGACCCTTGGCTGGCACCTCGGCCACGGCAGACCTTACCACCTTGCCGCTGGCAAGAACCACCAAGACCTCGTCGTCGTCGGACACGATGAGACCGCCCGCGAGAACGCCTCGCTCGTCGTTCAGCTTGGCGACCTTGATGCCCAATCCGCCGCGATTCTGCACGCGGTACTGGTCGACCGCGGTGCGCTTCGCATAGCCGCCCTCGGTGACGACGAACACGTAGCCGTCGTCCTGTGCGACCGATGCCGACAGCAGGCTGTCACCCGCGCGGAAGTCCATGCCCTTCACGCCGGACGTCGACCGACCCATCGGACGCAGCGCCGAATCGGTCGCCGAGAACCGCAGCGACATGCCACGGCGGCTGATGAGGAGGATGTCATCGCCCTCATCGACGAGCAGCGCGCTGACGACCTCGTCGTCCGGACCATCCTCGCCCTCGTCACCCTCTTCGGCGGCCTGCCCGCGGAGCTTGATGGCGATGATGCCGCCCTGTCGGTTCGTGTCGTACTCGGTGAGACGCGTCTTCTTCACGAGACCGCTGCGCGTGGCGAGCACGAGGTACGTCGCCACCGTGTAATCCCGGATGTCGAGGATCTGCGCGATCTCCTCCCCCGGCTGCAGCGCGAGGAGGTTCGCGACGTGCTGGCCCTTCGCATCCCGGCCAGCCTCCGGCAGTTCGTACGCCTTGGTGCGGTAGACGCGTCCCTTGTTCGTGAAGAACAGCAGCCAGTGGTGGGTCGTCGTGACGAAGAAGTGCTCGACGACGTCGTCGGCGCGCAGCTGCGCGCCCTTCACGCCCTTGCCGCCGCGGTGCTGCGAGCGGTAGTTGTCACTCCGGGTGCGCTTGATGTAGCCGTCACGGGTGACGGTGACGACGACCTCTTCCTCGGGGATGAGGTCCTCGACGGACATGTCTCCGTCGAAGCCGAACATGATCTGCGTGCGACGCTCATCGCCGAACTTGTCGACGATCTCGCTCAGCTCTGCGTGGATGATCTCGCGCTGCCGGCCCTCGTCGGCGAGGATCGCGATGTACTCGGCGATCTCGAGCTCGAGCTGGGCAAGCTTTTCGTTGATCTTCTGGCGCTCGAGCGCGGCGAGGCGGCGTAGCTGGAGGGCGAGGATGGCGTCTGCCTGCAGTTGGTCGACGCCGAGAAGTTCCATCAGGCCCTGGCGCGCGGTGTCGGCGTCCGGGGATCGGCGGATGAGCGCGATCACCTCGTCGAGCGCGTCGAGCGCCTTCACGTAGCCGCGCTGGATGTGCGCCTCGGCCTCGGCCTTGTTCAGCCGGAACTGCGTGCGGCGCACGATGACCTCGACCTGATGCACGAGCCAGTGGGAGATGAAGCCGTCGATCGACAGGGTGCGCGGCACGCCGTCGACGATCGCGAGCATGTTCGCGCCGAAGTTCTCCTGCAGCTGGGTGTGCTTGTACAGATTGTTCAGCACCACCTTGGCGACGGCATCCCGCTTCAGCACGATGACGAGACGCTGCCCGGTGCGGCCGGAGGTCTCGTCGCGGATGTCGGCGATGCCGGAGATCTTGCCGTCCTTGACGAGCTCCGCGATCTTGATGGCGAGGTTGTCCGGGTTGACCTGGTAGGGCAGCTCGGTGACGACGAGGCTCGTGCGGCCCTGGATCTCCTCGACGCTGACGACCGCGCGCATCGTGATCGAGCCGCGACCGGTGCGATAGGCGTCGTGGATGCCTTTCACCCCGAGGATCTGGGCTCCCGTCGGGAAGTCCGGTCCCTTGATGCGCTGGATCAGCGCCTCCTGCAGCTCCTCGTGGGTCGCCTCGGGGTGCTCCAGCGCCCAGAGGGCCCCTTCCGCGACCTCACGGAGGTTGTGCGGCGGGATGTTCGTCGCCATGCCGACCGCGATGCCGACGGAGCCGTTGACGAGCAGATTCGGGAATCGAGATGGCAGGACCGTCGGCTCCCGCGTGCGGCCGTCGTAGTTGTCCTGGAAGTCGACGGTGTCTTCCTCGATATCGCGCACCATCTCCATGGCGAGTGGCGACATCTTGGTCTCGGTGTACCGGTGGGCGGCGGCGCCGTCGTTGCCCGGTGAGCCGAAATTGCCCTGACCGAGCGCCAGGGGGTAGCGGAGCGACCACGGCTGCACCAGGCGCACGAGAGCGTCGTACACAGAGCTGTCGCCATGCGGGTGGAACTGGCCCATCACGTCGCCGATGACGCGCGTGCACTTGGAGAACGCGCGGTCGGGGCGGTAGCCGCCGTCGAACATCGTGTAGATCACGCGCCGGTGGACCGGCTTCAGGCCGTCACGGACGTCGGGCAGCGCGCGCCCGACGATGACGCTCATCGCATAGTCGAGGTACGACCGCTGCATCTCGAGCTGCAGATCGACCTGGTCGATCCTGCCGTGGTTGTGCTCGTCGGTGCCGGGGTCGGTGGCTTCGGGGCTGGTGTCGTCAGTCATGTGCTCTCGTCGATTCGGAAGGATCGGTCCTCAGGCGCGGAACGCGCGGCGATCAGATGTCGAGGAAGCGAACGTCCTTCGCGTTCTTCTGGATGAACGAGCGGCGGCTCTCGACGTCATCCCCCATGAGCGTCGAGAAGATCTCGTCCGCGGCGGCGGCGTCATCCATCGTCACCTGCAGCAGCGTGCGCGTGTCAGGGTTCATCGTCGTCTCCCACAGCTCCTGGTGGTTCATCTCGCCGAGACCCTTGTAGCGCTGGACGCCGTTCTCCTTCTGCAGACGCTTGCCGGCGGCCTGGCCGGCGGTCAGGAGCGCGTCCCGCTCGCGGTCGGAGTACACGTACTCGTGCTCGGCGTTCGTCCACTTGAGGCGGTACAGCGGCGGCTGCGCCAGATAGACGTATCCCATCTCGATGAGCCCGCGCATGTAGCGGAAGAGCAGGGTCAGCAGCAGCGTGGTGATGTGCTGGCCGTCGACGTCCGCATCCGCCATCAGCACGATCTTGTGGTATCGGGCCTTCTCGGGGTTGAAGTCCTCCCCGATGCCGGTGCCGAACGCGGTGATCATGGCCTGGATCTCGGCGTTGCCGAGCGCGCGGTCGAGGCGTGCCTTCTCGACGTTCAGGATCTTGCCACGCAGCGGCAGGATCGCCTGCGTCGCGGGGTTGCGTCCGGTCTTGGCCGAGCCGCCGGCCGAGTCGCCCTCGACCAGGAAGATCTCCGAGATGACCGGGTCCTTCGAGCTGCAGTCGCTGAGCTTGCCCGGCATCCCGCTCGTCTCGAGGAATCCCTTGCGCCGTGCCGTCTCCCGCGCCTTGCGGGCCGCCATCCGCGCACTCGCCGCGTCGATCGACTTGCGGATAATGCTCTTGGCCTGGGCGGGATTACGGTCGAACCAATCGCCCAGCCGATCGCCGACGACCTTCTGCACGAACGCCTTCGCCTCCGTGTTGCCGAGCTTCGTCTTGGTCTGGCCCTCGAACTGGGGCTCGGACAGCTTCACCGAGATCACGGCGGTGAGGCCCTCGCGCACATCCTCGCCCGAGAGGTTGTCGTCACGATCCTTGAGGAGGTTGTTCGCACGGGCGTACTTGTTCACGAGCGCGGTAAGCGCTGCCCGGAAGCCCTCCTCGTGCGTACCGCCCTCATGCGTGTTGATGGTGTTGGCGAAGGTGAAGACGTTCTCGGTGTAGCTCGTCGTCCACTGCAGCGCCATCTCCATGGCGATCTTGCGCTCCGTGTCCTCGGACTCGAAGTCGATGATCTCCTCGTTGACGACGTCGGCTCGGCGGATCTTGTTGAGGTACTCGACGTAGTCGACCAGTCCCCGCTCGTAGAGGTAGTTCTCCGACGGGGTGATGGGTGTCTCGTCCGGCCCGTCCGCGGGGTAGGCCGATTCAGGGCGCTCATCGGTCAGCGTGATGCTCAGTCCCTTGTTGAGGAACGCCATCTGCTGGAAACGGGTGCGGAGCGTGACGTAGTCGAAGTGCACGGTCTCGAAGATCGTGGGATCCGGCCAGAACGTGATCGTCGTGCCCGTCTCATCCGTCTCCTCGCCCTTCGCGAGGGGACCCATCGGCACCCCGCCGTCGCGGAACGACTGTCGCCAGACGTGGCCCTGACGCTTGACCTCGACATCCAGTCGGCGGGACAGCGCGTTGACGACCGACGAACCCACGCCGTGCAGACCGCCCGAGACCGCGTACCCGCCGCCGCCGAACTTTCCGCCGGCGTGCAGGACCGTGAGAACGACCTCGACGGTCGACTTCGAGGGATCGGAGGAATGCGGGTCGACCGGGATGCCGCGGCCGTTGTCGATGCAGCGGACGCCGCCGTCCTCGAGGATCGTGACGACGATCTCGTCGCAGTAGCCGGCGAGAGCCTCGTCGACGGAGTTGTCGACGATCTCCTGCACCAGGTGGTGGAGGCCCCGCTCACCCGTCGAGCCGATGTACATGCCCGGGCGCTTGCGCACGGCCTCGAGGCCTTCGAGCACCTGGATGGCGTCGGCTCCGTAATCGCTGCGAGGAGTGGGCTGCTGCGCCGAAGTATCGTCCTCGGGAACGCTTGCGGTGATGTCTGACGTCATAGGTGTTCGCGCTCTCCGATTCGTCCAGCGGCTGTGCTTCCATCCTATCGTGCCGGGAGGCGCACTGAACGGAAAAACGCCCGCTGACGCGTTGAAATCGGGCCCAGAGGCTGCTGAGGTGCCTCAGCCGTAGGTATCGCGTGGACCGCGGCCTGGAACGGCTCTGGTGCCCCATTTCCAGGAGGGGACGTCTGGTCCGAGAAACCGCAAGCTCTCCACACCCGCGTCGGGGAACCGTCGAAGGATCTCCGTGAGCACGTGCGCGCGGATCAGCTGGAGCTGCTTCGCCCAGGCCGTGGAGTCGCACTTGATGGTGAGCGTTCCATCGGTCAGGTCGACGGGATGCGTGTGCCTCGCGGTCTCCGCGCCGGCCACCTCGTCCCACCGGCGGACAAGATCCTCGCGTGACAGATGCGGCTCCCAGCCCGCGTCCCGGGTGAGCGCGCCCAGGACGTCGCCGATGCCTCTCGGGTCGCGACCTGGCATGAAGGGTTGCGCGTCGTCGTCGCCCGTCTTGCGTTTCCGCCGCTTGCGCCGGGCCGACGGCTCGAGGCCCCGCAGCCGCAGGTACGTTGCGATCGTCTCCGGGATCTCCGGCTCCGGCTCGGGTTCAGGCATCCTCGACCCCGAGGATCGTTCCTGCTTCGATGCGGATGACGCGACCCCGCAGGTTCGCCGGCACGTCCTGCTGAACGGCCGCGGTCACGATGACCTGCTCGAAGCCTGCGGCGATGTCGGCGAGGCGCGCTCGGCGATCGGCGTCCAGTTCGGCGAACACGTCGTCGAGGATCAGCACGGGGTCGCCGAGGAGCGACTCGGCGCGCAGCAGCTCAGCCGAGGCGAGCCGGAGCGCCAGGGCAACCGACCACGACTCCCCGTGCGAGGCGTATCCCTTGACCGGAAGCCCGCGCACGCGCAGAAGCAGGTCGTCGCGATGGGGACCGACGAGGGTGATGCCCCGCTCCAGCTCGGCCGTCCGCTTGGATGCGAGTGCCTGGCGGAACAGGTCGGCTGTCGACGCATCCGTCGTCCGATCGCCGTCCGCGCCCTCGCCCTCCTCCGGGTCGACCCCGCTCACCGAGAGGGCCCACTCGAGTTCGACCGCGTGGTCGGCTCCGGCGATGACGGTGTACGCGTCCGCAAGCGGCCGGGCGAGATCGGATGCGAGAGCGAGGCGCGCCTCGATCATCTGCGTCCCGAGGGAGACGAGCTTGTCGTCCCACACATCGAGGGTGGAGAGCGCATCGCCCTTCACGCCGCGCGCACGCGCGGACTTCAGCAACGCGTTGCGCTGGCGCAGCACGCGGTCGTAGTCGGCGAGAACGGCAGACATCCGCGGTGTGCGCTGCGCGAGCAGCTGGTCGCTGAAGCGGCGCCGTGCCGACGGGTCGCCGCGGACGATCTGCAGGTCCTCCGGCGCGAAGAGGACGACCTGTGCGTAGCGCGGCAGCTCGGTGGGACGCACATTCGCGCCGTTGACCCTGGCCTTGTTGGATCCCTGCCGATTGATCTGCACCTCGAGCCCGACATGGCGCGAGCCGTGGGCGAGGCGCGTCCGGATGATCGCGGCATCCGCTCCGTCACGCACCATCGGCGCGTCGGCCGATACGCGATGCGAGCCGACGGTGGCGAAGTAGGCGATGGCCTCGGCGAGATTGGTCTTGCCCTGACCGTTACGTCCGATGAACACCTGCGGTCCGGCGCCGAGCGTCACATCGGCGGCCGCATAGTTGCGGAAGTCGACGAGACTCACATGCTCCACGATCACCGGACAAGCCTAATGAAGCGCTCGGACGTCGAGCCGGTCGGCGAGGGTCCGCGGCGCGAGGTCAGCGCAGCAGCAGGTTGGGCTGCAGCAGGTACTTGAACGAGTCCTCTCCGCCCTTCTCCACCGACGTCTGCGGCGTGATCAGGACGGGGCTGAGCTTGTTCTGGTTCTCGTTCGAGGTGAACGTGATGCGCGTGAACTCGCTGCGGACCGCACCGAGCGCTTCGAGCAGGTACTGCGGGTTGAGGCCCAGCGTGACGTCCTCGCCCGTGAGCGTGGCATCGACCGACTCGGATGCGCGCGCCTGCTCGGTGCCCGAGGCATCCATCGACACACCCTCGGTCGTGAAGGTGAAACGCAGCGGAGCTGAGCGATCGAGGACGAGGGACACGCGGCGGACCGCTTCGATGAGGTCTCCCGTGTTGACCACGGCGTAATGGTCGGTCTGCTCGGGGAAGAGGCGACGCACGGGCGGGAAGTTGCCCTTGATGAGCAGGGAGGTGACTGTCTTGTCTCCGGCGGTGAACGCGATGATCTCGCGGTCGCCGGCGCCGGAGAAGGCGATGGAGATGTCGCCGCCGTGGGCGAACGTCTTGCCCACCTCCGTGAGGGTGCGTGCGGGGACGAGGGCCGTGGTCGTCTCGTCCGATGCGGCGCTCCCCCCGTCCCAGGGGATCTGGCGGAGTGCGACGCGATAGCGATCGGTCGCGACGAGGCTGAGGTGCGTTCCGCTGACCTCGAGCTGCACGCCGGTGAGCACCGGGGTGACGTCATCGCGGGATGCGGCGAATGCGACCTGTGAGATCGAGGTGCCGAAGTCCTCCGCCTTCACGAGGCCGGACTCGCCGGACACCTCCGGGATCGCCGGGTACTCCTGCACCGGCATGGCGGCGAGGGTGAAGCGCGCCGATCCGCAGGTGAGCAGGATCCCGCCGTCCTCGTCGACCGCGATCTGGATCGGCGCGTTGGGGAGCTTGCTCGCGATGTCGGCCAACAGCCGGCCGTGCACGAGGATCGTGCCGGGCTCATCGACGGTGGCCTCGATCGTGGTACGGGCGGATGCCTCGTAGTCGAACGCCGAGAGCGAAAGTCCGTCGTCGCTGGCCTGGATCAGCACGCCCGCCAGGATCGGCTGCGGATTCCGCTGCGGCAGGAGCTTGACCACGAATGACACGGCTTCGCTGAACACATCGCGATTGACGTGGAACTTCACGGGGCGCTCCCTCGACATCTGACTGGGCCTCCCATGCTAGTGCCCGACAGTGCCCGGATCGGAAGAGGCCCGGCTCGGGTCGGACCGACCCCGCCAGGGTGATCGAGCGGGGATGTATCTCTCTATCTCTGTCATCTTGTTAACAGTTGTGGAAACTGTGGATAAGTCCGTGGACAGTATGCGGCTCATGGGAACTACAAGCGTGTGACTTGTGGAAGACCTGCGGAATCACGCGGGTGCGACTCGAGGACCTCGCAATCCGTGTCATTCGGTTCTCCACAGGCTCCCGTCATTCGCTCACAGGGATTCGATGCTCGGTCCGAGTTATCCACAAGTTATCCACACTGTGAAGAACGGGCATGATCGTGCGCTGGAGCGGGTGTGTCAAGCCCGAAGGGCGCATGCGGGTAGACGCATGCGTCTGGTCGGGATCTGTGCGTTGCCTGAACGGCCGCTGAATGAGGCCTGTGGAGGGAAATGAGCCGCGACGGGCTCAGCGGCGGCCGAGCTGCGTGGTGATCTCGGTGACCTGGTTGTAGATCGAGCGACGCTCCTTCATCAGGTCGCTGATCTTCTTGTACGCGTACATCACCGTGGTGTGGTCACGGTTGCCGAAGAGCTGGCCGATCTTCGGCAGGGAGAGGCTCGTGCGCTCGCGACACAGGTACATCGCGATCTGGCGTGCCGTCGCGACGGCCTGCGAGCGACTCGAGCCGTAGAGGTCGTCGACGGAGAGCTTGAAGTAGGCCGCTGTCGCCGTGATGATGTCGGTCGGCGAGATGACGTTGGCGTCGTCCTGGTCGATGATGTCGCGCAGCACGGTCTGGGCGAGGGACATGTCGAGCGTCGAGCGGTTGAGGCTCGCGAACGCGGACACGCGGATGAGGGCGCCCTCGAGCTCCCGGATGTTCGACGAGACGACGGTCGCGATGTACTCGAGGACCTCGTCGGGGATCTGCAGGCGCTCGCTCTGCGCCTTCTTGCGAAGGATCGCGATGCGGGTCTCGAGGTCCGGCGCCTGCACGTCCGTGATGAGGCCCCACTCGAAGCGGCTGCGCATCCGGTCTTCGAAGCCCGTGAGATGCTTCGGCGGCACATCGCTCGTGATCACGACCTGCTTGTCGTGGTCGTGCAGCGTGTTGAAGGTGTGGAAGAAGGCTTCCTGGGTCTCGGCGCGGCCCTGCAGGAACTGGATGTCGTCGATCAGGAGGATGTCGACGTCGCGGTAGCGGGCCTGGAACGCGGAGCCGCGGTTGTTGGCGATGGAGTTGATGAAGTCGTTCGTGAACTCCTCGCTGGAGACGTAGCGCACGCGGATGCCGGCGTAGAGGCTCTGCGCGTAATCGCCGATGGCGTGGAGGAGGTGGGTCTTGCCGAGTCCGGAGTCTCCGTAGACAAAGAGCGGGTTGTAGGCCTTCGCCGGTGCCTCGGCCACGGCGACCGCCGCAGCGTGCGCGAATCGATTGGACTGTCCGATGACGAAGTTGTCGAACGTGTACTTCGGGTTCAGCCGGGTGTCGCTGCGGGAGGGCGTCTGCTCCACGGGCTCGGCGGCGACGGGTCGTGCGATGGGCGAATCCGCGATCGCGGCAGTGGATGCCACGGCGATCGTGGGCGCAGGGCTGTCGGTGAGGTCGGGATTGACCACGACGCGGAACGCGCTGACGACGGGCTCGGCATCCACGCGCTCGAGGGCCTCGAGGATCGGCGCGCGCATCCTCTTGTTGATCTGCGCGGCCGTGAGATCGTTCGGCACGTCGAGATAGAGCGTTCCCGCCATGACGCCCTGAGGGACGGCGAGGCTGAGGAACCCATGCAACTGCGGGGTGATCCGGTCGTCGTCGACGAGGACGTCGAGGACTGCCGTCCATACCGGAACGTCCGGAATCTCCTGCGGTGCCATTGCCCCCCCGGGTGTGTATGAACCACCGGGCCGACGGATGCCGAGTACCTGTGGATAACTGCCCGTGCCACGCTAGTCAGGGGTGCGCCGCAGAGCAAACTCCACTGTAGAACCGGGGTGCGTGTCCCTGCCAGGGGTTGCTCACAGGTTGTGGATAATGCATCACAGGGCTTCTCGGTTTGAGTTCTCAGCCGCGACGACGTAGCCTTAATCGGTTGACTTATGCCTGAACGGCAGTCCGTCCCGACCTTCCCGGAGCCGAGCCTTCCGGTGAGACCTGATCCGGAGTGATCCCATGAGCAAGCGCACCTTCCAGCCCAACAACCGCCGTCGTGCCAAGAAGCACGGCTTCCGCGCCCGCATGCGCACGCGCGCCGGCCGCGGCATCCTCTCGGCTCGCCGCGCCAAGGGGCGCACCGAGCTCTCGGCCTGAATCCACACGGTGCTGGCGCGGCCGAATCGTCTGACCCGCGGCGCGGACTATAAGGCAGTCGTCCGTCGGGGCCGTCGGCGCGCCGGGGCGAACGCCATCGTCTACGTGTCGGCATCCCGCGACGACGGCGCGACCCGCTTCGGCTTCATCGTGAGCAAGCAGGTCGGCGGCGCAGTCGTGCGCAACACCGTCCGGCGTCGTCTCAAGGCGATCTGCGCCGAAGCGCTCCCCTCGGTGGAGCCGGGCTCGGACATCGTTCTGCGCGCGCTGCCCGTCTCGGCTGGCGCATCCTTCCAGGACCTGCGCGCCGACGTGCAGCGCAGCCTTCCGCGGAGAGCCGTATGAGCAGCGCGAGTCTTCCCGCAGCGTCGAGGGGTGAGGGTCGGTTCTCGGCATCCGATCTGAGCGATTCCGTTCCGCTGCTTCCGCGTAACGCGGTTCTGGCGCTTCTGCACGGCTACCGCGCAACCATCTCCCACGCATACGGCGACGTGTGCCGTTACTACCCGTCCTGTTCCGCGTATGCGGTCGGTGCGGTCCAGCAGCACGGTGCTCTCAAGGGATCGATGCTGGCCGCTGCTCGGATCGCCCGATGCCACCCCTGGGCGGCCGGAGGGGTGGATGATCCGCCCGCGCACCAGAACTTCCGCTTCGAGCTCACGCCGCGCGGATACGTCGTCCCCCTGAGAAAGGACTGATCCTTGCCGGATCTCCTCGGAATCATCCTCTGGCCGCTGAAATGGGTGGTCGAGCTCATCCTCGTCGCCTGGCACGGCCTGTTCACCTTCCTCGGCATGCCGCCGGCGGATGGCCTGACCTGGGTGCTCGCGATCATCGGACTCGTGATCGTCGTTCGCGCGGCCCTGATCCCCCTGTTCGTGAAACAGATCAAGAGCCAGCGCAAGATGATGGAGATCGCGCCTGAGCTCAAGAAGATCCAGGAGAAGTACAAGGGCAAGCGCGATCAGCTCTCTCGTGAGGCGATGAGCCGCGAGACCATGGGGCTGTACAAGAAGAACGGCACCTCGCCCGTCTCCGGGTGTCTGCCGCTGCTCGTGCAGATGCCGGTCTTCTTCTCGCTGTACAGCGTCCTCAACGGGGTCTCCACGAATGCCAAGAGCGGACACGGCGGCGTCGGCCCGCTGACGCCCGAGCTCACACTGGAGTTCTACAACGCGAAGCTCTTCGGTGTCGCGTCGTTGCACGAGTCGCTCGTCGACACGATCAAGACCCAGCCGGTCGGGTGGCAGACCACGGTCACCATCATGGTCACCCTCGTCGTGCTGATGATCGCGTCGCAGTTCTTCACCCAGCTGCAGATCGTCTCTAAGAACCTCTCCCCCGAGGCCAAGCAGGGCCAGGCGTACCAGATGCAGCGCGTGATGCTCTACATCCTGCCGTTCGCCTTCGTCTTCTCGGGCATCTTCTTCCCGCTCGGCGTCGTCATCTACTGGTTCACATCGAACATCTGGACCGCGGTGCAGCAGTTCCTCGTCATCCGCAATCTCCCGACTCCGGGTTCGCAGGCCGCGAAGGAGCGGGAGGAGCGTCTGGCTCGCAAGGGCAAAGCCATCGACGCGAACGGCAAGATCGTGTCACTGGAGAGGTACCAGGCCGAGCAGCAGCGCCTGCTGGAGGAAGCGGAGAAGGCCCGTGCCGCGGCACCCAAGCGTCAGCAGCCGGTGAGCAAGCAGCGCGCGAAGAAGCAGGGGCAGAAGGGGCCGGCCACCGCGGGTGGCGGGTCGAGTCCGTCCGCGCGTGACACGGGCGCCGACAGCGCACAGACCTCCTGATCCATCGATTGTAGGAACGAGCTATGACCGACTCCCCCGTCACCACCGAGCCATCCGCCGAGGGTCAGGCGACCGTCGCACAACTGGAGCAGGAGGGCGACATCGCAGCGGACTTCCTGGAAGGGCTGCTCGACATCGCCGACATCGACGGCGATCTCGCGCTGGATGTCCGTGCGGGGCGCGCATACGTCTCGATCGAGGCCGAGGGCAGCGGCTCGCTGAGCCTGCTGTCGGAACCCGACACGGTGCAGGCCCTCCAGGAGCTGACGCGCATCGCGGTGCAGACGCGCACCGGCCGGTTCTCGCGGCTCATCCTCGACGTCGGCGGATCGCGGGATACCCGCGAGCAGCAGCTCGGGACGCTCGTGGACCGCGCGATTGCACGCCTGGACGAGGGTGCGTCCCAGGCGTCGCTCCCCGCCATGTCGAGTTACGAGCGCAAGCTGGTGCACGACATCGTGGCCGAGCGCGGCTATGTGTCGGAGTCGTACGGCGAGGGCGCCGATCGCCACACAGTGATCCGTCGCGGCTGAACCCTCCGGCATGTCGACTCTCGAACTCGAACCGTCCGAGGCGACGGATCTCTTCGGCGATCGCATCGATACCGCCCGCCAGTTCGTGGCGGCATTGGCGGCGCACGGCGAGGAGCGCGGGCTCATAGGCCCGCTCGAGCTTCCGCGGTTGTGGACTCGTCACGTGATGAACAGCGTCATTGCTGCACCACTGTTCTCGGGCCGTGTCGGCGATGTGGGCTCTGGGGCCGGGCTGCCCGGGCTGGTGCTGGCGATTGCCCGACCTGATGTCGAGTGGATTCTCATCGAGCCCATGGAACGGCGTGTGGCGTGGCTGAACGAGCAGGTCTCGGAGCTCGGGCTGGACAACGTCGAAGTCTTGCGGGCTCGTGCCGAAGATTGGCGACGCGGCCCAGTTCTGGATGCTGCGACCGCCCGTGCTGTCAGTGCGCTGCGTACCCTCATTCCACTGACCGCTCCCCTGGTTCGCGACGGAGGGCAGCTCATCCTGTTGAAGGGTGTGAACGCGGATGCCGAGATCACGGCGGCCGAGAAGCAGATCAAGAAGTTCCGGCTGTCGAACGTGATGGTCTCCGTGCTGGGCGAGGGTGTGATCGCGGAGCCGACGCGCGTCGTGACTGCGACGGTGCGCTGAATCCTCGAGTTGGCAGTCGAGGGGACCCGGCTCGGGTGTCTGGTGTTCGCGGGCGCTGTCGCGGAATGCATGGGACTGTGGGTTTGGGCCGGGAGGCGGCCTCGGGATGCCGTGTTTCACGTGAAACGTCTTTCTGCAGAGTAGGCGGCTGACCGCTGCTCAGGGGGTTAATCCTCTGCCCGGCTGCCAAGGCATGTCATGCGGCAGCGTGAGGGTCGAGCCGGCGTGAGTTCTTGATGCACACCGCGCGAGTCCCGCGGTCACCCACGATTCTCAAGCAGTCGCACTGTTTACCGAGGCTGCTCCGGCGCGGGGACACTGATCACGGGCAACGGCGGATGTTCCACGTGAAACGAGCGAGCCAGGTGCTCACACACAGACGCGCCCGCGTCCAGATCGACACCCTGTTGGTGGGGGCTTGTGGGTTCCGCGCTGGTCCAGTGTCGCCTACCCATGCCCGCGCACTGCGACCGCACCGCGCCCTGGTGGCTGCCTGACGGCAGGAGTCTTCTCCGACGCGGGAGTCGAATCGTCCGCGGGGTGGATGCAGCAGGGATGTTTCACGTGAAACGTAGTTACGTCCAGCATCGCCGCGGAGTCCTTCCGCTCTATGCAGGATCGACAGCTCGTGTCCCGGCCGCGATCAGGTCGGTGAGGGCCACGTCCTCTGGCTCGGTCTCGTGGAGGACGTTGGCGTGGTGCTGAGATGGTCGCTGTCTGCGCCGTCCCCGTCGTCGTACTCTTCGATCAGACGCCGCCGGCCGGCAGGGCAGTGCGGCGGTGTGAACGTGCCGACCCCGTCTGCCCCGCATGTGATCTCCTTCAGGCGATCCAGCGGTCCTTCGACCAGACGTGATGCTATCTCTGGAGCGGGGCTACGGCTCAGGCGAGCTGGACGTCGTGGGCGGTATCAGGCAGCTGATGGCACCGCGAATCGCAGGGCGCGAGCGCGCGCACGATCCCGTCGAATGGGCTCAGGGCGTGCTCGGTCTCGAGTCGGGTGAACATCACGCCGATGATCGAGGCGTCCATCGGCTCGGTTGTCCTTGTGACGTGCGCGATGGCCCCGCGCGTGAGATGCAGCTGGGCAGCGCCACCACTCCGCACTGGCGAGCACGGTCCGGATCTTGGCATTCAGCTGATGTGCGCGTCGGAGATGCAAGTGGCGCACAGCCCGGGACGATGCTCGCTCGGAGCGCGGGAGCGTGGTCCAGAAGGTCTGCGACTCCGTCGCCGCTCCCCCGATGCTCAGGCTCCCCCGTGCTCGACGGCCGTGATGTCGAGCGCGACCATGCGTCCGCTGCAGGATGCTGGGCATCCACTCACACGTACGCGGCCAAGCCAGCAGCGCCCCTTTGCGTGGGCGGTCCGTGTGTCGGCGCTCATAGTGCGCCTCGGCCGAACCGCGTTCTCTTGTCGCTCGGCATGAAACTGAACGGATGTTTCACGTGAAACAGAGGGAGTGGCGGAACACGCCGCGATCTGCAACTCGCGGCACCCTTGCGTGGAAGGTCCGCCTGCCGGCGCTCGTATTGGCGCGCCTGCTGTTCGCTCTGGGTCCTTGGTCAATCTTGCCGCTGGGCAGCAACTGAGCGGATATTCCACGTGAAACAGGGGGTGCGGGAACGTGCCGCGACCTTGCGGGGAGTCCAGGCGCAGCTGCTGAGTCCCCTTGTGATGAGTCTGGCGACGACGCGCGGTGCTCGTGCGCGGGAGGTGCCTGTGTCGGCGCTTGTGTTGTGCACCGCTGCCCAGTGTGGGTCTCTGCTCTTCTGCCGCCGCTGGGCAGCTACTGCACGGATGTTTCACGTGAAACAGAGGAAGTCGCGGAACTTGACATGACGTTGCAGAGAGACCAAGCCCGGTCGCGGAGCGACGTCGGGGCAAGTGTTGGGCCAGGACTAGCGGCGCTCGCGCACGGGAGGGTCCCTGTGGCGGCGCTGGTATTGGCGCCCGCCCTGCTCGCTGTAGATCTCTGCTCTTCTGCCGCTGGGCAGCAACTGCACGGAAGTTTCACGTGAAACTTCGGGTGTGGTGGAGCGTGCCGCGAACGTGCGAGGAGTCCTGGCGCGGTCCCAGGGTGAGCAGGGGGCGAGTGTGACGAGGACGCGCGGCGCGCTCGCGCGCGGGCGGTCCGGGTGTCGGCGCTCGTGCTGGTGCGCCGGAGTTCCCACCGTGGGTCTCCGTTCCGATGCCTGCGCGGAGGCCAATTGCATCGATGTTTCACGTGAAACAGAGGGGTCGCGCAAGGTGCCGCGGCCTGGCTGGGAGGTTCGGCGCGGTCGCGGAGCGACCTTGGGGCAAGTCTGGACCCCGACGCGCGGCGCTCGCGCAGAGGAGGTGCCTGTGTCGGCCCTGGTATCGGTGCCCGCGCTGTCTCACTGTGGTCCTCTGCCCTGTTGCCACTCTGCACCAGCTGGACGGATGTTTCACGTGAAACAGAGGGGCGCCGGAACGTGCTGCCGGCGTCCGGAGCGGCCCGGCGCGGTCACCGGGCCCCTTGCGATGAGTCTGGCGCGCGGCGCGCTCGAGCGCGGGCTGTTCGTGTGCCGTCGCTCGTGCGGGCGCGCCCGCTCCCACTCTGAGTCTCTGCTCCTTTGCCAGCTCGGCAACAACTCCACGGACGTTTCACGTGAGACAGAGAGTCGCAGAATCTGCCGCGGCCTGGCAGGGAGACCAGGCCCGTACGCAATGCGAAAACTCGTGGCGAACCTGAGGCAGGGCGCGCGGCGCGCTGGAAGAAGTATCCCGGGGGGGCGCGAGCCGAGCGCCCGCGAGCCTCACGCTCACGCCTTCGATTCCTGGTGGCACGAGTCGTATCGAAGTTTAGGACGTGAGCCTGACGGACTCGCGCGCCGACGTGCAGCTGTGCGCGCTCGCAGGTATGCGGATCCGACAGCGAGTGCTGGCCATTCCCCACGTTGAACAGGTCCCCCATCGTCTCTCGCACGAGCAGAGCGCGGCTCGAGCGGGCGCGGGTGTCTGGCGAGACGCTCCGTACCTGATGAGAAGCGGTCCTCAGCAGGGCAAGGTCATCGCTGACGCTCGTCCGCGCTGACGAACGCATCCAGAAGGACCGGATGTTTCACGTGAAACGGAAGGGCGTACACAGGATGGTCGCGGCATAGCCGAACCTCGGAGCCGCCCCCCAAGTCCATCAATTCTCGGCACCCGATAGCCGTGTCCATGTTCACCGGAGTCTTGCGATTCGACGATTGAGGCGGTCCCCTACCCCACCGAGTGGCCGGTGCGCGCATGGAGAGGAATACCGCGGCCCGCATCGCGCTCTCCTCGCCCGGCTCGGAGCATGCACCGTCGTTGGCGGGCTGCGATTCCGTTTCACGTGAAACAACGCCATGCGCGGGTCGACGAGCTCAGCGCGCGGAGTGAGCGCCGAGGTCGTCGCCCGCGTGAATTCGGCGATTCATCGGACTGAGCCGGCCAGTGGAAAAGGGTGACATACCGATCAGACCGTACTGATACCGAGACGGGTGTGCGACCCGGCGGGCCCACCGTGGTGGCAAGGAGCGAGGATGCAGCGACCACATCCCCCGACGCCGAGGTTCCGGCGGGGGGATGGACGGCAACGCCAGGTCGAGAGTTCATCTCATACCCGGTGAGTCGGTAGGGCAGTTCCAATCGGGAGACAGCGTCACGTGGTGGCGAGTGTGTTCCACGTGAAACGCGGCAGGCGGTGGGTATCCAGCAGAAACGACAACGCGCATCTCAGACATGGGTCCCGGAAACCCGGAACGAAGCCGGAGATCAGCCAATACGGTCGAAACGCGGTGAACGCGCACTGGCAGGTGGAAGCTTTCGCCACGGTCAGCGGGGCCACCGGCACGGATGGACGGCTTCGCGCCAGCATCCCGTGCGACGAAGTGCCGGCACCGGAGTTTCACGTGAAACAGAGCTGCGCTCCTCACTGAGCGTGACGCGGCGGGCAGTCGCGCCCATCCTCGCTCCGAGGCAGCCCGGCATCTGCCAACACTGGGCCGGAGCTCGTCACGGCCCCCGCTCCGCAGCGGTCTCCCTGATCCGCGGTGCCGTCCTGGCTCATCGGTCCGGGTGGTTCACGGTGGCGCTCGAGGAATGACGTACGGGGACGAGTGAGCTTCCTCCACAGTGTTGACCGCGGTCGAGGTGAGCCAACGTTTCACGTGAAACATCGACCGCATCGGCACGACAGATCTTCGCTCGACAGGCCCGCACGACGCCAAAAACACCAGCGCGAGATCGTCGTTGCCACACACGCTCTGCGGGCCCACCTCGGCGCCCCGCCAGGAAGACCGCTGTGCGCTGCGCGGCCTGGCGCCCCCGTGGTCAAAGCAACGGCCGGGCGGCGGAACGGGCGCGACCGGGGACGAGCACAAGTGCACGCGCCAGCCCCTCCGGCCGGCCCTGCGCGGCACCGGAAGATGACACTCAATCGCCGCGGGCTCACCAAACTCCTGGTGTGACGACACTCCGCAGGCGAGGCATCGTCCTCCGGATCCGGTTCATTCGCCGAGTTCTTCGCCAGCCGGATCGAGGATGCGGCCCGCATATGGGGAAAGGTGGGTGGGGCACATCGGCGCGCGCCCGGCAGGCCGCAACGGAAGCAGTCCGAGCCCCTGCATCCCACAGAGACACTCCCCCACAGGCGCTCCGAACCAGAACATGCACCCCGATCCCGGATGACACGCGGGGATGATGAGGGCTGCGGGTTAGAGTGGAAACGTTGTGTGCGACCGGGAAGAAGGAGAGCGTTTCACGTGAAACATCCCGATAACGCCGCGGTCGCGACGTCGCTCGATGACAACGACACTCCCCTTGCTCGCGAACTCGCAGCACTCAACGCACGCCGTCGTGCGCTGGAAGGTGCGGTCGTCGAACTCCCCTCGGAAACCCGCGTCATCACGGTCTCGAACCAGAAGGGCGGCGTCGGCAAGACGACGACGGCCGTCAACCTCGCAGCATCCCTCGCCGATCTCGGCGCGCGAGTCCTCGTCATCGATCTCGACCCGCAGGGCAATGCATCCACCGCACTGAACATCCCCCACTCCGCCGACGTCCCGAGCATCTACGACGTCCTCATCGACGAGTTCCCTCTTTCAGAGATCATCCAGACGAGTCCGGAGTCTCCCCTGCTGACGTGTGCGCCCAGCACGATCCACCTCGCCGGTGCCGAGATCGAGCTGGTCACACAGGTCGCGCGCGAGCACCGGCTCAGGACCGCGCTCGATGACCACCTCTCGGTCCTCGACGATCCTCCACACTTCGTCCTCATCGACTGCCCGCCGTCCCTGGGTCTGCTCACGATCAACGCGTTCACGGCCGCCCAGGAGGTGCTCATCCCCATCCAGTGCGAGTACTACGCGCTGGAAGGGCTGAGCCAGCTGCTCGGCAACGTGCGGATGATCCAGAAGCACCTCAACCCGCGACTGCATGTCTCCACGATCCTGCTCACCATGTACGACGGGCGCACGCGACTGGCGCAGCAGGTCGCGGAAGAGGTCCGATCCCACTTCACCCGCGAGGTGCTGGATACCGTCATCCCCCGGTCCGTCCGGGTCTCGGAGGCTCCGAGCTTCGGACAGACCGTCATCGCCTACGACGGACAGTCGGCCGGCGCCATCGCCTACCGCGAGGCAGCCGTTGAGATCATGCAGCGCGGAACCGACGAAACCGCAGAGAGGGCAACCTGATGGCGAAGCGAACAGGACTCGGCCGAGGGATCGGAGCCCTTATTCCGACGACAGAGATGCGGGAGGATCGTCCCGTCGACGTGTTCTTCCCATCCGTCAGTACGACGGCGACCGCGAACAAGGCTCAGGCCCACGCAGATGACGCCACCACGGAGCAGCCGGACGCGGAGCTCCTCGCCGTCCCCGGCGCCCGCCTGGCTCACATCGACCCGCACGCCATCGTCCCCAACCCGCGCCAGCCACGCACCCACTTCGACTCCGACCACCTCGCCGAGCTCGTGCACAGCGTTCGCGAGTTCGGCGTGCTGCAACCCGTCGTCGTCCGTGAAGCCGAAGGCGGCATGTACGAGCTGATCATGGGCGAGCGGCGCACCCGTGCCGCACGCGAGGCCGGTCTCACCTCGATCCCCGCCGTCATCCGAGACACCGCCGACGAAGATCTCCTTCGCGATGCACTCCTCGAGAACCTCCACCGGTCGGAGCTGAACCCGCTCGAAGAGGCGTCGGCGTACCAGCAGCTCCTCGAGGACTTCGGCATCACGCAGGAGGAGCTCGCCACGCGCATCGGACGCTCTCGGCCGCAGATCAGCAACACGATCCGGCTGCTCAAGCTGCCGGTCCCCGTGCAGCAGCGGGTTGCCGCGGGAGTTCTGAGCGCCGGCCACGCCCGCGCGATCCTGTCGCTCGACGACGCCGGCGCGATGCAGAAGCTGGCCGACAAGATCGTGAATGAGGACCTCTCCGTGCGCGCCGCCGAGGCCCTCGCGAAGGGGACGGATGCGACGGAGATCCGTCGCCCCGCAGTCAAGGCAGGCGCCCGCCGGGGGCACCTCGACGAGATCGCGGAGCGCCTCGGCGATCGTCTCAACACTCGCGTCAAGATCAATCTGACGGCCAGAAAAGGCCAGATCAACATAGATTTCGCGACGATCCAGGACCTGAACCGCATCCTCGCCGAGCTGGGCGAGGTCTCTTACGGAATCTGAGCCAGCTCCGCGGCTCGGCGACGCAGATGTGCGGCCTCGGCCGCGTTTCCCGGAAGCTCGGCGGCGGCCAGGAAGGCCCGGGCCGCGGCATCCCTCTCCCCCGACCGTGCGAGCAGATCGGCCTTGACCGCCAGGAGCGGACGATAGCCGGCCAACGCACCGGACCGTTCCACCTCGTCGACCAGCGAGAGCGCTGCGGGCACTGCTCCGGACATCGCCACCGCGACCGCGCGGTTGAGGCGCACGACCGCCGACGGCTCGGCCGCATCCAGCGCGGCATACAGGTCGGCGATGCGGGTCCAGTCGGTGGTGTCGGGCGAACCCGCCACGGCGTGCTCCTGGGCGATGAGAGCCTGAAGCGCGTAGACACCAGGGTCCGGGCTCAGTGACAGTGAGACCGACAGCGACTCGCGGCCGCGCGCGATGGCTCCGGCATCCCACAGCGACCGGTCCTGCGCATCCATCGTCACCAGATCGCCCGCCTCGTCGCGGCGGGCCGCGAAGCGCGACGATTGCAGTTCCATCAGAGCGAGCAGCGCCCGAGCGTCGGCGCTCTGCGGCGCGAGAGTCGTGAGCAGACGCGCCACGCGGAGCGCGTCGGCAGCCACGTCGGCGCACGGCGTCGTCGCCGACGCTCGGCGCATAGCCCTCCGTGAACATGAGGTGGAGCACCTGGAGCACGCTGCCGAGCCGAGCAGGGCGCGACGCGCGATCCGGAACCTCGAACGGGACGTCGGCCGTGCGCAGGTCGCGTTTCGCCCGGACGATCCGCTGCTGAACCGACGCCGTGGTGAGCAGCATCATCCGCGCGATCTGCTCCGTCGTCAGGCCGGCGACGACCCGCAGTGTGAGGGCGAGACGGGAGGCGGCAGGCAGCACCGGGTGACAGCAGACGAAGACGAGCCGCAGGGTGTCGTCATCGATGCGATCAGGGTCGCCGAGGTCGGCCACGGGGTCGCGCTCGAGGTCCCGCAGGTCGGTGGCCAGGAGCTCCTGGCGCCGGGCGAGCCGCTCCCCTCGACGCCACGCATCCATCGCCCGCCGTCGCCCGACGGTCAGCAGCCATCCGCCGGGGGATGCGGGGATGCCGTCTTCCGGCCATGCCGCGAGGGCCTCGACGAACGCGTCCTGCGCGAGGTCTTCGGCCCACACGATGTCGCCCGTGTAGCGGGCGAGAGAGGCCACGATCCGCGCGGACTCTTCGCGCCACACCGCTTCGACATCGCCGACGGCGGAGTCCTTCGGCGATGGGACGGGCACGGATCCCACTCTAAGACGAGGGGATGCGACGTCGGCGCCGCCGATTACCCTTGGAGTGATGAACGAGTCGGAAGCGACACCCACGCGCAGAGCCAGCCTCGAGCTGCTGCGCGCAGAGGCGTCCGACGAACTCTCGGTGCTCGTCGAGGAACGGCTCCGCGCGGGCGAGGATCCCTGGGAGTTCATGGGCGATCTGCCGACGGTCGACGAACTCGTCGTGTTCACGCTGCGCGCCGAGAACATCGAGGCCAACGGAGGTCAGCGACCCAACGCCTCCCGCCACTATCGCGTCCTGAGGCAGATCGCGCTCGACTATCCGCCCCTCACGCGCGCCGTGTGGCGACTCCTCGGCGACTCGGGATCGAACCGCCGATGGGATGCGGTCGTTCGCGACGCATCCTGAACCGGCGACGACGGCCAGCCCGCAGAAACGGAAATCCCCGACGATCTGGGGGAATCATCGGGGATTTCGGGAGCGTGCCTGCGCGTCGTCTGGGGGAACGACGCGGACTGCCCGGCTCAGCCGAGGAAGGCGGCCAGGTCCTGCTCGATGGCGAACTTCGGCTTGGCGCCGATGATCGTCGTCTTGACCTCTCCGCCCTGGAAGACCTTCATCGCAGGGATCGAAGTGATCTGATACTTCATCGCGAGGTCGGGGTTCTCGTCGACGTTCAGCTTCAGGATCGTGATCTTGTCACTGTTCTCGGACTGGATCTCATCCAGGATCGGCGAAACCATGCGACACGGGCCGCACCATGCCGCCCAGAAGTCGACGAGCACGGGCCCGTCCGCGTTGAGCACGTCCTGCTCCCAGGTCGCGGAAGTCGTGGCCTTCGCAGTCATCTGCATCTCCTATCTCGGAAGTCGTTCGAATCCATCAACAGGCACGTGGCCTGGATTGTTCCCCGCCGGCTCAGCGACCGGCCGCAGCGACGGCATCGGCGTCGGGAAGCCCCGCGATCTGGTCGTCGTCCGGAGTCGGCAGTCCCGCCTCGTTCAGCGCCGCGAGGAAGTGCTCGGCGTCGAGAGCCGCGACGGTGCCTGACGCCGCGGCCGTGACAGCCTGCCGGTAGGTCGGGTCGATGACATCGCCCGCGGCGAAGACACCGGGCACCGAGGTGCGGGACGAACGGCCGTCGACCCAGATGGTCCCCTCGGGCGTGAGATCCAGCACGTCGTGCACGAGGTGGGTGCGGGGATCGTTGCCGATGGCCACGAACAGGCCCTCGAGCGCAAGCTCCCGGCGCTCGCCGGTGACGGTGTCCTCGAGGAGGACGCCGGTCACGGCATCCGTCCCGACGATGTCGACGACCTCGCTGTTCCAGACGAACTCGATCTTCGGGTTCGCGAACGCACGCTCCTGCATGATCTTGGATGCGCGAAGCTCGTTACGGCGGTGGATGACGTAGACCTTCGACGCGAAGCGCGTGAGGAAGGTCGCCTCCTCCATCGCGGAGTCGCCACCACCGACGACGGCGATCGTGCGCTCGCGGAAGAAGAAGCCGTCGCAGGTCGCACACCACGAGACGCCGCGCCCGGAGAGGCGCTCCTCGCCCTCGATGCCGATCTTTCGGTAGGCGGAGCCGGTGGCGAAGATGACGGACGTCGCTTCGTGCGTCGTCCCGCTGCCGAGCTTCACCGACTTGACCGGCCCGGCGAAGTCCACGGACACGACGTCGTCGTACACGACCTCGGCACCGAACTTCTCGGCCTGCTCCTGGATTTTCGTCATGAGCTCGGGGCCCTGGATCGCCTCGGGGAAGCCCGGGAAGTTCTCGACCTCGGTGGTGTTCATGAGCTCTCCGCCCACCTCTACCGAGCTGGCCACGACCAGCGGCGCCAGATTGGCGCGAGCCGCATAGATGGCCGCGGTAAGAGCTGCGGGGCCGGAGCCGATGATGATGAGTTGGCGCACGTGCGATCTCCTTCAGAACGTCCACGGATGCTCAACACATCGTAACCGCGGCGCATTCCAAGACCCTGTGCGTGACGGTGCGTGAAGCGCCCGGACGGCTCAGCGCCGGATGAGACGCCGCGCGATTCCCATCGCCGGGGCCAGCTCCGGAGCGCGCAGGAGCGCCAGCATCCCCACATACACGATGAGGCATATGACGCCGATGACCGCGGCGCCCAGGGCCCCGAAGAGCTGACCGCGCGTCATCCAGCCGGTCGCCCCGCCCAGGACGACGTAGGCGAGCCAGCCGACGACGGCTGCCGGGATGGCGGCCGCGACGAAGCGGGCGAGCGCTCCGATCCATGCGGCGGTGCCGATGCCGCCGAGACGTCGATGCAGGAGCCACGTGGCGACGATGACCTGGATGAGGCTCGACAGCGACTGGCCGAGTGCGACGCCCGCGGCGAGCAGCGAGTCCGGGAGGACGGCCGCGGCGATGAGCGCGGTTCCCACCACCAGCGTGCACTGCAGCAGCGTGAAGAAGAACGGCGTGCGCGTGTCGTGGTACGCGTAGAACGTCCGCTGGATCACGAACAGCACCGCGAGCGGGATCAGGCCGACGAGGTAGGACCACAGCACGGGCGCGGCCTGCATCGCCTGCGACGCCGATCCGGTGAAGATCCGGGATGCCGGCACCGCCGCCACCGCGAGAGCCACGGTCGCGATCACGATGAACACACCGAGTGTGCGGATGCTCTGGCCGATGTCGGAGCGGACGTCATCGTCGCGACCGGCAGCCGCGTGCTCGCTGAGCCGAGTGAAATACGGGGTGCCGATCGACAGCACGATGATCGAGTACGGCAGCATGAACAGCAGCCATGCGTTCGCGGTCGTGAACGCACCCGGGCTGCCGTCCGGAGGCAGGACGCGGGTCTGGACGATCCCCGCCAGCTGGCCGGCGAGCACCATGAGGAATGTCCACCCGGCGAGGCGCCCGATGTCACGGAGCCCGACGCCCCGCCAGTGGAAGTCGGGCCGGATGCGCAGGCCCGCGCGACGCCAGAACAGCATGAGGATGCCGGCCTGCACGGCGATGCCGAGGGTCGCGGTGCCGCCCAGGATGGCGACCATCGTCGGCGTCCACGTCGTCGGCTGGGCGCCGAACACGATCATGAAGACGCCGAAGCCGGCGATCGACACGATGTTGTTGACGATCGGCGCCCACGTGAAGGGACCGAACACCTTCCGCGCGTTCAGTGTCTCGCCGAACAGCGAATAGACCCCGTAGAAGAAGATCTGCGGCAGGCACCAGTAGGCGAAGGCGGTGCCGAGCGCACGCTGATCCTCGCTGAAGCGCGGGCCGTACAGGCCGATCAGCTGCGGCGCGAAGAGCAATGCGAGCGCCGTTGCGCCGAGGAGGACGATCGTGCCGAGGGTGAGGAGCTTCGAGACGAAGGCGTTGCCGCCGTCCGGATGCGCGGCCGACCGGACGATCTGCGGCACGATGACGGCGGTGAGGATGCCGGTCGAGATGATCGCGTAGACGTTGTTCGGCAGCTGGTTGGCGACTGTGAACGCGTTGCCGGCTCCGGTCGTCGAGCCGATGGCCGCCACCAGCACGATCGTGCGCAGGAAGCCCGTGAGCCGGGACACGATCGTGCCGGCGCCGAGGAGTGCACTCGCCCGGCCGATGCTGCTCATCGGTCGGACTCCACGTCGGCGGGCTCGCCCGCTGGTCGAGTGGATGCGTCGTCCGGCGCCGCATCCTGAGCCTGCTCCTGCGCGGGAGCGGCCTCGGCCGGCGTCCGAGCGGCCCGTCGGCGTCTCCGTCGGATGGTGCGGAAGATGCCCAGCACGAGGAAGGCGACGACGAGGACGATGAGGCCGATGAGGCCGAAGGCCTCCCAATCGGCACGCACGTTGACGGTCGCGACCTGCACTGTGCCGACGGAGACTCCCGTCGGACTCTTCAGCGACAGCGTGATGACCACTTCGCCGTTGCCGATGCGAGCCTTCACCGGGACGATCGCCCGTGTGTTGCTCGCCGCGCTCGCCTGCACCTGAGTCATGGGCTGGACCACCACCTTGGGGGAATCCGGTGAGGCGTGCAGCGTCACGTTGACCGGCCACTGCAGGTCATTGCGCACCCAGAACCGCAGGTCGGCGCCCGAGCTCAGCACCACGAGGTCGCTGGGGGCGAGGATGCGCACGGAGTTCAGTGTCTTCGCGGTCTGCGCGCGATGCGCGGCGAGCGCCGCCGCCCACGCCTGGTCGTCGCCGACCCAGCCGCCGCCGATGAGCTGCAGGATCTGCCCCCGCTCCGGTCCCGTGAGGACGGCCGGGTTGTCGAGGACCGATGAGAAGCTGTGCAGCTCCTCCTCGTCGGTCGACAGGGCGGTGAAGGCGGCGGTGCGGGCGGTGTCGGCATCCGTCTTCCCGAACGTGGTGTCGACGGGGGATGCCGACTCCAGCGACGCGAGGGTGGCAGGCGTCGACCCGTCGAACGCGGCCTCGATCGCTGCGCGGAGGCCGACCCCGTCTCTCGTGCTCGACCTGTCGACGGTGACGAGGAGCGGGGCGCCGGCCGCATCCCCTCTTGCGAACACGAGGTTCGCGGTCGCGGCGGCCAGCGGTGCACCTCGATGCTGCGGGTCGGCGGCGGCCGACGCCTGCGCGAGCTCCGCCGAGATGGCGCTGTCGTACAGGAGGACACGCGAGTCCGCGATGCGCGCACGGGCCGGAACGGTGGCGTTCGATGCGCCGGCCGCCGTGGAGCCGGTGGCGACGAGCGTGAGCGCCGAGCTGTCGGCCGTGCGCAGCGTCGTCAGCACCTTGTCGTTCGCGGTGTCGGTGAAGGGCCAGTAGATACCCTGCACGGCTCCGGGGACGCCGGTCAGCGTCTTCGTATCGGGCAGCGTCGGTGTCGCGGTCGGAGCGGGCGTGGCACCGCCGGCTCCGCTCGTGAAGTGCGTGGGATCGAGGTAGGCGCTGAGCTCGAGGGGCGTTGTCAGGGTGGCGGCGCCCGCGTTGATCTGAGCGGCGATGTCGGCGTCGCCGAACTGCAGGGCGAACCGGGCGTTCGACAGTGAGGTGAGGCGGTCGAGCCAGGCCGTCGCATCGGCGGGGGCGGAGCTGCCGAGCACGCGGATGGCGGTCGGAATGGCCGGGTCGACCGCGAGGATCGCCGAGGTGCCCGCCACAGCATCCAGAAGAGCGGTGAGCTGGCCGTCGCTCGCGGTCATCGCCTGCAACTGGTCGGACGTCAGCAGACCCGTCGAGAGTGGACCGGCGGTGATGGGCACCACCACTCCGATGCTCGACGGCGGCTGCGCGGGATCGGACACGATCATGACGCTCGGCGCGGTGATCGCCCCGTCCGGGCCATCGAGACTCGCGAGCATCGGATACACGCCCGGTGCTCGCTGGGCATCGGCCGTGGGCACTTGCACGAGCACCGTCGACGAGCCCCCGGAGGGCACGGGATCCATCGGTGTCGTACCCACGGTCATCAGTTCGACGCCGGCCCGGTCGCCGCCGAGCCACGCCGAGAGCGCAGCGCGATCGGCGAGCGGCGCCGTGGCAACCGAGAGGGTGACCGTGCCGGCGTCGAACTCCGTCGCCGTGCCGTTGTCGAGCGTCACATAGGCGGAGAGGCCGCCCTGCTGCGGCACGACACCTCGGCCCAGGGGCGACAGGGTGAGCGCGGCCTTGCCGGAGAGCTGGGTGGCGGAGGGGCTCGGGGTCGGACCGGCCGCGCGTGCCGCGGCCGGGGCGATCAGGACGGTGGACGCAGCGATGGCCAGCACTGCCGCGCCGACCGCCGTCCGTCGTGCGATCCGACGGACCGCTCTCCGCGCGCGCACGGCAATACGGGCGGCGTCTGCGGGAGCCGCAGCGGCCGCGTGCGCGGGAGGGGAGGTGGTGATCATGCTCGGCTTCTGCTCGTGTGCGCTCCACGCACATGCTCGTGCTCGTGCTCCGGCGATTCTACGGGGCGTGGTTCGGCGCATCCGGTGAGACGCTCCCAGTGCGGGCATGCGAGCGGTGGGCACGGGTGGGCCCACGGGCCCGGAGGCTCCGCGGAGCGCGTCAGCGATCTGGGGAGTGGGCACGGGGAGAATGGGGGGATGCCGCTCCCCCACCCCGCGCCTCACCCGGACGACGCTCTCGGCCGGGCACTCGCCGCCGATCTCGCCGCCGCCGGCTACACGACCGAGGGACTGCGTCGCCTGTGGGGCGCCGCCGCAGACGGTGCGATCGGTCGCGGTCACCCGCTGCCCGCGAGACGCCTGCTCGCCGGCGACGACTCGCCGGTCGCCGTGATCGCGCGGCTGTTCGGGCTCGGGGATGCGGTCGCCGACCTGGATGCGGCGTTCCCGGCGACCGGCCTCGACGGCCTCGAGTCGCTCGGGCTGGTGGTGCAGGAGGACGGTCTCGTCCGGCCACAGGCCCTCATCCGTCCGCAGGCGTTCGTCGACGACGAGGGTGCCGGCGAGTGGTGGATCGCGAGCGACCTCGACGAGGCCGCACTGGGCGGACCGCTCCCCGAGGATCACGTGCTCGGAGTGGGCGGCGCATCCCTCACCCTCGCGGGTCTCCAGCTCACCAGCCCGGCGTCACGCGCGCTGGATCTCGGGACGGGATGCGGCATCCAGGCGCTGCGGGCGCGGCGCCAGGCGCCCACGGTGATCGCCACCGATGTCTCCGAGCGCGCGCTCGCATTCACTCGCCTGAACGCCGCCCTGAACGGCGTCGACGGGATCGAGACCCGCGCCGGCGACATGTTCGAGCCGGTGCACGGCGAGCTCTTCGACCGGGTGATCTCGAACCCCCCGTTCGTCATCACGCCGCGGACGCCCGGCGTTCCGGCATACGAGTACCGGGATGCCGGCCGCGTCGGCGACGGACTCGTCGCCGAGTTCGTCGCCGGTGTGGGAGCCCACCTCGAACCCGGCGGAACGGCCCAGCTCCTCGGCAACTGGGAGACGCGCGAGGGCATCGCGGGCCTCGACCGCGTGCGGGCATGGGTGGAGGCATCTCCTGTGCCGCTCGAGGCGTGGGTCGTCGAACGGGAGGACCTCGATCCGATCGCGTATGCGGAACTGTGGATCCGCGACGGCGGCACCGTGCCCGGGACGGCGCACTTCGATGAGCTGCTCGGCGCGTGGCTCGACGACTTCGCCGCACGCGGCGTGACGTCGATCGGCTTCGGCTACATCCTCCTGCGCCGTCCGCCGGCGGGCGCGCCGACGCTCTCCCGCTACGAACGGCTGTTCCAGCCGGTCTCCGAGGGTGGGCTCGGGTCGCACCTCACGGCCGCCCTCGCGGCGCACGATCGCCTGGCCGCTCTCGATGACGACGGGCTCGCGGCATCCATCCTGGTCGTCGCACCCGATGTCACCGAGGCGCGCCACCACCTGCCCGGTGCGGAGAACCCGAGCGTCATCGAGCTGCGCCAGGGCGGCGGGTTCGGTCGGGTGCTCGACGTGGATCCGGCGCTCGCGGCGCTCGCGGGTGCGAGCGACGGCGATCTCGCTGTCGGGCCGCTCATCGACGCGATCGCCCAGCTCATGGAGACGGATGCCGCGGCCCTGCGCGCCGACCTCCTCCCCCGCGTGCGTGAGCTGCTGTTCACCGGCTTCCTGCGATTCGGCGACTGACACGGCGCGCAGGCGGCGCCGAGGCCCGCGGTTAGGCTCGTAGTCATGCTGAACATGGCCGAGGGCATCGCACGCCTGGGCGCTCTCGCCGACTCGCCCGTCGTCGCCACCCTCGCCGATGCCTTCGCCGAGGCGGGCCACGAGCTGGCGGTCGTCGGCGGTCCGGTGCGTGATGCGCTGCTCGGACGGCCCGTGAACGACCACGACTTCACGACCGACGCCCGGCCGGACGAGATCCTCCGGATCGTCAAGCCGATCAGCTCCGTCCAATGGGATGTCGGGCGGGACTTCGGCACGATCGGCGCTCGCGTCCAGCACGAGCAGGTCGAGATCACGACCTATCGCGCCGACAGCTACGACGGCGCCACGCGCAAGCCGACCGTGGAATTCGGCGACACGATCGAGGGCGACCTCGTGCGCCGTGACTTCACGGTCAACTCGATGGCGCTGCAGGTGCCCGGGCGCACGCTCATCGACCCCACGGGAGGCGTCGAGGACCTCGTCCGCGGCCTCCTGCGCACGCCGAGCGACCCGCGAGTGAGCTTCGGCGATGATCCGCTCCGGATGCTGCGTGCCGCACGCTTCGCGTCGCAGCTGGAGTTCGACGTCGACGATGACACGATCGCGGCGATCGCGGAGCTGCGCAGCACGCTCGAGATCGTCAGTCCCGAGCGCATCCAGGGCGAGCTCACGCGGCTGCTGCAGACCGACGACCCGGTTCGCGGCATCCGTCTTCTCGTCGACACCGGGCTGATGGCCGAATTCCTGCCCGAGATCCCCGCCCTGAGGCTCGAGATCGACGAGCACCACCATCACAAGGACGTGTACGAGCACTCGCTGACCGTGCTGCGCCAGGCGATCGCGCTCGAAGGGGAGCGGCATCCCGATGCGGCGCCCGACGTGCCGCTGCGCCTGGCCGCGCTCCTCCACGACATCGGCAAGCCCTCGACCCGGCGGCTCGAGCCGGCCGGCGGGGTGTCCTTCCATCACCACGACGCCAAGGGTGCGCGCATGACGCGGCGGCGCCTCAAGGAGCTGCGGTTCGACACCGCGACGATCGACACGGTCGCTCAGCTCATCGACCAGCACCTGCGCTTCTTCGGCTACGCGGAGGGTGCGTGGACGGATTCCGCCGTGCGGCGGTACGTGCGGGATGCGGGTCCTGAGCTCGAGCGACTGCACATCCTGACCCGTGCCGACGTCACGACGCGCAACAAGCGCAAGGCCGCACGGCTCGCCGGCGCCTACGACGACATCGAGCGCCGCATCGCCGAGCTCGCCGCCCAGGAGGAGCTCGACGCCATGCGTCCCGAGCTCGACGGCAACCGCATCCAGGAGATCCTGGGCATACGGCCGGGCCGGGAGGTCGGCGAGGCGTACCGCTACCTGCTCGACGTGCGCCTGGACGAGGGGATGATCGGGCCGGATGCCGCGGAGCAGCGCCTGCGCGAATGGTGGGCCGCCCGCGCCTGAGGCGTGTGCATGCCACGCGGCCTACACTGGGCGCAGCACCGTCGCTCGAACGGAGCCTGCATGTCCTCACCGTGGACTCCTCGCCGCCCGGGATCGCCCGACGCGTCCCGCCTGCTCATCGAGCGCGCCCACGACGAGTTCGTGAACGGCAACAGCGCCGATCCGCGGCTGGCCGACATCCGCGGCATCGTTCGCGACAGCTGGCGCCGCTCGCTCGACAGCCTGGTCGGCGTGGAAGGACTCCCTCCCCTGGCCCTGGATGCCGAGCAGCTCGAGCGGCTGCGCAGCGAGCACCCGCTCGCCGGCGTGATCGACATGATCCGCGGGCTGCTGATGCCGGGGGATGCGACCGACTCCGGCGTGGTCGTCGCGGTGGGCGATGCAGCGGGACGCCTCCTGTGGGTCGAGGGCGACGCGCACGTCCGCACGCTGACAGGCGACATGGGCTTCATCGCGGGTGCCGATTGGTCGGAGGACGCCGTGGGCACCTCGGCCCCGGGGACATCGCTGGCGCTCGATCGCTCGGTCCAGATCCGCGGGGCGGAGCACTTCAACCGCCTCGTGCAGCCGTGGTCGTGCACCGCCGCGCCGGTGCACGACCCGGAGACGCGGCGCGTGCTCGGAGTGATCGACGTCACGGGCGGCGAGCCCGTCGTCTCGCCGCAGGCTCAGCTGCTGGTGGATGCCACGGCCCGCGCGGTGGAGGGCGAGCTGCTGCTCAGCCGCATGCGGGCGCGCGCGGAGAGTCGGGCGCCGCGCCGGCCCGCTCCTCGATCGGCGCCGATTCGGGCGACGCTCTCTGTACTCGGCCGCAGCAAGGGGCTCCTCGAGGTCGCGCTGGAGGACGGCGAGCACGTCGCCGAGGTCACCACTCGGCACGCCGAGCTGCTGCTCATGCTCGCCACGCATCGCCAGGGCCTCTCGGCCGAGCGCCTCGCAGAGCTCGTGTACAGCGACCCGGGTGCCACTGTCACACTGCGGGCCGAGATGGTGCGGCTGCGCAAGACGCTCGAGCGCATCGCGCCCGAGCTTGCCCCCGCATCCAAGCCCTACCGCGTGGATGTCCCGCTCGAGACGGATGCCGAGCAGGTCCTCTCTCTCCTGGACCGCGGCGCCCACCGGGTCGCGCTCGCGGCGTACCACGGCGACGCGCTGCCGGAGTCGACGGCGCCGGGCGTCGAGGAGTATCGCGACAGCGTTCGGACCGCCCTGCGGGAGGCTCTCATGGCCGAGGCGAGCGTCGACGTGCTCCTGGCTTTCGCGGAGACGGATGCCGCGGCCGACGACGTGGAACTGCTGCGCCTGTGCCTCTCGATGCTTCCGCCGCGGTCGCCGCGGCGCGCGGGGCTCGTCGCCCGCATCGAGCGCCTCGAAGACTGAGTGCAACGTTCTGCAACCTGGAGGCGCCTACCTTCGGCTTCACGCGACGACGACAGTCGCGAGGACACGTCGAAGGAGACACCATGACCATCGTCGAAGAGGGCGTCTCGAGCGTCTACGCCGCGCCGGGTGAGCGCGGGTCGGTCGCCGAGTACCGCACCCGGTACGGCCACTACATCGGCGGCGAGTTCGTCGATCCGGTCAAAGGCGAGTACTTCGAGGACATCACGCCGGTCACCGGCAAGCCGTTCTGCGAGGTCGGCCGCGGCACCGTCGAGGACATCGACCGCGCGGTGGATGTCGCCTGGAAGGCATTCGAGTCGTGGAAGCGCACGACGCCCGCGGAGCGTGCCGTCATCCTGAACAGGATCGCGGACCGCATCGAGCAGAACCTCGAGCGCATCGCGGTCGCCGAGACGTGGGAGAACGGCAAGCCCGTCCGCGAGACGCTGGCTGCCGACATCCCGCTCACCGTCGACCACTTCCGCTACTTCGCCGGAGTGCTGCGCGCCCAGGAGGGGTCGCTCAGCCAGCTCGACGAGGACACGGTCGCGTACCACTTCCACGAGCCCCTCGGTGTCGTCGGCCAGATCATCCCGTGGAACTTCCCCATCCTCATGGCCGCGTGGAAGCTGGCGCCCGCGCTCGCCGCCGGCAACTGCGTCGTCATCAAGCCGGCCGAGCAGACCCCGGCGTCCCTGCTGTTCCTCTTCGAGATCATCGGCGACCTGCTGCCCGCGGGTGTCGTGAACATCGTGAACGGGTTCGGCATCGAGGCGGGCGCGCCGCTCGCCCAGCACAAGCGCATCCGCAAGGTCGCGTTCACCGGCGAGACCACGACGGGCCGCCTGATCATGCAGTACGCATCGCAGAACCTCATCCCGGTGACGCTCGAGCTCGGCGGCAAGTCGGCGAACGTGTTCTTCGAGGACGTTGCGCAGTCGACGGACGATGCGTACTACGACAAGGCCCTCGAGGGCTTCACGTTCTTCGCGCTGAACCAGGGCGAGGTCTGCACGTGCCCGTCGCGCGCGCTCATCCAGCGGTCGATCTACGATCGGTTCCTCGGCGACGGCCTCGACCGCGTCTCGAAGATCGTGCAGGGCAACCCGCTCGACCCGGCGACGATGATCGGCGCTCAGGCCTCGAACGACCAGCTGGAGAAGATCCTGTCGTACATCGAGATCGGCAAGGCCGGCGGCGCGAAGCTCCTCACCGGCGGCGAGCGGGTCGACCTCGGCGGCGAGCTGTCTGGCGGATACTACGTCGCTCCGACGGTGTTCGAGGGAACGAACGACATGCGCATCTTCCAGGAGGAGATCTTCGGTCCCGTCGTCTCGGTCACGTCGTTCTCAGACTTCGACGACGCGATCTCGATCGCCAACGACACGCTGTACGGCCTGGGCGCCGGCGTGTGGAGTCGCTCGGGCGACACCGCCTACCGAGCCGGGCGCGCGATCGAGGCCGGCCGGGTGTGGACGAACACCTACCACCAGTACCCGGCGCACGCCGCCTTCGGCGGCTACAAGCAGTCGGGCATCGGCCGCGAGAACCACCTCAAGATGCTCGACCACTACCAGCAGACGAAGAACCTGCTGGTGTCGTATGCCGACGGGGCCATGGGCTTCTTCTAAGCCGGCCCAGCCGGGTCGTCGAGCGAGCGCACGGACGCTCGCTCGACGACTCATCTCGAGGAGGTTCACATGACCCAGCGCGTGGCGGTGACGGATGCCGCGGCATCCCTCCTGCGCGAACTCACGGCACAGCACGGGCCGCTGATGTTCCATCAGTCCGGTGGATGCTGCGACGGCAGCTCGCCCATGTGCTACCCGATCGGCATGTTCCTGACCGGGCCGGGCGACGTGGAGCTCGGCACGATCGACGTCGGTCTGGACGACCCGATCCGGGTCTACATGTCGCAGGCGCAGTTCGAGTACTGGAAGTACACACACCTCACGATCGACGTCGTGCCCGGACGCGGCGCAGGCTTCTCCGTCGAGGGGCCGACGGGCATGCGCTTCCTCATCCGGAGCAGGATGCTCGACGAGGCCGAGCTGGCGCACTTCGGCCTGGCCGGCTGACGACCACACCCTTCGCGTCCCGGGAGAGCCGGACCAGGGAGCTGCGGACGTAGGCTCAGGCCATGTATGGATATGGAATGGCCGGGGTCGGCTGGATCGCCGTCATCTTCCTCTGGCTGATGGGGCTCGCGGCCCTCTTCGGCATCATCTACGCGGCTGTGCGGCTCGCCGCCCTCCACGCACTCAAGGCGCACACCCGCTGGCTGGACGCCGGCCGGCCGGGCGGCGGTGCGCGCACGTATCCGGCCGCGCAGCATCCCTACCCGGGCTATCCGAGCGCACAGCCGGGCCAGCCCGTGCCACCCGCTGCGCCCCCGGGCTACCCGGCGCAGCCCGGTCAGCCCGCGCCGCAGTCGTACCCCGGCCAGCCGTACCCGGGCTACCCGGGAGGCCAGCAGGCCTCCGGAGGCGCTCAGCCCACGCAGCCGACGACGCCGCTCCCCCAGCCCGGTCCCGAGGAGCCGCCCGGCAGCCCGAAGGTCTGACTCACCGGGCTCTTCGAGACATCACAGCCAGCCGCTCTCCTCGGCGATGCGGGCCGCGTCCGCACGGTTGCGGGCGCTGGTCTTGCCGATGGCGCTCGACAGGTGATTGCGCACCGTGCCCTCGGAGAGGTGCAGGATGCGGGCGATGTCCGCGATCGAGCCTCCTGTGAGGGCAACTCCCAGCACATCGGTCTCGCGCTCGGTCAGAGGCGAGTCGCCCTGGGTGAGCGACTCGGCGGCGAGCGCGGGGTCGACGACACGCAGGCCGTGGGCGACCCTGCGCACGGCGTCGGCGAGCTGGGGTGCGGGAGTGTCCTTCACGACGAAGCCCGCTGCGCCTGCCTGCATCGCGCGCTTGAGGTATCCGGGGCGACCGAAGGTCGTGACCATGAGGACGCGGCACGACGGGAACCGCGTGCGCAGCTCCGCGGCGGCCGCGATCCCGTCCATCCCGGGCATCTCGATGTCGAGCATGGCGACGTCGGCGCTCGCGGCCACGGCGGCGGACGCCACCTCGTCTCCGCGGCCGACCTCGGCGACCACCTCGATGTCGGCCTCGAGCCCGAGCAGGGCCGACAGGGCACCGCGCACGAGCGCCTGATCGTCGGCGATCAGCAACCGGATCACAGGGTCACCTCGAGCCGGAACCCCCCGAGGTCGCTGCGGCCGACCGACAGTATTCCGCCCGCGGCATCCACGCGCTCCCGCAGTCCCGAAAGCCCCGTCCCGGATCCGGCCCCGACGGGCCCGACCCCGTCATCCTCGACCGACACGACACGGGAGTCGAGACGGATGCGGCAGCGCTGCGCCTGCGCGTGCCGCACGACGTTCGTCACGCCTTCGCGCACCACCCACCCGGCGAGTTCACGGCGGTCGGGGGGCACGGCATCCGTGGTCGAGGGGGCGTCGAGCGCGATGTCCGCGGCTGAGAGGGCGACGCGCGCGGCGGCGAGCTCGCCGCTCACGCTCACGCCCCGGAAGCCGGCGACCGTCGCACGCACGTCGGCGAGGGCCACCCGGGCAAGCGCCTCGACCTCCGCAATCTCGACCTTCGCCCGGGCGGGGTCGACGTCGACGAGCCGGCCCGCGAGCTCGCTCTTCACCGTGATCACCGTGAGCGAGTGGCCCAGGATGTCGTGGACGTCGCGCGCCACCCGCCCGCGCTCGCGTTCGGCGGCGAGACGTTCGACCTCGCGCTGCGCGAGGCGCGTCTGGTTCACGGCGACGATCGAGCGCATGAAGGCGGCCATCATGAGCGAGATCGACGCGATGATCGCCGGCACCCAGAGGACGTTCGGGTTCCAGCCCTGGTGGATGACGTCGAACACGAGAGCGAGGACCGAGAGTCCGAGGATCGACGTCCACGTGATCTGCCAGGGCAGGACCGCCGTGGCGACGATGACACCGACGTACGTCCAGACCGCGCATACCTGCCAATCGAGCCACGGCCAGAGCGCGAAGGACAGCGCGAAGACCGCGGCGATGACGACGAGGCGGCCCCGGAGAGACAGTGTCCAGTTGACCGGCGTGGCTGCGAGGAAGGCCAGGGCGTACAGGCACAGCAACAGGATGCCGACGGTCGCCGAGAACGTCGAACCCGCGGCCTGGATGATGCGGGTGCCTGCGCTGATGAGCCAGATGAGGGATATGCCGCCACCGATATACCAGCGGCGTGCCCCGGGCGACCACAGCACCGACGGCAGGGCGAGCCCCTCGCGGGCCGCCGCCCCGGCGGGCAGCACCGGCCAGCGCGGACCGTACCGATCGTCGCTCATGTCCTCACCTCGCTCTCACCCTAGGACTCTCCCGCACGAGGTCTCGCCCTCCGATGCCGGCGGCATCGGAGGGCGCGGTGCGCTCAGACGCGCTTCGTGTCGCGACGGAAGAAGTAGACCGTCCCGGCGAGGAAGATGCCGAGCCACACCAGGGCGTTCACGAGCCACAGGATGTCGAACGAGTCGCCGGTCAGCGGTGCGCGCGCCATCTGCCCGATGCCGTACACGGGCGTGAACTTCGCGATCGTCTGCAGGAAGTCCGGCATGTTGTTGAGCGGGTAGAAGATGCCGCCGATGAAGGAGAGCAGGACGATCGCGAGGCTCGTGATCTGCGCCGCGTTCTCACCGGGGACCATGTACCCCACCATCAGCCCGAGTGTCGTGAACACCGCGCTCGCGAGCACCCAGCTCGTGAGACCGGTGACGATCCACTGGGCGGGAGTGAGGTGCACCCCGGCGATCGCACCGGCGATGTACGTCGCGACGACGGCGAGGAGGCCGAGGAGCATGCCGGCGATCATCTTGATGATGACGTTGACGAACGGGTTCAGTGGCGTGAGGAGCAGCTGCCGGCTCCAGCCCTGCGCGCGCTCCACGGCGACAGCGGCGCCCGTCTGCGTGGCCGACATCATGGCGCCGTACATGGCCATCGACACCATGATGTACGCAGCGACGGATGGGCCGCCGGCCGAGATCGGCGTCGGAGTGAGGGGGACGGTGAGGAACCGGCCGCCGATCACGATGAACATCAGCACCGGGAACGCGATCGTGAAGATCAGCGTCCGGCGATTGCGCAGCTTGCGCGTGAGCTCGATGCCGAGGTAGGTCAGGTTGAATCCCCCGAGCGGCGGCACGCGGCGGTCGAGCTGCACGCGGTCCGCGGGGACGGCGGCCGGAGCGGGCGTGGGCATGGTCATGATGCCTCTCCTTCCGAGGTGAGCGCGAGAAAGACGCTCTCGAGGTTCTGCGGGGTGATCTCGACGTCGCGGGCCGTCGTCCGGGTGAGCAGATACCGGGCCACGGCATCCGAGTTCTTCGTGTGGATGGCGACGCGCTCGCCCTTCGCCTCGACGCTCTCCACGTCGGGCAGGGCAGCAAGGGCGACCTGGTCGGCGCCGGGCAGCGTCGCGTGCACGACGCGGCCCGAGACGAGGTTCTTGATCTCCGACGTCGTGCCGTCGGCGACGACGCGGCCCTGGCTCATGAGCACGATGCGGTCGGCGTACTCGTCCGCCTCGTCGAGGTAGTGCGTCGCGAAGAGGACCGTGCGGCCGCGGGCTGCATCGGCGCGGATGGAGCTCCAGAAGGAGCGTCGGCCCTCGACATCCATCCCCGTCGTGGGCTCGTCGAGGATCAGGAGGCCGGGGTCGCTGAGCAGAGCCATCGCGAACCGCAGCCGTTGCTGCTGGCCGCCCGAGCACACGGCGACCTTGCGGTCGGCGATCTCGCGGATGCCGGCCCGCTCGAGCACCTCGTCGACCGGACGCGTGTCGACGAAGAGGCTGGCCGTGAGCCGCAGGGTCTCGCGCACCGTGAGATCCTTCAGCAGGCCGCCGGTCTGCAGCACCGCGGAGACGAGACCGTGGGAGATGGCGGCGCGTGGCGAGCGTCCGAACACCTCGACCGACCCGGCATCCGGCTGGGACAGTCCGAGCAGCATGTCGATCGTCGTGGTCTTCCCGGCGCCGTTCGGGCCGAGGAACGCGACGATCTCGCCCGCGCGCACGGTCAGATCGACCTCGCGCACCGCCCGCACCTTGCCGAAACTCTTCACGAGGCCGGCCGCGGCGATCGCGGTGACGGTCTCGACACGCTCGCCCTGCGAGCGCACTGTGGTGGATTCCATGCATCCAGGATGCTCGCGCCCCCGCTCGCACACTTCGTTCGACCGTCACGATCCTGGGGTGACATCCGTCATGCCGTGTCTCGATTCGGTTACGAATCATTCACCTCATGTCACGGATCCGACATCGCGGGTGAAGATGGTGCGTCATGCGGCGTCGACCCGGCGCGCGCAATTCTCGTTTCGAAGGGGAACCATGACAGTCCGTCGTTCCACCCGCGCCCGTCTGGGCTTCGCGATCGCGGCCGTCGGCGCGACCGCCGTCGTGCTCGCGGGTTGCGCCAGCACCAACAGCGGCGGCGGCAGCACCGCTGCCTCCCAGCCGCTCCTCATCGGCACCACCGACAAGATCACGTCGATCGACCCGGCCGGCTCGTACGACAACGGCTCGTTCGCCGTGATGAACCAGATCTACCCGTTCCTGTTGAACAGCAAGTACGGCACGGCGGAGGTCACCCCCGACATCGCCACGTCGGCCGAGTTCACCTCGCCGACCGAGTACACCGTCAAGCTGAAGCCGGGTCTGAAGTACGCCAACGGCGACGCCCTCGACTCGTCGGACGTGAAGTTCTCGTTCGACCGCATGGTCAAGATCAACGACCCCAACGGGCCGGCATCCCTCCTCGGCAACCTCGACAGCGTCGAGACGCCGGATGCCACGACCGTCGTGTTCCACCTCAAGAACCCGAACGACCAGACGTGGGCCCAGGTGCTCTCGAGCCCCGCCGCTCCGATCGTCGACGAGAAGGTCTTCTCGGCCGACAAGGTCACGCCGGACAACACGATCGTCGAGGGCAAGGCGTTCGCAGGCCAGTACGAGATCAAGTCGTACAAGGTCAACCAGCTCATCGAGTACGTGCCCTACAAGGGCTACCAGGGCAACCTCGGCACTCCGCAGAACTCGGGCGTGACCGTGAAGTACTACGCCGACCCGTCGAACGAGAAGCTCGACATCGGCAAGGGCAACATCGACGTGGCCTTCCCGGGCCTGTCGCCGTCCGACATCTCCGACCTCAAGACGAACAAGAACGTCAAGGTCGTCGACGGCCCCGGCGGCGCCATCCGCTACATCGTGTGGAACTTCAACACGATGCCGTTCGGCGCGACCGCCCAGGGCGCCGACACCGCCAAGGCGCTCGCGGTCCGTCAGGCCGCTGCGGACCTCATCGACCGCCCGGCGATCGCGAAGGACGTCTACCAGGACACCTTCACGCCGCTGTACTCGTATGTCGCGCAGGGCTTCACCGGCGCCAACGAGTCCCTCAAGGGCCTCTACGGCGACGGCAAGGGCGGCCCCAGCCTCGACAAGGCCAAGCAGACGCTGCAGGCAGCGGGCGTCACCACGCCTGTCACGCTGAACCTCCAGTACAACGGCGACCACTACGGCGCCTCCTCTGGCGACGAGTACGCGAAGATCAAGGCGCAGCTCGAGAACGGCGGTCTGTTCACCGTCAACCTCGCGCAGACCGAGTGGGTCACGTACCAGAAGCAGCGCGTCGACGGCTACCCCGTCTACCAGCTCGGCTGGTTCCCGGACTTCTCGGACGCCGACAACTACCTGACGCCGTTCTTCTCCAAGGAGAACTTCCTGTCGAACCACTACGACAACGCGCAGGTGCAGGACCTCCTCGCCAAGGAGGCCACGAACACCGACGCGAACTCGCGCAAGCAGCAGATCGAGCAGATCCAGAACCTCGTCGCGAAGGACCTCTCGACGATCCCGCTGCTGCAGGGCACGCAGATCGCGGTCGTGGGCAAGGACGTCCAGGGCACGACCCTCGACGCCTCGTTCAAGTTCCGCTACGCGCCGCTGCACAAGTAAGCACAGACACCGGACCCGGGCCGGGAGGGGTTCGCCCCTCCCGGCCTGTGCCGTGACGCCCTAAGGTTCACTCATGGTCACTGCGGTCGATGCCGCCGATTTCGCCAGTCCCGTCACCGCCAAGCGCGGCGGCCTGTGGCGCTACATCCTGATCCGCCTCCTGCTGATCATCCCGACGATCCTCATCCTCGTGACGGTCGTGTTCATCCTGATGCGTGTGACGGGCGACCCCATCACCGCCGCGCTCGGCGGACGGCTTGCTCCGGCCGAGCTGGCGCGTCGCATCCACGAAGCCGGATACGACCGGCCGATCTACGTCCAATACGCCGAGTACCTGCGCAATCTGCTGGTGGGCGATCTCGGGACGACGCTCACCGACAACCGTCCGGTCACGCAGATCCTGCTGCAGTACGGCAGTGCGACCCTCGAGCTCGCGTTCTACGCGCTCATCGTGGCGCTCCTGGTCGGCATCCCGTTCGGGCTCATCGCCGCGTACCGCCGCGACCGCTGGCAGGACGCGATCCTGCGCACGGGCGCGATCCTCGCGTACGCGACGCCCATCTTCTTCGTCGCGATCCTGCTGAAGCTGATCCTCGCGGTGAACCTCGGAGCCTTCCCGGTGGCGGGCCGAGCATCCGTCCGCGTCGAGCTCGAACTTCAGAGCATCACCAATCCGACGGGCATCTATCTGGTCGACGCGATCCGGCTCGGAGACGCGGCGGCCGTGGCAGACGTGCTGTGGCACGCGGTGCTGCCCGCCATCGCCCTGGGTCTGTTGACCGCCGGCATCTTCCTGCGTCTTGTGCGAACCAACGTGATCGGCACCCTCGGGTCGCAGTACGTCACCTCCGCCCGCTCGCGCGGCGTGGGCGAGTACACGCTCGTGACCAAGAACGCGTATCGCCCGGCGCTCATCCCGATCATCACGCTGATGGGCCTGCAGATCGCGGCCCTCCTGTCGGGGGCTGTGCTCACCGAGACGTCCTTCGAGTGGAAGGGCCTCGGGTTCATGCTCTCCGAGTATCTGAAGGCCCGGGATTTCGTCGCGGTGCAGGGCATCGTCATCCTGATCGCGATCATCGTGGCGGTCGCGAACTTCATCGTCGACGTGCTCGCCGTCGTCATCGACCCGCGGGTGAGGTACTGAGATGGCTGCTCCCACCACCACGACCGGCGTCGCCGTCGCGCCGCGCAAGAAGCGGGTGATCGAGCGCATCCCGGTGCTCTCGCAGCTGCGGCAGAGTGTGGGCCTCCAGCGCGCGATGCTCACGATCGGCCTCGTCCTTGGCGCGCTCTTCATCATCGTCGCGGTCTTCGCACCGTGGCTCGCGCCCTACGGGTGGGCGCAGCTCGGCGTGAACGGCAAGGACTTCGGCACGCGCCAGCCGCCGAACCCGGTGAACCTCCTCGGCACGACCGTCAGCGGGTTCGACGTCCTCTCGCGCACGATCTGGGGCGCGCAGACCGCGCTGCTCGCCATCCTGTTCGCGATCGTCTTCTCGATCTTCCTCGGCGTGACCGTCGGCCTGCTGAGCGGGTACTTCGGCGGATGGCTCGACCGCACACTCGTCGTCATCGCCGACGCCATCTACGCATTCCCGTCGCTGCTGCTCGCGATCGTCATGTCGATCGTCATCACGCAGGGCCAGGCGAACCTGTGGGGCGGCATCTTCGCCGCGGCCATCTCGATCACCGTGGTCTTCGTGCCGCAGTACTTCCGCGTCATCCGCGCAGAGGTCGTGCGCGTCAAGGCCGAGCCGTTCGTTGAGTCGGCAAGGGTCATCGGCGTGCCGACGAACCGCATCCTGTTCCGCCACGTCCTGCGCAACTCGACGCGCACGATTCCGGTCATCGTCACGATCAACGCGTCGGAGGCACTGCTCACGCTCGCCGGTCTCGGCTTCCTCGGCTTCGGCATCGAGCCGACGTCGGCGGCGGAATGGGGCTACGACCTCAACCGCTCCGTCGAGGACGTCACGAGCGGCATCTGGTGGACAGCCATCCCGCCAGGGGTCGCGATCGTCATCGTGGTGCTCGGCATCACGCTCATCGGCGAGAGCCTGAACGATCTGAGCGACCCGCGCCTGCGCCGTCGCCGCCGCGCCGGAGGTGCCGCATGACTGCTGTCGACACGACTCCCGACGTCGCATCCGTCGACGGACTCCGCGTGGTCTTCGCGACGGATGCCGAGCCCGTCGTCGCCGTCGACGGCATCTCGCTGCAGGCGCACGCCGGCGAGGTTCTCGCGATCGTCGGCGAGTCCGGCTCGGGCAAGACCGTCACCGCCAACGCCCTCCTCGGACTCATCCCCGAGAACGCCACCATGTCCGGCGCCATCGTCATCCAGGGACGCGACGGCGAGGAGACGGATGTCGTGCACGCCTCGGCCTCCGAGCTGCGGGCCATGCGCGGCCGCGACGCCGCCATGGTGTTCCAGGAGCCGTCGACCGCGTTGAACCCTGTTCTCTCGATCGGCGACCAGATCGCTCAGGGGCTCGCCGCACACGAGAAGCTCAGCAAGAAGCAGATGCGCGCCCGCGCGATCGACATCCTGCGCCGGGTCGGCATCCCCGACCCCGAGCGTCGTGTCGACGAGTACCCGCACCAGTTCTCCGGCGGCCAGAAGCAGCGGATCGTCATCGCCATGGCGCTCGTGCTCGACGCCGGGCTGATCATCGCCGACGAGCCCACGACCGCGCTCGACGTCACCGTCCAGGCCGAGATCCTCGACCTGCTGCGCACGTGCCGCGACGACTTCGGCGCGACCATCGTCATCATCACCCACAACATGGGCGTCGTCGCCGACCTCGCCGACCGCGTGGTCGTGATGTACCGCGGTGAGATCGTCGAGCAGGCGCCGGTGCGCGAGCTGTTCGCGAACCCGCAGCAGGAGTACACGCGCGAGCTGCTTGCGGCCGTCCCGCGCGTCGGCCAGGGCAAGAGCGCGACGCAGGATGCCGGCATCCCTGCGCCGACCTCCGCTCCCGACGATGCGGTGGTCGTCGCGAAGAACCTGCACATCGCGTATCCCGGACGTTTCGGCAGCGCAGGCGTCGTCGCCGTGAAGGGTGTCGACTTCTGGATCGGCCCCGGCGAGGTCGTCGGCCTCGTCGGCGAGTCCGGCTCGGGGAAGACCACGATCGGCCGCTCGATGGTCGGGCTCACCCCGGTCGTCGACGGTTCCCTGACGGTCCTCGGCACCGAGATGCGCGGCGCACGCACGCGACGCCTCGCGAAGCTCCGGCCGGAGGTCGGCTTCGTCTTCCAGGACCCCGCGACGAGCTTCAACCCGCTTCTCACGATCGCGGAGTGCATCGCCGAGCCGCTCGTCGTGCACGGTCGTGCACGCAGCGCCGCGGCCGCCCGCCCCCGCGTGAACGAGCTGCTGGATGCGGTGCGCCTCCCCGAGACGTACGGCGATCGCTACCCGCACGAGCTGTCCGGCGGGCAGCGCCAGCGGGCCTCACTCGCCCGTGCCATCGCCCTCGACCCCAAGCTGCTCATCGCCGACGAGCCGACGAGTGCGCTCGACGTGTCGGTGCAGGCGCGCGTGCTCGAGCTGTTCAGCGAGCTGCAGGCGCACTTCGGCTTCGCGTGCCTGTTCATCAGCCACGATCTCGCGGTGATCGACGAGGTGGCCGACCGGATCGTGGTGCTGCGGCACGGCGTCATCCGCGAGCAGGGGACGACGGTGCAGGTGCTGACCGATCCGAGAGACGACTACACGAAGCGGCTCCTCGCGTCGCTGCCCGTCCCGGATCCGGTGGCGCAGGCCGCCCGCCGTGCCGCCTGGCACGAGACCGTGGTCTGACGGGCCGGCGCTCGCTCGCTAGCATCTGAACCGTGACCGATCGCACGACCGAGGCGAACGACGAGCGGCTGTTCGGCGCGGAGCGCGCGAAGGCCTTCATCGACGCGGTCGTCGCCATCGCCATGACGCTGCTGATCCTCCCCCTCATGGAGAGCGTCTCCGCGGTCGCGGCGAGAGGCCAGGGCGCGGTGCAGTGGCTCGCCGGCCACGGCGATCAGCTCTTCGGATTCGTGCTGAGCTTCGTGATCATCGCGCTCTTCTGGATGAACCATCACCGGGTGTTCTCCCGGGTCCACCTGGTCTCGACGCCCTTCCTGTGGATCACGATGGCCTGGCTGCTCACCATCGTGTGGCTGCCCGTGGTGACGGCGATGGTCGGGCAGATGGCGAGCGGTGATCCCCTGCTCACCGGCATGTACATCGGGAGCATGCTCCTCACCGAGGCGATGACCATCGTCACGCTCCTCTACCTGCGCGCACATCCGCGCATGCACGATATCGGGCACGACCGGATGCTGCGCTGGATCGCGATCGCACTCTCGATGATCGTGCTGTTCTCGGTGTCGCTCGTCGTCGCGGTGGTCTTCCCCACGATCTCGTACTACGCGCTGCTCCTGATGTTCCTCACGCGACCGGTCGGCATGGTGTTCTCGCGGATGCTGCCGGTCCCCAAGGGCACGCACCGCTGAGGGCCGCGCTCAGTCGAGCGGCCGGTTCACCTCGTCGCCGTCCCAGCCGAGGTCGGCATCGGCGGGGAGCGGCACGACATCGAGGCCCGGCGTGCGGACCAGCGCAGCGACGAGCTCGCGCGAGCCGCCGACGAGCGTCGAGTCGAAGTCGACCTCGCTGACGACGATCCACGCGCGGTCCGCCGGCCACACGATCGCCGGCGACTCCGCCTCCGCGTCGAGCCCCGACGCGGTGCGCGCCGGGTCGCGCCACGGCATCCGCGTCGGCCAGTCCGGGCGCTCGAGCTCTGCAACGCCGCCGCGGAAGAGGACGAACGCGCGACCAGGCAGCTCGAGGCGGGGTCCGCGCGAGACGGTGTCGGACAGGATGCCGGGCTGCCACGTCGGCGGGCGGAAGGCGTCGTTGAACTTGTCGCGGGCGGCGTGGGCGAGGAACGCGGCGTGCAGGGGGTCCGCATCCTTCTCGACGAACAGGCGGGACCCGCCGTAGCCCAACGCCCCGACGAGCCCTCCCCACCCGTCCCAGACGGCGACACCGCCGTCGCGCGAGGTCGCGGTGTGGTCGGCGAGCGCCCGCGCCAGGACGGCCCAGGAGGCGGCATCCAGCTGGCCTTCGCGCGGGGAGTCGTATCGCCAGCCCTCGACATCGCGCGGGTGGCCGAAGCCGTTGTCGCGCGGATCGACCCGGACCAGCCGCAGCCATTGCGCGAGGGGATGCATCACGGTGCCGAAGGCGGCCGCGACCTGGTCCCAGGTCACCCGCTCCACGTCGATCTCGGGCGCATCGCGCTGGAATCTCCGCCATTCGGCGCGGTCGCCGTCTGCCGGCCATTCCCGATCCACGGGCCGCTCGCGCGTGACCGGATGCAGCACCCTGGCGTAGGCGGGGAAGCCGCGCGGGATGACGTCGTGCACGGTGCGCCGCCAGGGCCGGTCCACGCCGGCCGCGATCCAGTCCCCTGCATCGACGTCCGCCGTCCACTCCATGAGATCACGCTACCTCGCGGGCACGATTCGTCCGCGGCCGACGCTTCCGGTAGCATGGGAGGGTTGTCCAGGCGCCCACGCGCCCGGACACATGCAACACACCCTCCTGCTGCCGGGAAATGCCCGGCAGCCGTTCTAGTCCGAAGGAGGTGGGTAAGTGACGCACCAGTACGAACTCATGGTCATCCTGACCCCTGAGCTCGACGAGCGCCAGGTCGCCCCGAACCTCGACAAGTTCCTGAAGGTCATCACTAATGATGGTGGCTCGATCGACAACGTCGACGTGTGGGGTCGCCGCCGTCTCGCCTACGAGATTCAGAAGAAGTCCGAGGGCATCTACGCCGTCGTCAACTTCACCGCGACGAGCGAGGCCACTCAGGAGCTCGACCGCCAGCTGAAGCTGAGCGAGCTTGTGATGCGCACCAAGGTCCTCCGGGCCGAGGAGGCCATCGCGCAGGTCGCCGCCGAGAAGAAGCGCTCGGACGAGAAGGCTGCCCGCAAGGCCGCCGCTCCGGCCAAGGTCGCGAAGGCGTAAGGGATTATGGCCGGCGAGACCGTCATCACCGTGGTGGGAAACCTCACGGCTGACCCCGAGCTGCGCTACACGCAGAACGGGCTCCCCGTCGCGAACTTCACGATCGCGTCGACGCCGCGTACCTTCGACCGCGCCTCGAACGAGTGGAAGGACGGCGAAGCGCTGTTCCTCCGTGCGAGCGTGTGGCGCGAATTCGCCGAGCACGTGGCCGGCTCGCTGACCAAGGGCTCTCGCGTCATCGCGACCGGGCGTCTGCGTCAGCGGTCGTACCAGGACCGCGAGGGCCAGAACCGCACGTCCATCGAGCTGGAGGTCGACGAGATCGGCCCCTCGCTGCGCTACGCGACCGCTCAGGTCACCCGTGCCGCCAGCGGTGGCTCGGGCAACGGTGGCGGTCAGCAGCGCTCGTTCAGCCGCGACGACGAGCCGTGGTCGACCCCGGGGTCGAACGCGGCGGCGAGCAGCCGCGGCGGCGCGGACAACGGTTCGGACGCGTGGGCCGCCCCCGGCTCGTACGGCGACGACACCCCCTTCTAAGAGATTCGCGGATGCTGCGGCATCCGATCAGGAAAAGGACTGACCATGGCTGGAAAGGCGAGCGGCGACCGCCGCAAGCCGCGGAAGGGCGCGAAGAACGCGGCCCCCGCGAAGGCGATCCGCGTCGGCGTCATCGACTACAAGGATGTCGCAACGCTTCGCAAATTCATCTCGGAGCGCGGCAAGATCCGCGCCCGTCGCATCACCGGTGTCTCGGTGCAGGAGCAGCGTCTGATCGCCCGTGCGATCAAGAACGCCCGTGAAATGGCGCTCCTCCCCTACGCCGGCGCTGGCCGGTAAGGAGTACCGATATGGCAAAGCTGATTCTCACGAATGAGGTCGCCGGGCTCGGTAGCGCCGGTGACGTTGTCGAGGTCAAGAACGGGTACGCCCGCAACTACCTCATCCCCCAGGGCTTCGCGGTGATGTGGACCCGCGGCGGCGAGAAGCAGGTGGCGTCGATCCGCGCCGCTCGCGACGCGCGCGCGATCCACGTCCACGAGGAGGCCGTGGCACTCAAGGACTCCATCGAGGCCGCCAAGGTCAAGCTGGCTGTCAAGGCCGGTGCCGAGGGACGTCTCTTCGGCGCCGTCAAGACGGGCGACATCGCGGACGCGGTGAAGGCTGCCGGTCTGGGCGAGCTCGACAAGCGCAAGATCCACATCACCTCCCCGATCAAGTCGGTGGGCGAGCACGAGGCGACCGTTCGCCTGCGCGACGACCTCACCGCCGTGATCACCCTTCAGGTGGTGGCCGCGAAGTAATTCGCGCCTTCTTCGGAAGCATCAGGATGCCGCGGACCTTCGGGTCCGCGGCATCCTTTTTTCGACCTCGGCTCAGAAGATCCAGTTCGCCGCCGCTGCGACGGGCCAGGACCATGCGGCGGCGGCCGCCGCGAGCTTCTCCGGGCTGCGCACGTCGACCAGACCGGCGAGAGCCAGCCCCGCCAGCGAGGTCGACCCGAGGTGCGCGGCGCCCAGCTCGCGCATGTCGAGCACGAGGTCGGGCTCGGCGTCGGTGCGGGTCACCTCGGCATGCTGCCAGGCGTCCGCGCGCACGCGCCAGCGTCCGGCATTGGCGGGCAGCATCCCATCGCTCACCTCCAGGACGACGTCGACGTCGCCGGCATAGCGGCGCTCGGCGAGGGCGCGGGCCAGGTCGAGGATGCGCACCCACGTGTGATCCTGGTAGTCCGCGAGGGCGGCGCGGATGTCGACGATGAGGTTCACGATCGGGTCGTCGACCGCGACGATGCCCGCCTTGACGCGGCTCGTGAGGTCGAGGTCGAGCAGCGTCGACCACAGCCGGTGGGCTGCGGCCGGCGTCAGCGCGACGGCTTCGCGCACGTGGACGGTTCCCTCGGCGCCCCCGCGTTCCCACGCGACCGTGCGCCGGAACGTTGCGAAGGCGACCGGCGTGCCGTGGTCGTCGCGGATGAGGAGGAGCCGCAGCGCCTCGCGCCCGTCGCGCGTGAGGGCGGGATCTGCCTCGCGCGCCGTCCGCAGCTCGGGGGTCTCGCGCGTCGCCCAGCCGGGTCGTCCGAGGCCCTCGGGCAGGCGGGCGTAGCCCTGGTGTATCTCCGCGACGATCGGGCCATGGATGCCGGCATCCCATTCGAGGACCTCGATGTCGAGGGCGTCCGACCCGGCGACCGGACGCAGCGCCGCGCGCCGAGACAGCGACAACGACAGCGTCGTCGAGGCCATGCCGTAGCCGAAGCGGCCGTAGATGGGAGGCTCCGAGGCGGTGAGCGCGGAGATGGCCTCGCCGTTCGCGAGGCAGTCCGCGAAGTGGAACTCGATCATGCTGCGGAGGATGCCGCGGCGGCGGTGGTTCGGGTGCACGCCGACCCAGGTGAGCCAGCCGCAGGCCACCTCCGCTCCGGGCACCGGATAGGCCCGCAGCGGATAGGTCGCGTGGAAGCCTGCGAGATCCGTGCCGTCCGCGGGCCGGCTGACGCCGAATGCGCGTGACCACGTGAGCGGGCTGGGGACGCCCCGCAGCTGCTCGACCGAATGGTCGGTGGGGAAGGCCCACACGTCGAGGCGGAGGACGTCGTCGATACGGTCGTGGCTGACGGGCTCGAGGCGATAGGGCTCGGGAACAGGCATCCCCTCACTGTGTCGGGGATCGGATGCGTCCGCAACGGGCGCAGCGCGGACATGCGAAGGACGGGTGCGCGCGTCGGGCTGGGGAACCGACGCGCGCACCCGCTGTATCACCGCCCACCCACGGGCCGCGGCCGCTCAGGATTGCCGCGGCTGTGCCGCGGGTACTCGGGCCGATCCGACTGGACGGTGACACGGTCGGCGGAGTCGTGATCGCGGCCCCCCGGCCTCGATCATCTCCGCCTGAACGCCGGTGGCGGGCCCAGGCAAAGCCCGCCTCCCGGCGTGAGTGGATCAGCGCTGGGCGACGGCGCTCCAGCGCGTGGCGCCGAAGGCAGCCGCACCGAGCGCGAGGGCGATCAGCGCGAACAGCAGCGGACCCAGGGCCCCCGTGCCGCCGGTCGAGGCGAGCGAGCCGCTCTCGGCCGACACCGCCACCACCGCGCCGACGGATGCCGGGGAGCCGGTGACGTCAGGGGTGCCGGGCGTTCCGGGCGTTCCGGGGGTGCCCGGCGTGCCGGGCGTTCCGGGGGTGCCCCCGTCGGTCGCGGTCGTCGTACTGCTGCCCAGCACCGAGATCGCGTTGCCGCCGACGGTGATCGGCAGGTTGACCGGTGCGGCGAGCTGAGTGCCCGACAGGATGCCGCCGAGTCCGCTCGTGACCGATCCAGACGTGCCGGTCGAGGTCCCGCCCGCACCGGTTCCGGTGCCTCCGGTCGTCGTCGCCGAGGAACGCCCGAGCACCGTGATGGCGTTGCCCGTCGCATTCACCGGCGCCGCGATCGGAGCGATGACCTGCGTGCCCGACAGGGTGCCGGCGGAGCCGCTCGTGGCGGCCGTGCCGGGGGTCGAGGCCGCCCCGCCGCTGCCTGAGCTACCACCGGTGGTGGCGGTGGAGCTGCCGAGCACCGAGAGCGCGTTGCCGCTGGCGTTCACCGGTGCGGTGACCGGTGCGACGACCTGCGTTCCGCTGCCGACCCCGCCGGCGCCGGACGTGGTGGCCGGCGATGCGGCCGCGGGGGCCGACGACGCCGCCGGTGCGGAGCTGCCGGACGAGTTGCCGAGTACGGACACGGCGTTGCCGCTGACCGTGATCGGAGCGTTGATGAGTGCGACAGCCTGAGTGCCCGACGCCGCTCCCCCGCTGCCACCGGTAGCAGCGGCGCCGGATGGTGCCGGAGCCGGTGCAGCGCTCGACGGCGAGGTCGCCGTCGAGCCGCCGAGCAGCGAGACCGAATTGCCCGAGACCGTGACCGGCGCGGCGACGCTGACGAGGGCCTGCGTCCCCGACACGAGGCCGTTGTCTCCGGATGTCGTGTTATCTGCGGCGTTCGCCGCGGTCGCTCCCAGCAGCGTGATGCCGCCGGCGATGAGCGTGCCCCACAGGGCGCGCTTGTAGAAAGTGCGCATAAGAAGTTCTCCCAGATTTGATCGATGTTCGGCGCGTGAGCGCGCGCCGGATTGCCTGTTCCGTGCCGCGGCGCCTGAGCAGCGCGATTGCGGCGGGGGCTCGATCAGTCGGGGGCGACGTCGGTGTCGTACACCGGTACGGGAGGCGCCTGCTGGTCGTTCGCGACGCGCCGACGCACCCAGGCACGGTGTGCGAAGAACAGTCCGAACGCGAGCAGCGCTGCCGCACCGCCGGGTCCTGCACCGGAGGAACCCGCGGAAGTCCCGCCCGGCGTTGCCGCGCCGAGGACGGGAGAGGTGTCGTCCGCGAGGCGCAGCGCGCCATCAGCGGGAGAGAGTGTGACGACGACGGATGCGGCGGCGCGTGCCAACGCGGCGGCCTGACGAGCGGAGGCCCACATCCCATCGAGCGCGTAGGCGGCGTCGACGCCGACGGCGGTCGCAGGCGTCGCGCCGGCCGCCGGCGACCCGTCGAAGAGTCTCGGAACGAGAGGAATGCCCGGGATCGCAGGGATGCCGGGCGATGCCGGCGTCGAACCGGGAGCCGAGACGACGTCCGTCACGGTTTCCGTCACTGCACCGACGGTGTCGTCGACGAGCCCTGTCAGCGTTCCGGCAGTGCCGGTGAGATCGACCGAGTCGACGACGGCTCCGAGGGTGCCGACCACGCTGCCGATGACCGGCAGGGGAGCCGTCGTGGTGGCTGTGGTGTTCAGCACGGTGCCGACGGTCGTTTCGACGGCCTTCACGACGGGGGCGGTGGTCGTCGTGACCAGTCCGCTCGTGGAGCTCGCGATCGGCTGAGTGACGCGGGCCACGCTGTCGGCCGCGCTCGTGACGCCCTGCGAGGCGGCGGGGCCGACGACCGGGACGGCGGCGGTGGCCTTGACCACGGCCTGGACGACGGGCGTCGCGACCGCGGAGGCCGTGTTCGTGGCAGCCCTCACCGTGTTGTCGATCGTCGACGTGACGCCACCGAGCAGGCCGGCGCCGGAGTCGTCTGCGCGGGCTTCGGAGGCGCCGAGACCGAAGAAGAACGACATCGCGAGCCAGGCGAACGCGAAGCTGATGCCGATGAGAAGCCAGGAACCCCAGCGGGGCCGCTGATGTGCGGTCTCCACGTTCACCTCCCAAGACGACTAATGCCTCGTGTCTTCGAAGAAGGACACGGGCCGGTGAGGGTGCCTGGACTGAAGACGATACCGCTGATCGGGCTCGGAGTCCAGACGGTGGAAGAACTTCTTCGGGTGCAGCTGGTTGTGCACAGGCCGTTCCCGCGCGCGCAACCTTCAACGTGAACTTCATATTGGATTCCATCCACAGTGTGTGGATTCGCAAATCCCAGTTCAGGGGAGATAAAAAACTTCCTTCGGAGGGTGATGCCGCACGTTGTCCACAGGTGTTCTGCACAGGAGCACCGGCGTTTCCCGCAGGATCTCCACAGAGTTATCCACAGGCCGTGTTGCGTCCGGATATACGCGTGCCTAGCGTGGGGTGCGGCCCGCGGGGGGACGCCGAGCATCCATGTGTGCGATGTCGGACGTCAATGCTGTGCTTGGCCCGAAGCAGTGCCCGAGCAGCAGAGGAGGACGGCCACGTGTCGATCGCCGACATCGCACCCGAACGACTCGGCGCGCCGCGTGAACACGAGCGCACCCCGCCGCATGACGTGCTGGCCGAGCAGAGCGCGCTCGGGGGCATGCTGCTGTCGAAGGATGCGGTCGCCGACGTCATCGAGACGCTGCGCGGCATCGACTTCTACATTCCGAAGCACGAGCTGATCTTCGAGGCGATCCTCACCCTGTACTCGCACGGCGAGCCCACGGATGTCGTTGCCGTCACCGACGAGCTCATCAAGACGGGCGAGCTGGAGCGGGCCGGCGGCGCCGACTACCTGCATTCGCTGACGTCGATCGTCCCGACGGCGGCGAACGCGGGGTACTACGCATCCATCGTGTCCGAGCGCGCGCTCTTGCGCCGCCTCGTCGAAGCGGGCACGCGCATCGTGCAGATGGGGTACTCCGGGCAGGGCGAGGCGCTCGACCTCGTCAACACGGCGCAGGCCGAGATCTATGCGGTGACGGGCGCCGAGGCGTCCGAGGACTACGTCCCGCTCACCGTCGCAGTCGATGCGGCGGTCGAGGAGATCGAGGCCGCGCGCGGGCGCGACGGTCAGATGACCGGCATCCCGACGGGCTTCGCCGGGCTCGACCAACTGACGAACGGTCTGCACCCCGGTCAGATGATCGTCGTCGCCGCCCGACCGGCGATGGGCAAGGCGCTCGCCCTCGACACTCCGCTGCCGACGCCGACCGGCTGGACGACGATGGGTGCCGTCGAGGTCGGCGACGAGCTCTACGACGCGGAGGGCCGACCGACACGGGTCGTCGCTGCCACGGAGGTCATGCTCGGCCGACCCTGCTACGAGATCGAGTTCTCAGACGGCTCGAAGATCACTGCGGACGCAGAGCACCAATGGCTGACCGAGACGCGTGCGGCGAGGCGGGGCGGAACGGTCGGCGCAACTGTCGTCACGACCGAGCAGATGCTCGCAACGCTCAGGCTGGGCGCTGAGGAGCGCGCCAACCACTCGGTACGGAACGCTCGGGCACTGCAGGCTCCCGAGGCCGATCTGCCCGTCGCGCCGTATGCGCTCGGTGCCTGGTTGGGCGACGGGCACAGCGACGGTGCCCGGATGACGAGCGAGTCCGACGAGATCCCGTCATTCATCGCGCGAAGCGGGGTGCGGGTCGAGTCCCGCGGCGGCATGGTGTACTCGCTTCAGCTTCTCGACCGTGAGGAACTAGTGCGCACCTGCGAGGTGTGCGGCGTCCGGTTCACGGCCCGCCATCCGCATGTCCGCACGTGCGGTCGCACGTGCGGTCCGAAGAACAAGGGCGCCCATCCCGAGCGCCTGTCGTGCCCCGACTGCGGAAAGCCGTATTCGGGCGAGGCGCAGCGATGCGCCGACTGCCATCGTGACCACGGCTCGTTCACGGCGCTGCTGCGGAAGGCGGGCGTCCTCGGCGATAAGCATGTGCCCGCGGCGTACCTGCGTGCATCGGAGGCGCAGCGCCGCGAGCTGCTGGCCGGCCTGCTGGACACCGACGGCACTGTCGTCAGAGGAGTGGGCTCCTGTCAGTTCGCTGTCACGAGCAAGAAGCTCGCTGACTCGGTATATGAACTGATCGTCGGTCTCGGCTACCGCTGCGGGCGCACGACCAAGCGCGTGAATGGTCGCTCGGAGGCGTCGTCCACCTGCTACATCCTCAACTTCTCGACGACCGAGGACGTGTTCTGGCTCGAGCGCAAACGTGCACTGCACGAGCAGGAGCGCCCGGCCGACACGCGGCGCACGGGCAGGCGCTACGTCAAGGCGATCCGCCCGATCGCCAGCGTGCCCGTCCGTTGTGTGGAGGTGGACAACGACGACCACCTGTACTTGGCGGGCAAGTCGATGATCCCGACCCACAACTCCACGCTCGCTCTCGACTTCGCGCGCGCCGCCGCGATCAAGGCCGAGATGCCGACTGTCGTGTTCTCTCTCGAGATGGGGCGCTCCGAGATCGCCATGCGCCTCATGAGCGCCGAGGCCGCGGTGCCGCTGCAGAACATGCGAAAGGGCACGCTCGATTCGCGCGACTGGACGACCATCGCGGCGACCCGTGGACGCATCGACCAGTCGCCGCTCTTCATCGACGACAGCCCGAACATGACGCTCGTGGAGATCCGCGCCAAGTGCCGCCGCCTCAAGCAGAAGCACGGCCTCAAGATGGTGATCATCGACTACCTCCAGCTGATGACCTCGGGCAAGCGGGTCGAGAGCCGTCAGCAGGAGGTCTCGGAATTCTCGCGTGCGCTGAAGCTGCTCGCCAAGGAGCTGCAAGTGCCGGTCATCGCGCTCTCTCAGCTGAACCGTGGTCCCGAGCAGCGCGCTGACAAGAAGCCGGCGCTGTCGGATCTGCGTGAGTCGGGCTCGATCGAGCAGGATGCGGACATGGTGATCCTGCTGCATCGCGAAGCCGCCTATGAGAAGGACAGCCCGCGCGCGGGGGAGGCCGACCTCATCGTCGCCAAGCACCGCAACGGGCCGACCGATACGATCACGGTCGCCTTCCAGGGCCACTTCTCGCGCTTCACCGACATGGCTGCCGGCGGCGACTTCCAGTAATCAACCCGGGCGTAGGCGCTGACGTCACCCGGGCTCGCCGTCACCGTCCGGACGCGTCGAGGGCGGTGCGGAGGTGGCCCATGGTCCGGCGATTCTCCCGGACGGTCGCCGCGACGACGATCGAGTGGAGCCAGCGAAGCCGGCCCGCGGTCGTGATCGTGCCCGTGCGGGCGATACGCGTCCCCGCTCCGGTCGGGGTGAGCGTGTAGACGATGCGGATGCTCAGTGCCCCGTCGGAGGTCGACTGGAAGAACTCGACCCGCTCCGGGGGAGTGGCAGACACCAGACTGCCGGTCACCCGGCCGAGCGGGGTGCGGTCGACGTACTCGTATCCGCCGGCACCGGCCGCCGAGACGCTTGTACCGCGATACACGGGCGATCGGGGCAGCCACCCGCCGAATCCCGCGGGATCCGTCAGGCAGGCGAAGGCGACCTCGGGCTGCGCCCGGGTCTCGATGGTGATGGTCTTGACACTCGTTCCCATGCCGCCGCCCCTGTCGAGGTCCAGTCTGGCGCCGTGACGGATGACAGCCAAGAGCACCCGGATGGATGGCGCGCGACGCAGAGGAAGAGCACACTGGAGACAGAGCGGCGGACGATGTCTGGGGGATGCCGTGGCGGATCTGATCGCATTCGCAGCAGGGGACGACGGCGGTGTCGTGTATGTCGAGACCGCAGATGCCGAGCGCCCGCTCATGCGCGGTGGCGCGCTCGCCTCGAATGTCATCGAGGCGGGCCAGAGTCTCGAACAGGTGGTCGGGCGCATCGGGCCGATCATGCAGGGCATGGTGGCGGAGATCCGCAGCTCCGGCGCGTGGCCCGACGAGGTCGAGATCGAATTCGCGGTGAAGATCTCCGCAGACTCGAACATCGTCATCGCGAAGGCGGGTGGCGAGGCGAACTTCCGCATCGCGCTGAGGTGGGGTGGCGGTCAGGGGAGCCGCTGATGGCTGTCACGACGTACGACGATCTCCAGTTGCGGATCGACCGCGACGCGGACGGGTCGTACCGCGTCCTCGCGATGGCACCGGACGGACGCACGGCGCGCGGCTCGTTCGTCTCCCCGCTGAGCGACGACGAGCTCGACGACTTCGTGCAGCGCGTCGGGCTCGCGCGAAGACGCGGGGGATCGGCCGACACGCGGATGGATGCGATCCGGGACGTCGGATCGGCCCTCTTCGACTCGCTGATCAAGGATGACGTCGGCACGGTCTACTACTCGGCGCGCAGCGCCGCGGCCGAGCGTGACCGGGGACTGCGCATCACGCTGCGGCTCTCGGGTTCGCCCGAACTGATGCGGCTGCCCTGGGAGTTCCTCTACAAGCGGCCGCGGTTCCTCGCGCAGTCCACGCAGACGCCGGTGGTGCGGGCGCTCGACGTGGACTCGGCGATGCGTCCGCAGCGACTCGCCCTTCCCCTGCGCATCCTCGCGATGGTCAGCAGCCCGTCGGGGTATCCGGAGCTCGACGCTGATGCCGAGCGCCGGAACCTGGAGCGCGCCCTCGCCGGAGCACGCGCGGCGGGACTGGTCGAGGTCACCTGGCTCGAGCGGGCGACGCTCGGCGACCTGGCGCGGACGGTCGAGGAGATCGACGGCGTGCACGTGCTGCACTACATCGGCCATGGCGCGTACGACGAGGCGACCGACTCGGGCATTCTCGTGCTTGAGACGCCGCAGGGCCGCGCCCACGACGTCTCGGGCGAGGAGATCGGCGCGATCCTGCAGGACGAGACGAGCCTGCGGCTCGTCGTGCTGAACGCCTGCGAAGGGGCGCGCACCTCGCACGTCGATCCGTTCTCCGGCGTGGCCGCGAGCCTGGTGAACTTCGACATCCCCGCGGTGATCGGCATGCAGTTCGAGATCACGGACGACGCCGCCATCGCGTTCAGCGAGAGCCTCTACACGGGGCTCGCACACGGACTGCCGGTGGATGCTGCGCTCGCCCCCGCGCGCCGAGCCATCGTCGGTGCGATGCTCGCGACCGAGTTCGGCACACCCGTGCTCTATCTGCGCGATGGCGACGCCCGGCTGTTCGATGTTCAGGACGCCCGTCCGGCTCCTGACCAGGAAGAGGCTCCCTCCCAGGACACGGGCGGGCGTGCCGACGCACAGATCGAGGTCGAGACGCCGGCCCTCCCGGAGGCGCCGGCCGGCCAGGATCGCGCGGGGATCGCGGATGCGCCGGGCCCTGAGGAGGCGCAGGCCCACGGTGGCCGGGGGGCGCCGCCGGCCGCGGTCCCCGAGCCCGTCGGGATGGCCGAGCCGGTCGTGGATGCAGAGCACATTGTGGATGCAGAGCCCGTTGCGGTGGCGGAGCCCGGCGTGGTGCCCGAGCCGGTCGGGAGTCGGCATCCCGTCGTCGTATCCGAGGAAGAGCCCGCGAAGCCCGCCGACCGAACTGTCATGCCGGAGGCGCCGCGGTCGCGGCCGGACAACGAGACGCCTGTGAGGCTGGCCCTGGCGACCGCGTGGGCGGGGGCGGTACTGCTCGTGGTCGTGGCCGCACTCCTCCTCGCGACTGTCTTCGGAGCGGGCGACGAGTTCGGCGCGGCGGGACTGGGGGCGCAGACGCTCGGTGTCGTCGCCCTCGCGGTGCACTGCAGCGTTCGGCCCGGGCGTGACGCGACCCCGGCCGCGTATCTGTTCGGTGCGGCCGCCGTCCTCAGCGCGATCGTCTTGATGACCGTCGGTGGTCAGGCGTTCGTCGCGTCCTGGGTTCAGCTCGCATACGGACTGGTGCTGATCGTGATCGGGGTCTGGCTCATGCGCGCAAGCCGCCGGCGCTCGTCACGGTTCGCCACGAGCCTCGTGGCCCCCGCGCCCGGAGCCATCGTCTCCGGGATCGTCTCGACCATCGCCATCGTCGTGTGGCTGGGCGGGGTGAGCTGGAACCAGAACTGGCTCTGGCCGCTGAGCATGGTCGGGATGGGGGTGGGATATGCCGTCGCCGCCGTGGTGCTGAGGCGGGAGGCGGCCGAGCGGGAAGCACCGGCTGCGCAGCGATCCGTTCGTGTCGAGCTTCCCACCGCGCTTGCGTGGACGGGTGCCGCCGCCCTCGTGGTGATGGTCGTCGCCGTGCTCGCGCAGGATCCGACCGGCCCCGCGCTTCGCGTCACTGCCGGGGTCGCACAGTTCATCGCGCTCGCGGCCCTCGCGAGCCACCACGCCACGCGGCCACGACGCGACAGCAGGCTCGCGGCAGCGGGGTATGCCCTCGCCGTTGTCTTCGGGCTCATCGCTCTGGTCAGCGCGATCGTCGGAGAGAACGTCTACGAGGTGTACGCGGTCATTCCGTGGGCGGGACTTGCGATCGGCATCGTCGTCGCGGTCGTCGGGGTCTGGCTCGCCGCGCTGGGTCGCACGCGCGGCGGATCGTTCGGGAAGAGCCTGTGGATCCCCGGCCCGTTCACCGTCGCCGCGGGCGCGATGACGGCGCTCGCCGGCGCGGTCGCCATCGCAGGATCGGGCGGCCTCGCGGCGATCATCCGCTGGGTGTGGCTTGCGGCCCTGCTGGGGATGGCGATCGGCTACGCGCTCGCGGCCGTCGACCTCTCGCGAGAGGGCGCTGTGCGCTAGCCCGCAAGGGGGTGCCGGTCGACGGCGCGGGGAGATATCGTCGCTTTCGCCCTGCTCACGAGAGGTTGGACGACGATGAAACTGCTGCTGACATCCGGCGGAGTCACGAACGACTCGATTCGCGACGCGCTCGTCGACCTCCTGGGCAAGCCCATCGCCGAATCGGCGGCGCTCTTCGTCCCGACCGCGCAGTGGGGGCAACCGCAGTGCTCTCCCGAGACGGTCTGGAGGTCGACCGCGGATCGATGGCCGGGGATGTCGGGGCTGTGCGGCCTCGGCTGGAAGTCCGTCGGCGTGCTCGAGTTGACCGCGCTGCCGAGCATCGGCGACGAGCGTTGGGTGCCGTGGGTGCGTGATGCCGACGTGCTCCTGGTGGACGGCGGCGAGGCGGTCTACCTCGCGACATGGATGCGGGACTCCGGCCTCGCCGACCTCCTCCCGTCGCTCGGCGACACGGTGTGGGTGGGCGTGAGCGCGGGGAGCATGGTGATGACACCGCGCATCGGCGAGGAGTTCGTCGACTGGAAGCCCGGCGAGGGCGACGAGACCCTCGGGGTCGTCGACTTCTCGATCTTCCCGCACCTCGACTATCCGGGCTGGTCGGGCAACACGACGGAGAAGGCACGCGATTGGGCGACGCGCATCCCGGGCACTGCCTACGCGATCGACGATCAGACCGCGATCTCCGTCGTCGACGGGACTGTCGGGGTGATCTCCGAGGGTCACTGGCACCTGTTCCGCGACGGTGTGCCGGCTGAGCCGATCATGAAGGGATAGGCATGCGCAAGGTGACGTACTCACTCGGGATGTCGCTCGACGGATACGTCAAGGGTCCCGACGGCGGCTTCGACTGGTCGGCGCCGGACGACGAGATGTTCGCGTTCGTGACCGAAGAGATCCGGCTCGACGGCGTCCACCTGCTGGGGCGGCGGCTCTACGAGGACATGCTGGTCTGGGAGGACGACGACCAGGTCGCACAGTTCGACGGTGCGCTGCAGGATTGGGCCGCGATCTGGCGACGGCTGCCCAAGGTCGTGTTCTCGAGGTCCCTCGATGCCGTGCAGGGCAATGCCCGCCTCGCGACGGGCAGCCTCGTCGAGGAGATCGAACGATTGAAGGCGGAGCCGGGGGAGGGGGATATCGCCATCGGCGGCGCCGACCTCGCCGCGCACGCGATCGACGCAGGACTCGTCGACGAATTCCGGATGCGGGTCTCCCCGGTGCTCGTCGGCGGCGGTACGCCCTACTTCCCGCATCACGAGCATCGCGACGACCTCGAGCTGCTCGAATCCCGCATCTTCGGCTCGGGAGTCGTCTTTCTGCGATATCGCGTGATCCGATAGGGGTTCCGCGCTCCGAGACCGCCCCCGAGGGTTGTCGGAGCGTAGGCTCGGCGGGTGCGCGCACTCATCCACTCCGAATTCGGAGACCCGGCCGAGGTCCTCGGCGTCGAAGAACTGCCCCTTCCCGAGCCCGGTCCCCGCGAGGTCCGGGTCAAGGTCATCCTCGCCACGATCCACAACCACGACCTGTGGACCGTGCGCGGCACCTACGGCTACAAGCCCCAGCTGCCGGCCCGCGCCGGCACCGAGGCCGTCGGCATCGTCGATGCCGTCGGTCCGGAGGTCGAGGGCATCGAGGTCGGCCAGCGCGTGGCCACCGGCGGCACATTCGGCACATGGGCCGAGTACGTCATCGCGAAGGCGGGCGCCGTCATCCCGGTCCCCGACAGCATCCCCGACGAGGTCGCGGCCCAGCTCGTCGCCATGCCGTTCAGCGCCCTCACGCTGGTGGACTTCCTCGGAGTGAGCGACGGCGATGTCATCCTTCAGAACACGGCGAACGGCACCGTCGGGCGCCTCGTCGCCCAGATCGGCGCAAGCCGTGGCATCACCGTGATCGGCATCGTGCGACGGGCGTCGGATGTCGACGAGCTCGCATCGGAAGGCATCTCGAACATCGTCTCCACCGACGACGAGGACTGGAAGGACCGCGTGCGCGAGCTCGCCGGCGACCGCCCGATCCGGGCCGCCGTCGACTCGGTCGGCGGCAGTGCGGCGGGCGATCTCCTCCACCTCCTGGGCGAGGGCGGCACCCTCGTCTCGTTCGGTGCGATGGCGTCGGACCGGATGCAGCTCTCCTCCGGCGATCTCATCTTCAAGCAGGCCGTCGTCAAGGGATTCTGGGGCTCGAAGGTGTCGGCGGCGATGCCCGGCGAGACCCAGCGGGCGCTGTTCGGCGAGCTGTTCCAGCTGGTCGGCTCGGGGAAGCTCACCCTGCCGGTGGACAGCATCCACCCGCTCGACGACATCGCCGCGGCGGTGGCGGCCAGCACCCGTCCGGGACGGGTCGGGAAGGTTCTGCTGCAGCCCTGAGTCAGCGGCGGTGCAGGACGAGCACGGGGATGGTCCGGCTGGTCTTCTGCTCGTAGTCGCGGAAGCCCTGGCTGGCCGCCGTGAACTGCTGCCACGCCTCGTCGCGCGCCTGTCCCCTGAGTTCTTCGGCGCGCACCGGGACGAGGTCGGCCTCGCCCGGGACCTCGATGGAGACGTCGGGGTGGGCGAGCAGGTTGTGGTACCAGCCCGGGTTCTCCGGGGCACCGCCCTTGGACGCCGCGATCAGCCACCCGTCGCCCTCGGGGATGGCTCTGACCGGTGCGATCCGCTCCGTGCCCGACTTCGCGCCGACGTGGTGCACGAGCACGAGGCTGCGACCGAACGGCGGCGACTCCACCAGGCCGTCATTGGTGCGGAACTGGTCGATGATCCGCTGGTTCCAGTCGGCGTGCGGGTCGCTCATGGGTTCTCCTGTCAGAGGAAGTCGATGGATGCGGGCGGCCCCGCCGTCTCATTCTTCCTCGGATCTCGCGAGCGAGATGACATATTTATCTGTCATAACAGTCGTTAGTGCGATATCCTCACCACGTGAGCACATTGGAAGACCGGTTGGCCTACGCCGATCGCATCGCGGCCATCTGGACCGTGCGCTACCGAGTCGCACCGATCACGGGCCGCATCGCCGGATACCTCTTCGTGTGCGAGCCGCCGCATCCCTCCATCGACGAACTCGCCGCGGCGCTGCAGGCGAGCCGGAGCGCCGTCGTCGGAGGAGTGCGGGAGCTCGAATCGCGCCGGCTCGTGCGGCGATCCCGTGCCGCGGGAGAGCGCGCCGACCGGGTCGGTCTCATCTTCGACCGGACGCGTGGATTCGACCCGGCACCCTATCTCGAAGCGGCCGCGATGGCTCGAGAGGGCCTTTCGCTCCTGGACGAGTCGAGCACCGAGCAGCGCGCGGTGCTGGAGGCCACGGCATCCCTGAACTCCTTCCTGGCCGAGCAGCTGCCGCGTCTGCTCGACGAGTGGATCGCCACCCAGGGAGAGGGCTCGCGATGACCACTCCCACCGCGCAAGACGTCCGCCTCGACGACGGCCGCGCGCTCGGCTGGTACGACCTCGGCGACCCCACGGGCGCGCCCGTGCTGTTCCTCCCGGGCTCGTCGAGCTCGGGGCTCGCAGGCCTCGCCCTCGACCAGGCCGCAAGGGATGCGGGCATCCGTCTCATCGGGATGGACCGGCCCGGGCTGGGCCGCTCCGACCGGGCGCCGGTGCGACCGCTCGTCGACTGGCCCGCGGACGTCGCCCCGTTCCTCGACCGGCTGGCCGTCGACCGGGTCGGGGTCCTCGGGCACTCCGCCGGCGGCGCATTCGCGCTCGCGGTGGCGCATCGGCTGCCCGATCGCGTGTCGGCGACGGTCGTGTGCGCCGGCTCCGGGCCTTACAGCGAGCCGTGGTTCCGCGAACAGGCGCGGATCTCGCGCACCTCGCGGGCCTACTACGGAATGGCGCTGCACGCGCCGAGGCTCTTCGGGCGGCTCATGGCGTCCAGCACGCCGCGGACGGCGACCGGGATCGACCGCACCATCGCCCTCGTCGCCCGTGGCTCGTCACCGGATGCGGCATTCGCACGCGAGCACCCGGACCGCATGCGGACCTCTCTCGAGGCCGTCGCCGACGGCTTCCGCCAGGGTCCGGAGGGGCCGACCGACGAGGCGCGGATGATCTGCAGCCCGTGGGGCTTCGAGCTGGAGGACGTGCAGGCGCCGATCCAGTGGTGGCACGGGGAGCAGGACGGAAACGTGGATCCGTCCGCCGGCCGGGCGATCGTCTCCCGGCTGTCGCACGTCGCCGCGCACTTCGTCGACGGCGGCCACGCGCTGCTCTTCCAGCGGAGTGCGCCGATCCTGGGGGCGCTCCGGGCGCGCTGACCCGTCGTCGAACCGGGCGACGAGCGTGAGCATCTGGGCCGACTGGGCGAGGGTGGCGGATGCGGCGTCCGGTGACGTCCCGCTGGTTGGTGGAGTTTCTCGACACCGTGCGGGGATCAGCTGATGTGATTATGCCGCGGTGAGTTCGGGGATGGCCACCTCCTCTGGTTCGGCGAGGAGGAGGGTCATGGAGT